>NZ_JACKZK010000001.1:0-784621 GCF_014230245.1 Pseudomonas sp. MSSRFD41 | reverse complement strand
TTAAACTCGCCGTCAACACTTATTTTCAGTTTTATTCGGACCTAAGCGTGATACGTGCAAAAGCCTTCTTGCCAGCCTGACAGACGTAGGTAGAACCCAACACGCATATAAAGGCGCGATCCACTACCCGACCATCTACACGCACGCCGCCAGATCCTAGAAGATCGCGAGCTGCTGCGGAGTTCTTCACCAGCCCCGCCTTATTAAGGACGGCAGCAATCGGCATATCCTCATCCGCGACCAACTCAACTTCAGGCAGATCATCCGGAAGCTCGCCATCCTTCATGCGGTTACCGGCGGCACGATGAGCATTCGCAGCAGCCTCCTCACCATGGAAACGAGCCACGATCTCTTCAGCCAGCTTGATCTTGATATCACGCGGGTTGGCACCGGCCTCCACATCAGCCCGGAATGCATTGATTTCATCCATCGAGCGAAAGCTGAGCAGCTCGAAATAGCGCCACATCAAGGCATCAGGGATGGAAACCAGCTTGCTGTACATCACCCCCGGCGCTTCCTGGATACCTACATAGTTACCCAGGGACTTGGACATCTTCTTGACGCCATCCAGCCCTTCAAGCAGAGGCATGGTCAAGATGCACTGAGCCTCCTGGCCATAACCGCGCTGCAGCTCACGCCCCATCAGCAAGTTGAACTTCTGATCAGTACCGCCCAACTCGACATCCGCACGCAGGGCTACCGAGTCATAGCCCTGCACCAGCGGATAGAGGAACTCATGGATCGCGATCGGCTGGTTGGTAGAGTAGCGCTTGTCGAAATCATCTCGCTCCAACATGCGCGCAACGGTGTACTGGGAAGTCAGGCGAATGAAGTCTGCCGGCCCCATCTTGTCCATCCAGGTAGAGTTGAACGCCACCTCGGTCCTGGCCGGGTCCAGAATCTTGAAGACTTGGCTCTTGTAGGTTTCGGCGTTGTCCAGGACCTGCTCACGAGTCAGCGGTGGACGCGTAGCACTCTTGCCGCTCGGATCACCGATCATGCCGGTGAAATCACCAATCAGGAAGATGACCTGATGCCCCAGCTCCTGGAACTGACGCAGCTTATTAATGAGCACGGTATGCCCAAGATGCAGGTCCGGTGCAGTCGGATCGAAGCCTGCCTTGATACGTAGCGGCTCGCCACGCTTGAGCTTCTCGATCAACTCGGACTCGACCAACAACTCTTCCGCACCACGCTTGATCAGCGCTAGCTGCTCTTCAACCGACTTCATAACAGACCCGCAAGGCTCAGATTCAAAAAGGAACCAACCATACAAGATCACGGACTAATTACAAGTTTTGCCCGGCGTACGGATATATCAGGAGAAGGGAGTGTCCGTGCGCTTGCGTCACAGATGATTTGGTTATATTTTATACAGTTATTTCATCTTCATCATGTCATTCATCTTTTCCATTTCATCTTTTTCAAAGTCAAATTACCTATGAGCACCGAACCGCCTAAAGCGCCACCGCTTTATCCGAAGAGCCACCTGCTCGCCGCCAGCGGCATAGCGGCCCTCCTCAGCCTGGCCTTGCTGGTATTTCCTTCCAGCGATGTCGAGGCAAAGAAAACGACATTGAGTCTTGATCTGGAAAGTCCGATCGAACAGCTGCGACAAGATCAAGACGCTGCATCCGTCGAGCAGGCCACAAACGAGGCGGTTGCATCGCCATTTGCGCAGATCGACGACGCAGCCCAAGCCCCCACCGAAACGGCCGAAAGCGAGCCAGCCCCTCCCATCGCGGAAGAACCCAAGGCTCCAGGACATCGAGAAGTCATAGTAGCGAAGGGCGATACCCTCTCGACCCTGTTCGAGAAGGTCGGCCTGCCAGCCGCGGCTGTCCATGAGGTGCTGGCCAGCGACAAGCAAGCCAAGCAATTCTCCCAGCTCAAGCACGGCCAAAAGCTCGAGTTCGAGCTGTCGCCCGACGGCCAGCTGAACAAGATTCACAGCAAGGTCAGCGACCTTGAGACCATCACCCTGACCAAGGGCGCCAAAGGCTTCTCCTTCGCCAAGGTCACCACCAAGCCGGTGGTCCGTTCAGCCTATGTCCATGGCGTCATCAACAACTCCTTGTCACAATCCGCCGCCCGCGCCGGCCTCTCCCATAGCCTGACCATGGATATGGCGAATATCTTCGGCTATGACATCGACTTCGCTCAGGACATTCGCCAAGGCGATGAATTCGATGTGATCTACGAGCAGAAGGTGGTCAACGGCAAGGTCACGGGCACCGGCAATATCCTTTCCGCGCGCTTCACCAACCGCGGCAAGACCTACACCGCCGTGCGCTACACCAACAAGCAAGGCTCCAGCAGCTACTACACCGCAGACGGTAATAGCATGCGCAAGGCATTCATCCGCACTCCGGTGGATTTCGCCCGTATCAGTTCGCGCTTCTCCGCGGGCCGCAAGCACCCCATCCTGAACAAGATCCGCGCCCATAAGGGTGTCGACTATGCCGCGCCACGAGGCACGCCAATCAAGGCGGCCGGCGATGGCAAGGTCCTGTTGGCTGGCCGTCGCGGCGGCTACGGCAACACCGTGATCATCCAGCACGGCAATACCTACCGCACCCTGTACGGCCACATGCAAGGCTTCGCCAAAGGAGTCAAGACCGGCGGCTCGGTGAAACAGGGCCAAGTGATCGGCTACATCGGCACCACCGGCCTGTCCACTGGCCCGCATCTGCATTATGAGTTCCAGGTCAACGGCGTCCACGTCGACCCTCTGGGCCAGAAGCTGCCCATGGCCGACCCGATCGCCAAAGCCGAACGCGCGCGCTTCCTTCAGCAGAGCCAGCCGCTGATGGCCCGGATGGAACAGGAAAAGGCCACGATGCTGGCCTCGAGCAAGCGCTGAGCCATGGCGCTTTATATAGGAGTCATGTCCGGGACCAGTCTTGATGGCCTGGACATCGCCCTGATCGAGCAAAGCCCGGCGATCAAACTGGTCGCCACCCATTACATTCCCATGCCCTCCCCTCTGCGCGCTGAGCTCCTGAGCTTGTGCGCCAGCGGCCCCGATGAAATCGCCCGCTCCGCCATTGCCCAGCAGCACTGGGTCCAACTGGCGGCCGAGGGCATCCAGACCCTGCTGCGACAACAGCAGCTGCAGGCCCGGGATATCCGGGCCATTGGTAGCCATGGGCAGACCATACGCCACGAGCCGAGCCACGGGTTCACCGTACAGATCGGCAACCCGGCGCTACTTACCGAGCTCACTGGAATCACCGTCGTCAGTGATTTCCGTAGCCGTGACGTAGCCGCGGGCGGACAAGGCGCCCCCTTGGTCCCGGCATTTCATGAAGCGCTGTTCGAGCAGCGCTCGGGCAACCGGGCAGTCCTGAACGTGGGCGGTTTCAGCAACCTGAGTCTGATTGAAACCGCCAAGCCAGTCGCCGGCTTCGACTGCGGCCCAGGCAACGTCCTGCTCGATGCCTGGATCCAGTTGCAACGCGGAGAGAGTTTCGATCGCGGCGGCCAATGGGCTGCCAGTGGCAAGGTCGATCCATTGCTCTTGAAGACCCTGCTCAGCGACTCGTTCTTCGCCACTCGTGGACCAAAGAGTACGGGACGCGAAGTCTTCAACCTCCCATGGTTGCAGCAGCAATTGGCGCAGCACCAGACCATCACCGCCGAGGATGTCCAGGCCACGCTGCTGGAACTGACCGCCCGGACAATCGTCGAGTCCCTGCAATCGGCCCAGGACGACACCCAGGAGTTGCTGGTATGTGGTGGCGGCGCTCACAACACCACCCTGATGCAACGCCTGGCGACCCTGCTGCCCGCTACCCAGGTCAACAGCACCGCGGTTTATGGCGTGGATCCGGACTGGGTGGAAGCCATGGCCTTCGCTTGGCTGGCCCATTGTTGCCTGGAGGGAATTGCCGGCAATCGCCCCAGCGTTACTGGAGCCCGGGGCCCGCGCATCTTGGGCGCGATCTACCCAGCTTGATCACCAGACAGCAAAACGCCGCAGGACCATGGGCCCTGCGGCGCTAGAGAAAGCGTGTGCTGGCTGACTAGATCGAGAACGAAGACCCACAACCACAAGTAGTCGTGGCATTAGGGTTCTTGATCACGAAACGCGAACCTTCCAGGCCTTCCTGGTAGTCCACCTCAGCACCTGCCAGGTACTGGAAACTCATGGGGTCGACAACCAGGCTCACGCCTTCGCGCTCAACGATGGTGTCGTCCTCGGCCACTTCTTCATCGAAGGTGAAACCGTACTGGAACCCCGAACAACCGCCGCCCGTAACGAATACGCGCAGCTTCAAGCGATCATTCCCCTCTTCATCGACCAGGGTCTTCACCTTGTGCGCTGCACCTTGAGTGAATTGCAAAGCCGTAGGGGTGAAGGATTCAACGCTCATGCTGACTATCTCCCGGCGTTACGCCGCCATACTGCGTGATGACGCGCATTATCCGCTTCTCCCAGAAAAGCGGTCAACTATTGTTACGGTATATCAATAGTCGTACAGCAATGCCCAGAGCGCAAAAAGGCCCGTCAAGCGGGCCTTTTTTCTTCAGTGCAACCACGAACTCAGGGCAGCATGCCCGCATGGGACAGGCCCAGGCGCTCATCCAGGCCGAACAGGATGTTGAGGTTCTGCACCGCCTGGCCGGAAGCGCCCTTGACCAGGTTGTCGATCACCGACAGCACCACCACCAGGTCATCACCCTGTGGCCGGTGCACGGCAATCCGGCAGACGTTGGCACCCCGCACGCTACGAGTCTCGGGATGGCTCCCCGCCGGCATGACATCGACGAACGGCTCGTTGGCATAGCGTTTCTCGAACAGCGCCTGCAGATCGACCGACTTGTCCACGACAGTGGCATAGAGCGTGGAATGGATGCCCCGGATCATTGGCGTCAGGTGCGGCACGAAGGTCAAGCCGACATCCTTGCCCGCCGCCCGGCGCAGGCCCTGGCGGATTTCCGGTAGGTGGCGGTGCCCCTTGACCGCATAGGCCTTCAGGCTCTCGGAGGTTTCCGAATACAGCGAGCCCACACTGGCGCCACGGCCAGCACCGCTGACACCGGACTTGCAGTCCGCAATCAGGCGGGACGTATCAGCCAGGCCAGCCTCCAGCAGCGGCAGGAAGCCCAGCTGGGTCGCCGTCGGATAGCAGCCCGGAACCGCAATCAGGCGCGCCTGCTTGATCTTCTCGCGATTGACCTCCGGCAAACCGTAGACCGCTTCGTCCAGCAGCTCGGGAGCACCGTGGGGCTGGCCATACCACTTGGCCCACTCATCGGCGTCCTGCAGGCGAAAGTCCGCCGACAGGTCGATGACCTTGGTCCCGGCAGCCAGCAGCTCGCCAGCCAGCGCATGGGCCACGCCGTGGGGGGTGGCGAAGAACACCACGTCGCAGGCACCGAGGGTCTTGATATCCGGCACGCTGAAGGCCAGGCCGTCATAGTGGCCACGCAGGTTCGGATACAGGTCGGCTACGGCCAGGCCCGCCTCGGATCGCGAGGTGATGACCTCCACCCGCGCCTGTGGATGCTGTGCCAACAGACGCAATAGCTCGACCCCGGTGTAACCCGTGCCGCCGACGATACCGACCTTGACCATAAACCTTGCCCTCAACGAACCCACTGGAAAGCTGCCGATAATAGGGGCGGCAACCCCCTGCGACAACCGTCAAGGTGACGTATGGATGCTCTAGCCTCTACTATCGCGCCACCGTGAATCTGGGGGATAACCAAAATGCTCTATCTATGGCTCAAGGCCTTTCATATCGTCAGCGTGGTCTGCTGGTTCGCCGGCCTGTTCTACCTGCCGCGCCTGTTCGTCTATCACGCCCAAAGCGAGGACAGCATCAGTCGCGAGCGTTTCTGCGTCATGGAGCGCAAGCTCTATCGCTTCATCATGGGCCCGGCAATGATCGCAGCGCTGGTCTTCGGCATCGGACTGATCAGCCTCAATCCCGGTGCCTACTTCAGCCAGGGCGGCTGGATGCACGCCAAGCTCACCCTGGTCGTGATACTGATCGGCTACCACCACATGTGCGGCGCCCAGGTGAAACGCTTTGCCCGTGGCGAAAACGCCCGCAGCCATGTCTTTTATCGCTGGTTCAATGAAGTACCGGTTCTGTTATTGCTGGCTATTGTAATTCTGGTCGTCGTACGACCGTTCTAACTCTATCCAGCTGCTTTCCCGGGGGTATACCGATGTCTCTGCCCGCTTTGCTCGAACAACGCTTGCGCCTGCCCGTGGTGGCGGCACCGATGTTCCTGATCTCCAATCCGGAACTGGTCCTGGCCTGCTGTCGCAATGGCGTGGTCGGCAGCTTCCCGGCGCTCAACCAGCGCGAAAGCAGTGGGTTCAAGGCCTGGCTGGAGGAGATCGAAGCGGGCCTGGCCATCCTGGAGAATCCCGCGCCCTATGCCGTGAACCTGATCGTGCACAACAGCAACCCGCGCGTGCAGGCCGATCTGCAGATCTGCATCGAACACAAGGTGCCGATCGTCATCACCAGCCTGGGGGCGGTCAAGGAAGTGGTGGATGCCGTACACAGCTATGGCGGCCTGGTATTCCATGACGTGACCACTCGCCGCCATGCGGAAAAGGCCGCCGAGGCCGGGGTCGATGGGCTGATCGCCGTTGCCGCGGGCGCCGGCGGCCATGCCGGGACCTGGAGCCCGTTCTCGCTGGTCGCCGAAATCCGCCAGTTCTTCGACAAGACCCTGCTACTGGCCGGCTGCCTGAACCACGGGCATGAGATTCTCGCCGCCCAGGTGCTGGGCGCCGACCTCGCGTACCTCGGCACCCGTTTCATCGCCACCAGCGAAAGCCACGCGCCCCAAGGCTACAAGGACATGCTCCTGGGCTCCCAGGCCGCCGATATCGTGCACACCGCCGCCGTATCCGGAGTGCCCGCCAGCTTCATGCGCCAGAGCCTGGAGAACGCCGGCTTCGACATGGCGGCCCTGCAAGGCAAGGGCGAAGTCAATTTCGGCGCCAAGCTCAAACCCATCAGCGACGAGGCCAAGGCCTGGAAAACCGTCTGGTCCGCCGGCCAGGGCGTTGGCGAGATCGATGACCTGCCCGGCATCGACCAGTTGATCGAGCGCCTGGACAAGGAGTACCGCCGGGCGCAGGAACGTTGTGCCCAGCTACCCAAACGCTGGCCACGATAACCAGTTCTCATAGTTTTTTGGCCAGCTGGGGGGCGCTGGCCTTAAACTACGCGACTTTATGTAAGCCTTCATTTCAAGTGACAGGGAAGCCCCCCATGAGCGAGATCCGCTACAAAATCGTCTTCGACGGCACTTTGCTGCCCGGCGTCGAGAAATCCACCGCGCAACTGAACCTCGCTGAACTGTTCAAGACCGATACCGCGGCAGTGGAGCGTCTGTTCAGCGGCCAACCGGTCGAGCTCAAGCGCGACCTGACCCAGGCCGATGCCCAGCGCTATCTCGAAGCCCTGAAAAACGCCGGCCTCGATGCCCGGGTCGAAGCCGAACCAGGCCTGGAACTGAACCTGGAGGCCGTCACCCCGGCCGCACCGCGCCCAGCCAGCGTCGCGGATTCGCCTTACGCACCGCCACAGGCCACCGTCGGCGATGCCGTTCCCCAATACGCGACACTCAATGTCTTCAGCTTCGAAGGACGTATCGGCCGCCTGCGCTACCTGGCCTGGACCCTGGTGCTGACCGTAGCCCTGTTGGCGGTGATCGGTGCCGGTGCCTTGTTCGGCGTCATTACCACAGCAGTCCTCAACTCCACCCTGCTCATGGGCCTGGGAATTCTCGCCGGCGCCGTGGTGTTCATCGGCTTCATCGTCGTCAGTATCCAGATCAGCGTACAGCGCCTGCACGACCTGGGCTGGTCGGGCTGGCTGTGGCTGCTGAACTTCGTGCCCATCGTCGGCAGCATCTTCCCCCTGGTACTGATGGTCAGCCCCGGCAGCAACGTGGCCAACCGCTATGGCGCCCCACCGCCGCCCAACACCACTGCGGTCAAGGTCCTGTCCTGGATGTGGGTGGTACTGCTGGTCGCGATCATCATCGGCATGGTCGCTGGCGGCCTGAGCTCCCTGGAAGACCGCTACAGCGAAACCAGCTACAGCGAATCCTATGACTCCAGCAGCGACGAGGCCGAAAGCGCTGCCGATGCCGCCGCAGCGGCTGAAGCCGCCGATGCCGCGAGCACTGTAGAATCCGAGGAAGAATAAACGCGTCCGGGCCTGCGACCCTTCCCGTCGCGGGCCGTCGGCCGTTGCGATGGAGAACTGCATGACCCGTTACGCTCTGATCACCGGTGCTTCCAGCGGCATAGGCCTGGCCATGGCCGAAGCCCTGGCCCGGCGTGGCCGCAACCTGCTCCTGGTGGCCCGCCAGCGTGATCAGCTGGAAAGCATCGCCCTGGAGCTGACCCAGCGCTTCGGCGTCGAGGTCCTGTTCCGCGCCTGCGACCTGGGCGAGCCCTTGAGGTTGTCCGGGTTCCTGCTGGAGCTGGAGGAAGGCGACCGGCAGATCGACCTTTTGGTCAACTGCGCCGGCATCGGCACCAGCGGGCCGTTCCTGGCCCAGGACTGGATGACCGAGCAGGACCTGATCGAAGTCAACATCCTCGCCCTCACCCGCCTGTGCCATGCCCTGGGCAACAGCATGGCGTTGCTGGGCGGCGGGCAGATCCTCAATGTCGCTTCGGTGGCCGCTTTCCATCCCGGCCCCTGGATGAGCACCTACTACGCCAGCAAGGCCTATGTCCTGCATTTCTCCGAAGGGCTGCGCGAAGAACTGAAAAAATGCGCGGTCAAGGTCTCGGTACTCTGCCCCGGGCCGACCCGGACCGCCTTCTTCCAGAACGCCCAGATGGACACCCGCAAGGTCGACGACAGCAAATGGCTCATGAGTCCCGAGGAAGTGGCGCTGTATACCGTCCGAGCCCTGGAGAAGAACCGCGCCATCATCATTCCCGGGCGCCTGAACCGCTGGATGGCCCAGCTTGGCCGCCTGAGTTCACGCTGGCTGACCCGCAAGATCGTCGGCTACGTCAACCGGGCCTACTGCCCACGCTAGACACCCCGTCGGGGCTGGGCGCAGGGCTTGCGCCTGAGTACACTCAGCCCGGACCAACCAATGGAGAAACAGCTGTGGATACTCTGTTCACCAAGATCATCAACAGAGAAATACCCGCGAAGATCATCTACGAGGACGACCAGGTCCTGGCCTTCCACGACATTGCCCCGCAAGCGCCGGTGCACTTCCTGGTGATCCCGAAGAAACCCATCCCGACCCTCAACGACCTCACCGAGGACGATAAGGCCCTGGCCGGACACATCCTGTTCACCGCCCAGCGCCTGGCCAAGGAGCAAGGCTGCGAGGATGGCTTCCGAGTGGTGATGAACTGCAATGAGATGGGCGGCCAGACCGTCTACCACATTCACATGCACGTCCTGGGTCAGCGCCAGATGAACTGGCCTCCGGGCTGATCGAACCTCCCCCTCTTCCAGCGCCCTTGCGCCCGCCCCGGGCGAAGGTGCGCTGATCCAGCGCAGGTTTCACCCCATCGATTGGAGTAAACTGGCCGCCGTGATTCTTCCCGGAGATAAGCATGACTACCCAACGTCACTACTCGCCGATCGACCGCCTGCTGCTGCAAGCCGATATGGCCATGCGCACGCTGCTGCCGTTCAGCGGCCAACCTTATCGCCCGTCGCCGGCCATCGTGCAGCCGGAAGCGCAGATGAGTGACGAGGACACCCGGCACGTGGCCGGCCTGATGCGCATCAACCATACCGGGGAAGTCTGTGCCCAGGCGCTGTACCAGGGCCAGGCCCTGACCGCCAAATTGCCCGAAGTGCGCCAGGCCATGGAGCACGCGGCCGAGGAAGAAATCGACCACCTGGCCTGGTGCGAGCAACGCATCCGCCAGTTGGGCAGTCATCCCAGCGTACTCAATCCGCTGTTCTACGGGCTGTCGTTCGGTATCGGCGCCGCCGCCGGGCTGATCAGCGACAAGGTCAGCCTCGGGTTCGTCGCCGCCACCGAGGACCAGGTCTGCAAGCACCTGAACGACCACCTGGAACAATTGCCGCCCGAGGACGAAAAATCCCGGGCCATCCTCGAGCAGATGCGCATCGACGAGGAGCACCATGCCGAAACCGCCCTCGAAGCCGGTGGCTTCCGCTTCCCGGCACCGGTGAAGTTCGGCATGAGCCTGCTGGCCAAGGTCATGACCAAGAGCACCTATCGGATCTGAAGCAAGAACAAGCAAAAAGGGCGCCCCTGGGGCGCCCTTTTCTTTTGCCGCAGCCTGGGTTCAGCCCAGCTCGACGATCTCGTAGTCGTGGGTAATGGCGACGCCGGCCGCGCCGAGCATGATCGAGGCCGAGCAGTACTTTTCGGCGGACAGCTCCACGGCACGCTTGACCTGGGCTTCCTTCAAGCCACGGCCCTTGACCACGAAGTGCAGGTGGATCTTGGTGAAGACCTTGGGATCTTCACTGGCACGCTCGGCCTCCAGGAAGGCCTCGCAGCTCTCGACCGCCTGCCGGGACTTCTTCAGGATGCTGACCACATCGAAATTACTGCAACCGCCCACGCCCAACAGGAGCATTTCCATGGGGCGCACACCCAGATTGCGCCCACCGGACTCAGGCGGACCATCCATCACCACCACGTGGCCACTGCCCGACTCACCGAGGAACATGGCCTCGCCAGCCCATTGGATGCGTGCCTTCATCGCCCAGACTCCACTGCGTTTAAAAAAAGGGTCGCCAGCTTAGCACAGCGGTTGGGACCGGCAGCGAGCAGCATCTTGATGCCAAAAGCGACCCACCTGTAAGAAAATTCTTAAATCTGCCTAGGATGTGTCTGTTAAGCTGACGCCAAATGAATGGCGCATCGCCAGCTTTATGCGCCGATGCTTTCCGCCCCATAAGAACACCACCCCATACCGTGCAGGCTTTCCGGGATACAACCATGGTTGCTATTGCCCCAACTCCCAAGATCAAACACCTCGACAAGCTGCTGATGCACTGTCAGCGCCGTCGCTACCAGGCCAAGAGCAATATCATCTGCGCCGGTGATGTGGCCGACAGCCTGTACTTCATCATCAAGGGCTCGGTGACCATCCTCATCGAAGACGATGACGGCCGGGAGATGATCATCGCCTACCTCAACGCCGGGGACTTCTTCGGCGAACTGGGGCTGTTCGAGGAAGCGGGACACGAGCAACTGCGCAGCGCCTGGGTCCGGGCCAAGGTGGAATGCGAAGTGGCCGAGATCAGCTACGCCAAGTTCCGCGAGTTATCGCAGAGCGATCCGGACATCCTCTATGCGCTCAGCGGCCAGATCGCCCAGCGCCTGCGCGACACCACGCGCAAGGTCGGCGACCTGGCCTTCTTCGATGTGACCGGGCGTGTCGCCCGTTGCCTGCTGGAACTGTGCAAGCAGCCGGACGCCATGACCCATCCGGACGGCATGCAGATCAAGGTCACCCGCCAGGAGATCGGGCGCATCGTCGGTTGCTCCCGGGAAATGGTCGGTCGCGTCCTCAAGGATCTGGAAGAGCGCAACCTGGTGCACGTCAAGGGCAAGACCATGGTGGTCTTCGGCACCCGCTAGCCCGGCAGAAAGCTGGCGAGCATCTGTCGATACAGGCTGTCCAGGCGCGCCATGGCATCCGGGGCGGCAAACGCTTCATGCAAGGCGATATGGCTTTCGGCCCGGCAACGCTGCTCCAGTGCGCAAGCCTGGTTGAAGGTATTGACCGCCCCCACCATGGACTCGCGCTCGTCATCCAGCAGCAGCGCCCCGTGCACCAGGCCCACCGGCCGCTGCCCACCTTTGCTCTGGCGCCAGCGCTGGGCCGTGCCGACCATCTTGCGGCCATCGAGATTGACGTTGAACCGCCCATCGCAGAAGGCCCCCTCCACTTCCCCCAGCGACGGATTGCCGCCCAGTTCGCTGAGCAGATCGCAGATCGGCTGGCACAGGCGCCGGTAAGCCATTTCGATCCGACCCTGGTCGCCTTCGCTGCGCGGTGGGGCATAAACCAGTGCAATATTCACCGTGGCCGCCGATTGCGGCACCGGCTCGCCGCCGGTTTCCCGCAGCAGTACCGGCCAGCCATTGGCTCGCGAGGCCTCGCAGGCCTGCTCGAACCCCGGCAAGCGGCTCAGGCGCCGGGGCATCACCAGCGCCCGGTCGCTGGGCTGCCAGAACAACAAGCCGAATGCCTGGTCGCCAGCACAAACCTGGGCCAGCAGATCCTGCTCGGCCTGCAGGCCGGCTTCGACGGTAAGCGCGAGGGGTTGGGTCATGGCAGCGGCAATTCCTTGGCAATCATCATGAAAAAGCCGGCATGGCCGGCTCGTTCATCGTCTCAGGTTCAATCCAGGGTCGAGCCCGTCACCGGCACGCCACGCTCCGGGAAGAACAGGCGCTGCAACTCGGTGCCCGGGTTCTCGGCGCGCATGAAGGCCTCGCCCACCAGGAACGAATAGACATCGCTGATCTCCATCAGCTCGACATCGGCTCGGTTGAGAATGCCGCTTTCGGTAATCACCAGGCGTTCGCGAGGAATCCGCGGCAACAGGTCGAGGGTGGTTTCCAGGTCGACCTCGAAGGTGTGCAGGTTGCGGTTGTTGACCCCGACCAGCGGCGTGTCGAGGGTCTTCAGCGCCCGCTCCAGTTCATCGCCATCGTGCACTTCCACCAGCACATCCAGGCCAACGCCCTTGGCCACCGATGCCAGTTCGGCCATGCGCCCATCGTCCAGCGCGGCGACGATCAACAGCACGCAATCGGCGCCCAGGGCCCGGGCCTCGACGATCTGGTAGGGATCGATCATGAAATCCTTGCGGATCACCGGCAGCTTGCACGCCGCGCGCGCCTGCTGCAGGTAGAGGTCGGCACCCTGGAAATAATCCACGTCGGTGAGTACCGACAGGCAAGTGGCGCCGCCCTTCTCATAGCTCTTGGCGATATCGGCAGGCACGAAGTTCTCGCGGATCACACCCTTGCTTGGCGAGGCCTTCTTGATCTCGGCGATCACCGCCGGCTGCTTGAGCTTGACCTGCTCCTGCAGCGCCTTGGCGAACCCGCGTGGCGCATCGGTCGACCGGGCCAGGCCCTCCAGCTCGCCCAGGCTGACGCGCGCGCTGCGCTCGGCAACCTCCTCGACCTTGCGGGCGAGGATCTTTTCCAGAACTGTCGGCACGCTCATCCTTCATTCTCCTGCTTGAACACCGCGGTAAAGGCTCCCAGCTCCTCGAGCTTCTCCCGGGCCAGGCCGGTGTGCAAGGCGTCATGGGCCAGGGCTACCCCTTCTTTGAGGCTACTGGCGTGATCGGCAGCATACAAAGCGGCACCGGCATTGAGCACGATCATTTCGGCAGCCTTCTGGCCATGTTCGGTCTTGCGCCGCCCCAGGGCATCGCGGATCAGCTCCAGGGAAGCCGCCGGGCTTTCCACCACAAGGCCGAACAGGCTCTGGCTCTTGATGCCCAGGTCTTCAGGCTGGACCCAGTACTCGGTGACCTGGTCGTTCTTCAGTTCGGCGACAAAGGTCGGCGCCGCCAGGCTGAACTCGTCCAGGCCATCCTGGGAATGCACCACCAGCACATGCTTGCTGCCCAGGCGCTGCAGGACTTCGGCCAACGGCCGGCACAGGGCCTGGGTGAACACGCCCACCACCTGGTGCTTCACGCCAGCCGGATTCGTAAGCGGGCCGAGCATGTTGAACAGGGTGCGCAGGCCCAGGTCACGACGCGGGCCTGCGGCATGCTTCATGGCGCCATGGTGGGATTGGGAGAACATGAAGCCGATGCCGACGTTATCGATGCAACGCGCCACCTGGACCGGGGTCAGGTTCAGGTAGACGCCAGCTGCCTCCAGCAGGTCGGCGCTGCCGCTCTTGCCGGATACCGCGCGGTTGCCGTGCTTGGCCACGGTGCAACCGGCGGCGGACACCACGAAGGCCGAAGCGGTGGACACGTTGAAGATGTTGGCGCCGTCACCGCCAGTGCCGACCACATCCACCACACCATCGAGGGTCTTGAGCTCGACCTTGTCGGCCAGCTCACGCATCACCGACACGGCACCGACGATCTCGTCGATGCTTTCGCTCTTCATGCGCATGGCCATCATGAAAGCGCCAATCTGCGCCTCGGTGCATTGGCCGGTCATGATCTCGCGCATGACATCGCGCATCTCATCGGTGCTCAGGTCCAGGTGGCCGACGATACGGCTCAGGGCAGTCTTGATATCCATGAAAAGTCCTTAGCGCGTGCCGCCGCTCTGTTTGAGGAAGTTGGCGAACAGCTCGTGGCCCTGCTCGGTGAGGATGGATTCAGGGTGGAATTGCACACCCTCGATGTTCAGTGTCTTGTGCCGCAGCCCCATGATTTCGTCCACGGAGCCATCGTCCAGCTGGGTCCAGGCGGTGACCTCCAGGCACTCGGGCAAGGTCTCGCGCTTGACCACCAGGGAGTGGTAGCGGGTCACGGTCAGCGGCATGTTCAGGCCGCCGAACACCCCCAGGTCGCGGTGGAATACCGGGCTGGTCTTGCCATGCATCACCTGGCGGGCCCGCACCACCTGGCCGCCGAAGGCCTGGCCGATGGACTGGTGGCCCAGGCAGACGCCGAGGATCGGCAGCTTGCCGGCGAAATGCATGATCGCCTCGATGGAAACCCCGGCCTCGGTCGGCGTGCAGGGGCCCGGGGAGACCACGATGCGCTCGGGCTTGAGCGCCTCGATCTCGGCCACGGTCAGTTCGTCATTGCGCACCACCTTCACCTCGGCACCCAGTTCGCCCAGGTACTGCACGACGTTGTAGGTAAAGGAGTCGTAGTTATCGATCATCAGTAACATAGGTGGAAACTCCTCAAGCCTTGGATGCGGGGGTTTGTTCAGCCAGTGCCACGGCACGGAACATTGCACGACGCTTGTTCAGCGTCTCTTCCCACTCCAGGGTCGGGACCGAGTCGGCGACGATGCCGCCGCCGGCCTGGACATGCAGTTCACCATCCTTGATCACCGCCGTGCGGATGGCGATGGCGGTATCCATGTTGCCGTTCCAGGCGAAGTAGCCCACGGCACCGCCATAGACCCCGCGCTTGACCGGCTCCAGTTCGTCGATGATTTCCATGGCGCGGATCTTCGGCGCGCCGGACAAGGTGCCCGCCGGCAGGATCGCTCGCAGTGCGTCCATCGCGGTCAGGCCTTCCTTCAATTGGCCGGTGACGTTGGACACGATATGCATCACGTTGGAATAACGCTCGATGACCATCTTCTCGGTGAGCCGTACCGAGCCGATCTCCGAGACCCGCCCGGTGTCGTTGCGCCCCAGGTCGATCAGCATCAAGTGCTCGGCGATCTCCTTGGCGTCGGACAGCAGGTCCTGCTCCAGGGCCAGGTCGGCTTCCTCGGTGGCGCCCCGCGGACGAGTACCGGCGATGGGTCGCACGGTGATCAGGTTGTCCTCGACTCGCACCAGCACCTCCGGCGAACTGCCCACCACGTGGAAGTCGCCGAAGTTGAAGAAGTACATGTAGGGAGTCGGGTTGAAGCAGCGCAAGGCCCGGTACAGATCGATGGGCGCGGCCTGGAAGTCGATGGACATGCGCTGGGACGGCACCACCTGCATGCAGTCACCGGCCAGGATGTATTCCTTGATGGTGTCCACTGCACGCTCGTAGTCGCCCTGGGTAAAGCTGGAGCGGAATACCGGCTCGGCGGCCGGCGGGCGGTCCAGGTCCAGGCCGCGCCGTGGCGTGATCGGCTGGCGCAGCTGTTCGAGCAATGCTTGCAGGCGCGCCTGGCCAGCTTCATAGGCATTGGCCTGGCTTGGATCGGCCAGCACGATGGCGTGCATCTTGCCCGCCAGGTTGTCGAACACCACCACCGCGTCGGAAACCATCAACAGGATGTCCGGTACGCCGATCGGGTCCGGGTTCGGGCACTGGCCCAGCCGGGGCTCGACATAACGCACGCAGTCATAACCGAAGTACCCCACCAGGCCACCGTTGAAGCGTGGCAGGCCGGCGATGGTCGGGACGTTGTAGCGCGCCTTGAATTCCTCGACGAAGGCCAACGGGTCGGCCACCTCGTGGCTTTCGATCTCGACACCGTCGTGGGTCACGCTGACCCGGTAGCCGTGCACTCGCAGCACGGTGCGGCACGGCAGGCCGATAATCGAATAACGCCCCCATTTCTCGCCCCCCTGCACCGACTCCAGGAGGTAGGAGTTGGGCTGGTCGGCCAGTTTCAGGTAGATCGACAACGGAGTATCGAAGTCGGCAATGGTCTCGCAGGCCAGCGGGATACGGTTGTAGCCAGCTGCGGCCAGGCGCAGGAATTCTTCGCGAATCATGGGATGCCTCGTGGCTTGAGGGTCTAACAGTCAGGTATGCAAACGCGCCGGCAGGGCCGGCCAGACAAAAATCAGGCGCGCCAACGCCAACGGGCCAAGGCCTTGATGACTTTCATCCAGAGTTTGCGAGTGACCACCACGATGGAGCTTCCAGAAGGGGATGGGACAGCGTCGGGCAACGTTATCTCAGCGGCAGGTTCTAAGCAACCGGGGATCAGCGCCCGCAGGTCGTCGATTACCAGGGCCGGAGACTCCTCGGCAATCGGCCGTCCATGGTTGTAGCCGTAGCTCAGCGCCACGCACTTGACGCCCGCTGCCCGGGCCGCCAGTACATCGCTGCGCGAGTCGCCGACGAACAGCGATTGCGAGGCCGGGATGCTGGCCATTTTCATCACGAAGAACAGCGCCGCCGGGTCGGGCTTCTTCTGCGGCAGGGTATCGCCGCCGATGATCCAGCGGAAATAACGACCGATGCGCATCTGGTCCAGCAAGGGCGCGACGAAACGCTCGGGCTTGTTGGTGATCAGGGCCAGTTCCACGCCCTGCTTGTACAACCATTTGAGGGTTTCGCGCGCACCGGGATAGACCACGGTCAATTCGTGGTTGCCCTCGTAGGCGGCGTTGAACAGCTCCAGGGCCTGGGCGACCTCGGCATCGTCGATGTCCTGGGGATCCAGCCTGTTGGCCAGGGCCCGGCGCACCAGCATCGGCGCACCATTGCCGACCCATTGGCGCACCGCCTCGATCCCCGCGGGCGGGCGGCCCAGCTCGAGCAGCATCCGGTCCACGGCGGCGGCCAGGTCGGGCACCGAGTCGACCAGGGTGCCATCCAGGTCGAACATCACCAGCCGTGGCAGGTTCCCGGAGAACAGCTGCTCGAAGGCACTCATGATCGAGCCAGCGCCAGCTCGGCGCGCATCTTCTCGATCACTTCCTGGTAGTTGGGCGCATTGAAGATCGCCGAGCCGGCGACGAAGGTGTCCGCGCCGGCCGCGGCGATCTCGCGAATATTACTGACGTTCACGCCACCGTCGATCTCCAGGCGGATGTCCCGGCCGCAAGCATCGATCAAAGCCCGCGCCTCACGCAGCTTGTCGAGGGTGCCGGGGATGAACTTCTGCCCGCCAAAGCCCGGATTCACGCTCATCAGCAGCACCATGTCGACCTTGTCCATCACGTACTTGAGCACGTCCAGCGGGGTCGCCGGGTTGAACACCAGGCCGGCCTTGCAACCACCCTCGCGGATCATTTGCAGGGAGCGATCCACATGCAGCGTGGCCTCGGGGTGGAAGGTGATGTAGGTGGCGCCCGCCTCGATGAAGTCGCCGATGATGCGATCCACCGGGCTGACCATCAGGTGCGCATCGATCGGCGCGGTGATCCCGTACTTGCGCAGCGCGGCGCAGACCATCGGCCCGATGGTCAGGTTCGGCACATAGTGGTTGTCCATGACATCGAAGTGGACGATATCGGCACCGGCGGCCAGGACATTGTCCACTTCCTCGCCCAGGCGGGCGAAGTCGGCGGAAAGAATCGACGGAGCAATAGCGAAGGGCTGCATGACGCACCTTTTTTGAGCGGAATCACGATGGCGCGCATTGTATACCTCATGCTTTGGAGCGCACACCGTCACCTCGATGATCAGTAGGCCGCCCGATAGATCTGCTCGATATCGGCGGGACTCAGCTTGCGCGGGTTATTGCGCATCAGCCGCTCGATACCCGCGGCCTCCTGGGCCATGCTCGCAAGCGCCTCCTCGGGCACGCCGAAACTACGCAAGCCCCTGGGTATCTCCACGGCGGCACACAGGGCGCTCATCGCCTCCACCGCCCGGTCAGCCGCCTCGTTGGCACTCAAGCGCGCCGTACGCACCCCCATGGCTGCGGCGATATCCTGCATGCGCTCGACACAAGCCACCTTGTTCCAGGTCATGACATAGGGCAGCAGCAAGGCGTTGCTGACCCCATGGGACACGTGAAAGCGCCCGCCCAGGGGATAGGCCAGGGCATGCACCGCGCCCACTCCGGCATTCCCGAAGGCCATGCCGGCCATCAGGCTGGCGGTCGCCATGTCTTCCCGAGCCTGCAGGTTGGACGGATTGGCAAACGCCTTGGGCAGGGCCTTGGCGATCAAGCGAATGGCGCCGATGGCCAGGGAGTCGGTGATCGACGAAGCATTGAGTGAAAGGTAGGCCTCGACGGCATGCACCAGGGCATCGACGCCACTGGCAGCGGTTACGCTGCGCGGGCAGGTCAGGGTCATCTGTGGGCTGACCAGGGCCACGTCCGGCAGCAGATAGTCGCTGACGATGCCCTTTTTCAACTGCGCGGCCTTGTCCGAGAGGATCGCCACGTTGGTGACCTCCGAGCCGGTGCCGGCCGTGGTGGGAATGGCGATCAGCGGCGGCCCCTTGCGTGGCACCTGGTCGACCCCGAACAGATCCTGCAAGGCGCCGTGATACCCGGCATAGGCCGCGACACTCTTGGCGATATCGATGGCGCTGCCACCCCCCAGGCCAATCAGGCCGTCATGTCCACCTTCGCGATAGACCTGCATGCAGTCCTCGACGATGGCGATTTCCGGATCAGGGCGCACTCGGTCGAAAATCTCGTAGTCACGCCCTCCCAGGTGCGCCAGCGCCAGGCCCACCGTGCCGGACTCGAGCAGGATGACATCGGTGACGATCAAGGGGTTATCCACATCCAGGCGAGTCAGTTCGGCGCCCAGTTGCTCGATGGCGCTGCTGCCGGTGAGCAGCTTATGGGCGATCTTGAAAGAGGAAATACTCATGTGCGCAGCCTCTTATATAAAGATGAGAGCCGGCACAAGCGTAGCTGGGATTGCAAAACCAGGCCGCCGTAATGCCCGATCGGCATCACGACAGGGAAAGCCGGCGGCTCCTCGCTACGGCACGAGCCCTCACCAGGGTCGGGTTGGAATGCCCCGCGCCCTCGCAGGCATGAGGCAATCCAGGTCCTTGGGTGGAGCCATTGTGGTGTTCGGCGGCAACCAAACCCTTGCCACAGATCAGGTTATCGCTCGGCCCAGGGCTCAAACCTGGGCCGTACGCAGTTTTTCGCTGCGCCCGCGCAGCCATTCCAGGGTCAGCAGCAGGATCACCGAGAAGGCGATCAGCAGCGTCGCCGCGGCGGCGATGGTGGGGCTGAGGTTCTCGCGGATACCGCTGAACATCTGCCGGGGCAGCGTCGCCTGCTCGGGGCCGGCGAGGAACAGGGTCACCACCACTTCGTCGAACGAGGTGGCGAAGGCGAACAGCGCGCCACTGATCACGCCCGGGGCGATCAACGGCAGGGTCACCCGGCGAAAGGTGGTCAGCGGCGAGGCGCCCAGGCTGGCCGCCGCCCGCACCAGGTTGTGGTTGAAGCCCTGCAAGGTCGCCGAGACGGTGATGATCACGAACGGCACCCCGAGCACCGCATGCACGATGATCAGCGACAAGAAGCTGTTGCCCATGCCCAGCGGGGCGAAGAACAGGTAGCTGGCGACCCCGATGATCACCACCGGCACCACCATCGGCGAGATCACCAGGGCCATGACCAGCGACTTGCCGGGAAAATCGCCGCGGGTCAGGCCGATGGCCGCCAGGGTGCCGAAGACCATGGCCAGCACAGTGGCCGCCGGGGCCACGATGATGCTGTTCTTCAGGGCGCGCATCCATTCGGCGGAGGCGAAGAAGTCCTGGTACCAGTGCAGCGAGAAGCCCTGCAGCGGATACACCAGGAAGCTGCCCGAGTTGAACGACAACGGGATGATCACCAGCACCGGCAGCACCAGGAACAACAGGATCAAGCCGCAGAGGATCCGCAAGCTGTAGAACCAGACCCGCTCGACGGGCGACATGTAGGGGCTCAGCATTTCGATTCTCTCCTTAGCTCAGGCGCAGGCGACTGGCGCCCACCAGCCAGCTGTAGATCAGGTACAGCACGATGGTCGCCAGCAACAGCAGGCCGCCCAGGGCGGTGGCCATGCCCCAGTTGATGCTGGTGTTGGTGTAGAAGGCCACGAAGTAGCTGACCATCTGGTCGTTCGGGCTGCCCAGCAGGGCCGGGGTGATGTAGTAGCCGATGGCCAGGATGAACACCAGCAGGCAACCGGCGCCGACCCCGGCATAGGTTTGCGGGAAGTACACCCGCCAGAAGCTGGCGAACGGATGGCAGCCCAGGGAGATCGCCGCGCGCATGTAGGTCGGCGAGATGCTCTTCATCACGCTGTAGATCGGCAGGATCATGAACGGCAGCAGGATGTGCACCATGGAGATGTAGACCCCGGTGCGGTTGAACACCAACTCCAGGGGCTTGTCGATCACGCCCATGGCCAGCAAGGCGCTGTTGATCAGGCCGCCGGATTGCAGGAGCACGATCCAGGCCGCTACCCGCACCAGGATCGAAGTCCAGAACGGCAGCAAAACCAGGATCATCAGCAGGTTGCTCTTGCGCGCCGGCAAATTGGCCAGCAGGTACGCCAGGGGATAGGCCAGCACCAGGCAGATGGCGGTGATCACCAGGCCCATCCAGAAGGTCCGGGCGAAGATGTCCAGGTAGATGGCCTGGTCCGGGGTGGCCGGGGCCAGTTCGCCCAGGTCGTCGATCCGGTGGTCCAGCGCCGCCAGCAGATAGTAGGGAGTCAGGCTGCTGGTATTGCGCCGGATCGCCTGCCAGTAGGCCGGGTCGCCCCAACGCTCGTCCACGCCCTCCATGGCTTCTTTGTAGGATTCGGGCTCGGCCTTGAACGGCAAGGCGCGGGCGGTCTTGGTCAGCAGGCTGCGATAGCCGGCCAGTTCCATGTTCAGGCGCTTGGACAGGTCGCCCAGGCCCTGGTTCTTGCGGGCCTCGGCCAGGTCTTCGCTCAAGGCCTTGAAGGCGGCCTCGGCGGGCAGGCCGCGACCGTCCCAGGCATTCACGGCCACCACCGTGCGCGGCATGCCGCCGACCACTTCCGGGTTGCCGACGCTCTTGTACAGCAGCGCCACGATCGGTACCAGGAACACCAGCAGCAGGAACAGCACCAGCGGCGCGATCAGGGCCTGGGCCTTCCAGCGGTTGACCCGCTCGGCACGAGCCAGTCGCTGCTTGAGGGTCGGGCCGGCGACCGCGTCCAGGGGAACGGTGATGGTCATGACAAACTCCGCGAATCGATCTTTCGAATACACCACCGACAGGAGCGGGCCAGCCCGCCCCTGCCATTAGCGATGGTTACTTGGCCGCCCAGGCGTTGAAGCGCTGCTCCAGCTGCTCGCCGTTGTCAGCCCAGAAGCTGACGTCGATCTGCACTTGGTTGGCGATGTTCTCCGGGGTGGTCGGCATGTCCTTGAGGATGTCCTTGGCCAGCAGCGGCACGGCCTGGGTGTTGGCCGGGCCATAGGCGATGTTTTCCGAGTAGGTCTTCTGCTGCTGCGGCTGCACCGAATAGGCGATGAACTTCTTCGCCGCTTCGGCTCGGGCCTTGTCCAGGCCCTTGGGGATGGCCCAGGCATCGAAGTCGTAGATGCCGCCGTTCCACACCACCTTCAGGTTGCTTTCCTTCTGCACCGCGGCGATCCGGCCGTTGTAGGCCGAGCTCATGACCACGTCGCCCGAGGCCAGGTACTGCGGCGGCTGGGCACCGGCTTCCCACCACTGGATGTTGGGCTTGAGCTCATCGAGCTTCTTGAAGGCACGGTCCTGGCCATCCTTGCTGGCCAGCACCTTGTACACGTCCTTGGGCGCGACGCCGTCGGCCATCAGGGCGAACTCCAGGGTGTACTTGGCCCCCTTGCGCAGGCCGCGCTTGCCCGGGAATTTCTGCGTGTCCCAGAAGTCCGCCCAGCTGCCTGGCGGCGCCTTGAGCTTGTCGGCGTTGTAGGCCAGCACCGTGGACCAGACGAAGAAGCCCACGCCACACGGCTGGATGGCGCCCTTGACGTAGTCTTCGCCCTTGCCGAACAGCGCCGGGTCGAGGGGTTCGAACAGGTCTTCGTCGCAACCGCGGGACAGCTCGGGGGACTCCACTTCCACCAGGTCCCAGGACACGCTCTTGGTGTCGACCATGGCCTTGACCTTGGCCATCTCGCCGTTGTACTCGCCGGCGACGATCTTGCCGTTGCCCGCCGCTTCCCACGGAGCGTAGAAGGCCTTGACCTGGGCGGCCTTGTTCGCCCCACCAAAGGACACCACGGTCAGGTCCGGTCCCGCCGCCAGGGCGTGCGCCGCCCCCAGCATGCCCAGCGTCAGGGCTGTGAGTTTCAGGGATCTCAGCATTTTATTGTGTTCTCCACGTGCAGGTTGGTGTTGCAGGGGGGCGATCAATTCGCCTCTAGAAGCGGGTCGAGCGCACGAACGTGCTCGACTTGCCAGCCAAGCGGTACCACGTCGCCCACCGCCAGCGCGGGATCGAGCTCGGCGATCGGCTGTTTCACGAAGAAGTCGCTCTTGCCGCAGACTTCCAGGCGTACCCGGACGTGGTCGCCCAGGTAGATGAACTCCGCCACCCGCCCGGAAAAGCGGTTGGCGCAGTGTTCGCTGGAACCGTTGAGGCTCACCCGCTCCGGGCGGATGGACAGGGTCACCGGGCCGCCGACCTGGCCGACGTTGACCGCCAATGCCTCGACTTTCTCGCCACGCCCCAGCTCCACCACGCAGCGCTCGCCGTCGTGGCTGTGCAGGCGGCCGCTGAGGCGGTTGTTCTCGCCGATGAAGTTGGCGACGAAGGTGTTCTTCGGTTCTTCGTAGAGGGTCCGCGGCGGTGCGATCTGCTGGATCTCGCCCTGGTGGAACACCGCCACCCGGTCGGACATGGTCAAGGCTTCGCCCTGGTCGTGGGTCACGTAGACCACGGTCACGCCCAGGCGCTGGTGCAGGTGCTTGATCTCCATCTGCATGTGCTCGCGCAGCTGTTTGTCCAGCGCCCCCAGGGGTTCGTCCATCAGCACCAGCTGCGGTTCGAACACCAGGGCCCGGGCCAGGGCGACCCGTTGCTGCTGGCCACCGGACAGTTGCGCCGGATAGCGCTGGGCGAAAGCGTCCAGCTGGACCATGCTCAGCACGCGCTTGACCCGCTCGCTGATGTCGGTCTTGCCCAGGCCCCGTACCGACAGCGGGAACGCCAGGTTCTCGGCCACGGTCATGTGCGGGAACAGCGCGTAGTTCTGGAACACCATGCCGATATCGCGCTTGTGCGGCGGCACATTGTTGATCGAGCGCCCGGCCAGTTGGATCTCGCCAGCGGTCGGTGTCTCGAAACCGGCCAGCATCATCAGGCTGGTGGTCTTGCCGGAACCGGACGGCCCCAGCAGGGTGAGGAACTCGCCCTTGCGAATTTCCAGGTTGAGGTCCTTGACGATCAGGTTCTCGCCGTCGTAGCTCTTCTGCACACCACGAAAGCTGACCAGAACATCATTGGCCCCAGCGCTTGAATCGACCTCGCTCATACCCGCACCTTTTTGTTTTAGACGGCTGTAGGGCAAGCCTAGTGCAGCCCACAAGGGCCGAAAATCGGGGGGTAGGAGAGATTCACCTCAGCCGCCTGGAAGGCTGCCTGTAGGGATTGCCCTACAAGAATGGCGGAAACAGGCAAGAGCAGGGGCGAGCGTGAAG
This sequence comes from Pseudomonas sp. MSSRFD41, assembly GCF_014230245.1. NCBI lineage: Bacteria > Pseudomonadati > Pseudomonadota > Gammaproteobacteria > Pseudomonadales > Pseudomonadaceae > Pseudomonas > Pseudomonas sp. MSSRFD41. The sequence continues at coordinate 760,690 of NZ_JACKZK010000001.1, read as the reverse complement.
CGGCAAGCCGCAAGAACAGGCACAGCCCGGGACGTGGCGATGTCGTAAACGGATATGCCCCGCCAATGCCTTGACCAGGACCATCGATCTCGGGGCGTCTCCATTGTGGCGGGGCAGCGTGCTCCCGCTGGCTCAGAGCAGCTTGTGCTCCATGGCGTATTTCACCAGTTCGGCCAGGGAGGTGACGTTGAGCTTCTGCATCAGCCGCGCCTTGTGGGTGCTGATGGTCTTGTTGCTCAGGGCCAGTTGCTGGGCGATGTCGTTGACGTTGGCGCCCTGGGCCAGGCGCTCGAACACCGAGAATTCACGCTCGGACAACAGCGAATGCAGGGGCCGGGCATCGGTCAGGCCAACCTCGAAGACCATGCGGTCCGCCAGTTCCGGATCTATGTAGCGCCCACCGGACGCCACCTTGCGGATCGCGGTCAGCAGCAGCGATGGATCGCTGTCCTTGGTGGCATAGCCGGCGGCGCCGATCTTCAGGGCCCGGGCGGCCATCTGCGCCTCGTCATGCATCGACAGCACCAGGATCGCCGGCGGATCGCTCAGGGCGCGGATTCGTGGGATGGCTTCCAGGCCGTTCACCCCAGGCATGGAGATGTCCAGCAACACCACCTCGCAAGGCACCTGGCGCAGGGTCTCCAGCAGTTGCTCGCCGTTGCTCGCCTCCCCTGCCACCGTCAGGTCCTTGGCCAGGCCGATCAATTGCTTGATGCCTTCGCGGACGATGGTGTGGTCTTCGGCTACCAGTACACGGATCACGCGGTTCTCCTCGTTATTGTTGGCGGTCCAGGGGCACCCGCACGGTCAGGCTGGTGCCCTCCCCCGGTTCGCTGTGCAGCGCCAGGCTGCCGCCCATGATCAGCACCCGCTCGCGCATCCCCACCAGGCCAAAGGAGGTGGGGCGCGTGGCGGCGGTATCGAATCCCAGGCCATCGTCGCTGATACTCATGCACAACTGTGGCCCGTCCAATACCAGGGACAGCTCCACAGTATGCGCCTGGGCATGGCGCATGACGTTGGTCAGGGCCTCCTGGAGGATGCGGAACAGGCCGATGGCCTTGGCGTCGCTCAGGCGTGGCAGGTTATCCGGCACGTCCACCAGGCACGGGATCTGCGTACGCGCCTCGAAACGCCGGGCCTGCCATTCGATGGCCGAGGCGATACCGGCATCCAGGATCGGCGGGCGCAGGGCCGTGGCCACGTCGCGCACCAACTGGAACAGCTGGGTGATCAAGCGCTTCATGCTGTTGAGGCGTTCGTTCAGCCCGGGATCGAGCTGGGCGTAGGCCAGCTCGCACATGGAGGTCTCCAGCTTGAGCACGGTGAGCATCTGCCCCAGTTCGTCATGGACTTCCCTGGCAATGCGGGCCTTTTCCTCTTCCCGCACGCTCTCCAGGTGCGCCGACAGCTCGCGCAGCTGCTCGCGGGAACTGGCCAGCTCCAACTCGATGCGCTTGCTCTCGCTGATGTCCCAGACGATGCCGTCCCAGACGAAGGTGCCGTCGTCCAGCTGCCGGGTAATCGCCTTGATCTCGGCCCAGCGCTGCTGGCCCTGGCGGGTGAGGATACGCCCCTGCCAGGACCAGTCGCTGTCGCTGTCCAGGGCCCGATCCTGGGTCTGGTGGTAACTGGCCTTGTCATCGGGGTGCACCAGGCTGCGCAAACCTTTGTCGCGATGGGCGAGGACCGCGGGCGAGTAGCCCACCAGGGTCTGGCTGCCCTCGCTGATGTAGGCGAAGTCGATCTGCCCGCTGACTGGCGCCCGCTCCAGGCGAAACACCAGGCCCGGCACGTTGGCGGCGATGCCTTGCAGCCGCGCTTCGCTCTCGCGCAGGGCCGCCAGGGCGCGACGGCGCTCGGTGACATCGGTGAGGTAGACCACCAGGTACTCGCTGTCGCGAAAACGCAGGAAGCTCAAGGACACGTCCGCCGGCAGGATGCTGCCGTCGGCCCGTACGCACTGGCTTTCGAAGCTCTGCACGCCCCCGGCGCTGGCCCGGGCGCGCTTCCACAGGTTGAGCCAGCGATCCATGTGCAGGTTGGGTTCGAAATCGATCAGCGGCCGCTCTATCACTCCGCCCGGGGCATAGCCGAGCATTTCCTCGGCGGCCCGGTTGGCATAGCGCACGTGGCTGTCCCAGTTGACCCAGAGGATGCCCACGGTGCTCTGGTCGATGGAAAACTGGGTCAGGCGCAGCGCTTCCTCGCTGGCGGCGCGCAAGGCGATGTCTTCCCGCGCCGCCAGCAGTTGCTGTTCCAGCCCACGTTGCTGGCGGCGCAGCCAGAGGATCAGGCCCAGGCTGCCCAGCAACAGCAGGGCCAGCAACAGGCTGAGGCTGCGCCAGGCGCCGGGGGACTCGCCCAGGCGCGGATACTTGGGTTGCAGCCAGCGGTTGTGCAGTTGCTCCAGTTCCTTGGCGGGGATCGTGCGCAGGGCGGCTTGCATGATGCTGGCCAGTTCCGGCCAGTCGCGCCGGGTAGCCACCCGCAACAGCTGCGGCAGGCCGATATCGCCCACCACCGCCAGGCCGGAGAACTCCGCCTCGGCGGACAGGCGGCTGAGCTGGGCTTCATCCACCACCGCGTAGCGGGCCTGCTGGCTCAAGAGCAACTGCAAGGCCTGGCGCTCCTGGGGCACGCCTTGCAAGTTGAGGTGGGGGTAGGTCTGGCGCAGGTACTCGGACACCGCGCTGGGCATGCGCACTGCCACCCGGACCTGGCTGTCGAGTTTCTCCAGCTCCACCGCCCCGGAAGCCTTGCGCGCGCCCACCACCAGTTGCGGTACCCGCATGTAAGGGTCGCTGTACAGCCACAGGCGCAGGCCGGCGGGGGTCTGGGTCAGGCCCGGGGCCATATCGATCTCGCCGTCGCGCAGGGCCTTTTCCAGTTGGGCCTGGTCGGGAAAGTTGCGCCAGCTGAACTCGGTGCCCAGGGTCCTGGCCACGGCCTGCATCAACTCGACGTTCGCCCCGGACAAGCGTTGCAAGCGCCGGTCGTACTGGGCCAAGGGCGCCTGCAGCACCACCCCCACGCGCAACTCCGGGTGCTGTTCCAGCCACTGGCGCAGCTCATGGCCCAGGACCGCGGCAGGCTCGCGGGGGGCCGGCGCCGCCGTGCCTATCAAGGGAAGGCACAGACAGCCGATAAGCAAGAGGCAGCGAAAGCGCATCATCTGAAGTCTCACACCCTGACAAATACTGACCAACCCATTAGGCTGCCGGAATTACTTCTGGCCTGGAATATCCGATGCCCCTCGTCCCCCGCTCGGCACTGCCCGTATTGTGCCTGTCGCTGATCCTGCCCTGGAGCTTTTCCGCCCACGCCGACGATCCGGCTCCCGAGGCCAAGCCTGCCGAGGAACAACCGGCGCCGCGTCCCGCCCTGCCCGAACGCAGCCAGGAAGATGCCATCGCCCTGGAGCGCCGCTTGCCCACCCAGGAACAGCAACAATTGCAGGCTGGCGACAGCAGTTTCCTGGCCCTGTGGAAACCGGCCAACACCAGCGAGCCCAAGGGCGTGGTGATCATTCTTCCGGGAGCCGGGGAAAGCGCCGACTGGCCACAGGTGGTCGCGCCCTTGCGCAATCGCCTGCCCGACACCGACTGGGGCAGCCTGAGCCTGACCCTCCCCGATATGCAAAGCGAAGCGGCACAACCGCGAATTGTCGAGGCGGCTCCAGCGGCCCCGACCGAAAGCGCCAATACCGCCAAGGACGCCAGTACCGAGGCCAAGCCCATCGAGCAGGTCGCCGGCGGTGAAGCCGACGTGGCCGATCATCCGGTCGCCGAAACCACCGAGGAGCAGGTCAAGGCCGACGCCGAGCGCATCTTCGCCCGGGTCGACGCGGCCCTGGCTTTCGCCGAACAGCAGAATGCCCGCGGCATCGTGCTGCTGGGCCATGGCACCGGCGCCTATTGGGCCGCGCGCTACCTGAACGAGAAACAGCCATCGCAAGTACAGAAACTGGTGCTGGTCGAGGCTCGTTCGCCAAGCAACGTCAAACCGCAACTGGCGGAGCTGACCCCGACCCTGAAACTGGCCACCGCCGATCTCTTCTATGTCGACACGGCCGTGGCGCGCAAGGAAGCACTGGAGCGGCTGCAGGCCAGCAAGCGCCTGAAGCACTCGAACTTCAGCCAGATCTCCCTCAAGGCCCTGCCCGGCAACGACCGTGCCCAGCAGGAACAGCTGTTCCGCCGGGTCCGTGGCTGGCTCAATCCACAAAACGCCGATCACTGAAAACAAAAGGCCGCCGTAGCCAGAAAGGCAGCGGCGGCCCCGCTTTGCCCTCAGCGAAAAGCCCGGCGCTGGCGCACCAGCGCATAGGCGCTGTGCAGTTCGCGGGTTTTCTCCGTGGCATCGCGCACCTGCTCCGGCGTCGCACCGCTGCCGGCGATCTTGTCCGGATGGTGGCGACTGAGCAATCGCCGGTAGGCGCGCTTGATCTGCGCCGGCTCGGTGGTCGCCGCCACCCCCAGCAGGCGCAGGGCTTCCTGGTAGCTCATGCCGATTTCGCTCGGGTTTCGCCTGGCGGGACCGTAGTCCTGGGCCAACGCCTGGATCTGCTCGCTGCTCCAGCCCAGCCATTTGCCCCAGGACTGGATCAACTCACGCTCCGCCGCACCGACCCGGCCGTCGGCCCAGACCATGCGCCAACAAGCGCGCAGCACGCCTTCGGCAGCATGGGGCTGGCTACCCAGCCGGCGCAGGTAGCCGCGCAAGTGGTCATTGCCCGACTTGCCGCGGTTGAAGGCGGCGATGGCCCGGCGCCGCGCCACTTCGTTCATGTCCAGTGAACGCATTTCCTGGCGCGCCTGCTGGATATGCCCATCCACTACCCGGCCGTCGCTTTTCGCCAGGCGCCCGAGCAACACGAACAGCAGCTCGTCGTTGCGCAGCGCCGGGCGCCCACCCAGGCGTTCACGGACATGTGCCCAGCTGTGCAGTTGCAAGCGCCGATCCAGCGCCTGCCCCAGCAACGCACCTAGCATGGCCCCCGGAATGCTGGCTATGGCAAAACCTGCTCCGGCTCCGATCAGAGTCCCTGGCCACCACATGTCAGCGCCCCGCTTGCAGCAGGTGCTCGACCTGCGCCAGACGCTCGACGGTTCCCACATCGACCCACTGGCCGCGCATGTGTTCACCGCTGACCTGATCCCGGGCCATGGCCTCGCGCAACAGCGGCGCGAGCTTGAAGGCGCCAGCGGTGCAATGCTGGAACAGGCGCGGATGCAGCACCGAGATGCCGCTGTAGGTCAGGGTCGGCACACCCGGCTGGCCGTCGTGCAGCAGGCCGTTCTCCAGGCAGAAATCACCACCGGAGGGATGGTGCGGCGGGTTGTCGACCATCACCAGGTGGGCCAGCCCATCCAGGGGCCGGCGCAGGCTGGCGAAATCGTAGTCGGTCCAGATATCGCCATTGACCACCAGGAAGGGCGCGTCACCGAGCAACGGCAAGGCCTTGAGGATCCCGCCACCGGTCTCCAGCGGCTGGTCCTCCGCCGAATAGCGGATGCTCAGGCCCCAGCGCTGGCCGTCGCCCAGGGCATCCTCGATCTGCTGGCCAAGCCAGGCATGGTTGATGACGATCTCGTGGAAGCCTGCGGCCGCCAGGGCCCGCAGGTGATATTCGACCAGAGGCACGCCCGCCACCGGCAGCAGGGGCTTGGGCGTGGTCAGGGTCAATGGGCGCATGCGCTCGCCCTTGCCTGCCGCCAGGATCATCGCCTTCATGCCTGGGCTCCCGCCGGCGGGTTCAAGCTGAACAGCAGTTGCGTAAGCTCCGACAACTCGGGCCGACGAGCCAGCACCGCTTCTATATAAGCCAGGAACCGCGGGACATCGGCCAGGTAGCGCGGCTTGCCGTCGCGGTGGCAGATGCGCGAGAAGATCCCGATCACCTTCAGGTGGCGTTGCACGCCCATCAGGTCGCTGGCCCGCAGGAATTCCTGGAAATCCTCCTGGACCGGGATACCCAGCGCCCGGGCGCGGGTCCAGTAGTTTTGCTGCCAGAGCCGCACGCGCGGTTCCGGCCAGCTGAGGAAGGCGTCCTTGAACAGGCAGGTGATGTCGTAGGTCACCGGGCCATAGACCGCGTCCTGGAAGTCCAGCACCCCGGGGTTCGGCGTGCTGAGCATCAGGTTGCGCGGCATATAGTCGCGATGGACCAGCACCTTGGGCTGCGCCAGGGCGCTGTCGATCAGCAGGTCGCTGACCCGCTGCCACTGCTGGCGCTGCTCGGCGGTGAGGGTAATGCCCAGCTCACGGCCGACGTACCACTCGGGGAACAGCTCCAGCTCGCGGCGCAGCAGGGCCACATCGTAGCTGGGCAAGGCGGCGTCCATCGGCAGTTGCTGGAAAGCCAGCAGCGCTTGCAACGCGTCTTCGAACAGCACGTCGGCATTGTCTTCGTTTATTACATCCAGGTAGGTCTGGCTACCCAGGTCATTGAGCAACAGGAAGCCGCGCTCCAGGTCCTGGGCAAAAATTTTCGGCACATTGATACCGGAAGTCGCCAACAGGCCAGCAATTTCCACGAAGGGCCGGCAGTTCTCCAGAGGGGGCGGGGCGTCCATGACCACGAAGCTGCGGCCAGCGCCCTGCCAACGGAAATAACGGCGGAAACTCGCGTCGCTGCTGGCCGCGACCAAGGTAGCCGGGGGCACTTCACCCCAGCCCTGCGCTGCATAGACAATCGCCAACTGTTCATCGAGCCAAACTTTCAGGTGTTGCAAGCGTACATCTTGGTCAGGCATTACAAGGGTCTCCGACGGCGCTAGCCGTCAAGCGGGTCATGCTTTATTATCCAGCATCTTTTTCAGACCATCGAGAGGCGTGCGGCCCAACACCGCGGGCAGATGGCACGCAGGAAGCCCGGACTAATAAGATGGCATTGAAATCCCCCGCGTTTCGTAAAAAATTCCCGTTGCTGGTCACTGGCGGTTTGCTGGCCCTGCAACCTCTAGCCACTTCCTTCGTGGTCGCCGCGGAACAGTACGACTGTTCGGTCTCCGCTAGCGGTGGCTGGGCCTGCGCCCCCAAGACCAGCGCAGCCCAACTGCCTCCGCGCCCGGTCCACGATGCCAACTCGCTCACCTCCAGCGGCGCCACCGACAGCGGTGCGACGCAAGATGCTGGCGACAAGCCCGTGTTGGTGACCGAAGCCAAGGGTCGCGGCCTGAAGTCCCGCAGCGCGGACTACAGCCATCTCGACTGGGTCCCGCGCGAGCAGCTCACCGCCGCCCAACTGGCCGAGACCGGTCCTTACTGCTCTGGTTCCTATATCGAACCGATTCGTCCTGGCATGAATGACAAGACGAAGAAAAGTGACGCACCGACCTTCATCGGCGCCAAGGCCTCGCGTTACCAGCAGGAACAGCAGGTGGCGACCCTGGCCGGCGACGTGGTCATGCGCCAGGGCAGCATGCAGGTCGAGGCCGACGAGGCCAACCTGTACCAGGCCGAGAACCGCGGCGAACTGAGCGGCAACGTACGTATCCGCGACAACGGCACGCTGATGGTCGGCGACCACGCCGACGTCCAGCTCGACACTGGCGAGGCCAAGGTCGACAACGCCGAGTACGTGATGCACAAGTCGCGGGTTCGCGGCAGCGCGCTGTATGCCAAGCGGGCGGAAAACGCCATCATCCGCCTCAAGGATGGTACGTACACCACTTGCGAACCGAACAGCAACGCCTGGCAGCTCAAGGGCAACAACATCACCCTGAACCCGGCGACCGGCTTCGGTACCGCGACCAACGTGACCCTGCGGGTCAAGGACTTCCCGGTTCTCTACACCCCGTACATCTACTTCCCGATCGACAATCGTCGCCAGTCCGGCTTCCTGCCGCCGAGCTTCGGCACCAGCAGCGACACCGGCTTCACGCTGGTCACCCCGTACTACTTCAACCTGGCACCGAACTACGATGCCACGTTGTACCCACGCTACATGGCCAAGCGCGGCATGTTGATGGAAGGCGAGTTCCGCTACCTGACCAAGAGCAGCGAGGGCCAGTTCGGCGCGGCGTACCTGAACGATGAAAGCGACGACCGCAAGAAGCAGACCGACTCCGAAAAAACCCGCTACTTGCTCAACTGGCAGCACAAGGGCGGGCTCGACTCTCGAACCATGACCGAGGTCGACTACACCAAGATCAGCGACCCGTACTACTTCCAGGATCTGGAAACCGACCAGATCGGCGTGAAGAGCGTCGACTACGTCAACCAGCAAGGTGCGGTGACCTACCGCGGCGACGACTACACCGCACGCCTCAACGTGCAGGCATACCAGCTGGCGACGGTTTCCAACATCACGCCGTACGACAAGCTGCCGCAGATCACCTTCAACGGCGCCCTGCCCTATCACCCCGAAGGCCTGGATTTCACCTACGAAACCGAGCTGGTGCGCTTCGAACGGGATCTGTTGAAAGGCAACTATACGGACAAGGACGGCGGGCCGTTCAACCCGGAGAAGAATACCTACGGCACTCCCCGGCTGGATACCAACGTCTCCGGCCTGGACCGTGCCAACGGCGATCGCCTGAACCTCAAGCCCGGTGTCAGCCTGCCGCTGAACTGGACCTATGGCTACCTGACTCCATCGCTCAAGTACATGTACACCCGCTACAACCTTGACCTCGACAACACAGGCAAGCAGGGCATTATCAAAGCACGCAATGCAGCTGCCACCAATGGTACCCGCTACATTGGCGGCGACTACAGCAGCTCGCAGAGCCGTGGCGTACCGATCGCCAGCGTCGATGGCGGCCTGTACTTCGATCGCAACACCCAGTGGTTCGGCAAGGACTATCGCCAGACCCTGGAACCGCGGATGTTCTACCTCTACGTCCCGGAGAAGGATCAGGAAGATATCCCGACATTCGATACCGGCGAACCGACCTTCAACTACTCCTCGCTGTTCCGCGACAACCGCTTCAGCGGTTCCGACCGTGTGGGCGATGAGAACAAGCTGTCCCTCGGCGTGACCAGCCGCTGGATCGAAGACAACGGTTTCCAGCGCCAGCGCATCAGCGTCGGCCAGGCCTTTTACTTCAAGGACCGCACCGTCCAGTTGCCTGGTATCGACTACCGCACCCGCGACGATGCGACAGCCAACGTGTCGCCCTACGCGCTCGAGTATGAATATCGCTATAACCGCGACTGGCGCACCACCGCCGAATACAACTGGGATCCGGATAGCCGCAGCCCGCGTTCCGGCAGCGCGATGTTCCACTACCAGCCGGAAGACAACCCGAACAAGGTGGTCAACGTCGGTTATCGCTATCGCAACGACCAGATCCGCTACGACCAGAACAGCGGCTCCTGGAAAATGGGCGGCGACTATGGCACCCCGGGCCAACCTGGCTACGTGAAGGACTACTACAAGATCCAGCAGCACGACTTCTCGACCATCTGGCCGATCGTGCCGCAGTGGAACCTGATCAGCCGCTGGCAGTACGACTACAACCGCAACCGCACGCTCGAGGCCTTCGGTGGTTTCGAATACGACAACTGCTGCTGGAAACTGCGCCTGATCAACCGTTACTGGGTCAAGTATGACGAGTTCAGTCAGAACGCTCCGGAGAACGAAAAAGGCGACCGCGGCATCTTCCTCCAAATTGTTCTGAAGGGTCTCGGTGGCGTCATGGGCACCAAAGTAGAGAGCTTCCTCGACAAAGGCATCCAAGGTTATCGTGAACGTGAAGACCAAGCTTTCTGATTGTCTGCGCCCGCTGATGCTGGGCGCGCTGTTCCTGAGCACTGCGGCCGGCGCCGCGGTGCAGTCCCTCGACAAGGTCGTGGCCATCGTCGACAACGATGTGGTCATGCAGAGTCAGCTGGACCAGCGGGTACACGAAGTCCAGCAGACCATTGCCAAGCGCGGCGGCGGCATGCCTCCCGCCAGCGTCCTGGAACAGCAAGTACTGGAGCGCCTGATCGTCGAGAACCTGCAACTGCAGATCGGCGAGCGCTCCGGCATCCGCATCACCGACGAAGAACTGAACCAGGCCATCGGCACCATCGCCCAGCGCAACAACATGAGCGTCGAGCAGTTCCGTGCCGCCCTGGCCCGTGACGGCCTGTCTTATCAAGATGCCCGCGAGCAGGTACGCCGCGAGATGGTCATCAGCCGCGTGCGCCAACGCCGTGTGGCCGAACGCATCCAGGTATCGGAGCAGGAAGTGAAGAACTTCCTCGCCTCGGACCTGGGCAAGATGCAGCTCTCCGAGGAACTGCACCTGGCCAACATCCTGATCCCGACTCCGGAAAGCGCCAGCTCCGAAGCCATCCAGGGCGCTGCCCGCCAGGCCATGGAGGTGTACCAGCAGCTCAAGCAGGGCGCCGACTTCGCCCAGCTGGCCATCGCCCGCTCCGGCAGCGACAACGCCCTGGAAGGCGGCGACATGGGCTGGCGCAAGGCCGCGCAACTGCCACCTCCGTTCGATCGCGAACTGAGTTCGATGGCGGTTGGCGACATCACCCAGCCGGCTCGTACTCCTGGCGGCTTCATCATCCTCAAGCTGCTGGACAAGCGTGGCGGTGGCAACCAGGTGCGCGACGAAGTGCATGTGCGCCATATCCTGATCAAGCCTAGCGAGATCCGCAGCGAAGAAGAGACCAAGCGCCTGGCGCAGAAACTCTACGAGCGCATCACTGCCGGTGAAGACTTCGCCGAACTGGCCAAGAGCTACTCGGAAGACCCGGGCTCGGCACTCAACGGTGGCGACCTCAACTGGATCGATCCGAACGCCCTGGTGCCGGAGTTCCGCGAAGTGATGGCCAAGACCCAGCAGGGCCAGCTGTCCAAGCCGTTCAAGAGCCCTTATGGGTGGCATGTACTGGAAGTCCTTGGCCGTCGCGCCACCGACAGCACCAGCCAGGCCCGCGAACAGCAAGCCATGACCGTCCTGCGTAACCGCAAGTACGATGAAGAACTGCAGACCTGGTTGCGGCAGATCCGCGACGAGGCCTACGTCGAAATCAAGCTGCCTGGCGCTGAACAGGCGGCACAGTGAAGCCCGCGCGCTTCGCCCTGACGCCCGGCGAACCGGCGGGCATAGGCCCCGACCTATGCCTGCTGCTCGCCGCGCAACCCCAGCCCCACCCCCTGATTGCCATTACCAGCCGCGACCTGCTCCTCGAGCGGGCCGCGCAACTGGGAGTGGCCGTCACCCTGCTGCCGGTGGACCCGGAGCACCTGCCGGATGCTCCAGCAGCGGCGGGCAGCCTCTATGTCTGGGATACCCCCCTGGGTAAACCCGTAGTCAGCGGCCAGCTGGACCAGGCCAATGCCGCCTTCGTCCTGCAGACCCTGACTCGCGCCGGCCAGGGTTGCCTCGACGGTCGCTTCGCCGGAATGATCACCGCTCCCGTACACAAGGGCGTGATCAACGATTCCGGGATCGCCTTTTCCGGGCACACCGAGTTCCTCGCGGACCTGACCCAGACCCAGCAGGTGGTCATGATGCTGGCCACCCGCGGCCTGCGCGTGGCTCTGGTGACCACCCACCTGCCGCTGCGGGATATCGCCGATGCGATCACCCCCGAGCGCCTGGAACGGGTCACGCGGATCCTGCATGCCGACCTGCAGCAGAAGTTCGGCATCGCCCAGCCACGCATCCTGGTCTGCGGGCTCAACCCCCATGCCGGCGAAGGCGGCCACCTGGGCCGCGAAGAAATCGACATCATCGAACCTACCCTGGAGCGTCTGCGCCAAGAAGGCATGGACCTGCGCGGCCCCTTGCCGGCCGACACTCTGTTTACCCCCAAATATCTGGAGCACTGCGATGCAGTGCTGGCGATGTACCACGATCAGGGCCTGCCCGTGCTGAAGTACAAAGGCTTCGGCGCCGCCGTCAACGTGACGCTAGGCCTGCCGATCATCCGCACCTCGGTCGACCATGGCACCGCCCTGGACCTGGCCGGCAGCGGCAGGATCGACACCGGCAGTCTGCAGGTCGCCCTGGAAACCGCCTACCAGATGGCCGAGAACCATATATGAGCGAGCAATACCAACACCGGGCGCGCAAGCGCTTCGGCCAGAACTTCCTGCATGACGCCGGCGTCATCGACCGCATCCTGCGGGCGATCAATGCCAAGCCCCAGGACCGCATGCTGGAAATCGGCCCGGGCCAGGGCGCTCTCACCGAGGGCCTGCTGGGCAGCGGCGCGCACCTGGACGTGGTGGAACTGGACAAGGACCTGGTGCCGATCCTCAACCAGCAGTTCGCTGGCCGCGCCAACTTCAAGCTGCACCAGGGCGATGCCCTGAAGTTCGACTTCAACACCCTGGGCGCCGCGCCAGGCAGCCTGCGGGTAGTGGGCAACCTGCCCTACAACATCTCCACGCCGCTGATCTTCCACTTGCTGCACAACGCCAGCCTGATCCGCGACATGCATTTCATGCTGCAGAAAGAAGTGGTGGAGCGCCTGGCCGCCGGCCCTGGCGGTGGCGACTGGGGCCGCTTGTCGATCATGGTCCAGTACCACTGCCGCGTGGAGCACCTGTTCAATGTCGGCCCTGGCGCCTTCAACCCGCCGCCGAAGGTCGACTCGGCGATCGTGCGCCTGGTACCCCACGCCGTGCTGCCGCACCCGGCCAAGGACCACCGGTTGCTGGAACGCATCGTTCGCGAAGCCTTCAACCAGCGTCGCAAGACCCTGCGCAACACCCTCAAGGCCCTCCTGAGCAATGCCGAGATCGAAGCCGCCGGCGTCGACGGCAGCCTGCGCCCTGAACAGCTGGACCTGGCCGCGTTCGTGCGCCTGGCCGACCAATTGGCCGACCAGGCCAAGCCCGCCAGCTGAGTCCCCCTCCCAGCGCCAGCGGGCAGGACGCCAATCAGGACGTCTGGTGTCCTACCCGCTACTTGACCTAGACTGACCTGCGTCAATCCTGTCCCGCGCCCCGCTTTGCTTTAAAGGCCCTTTGCATGTCCGATCCCCGCTATCAGATCGACGTCAGCGTCGTCACTCGCTTCCTGGCAGACCAGTCGCAACCCGAGCACAACCGTTTCGCCTTCGCCTACACCATCACCGTGCGGAACAATGGCCTGCTTCCAGCCAAGCTGCTGTCCCGGCACTGGGTGATCACCGATGGCGACGGCCACGTGGAGGAGGTACGCGGTGCCGGCGTGGTTGGCCAGCAACCGCTGATCGCCGTCGGCAAGAGCCACACCTACAGCAGCGGCACCGTGATGACCACACAGGTCGGGAACATGCAGGGCAGCTACCAGATGCTGGCCGAGGACGGCAAGCAGTTCGACGCCATCATCGCGCCCTTCCGCCTCGCGGTCCCCGGAGCGCTGCACTGATGGCAACCTACGCCGTTGGCGACCTGCAAGGCTGCCTGGAACCGCTGCAGTGCCTGTTGGAGCAGGTAGCCTTCGATCCCGCCCGGGACCGCCTGTGGCTGGTCGGCGACCTGGTCAACCGCGGCCCACAGTCCCTGGACACCTTGCGTTATCTCTATTCCATCCGCGAGTCGCTGGTCTGCGTACTGGGCAACCACGACCTGCACCTGCTGGCCGCGTGGCGCAACATCGAGCGCCTGAAGAAATCCGATACCCTGCGCGAGATCCTGCAGGCCCCGGACTGCGAGGAGCTGTTGCAATGGCTGCGCCAGCAGCAATTGATGCACTACGACGAAACCCGCAACGTCGCCATGGTGCATGCCGGCATCGCTCCACAGTGGTCCCTGAAGAAGGCGCTCAAGTACGCAGCGGAAGTCGAACAGGCGCTGCGTGACGACAACCTCTTCGAGCCCTTCCTGGACGGTATGTACGGCAACGACCCAGCGAAATGGGACAGTGAGCTCAAGGGTGTCACCCGCTTGCGGGTCATCACCAATTACTTCACGCGCATGCGCTTCTGCTCCAGCGACGGGAAGCTCGATCTCAAGACCAAGGAAGGCCTGGATACCGCGCCTGCCGGCTATGCCCCCTGGTTCAGCCACAAGGAACGCAAGACCCGGGAGTTGAAGATCATCTTCGGCCACTGGGCGGCCCTGGAAGGCCAGTGCAACGAACCGGGCGTCTTCGCCCTGGACAGCGGTTGTGTCTGGGGCGGCTCCATGACCCTGATGAATGTCGATACCGGCCTGCGCCTGGCCTGCGACTGCGATGCCCATGGCCATGCAGCGCCCGCCCCCATCCATACCCGGCCCGTCCCCTAGACGGCGCCGACCCAACCCAGGAGTCCGCCATGAGCGAATTCAAACGCATCCCTCCAGAACAAGCCCAGGCCCTTCGCGAACAAGGCGCCGTCGTGGTGGATATCCGTGACCCGCAAACCTACGCCCTGAATCACATCAGCGGCTCGCTGCACCTGGACAACCACTCCATCTCGGACTTCATTCGCAACGCCGACCTGGATGCCCCGCTGGTGGTGGTGTGCTACCACGGCAACTCCAGCCAGAGCGCCGCGGCCTACCTGGTCAGCCAGGGTTTCTCCGACGTCTACAGCCTCGATGGCGGCTTCGAACTGTGGCGCAGCACCTATCCTGCGGAAACCACCCGGGACAACGCCGAATAATTTTTTTCTACCGCTCTAGCCCGCGTACTACGCGGGCTGACGCTCCACCAGACGAACGGTAGCGTGTAACTAATCCGCCATCTCGCCTTGACCTCTGCGATTCCGAACTATCCTTAGCCACAGGCCATCCAAATCAGGGGAGAGCCGGTACACCGGCGAGCGGGTCATCGGTACTAGCTTTCAAGCTCGATAGCTTTGAAAGTGTTCTGGGGGGTAAACAGCAACTGGAACTTCGTCAGTTGCATGCCAGCACTTGACTGACTGATCCGCGGCCGGCTCCACGTATCGAGCGAGGTGACGTCATGAGTATTTTTAGCCACTTCCAACAACGCTTCGAATCCACGCGCCAGGAAGAGTTTTCCCTGCAGGAATACCTCGAACTGTGCAAGAAGGATCGCAGCGCCTATGCCTCGGCCGCAGAACGCCTGCTATTGGCCATTGGCGAACCCGAGCTGCTGGACACCTCGACCAATTCGAGGCTGTCGCGAATCTTTTCCAACAAAGTGATCCGGCGCTATCCGGCCTTTGAAGACTTCCATGGCATGGAAGAATGCATCGACCAGATCGTTTCCTATTTCCGCCATGCCGCCCAGGGCCTGGAAGAGAAGAAACAGATTCTCTACCTGCTGGGTCCGGTAGGTGGCGGTAAATCGTCCCTGGCCGAGAAGCTCAAGCAACTGATCGAGAAGGTGCCCTTCTACGCCATCAAGGGCTCGCCCGTCTTCGAATCGCCACTGGGGCTGTTCAACGCCACGGAAGATGGCGCCATCCTCGAGGAAGATTTCGGCATTCCACGGCGCTACCTGAACACCATCATGTCGCCCTGGGCGACCAAGCGCCTGTCGGAGTTCGGTGGCGACATCAGCCAGTTCCGCGTCGTGAAGCTGTATCCGTCGATCCTCAACCAGATCGCCGTGGCCAAGACCGAGCCTGGCGACGAGAACAACCAGGACATCTCGGCCCTGGTGGGCAAGGTGGATATCCGCAAGCTCGAGGAATTCCCGCAGAACGACGCCGATGCCTACAGCTATTCCGGGGCGCTGTGCCGGGCCAACCAGGGCCTGATGGAATTCGTCGAGATGTTCAAGGCCCCCATCAAGGTCCTGCACCCGCTGCTGACCGCGACCCAGGAAGGCAACTACAACAGTACCGAGGGCCTGGGGGCGATTCCATTCACCGGCATCCTCTTGGCTCACTCCAACGAATCGGAGTGGCATACCTTCCGCAACAACAAGAACAACGAGGCCTTCATCGACCGGATCTATATCGTCAAGGTGCCGTACTGCCTGCGCGTGACCGATGAAGTGAAGATCTACGACAAGCTGCTGTTCAACAGCTCCCTGGCCAAGGCCCATTGCGCCCCGGATACCTTGAAGATGCTCGCGCAGTTCACCGTGCTCTCGCGCCTCAAGGAGCCGGAGAACTCCAATATCTATTCCAAGATGCGGGTCTACGACGGGGAAAACCTCAAGGACACCGATCCCAAGGCCAAGTCGATCCAGGAATACCGCGACAGCGCCGGCGTCGACGAGGGCATGAACGGCCTGTCGACGCGCTTCGCCTTCAAGATCCTGTCCAAGGTCTTCAACTTCGACCCTCACGAAGTGGCGGCCAACCCGGTGCACCTGCTGTATGTGCTGGAACAGCAGATCGAGCAGGAGCAGTTCCAGGCCGAAACCCGCGAGCGCTACCTGCGCTTCCTCAAGGAATACCTGGCGCCGCGCTACATCGAGTTCATCGGCAAGGAAATCCAGACGGCCTACCTGGAGTCCTACAGCGAGTACGGCCAGAACATCTTCGACCGCTATGTGCTGTACGCGGACTTCTGGATCCAGGACCAGGAATACCGTGATCCGGAGACCGGCGAAATCCTCAATCGCGTGGCGCTCAACGAAGAACTGGAAAAAATCGAGAAACCGGCGGGTATCAGCAACCCGAAAGACTTCCGCAACGAGATCGTCAACTTCGTGCTGCGCGCCCGGGCCAATAACAACGGCAAGAACCCCACCTGGCTCAGCTACGAGAAGCTGCGGGTGGTCATCGAGAAGAAGATGTTCTCCAATACCGAGGACCTGTTGCCGGTCATCAGCTTCAACGCCAAGGCCAGCAAGGAGGATCAACAGAAACACAACGACTTCGTCACCCGGATGGTGGAGCGTGGCTACACCGACAAGCAGGTACGCCTGCTGTCGGAATGGTACCTGCGGGTCAGGAAATCGCAATAAAGCGGCAAGCGACAAGCCGCAAGCTGCAAGTCGTCCGGCGTCGGGCTCGTACCCGCGCCGTGGCTTGCGGCAGCGGTGGCTGCTCTTTCTTGCAGCTTGAAGCTTGAGGCTTGCGGCTGCATCCAGTCACCGGAGGAATCATGAGCTACGTAATCGACCGACGCCTGAACGGCAAGAACAAGAGCACGGTGAACCGCCAGCGGTTTCTGCGGCGCTACCGCGACCACATCAAGAAGGCCGTCGAGGAGGCCGTGAGCCGCCGCTCCATCACCGACATGGAGCATGGCGAACAGATCAGCATTCCCGGGCGGGACATCGACGAACCTGTGCTGCACCACGGGCGTGGTGGCAAGCAGACCGTGGTGCACCCGGGCAACAAGGAATTCACTGCCGGCGAGCATATCGCCAGGCCCCAAGGGGGAGGCGCAGGCGGCGGGGGCCGCGGCAAGGCCGGTAACTCCGGCGAAGGCATGGACGAGTTCGTCTTCCAGATCACCCAGGAGGAATTCCTCGAATTCATGTTCGAGGACCTTGAACTGCCCAACCTGGTCAAGCGCAACCTGACCGGCATCGACACCTTCAAGACCGTACGCGCGGGCATCAGCAACGAAGGCAACCCATCGCGAATCAATATCATCCGCACCCTGCGCTCGGCCCATGCACGGCGCATCGCCCTGTCCGGCAGCAGCCGGGCCAAGTTGCGCGAAACGAAAGAGGAACTGGCCCGCCTGAAGCGCGAAGAGCCGGATAATTTCGGCGATATCCAGGAACTTGAAGCAGAAATCGAACGTTTGAGCGCGCGAATTCACCGCGTTCCCTTCCTCGATACCTTCGACCTCAAGTACAACCTGCTGGTGAAACATCCCAACCCCAGCTCCAAGGCGGTGATGTTCTGCCTGATGGATGTCTCCGGCTCCATGACCCAGGCCACCAAGGACATCGCCAAGCGGTTCTTCATCCTTTTGTACCTGTTCCTCAAGCGCAACTACGACAAGATCGACGTGGTGTTCATCCGCCATCACACCAGCGCCCGGGAAGTGGACGAGGAAGAATTCTTCTATTCAAGGGAAACCGGCGGGACCATCGTCTCCAGCGCCCTGAAGCTGATGCAGGAGATCATGGCCGAGCGCTACCCCAGCAACGAATGGAACATCTATGCCGCCCAGGCCTCCGACGGCGACAACTGGAACGACGACTCACCCATTTGCCGCGATATCCTGATCAACCAGATCATGCCGTTCGTGCAGTACTACACCTACGTCGAGATCACGCCCCGGGAACACCAGGCCCTATGGTTCGAATATGAACGCATCGCAGAAGCCTTTTCCGAGACTTTCGCGCAGCAACAACTGGTTTCGGCCGGAGACATCTATCCGGTCTTCCGTGAACTCTTCCAGCGCAGGTTAGTGACATGACCGCCAGAGAGCAGAAACGCCAGCCCATCTCCACCGGCTCGGAATGGACCTTCGAGCTGATCCAGGCCTACGACCGCGAAATCAGCCGTATCGCGGCCCGCTACGCCCTGGACACCTATCCCAACCAGATCGAAGTGATCACCGCCGAGCAGATGATGGACGCCTACGCCTCGGTCGGCATGCCCCTGGGTTACCACCACTGGTCCTACGGCAAGCACTTCCTCAGCACCGAGAAATCCTATAGCCGCGGCCAGATGGGCCTGGCCTACGAGATCGTCATCAACTCCGACCCGTGCATCGCCTACCTGATGGAGGAAAACACCATCTGCATGCAGGCCCTGGTGGTGGCCCATGCCTGCTACGGCCACAACAGTTTCTTCAAGGGCAACTACCTGTTCCGCACCTGGACCGATGCCAGTTCGATCATCGACTACCTGGTCTTCGCCAAGCAGTACATCTCGCAGTGCGAGGAACGCCATGGCATCGATGCGGTGGAAGACCTGCTGGACTCCTGCCACGCCCTGATGAACTACGGTGTCGACCGCTACAAGCGGCCTTACCCGATTTCCGCGGAAGAAGAACGGCGCCGGCAAAAGGACCGGGAAGAGCACCTGCAAAAGCAGATCAACGACCTGTGGCGCACCATCCCCAAGAACGCCGACAAGCTCAGCGACAAGGACAATGCACGCTTCCCCGCCGAACCCCAGGAGAACATCCTCTACTTCATCGAGAAACATGCGCCCTTGCTGGAGCCCTGGCAGCGAGAGATCGTGCGCATCGTGCGCAAGATCGCCCAGTACTTCTATCCACAGCGCCAGACCCAGGTGATGAACGAGGGCTGGGCCACCTTCTGGCACTACACCCTCATGAACGATCTGTACGACGAAGGCCTGGTCACCGACGGGTTCATGATGGAGTTCCTCGCCTCCCATACCAGCGTGGTGTTCCAGCCGGGCTTCGACAGTCCCTACTACAACGGCATCAACCCCTATGCCCTGGGTTTTGCCATGTATCGCGACATCCGGCGCATGTGCGAGGAGCCCACCGAGGAGGACCGCCGCTGGTTCCCCGAACTGGCCGGTACCGATTGGCTCTCGAGCATCAAGTTCGCCATGAGCAGCTTCAAGGACGAGAGCTTCATCCTGCAGTATCTCTCGCCCAAGGTGATCCGCGACTTGAAGCTGTTCAGCATCCTCGACGACGACCAGCGGGACGACTTGCTGGTCCCGGCGATTCATGACGAAAGCGGCTACCGCATCATCCGCGAGACCCTGGCCGCGCAATACAACCTGGGCAACCGCGAACCCAACGTGCAGATCTGGAGCATCGATCGGCGCGGCGATCGCTCGCTGACCCTTCGCCACCAACAGCATGACCGCAAGCCGCTGGGCGATTCCACCGACGAGGTGCTCAAGCACCTGCACCGACTCTGGGGCTTCGATATCCACCTGGAAACCCTGCAGGGCGACCAGGTGATGAAGACCCACCACGTACCGCCCAGGAACGAGCACGGCGAAAGCGACTACGGACGACTGGACCTGGCGGTCATCCACCTCTGAGGCCGACGACAAGCCTCCGTTGGCACGACACAAGGGTTATCCTGTCGCGCTAACGGAGGTTTTCTATGCAAATTTACAAAGTCGGTGGCGCGGTACGGGACCGCTTGCTGGGTCGGGCGGTCACCGATGTCGACTGGGTGGTGGTCGGCGCCAGTGCCCAGCAAATGCTCGACCAGGGCTTTCGGCCCGTGGGCGCCGATTTCCCGGTGTTCCTGCACCCGCATACTGGCGAGGAATATGCCCTGGCCCGAACCGAACGCAAGAGCGGACGTGGCTATGCCGGTTTCACCTTCCACGCCAGCCCCGAAGTGACGCTGGAAGAAGACCTGATCCGCCGCGACCTGACCATCAACGCCATGGCCGAGGATGAGCAGGGCAAGATCACCGATCCCTACCATGGCCAGAAGGACCTCGAAGACCGACTTCTACGCCATGTTTCACCGGCGTTCGCCGAAGATCCCTTGCGAGTGCTACGGGTTGCCCGATTTGCCGCCCGCTATGCCGAGCTGGGGTTCCGCGTGGCCCCGCAGACCCTCGAACTGATGCGCCAGCTCAGCCAGTCAGGAGAGCTACAGGCCCTGACAGCGGAGCGCAGCTGGAAGGAGATTTCCCGCGCCCTGATGGAGGATCAGCCCCAGGTGTTCATCCAGGTGCTGCGCGAGTGCGGTGCCCTGGCGGTGCTGATGCCGGAGGTCGATGTGTTGTTCGGAGTGCCGCAACCGCCCGCCCATCATCCGGAAGTGGACACCGGCCTGCACATCCTCAGCGTCTTGCAACAAGCAGCCCTGCACCGGCAACCACTGAGCGTGCGCTGGGCCTGCCTGCTGCACGACCTCGGCAAGGGCGCCACCCCCGAGGATCAATGGCCACGGCATATTGGCCATGAGCAGGCTGGCCTCGAACTGATCAAGGCGCTCAATGAGCGCTTCAAGGTCCCCCGGGAATGCCAGGAGCTGGCCTTGCTGGTGGGCCAGTACCACACCCATGGCCATCGCGCCCAGGAGCTCAAGGCCTCGACCTTGCTGGAATTGTTGCAGCACTTCGACATTTTCCGGCGCCCCCAGCGCTTCGAGGAATTCATCGCCGCCTGCGAAATGGACGCCCGTGGCCGCCAGGGCCTGGAATCACGACCTTATCCACAGGCCGACTACTTGCGTGGCGCAGCCAATGCCGCACGCTCCGTGGCCGTGCAACCGTTGCTGGAACAAGGATTCAAGGGGCCGGAGCTGGGCGAGGCCTTGCGCCTTGCGCGTCTGAAAGCGATCAAGGCCTACAAGGAACAGCACGCCGCTTGAAAGCCCGCGGGCGAGGTCTTGTGCCTTGCCCGCCGGCCAACGGACCTTACAGATCCGGGGGAGTCAGTTGCTGGCCGCGCCATTCGAAAGGCACGGGCGCCAGCACCTGGTCTATCTGCGCTTGCCGCCAGAGCTCCGCCAGGTTCTTGCCGGCCAATGGATGCACACGTTCTGGAGCCATCAGCGACAACGGCCACAGCACGAAGGCATTCTTCAGGATTTCTGCGCGAGGCAGTACCAGGCCATCGAAGTTGCCGGTCAGGTCGCCGTACAGCAGCACATCGATATCCAGCGGCAGGCCCTTGCGGTCCGGCGCATAGCGGCCGTTGTCCGCCTCGATGAACTTGAGGCGTCGGTCGAGCTCGATCAAGGGCAGGTCGGTGAAGGCCGACACCACCAAATTGAAGAACGGGCCGCTCTTGATGCCCACCGCCTGGCTTTCGAACACCGCTGAACAGCGCATGTCCACCAGGAACCCGGCCAACGCGTCGAGCCCGGCACGCAAATGGGTCTCACGCTCGATATTGCTACCAAGCCCTAGGAATACCTGAGTCAGCGACATCCGCGCTCGATCTCCACGCCCACGCCCTTGGCAGCCGGGACAGCGCCTGGCTTGGTCAGCTTCAAGCGCAGCCAGGGAATGTTGAACTCGCTCATCAACACCTCGGCGAGGCGCTCGGCAAAGGTCTCCACCAACTGGTACTGGGCCTGCTCGGCAAACACCTGGATCCTTGTCGAAACACTGGCGTAGTCCAGCGCCAGGGACAGGTCATCGCCTGCCGCGGCCGGGCGGTTATCCCAGGCAAAGCTCAGGTCAAGACGCAGGCACTGGCGGATCCCCCGCTCCCAGTCATAGGCGCCAATCACGGTGTCCACTTCCAGTCCTTCGATAAACACTCTGTCCAAGCACTCTTCTCCGCAGCACGACAAGGGCGCAATGCCCCGTTAGAATCAGGGCGTCCTCGCCCGGAATAGTTAGCATGTTTTGGTTACTGGCGATTCTCGCCTACCTGCTCGGCTCTCTGTCCTTCGCCATCCTGCTCAGCCGCCTCACGGGCAACCCCGACCCGCGCATGAGCGGTTCCGGCAATGCCGGCGCCACCAACATGCTGCGCCTGGCCGGCAAGAAGCTCGCCATCCTGACCCTGCTGGGGGATCTGTGCAAAGGCCTGGTACCTGTGCTGATCGCCAGCCTCGCAGGGCTTTCGCTGCAGCAACAGGCTTGGATCGGACTCTACGCCGTGCTCGGCCACCTGTTCCCGCTGTATTTCCGTTTTCGCGGCGGCAAGGGCGTCGCCACCGCCGCCGGCATGCTGCTGGGGCTGTATCCCCCTGCGGCCCTGGTTGCCATCGCCGCCTGGGTCCTGACCTTCTACCTCACCCGCACCAGCTCGCTGGCGGCGCTCATCGCCACGCCCCTGAGCCTGCCGCTGCTGGCTTGGCAGGAGCCCGAGGCGCTGTTGCCGATGAGCGTGCTCACGCTGCTGATCGTCTGGCGCCACCGCGGCAATTTACGCGACCTGTTCGCCGGGCGCGAACGGCATTTTTGAATCCCGCAGGTGAAAAGCCTGCAGCTTGCCACCTGCCACAGCGCCATCAGATGGCCGACAGTTGCTCCATCGGCCAACGCGCCTGCACGCTGATCGCCAGCCCCTCCTGTTGCCCGGCCTGCAGCCGCTGGCAACCGGCGAAGGCAATCATCGCGCCGTTGTCGGTACAGAATTCGGGGCGAGCGTAGAACACGTTGCCCTTCATCTCGCCAAGCATATTCTCCAGGGAAGCCCGCAGCGCCTTGTTGGCGCTCACGCCCCCGGCGATCACCAGGCTCTTGAGGCCGGTCTGCTTCAGGGCGCGCTTGCACTTGATGGTCAGAGTGTCCACCACCGCTTGCTGGAACGCGAGGGAGATGTCGCAACGGGTTTGCTCGCCGTCGTCCCCAGCGCTGACGCACTGCTGCCAGGTGTTCAGGGCAAAGGTCTTGAGGCCGCTGAAGCTGAACTCCAGGCCAGGACGATCGGTCATGGGCCGTGGGAAGACGAAGCGTCCCGGCACACCCCGGGTGGCCAGGCGGGCGATTTCCGGACCGCCCGGGTAATTCAGGCCGATCAGCTTGGCGGTCTTGTCGAAAGCTTCGCCGGCGGCGTCATCCAGGCTCTCGCCCAGCAGCTCGTATTTGCCGATGCCGTCGACCCGGACCAGCTGGGTATGACCACCGGATACCAACAAGGCGACGAACGGAAACTGCGGCGGCTGGGCTTCCAGCATTGGCGCCAGCAGATGCCCTTCCATATGATGCACACCCAGGGCCGGAATGCCCCAGGCGAAGGCCAGCGCCTGGGCGCAGGAAGCCCCCACCAGCAGTGCGCCTACCAGGCCGGGGCCGGCGGTATAGGCAATGGCGTCGATCTCGGTGGGCACGCAGTCGGCCTGCGCCAGGACCTGGCGGATCAACGGCAGCATGCGCTTGACGTGGTCACGGGAAGCCAACTCAGGCACCACGCCACCATAGACGCGGTGCAGGTCGATCTGGCTGAACAGCGCATCGGCCAGCAGGCCCCGCTCACTGTCGTAGAGCGCGACGCCGGTTTCGTCGCAGGAAGTTTCTAATCCCAGTACTAGCATGGGTTTGCGCCTTGCAGAGGCTGAATTCGAAGGCGCGCATGATAGTCGCCACTCCCTCGCCCGACCAGCGGTTTTCGATCAGAGGCTTTGCATTCCTGGCGGCGAGGGGTTAACATCCGCAACCCTTAAAAACCGACGATCTCAGCCGTGATTTTATTGCGACGAGAACGTTGACCCCGGTAATGAATGAAGGTAGCTCTGGATGCCAGCCGTCAAAGTTAAAGAGAACGAACCCTTCGACGTAGCTCTGCGTCGTTTCAAGCGCTCCTGCGAAAAAGCCGGTGTTCTGGCTGAAGTTCGTAGCCGCGAATTTTATGAGAAGCCGACTTCCGAGCGTAAGCGCAAAGCAGCCGCTGCTGTTAAGCGTCACGCCAAGAAAGTTCAGCGCGAACAGCGCCGCGCCGTACGTCTGTACTAATACGCGGACGTTCGCTGCAAGCTTCTGCCAAGCCCGGCCTCTCGCCGGGCTAATGGCATTTGCGGATCACGCTTGATGCTTCATTGTCGAAGTCGCCCTGGCGGTCGAGACAAATCTGCTTCACCACGTCAGACCTGGCTACTGCCAGCGGTGCACGTCTTTTCTGACGAGCCTTCCAAGGCTACCGACGAGCACACCTTTTAATGACTCCTGCAGACACCAGCCCAAGGCGCCTTCCTCGATGCTCGCCCGATGGCTCCTGCCGGACTCGGCGCAACACCTCAGATAGTCGAATACTGATTACGATTAACGTCAGTGGACGCTCCGCAGATACACTTCCTGACTGCGATCACGCCGAAATCCCGGGGCGAGCCGTGCATTCCTCACGCCTTGCCACCCCTGATCCCTCGACTGCATCGCCAGGACTATTTTTCCGCGCAGTGATGACGAGAAAGCCATGGCCGGGCTCATTCCCCAGAGTTTCATCGACGACCTCCTGAACCGCACCGACATCGTCGATGTCGTCAGCTCGCGCCTGCAGATCAAGAAAGCCGGCAAGAACTACACCGCCTGCTGTCCGTTCCACAAGGAAAAGACCCCTTCGTTCAGCGTCAGCCCCGACAAGCAGTTCTACTACTGCTTCGGCTGCGGCGCCGGCGGCAATGCCCTCGGTTTCATCATGGACCACGACAACCTGGACTTTCCCCAGGCCGTCGAGGAACTGGCGAAGAGCGCAGGCATGGAGGTCCCTCGCGAAGAAAATGGGCGCGGCCAGCGCAAACCTCGCCAGCCCACCGACTCACCGCTATACCCGCTGCTCACGGCTGCCGCCGACTACTACCGCCAAGCCCTCAAGAGCCATCCCGCACGTAAGGCGGCCGTGGACTACCTCAAGGGACGCGGCCTCACTGGCGAAATAGCACGGGACTTCGGCCTCGGGTTCGCCCCACCCGGCTGGGACAACCTGTTCAAGCACCTGAGCAGCGATACGTTGCAGCAAAAGGCCATGATCGACGCAGGCTTGCTGATCGAGAATGCCGAGACCGGCAAGCGCTACGACCGCTTTCGCGATCGAGTGATGTTTCCCATCCGCGATACTCGCGGCCGGATCATTGCCTTCGGTGGCCGCGTGCTGGGAGACGACAAGCCCAAATACCTGAACTCCCCGGAAACCCCAGTGTTCCACAAGGGGCAGGAACTCTACGGCCTGTTCGAAGCGCGCAAGAACAATCGCAACCTCGAGGAGATCATCGTCGTCGAAGGCTACATGGACGTGATCGCATTGGCCCAGCAAGGCCTGCGCAACGCGGTCGCGACCCTGGGCACCGCCACCAGCGAAGAACACCTCAAGCGTTTATTCCGCATAGTGCCCAGCGTGCTGTTCTGCTTCGACGGCGACCAGGCCGGACGCAAGGCCGCCTGGCGCGCCCTGGAATCCACCCTGGGCTCCCTGCAGGACGGGCGCCGTGCGCGCTTCCTGTTCCTGCCCGAGGGAGAAGACCCGGATACCCTGGTTCGCTCGGAAGGCACCGATGCCTTCCTGGCCCGGATCAACCAGCACGCCCAGCCGCTGGCCGACTACTTCTTCCAGCAATTGATCGAGGAAGCAGACCCGCGCTCGCTGGAAGGCAAGGCCCACCTGGCAACGCTGGCCGCCCCGCTGATCGAGAAGATCCCCGGGGCCAACCTGCGGATCCTGATGCGCCAGCGGCTCACCGAGATCACCGGCCTGACCAATGAAACGGTCAACCAACTGACGCACAACCCCATGCCGGAAGCCCCGCCCCCCTACGACGCGGGCATCGACTACGATGGCATGCCGGACTACGCCGACTACCACCATGAGCCTCAGCAGGCAGCCTATGCTCCCCAGCAGGAGTGGACGCCGAAGAAGAACGGTGGCGGCAAGAAATGGGAAAACAAACCGTGGGACAAGCACGGCAAGGGCAAGCGCCAGGCAGATCGCGACCAGCCACGGGCTCCGCGCGTTCCCGCAGCGGTGGAACCGCCGACCCTGGCCGCCTTGCGGACCCTGCTGCATCACCCGCAATTGGCAGAAAAAGTTGAAGATGCCGGGCACTTTGCCGATGACGACAACACCAACACCCAGTTGCTGGTAGCCCTGATCGAAGCCGTGCAGAAAAATCCTAAGCTACGCTCTATTCATCAGTTGATGGCGCGCTGGCATGGGACCCAACAAGGGAACCTGCTCACCGCCCTGGCGGAAAAAGAGTGGCTGATCGACGGAGATAACCTTGAACAACAGTTTTTCGACACCATTAATAGCTTGTCCGCTCGCCAACGCGAGCGTGTTTTAGAACAACTTCTCAGGAAATCGCGCCAAAGCGAGCTCAGCAGCGAAGAGAAAAAACAGCTGGTGGAGCTTCTAAGACGCAATGTTCCCGCATCAAACCCGACCTCAACTGGCGCGTGAGGTCATAGCTCGGGTATAATCCTCGGCTTGTTTTTTGCCCGCCAAGACCTTCAGTGGATAGGGTGTTATGTCCGGAAAAGCGCAACAGCAGTCTCGCCTCAAAGAGTTGATCAGCCGTGGACGTGAGCAGGGTTACCTGACTTACGCGGAGGTCAACGACCACCTGCCGGAGGATATTTCAGATCCGGAACAGGTGGAAGACATCATCCGCATGATCAACGACATGGGGATCAACGTATTCGAGAGTGCTCCGGATGCGGATGCCCTTTTGTTGGCCGAAGCCGATACCGACGAAGCAGCAGCTGAAGAAGCCGCCGCAGCGTTGGCGGCTGTGGAAACCGACATCGGTCGCACTACCGACCCGGTGCGCATGTACATGCGCGAAATGGGCACCGTAGAGCTGCTCACTCGCGAAGGCGAAATCGAAATCGCCAAGCGTATCGAAGAGGGTATCCGTGAAGTGATGGGCGCCATCGCGCACTTCCCTGGCACGGTGGAACACATTCTCTCCGAATACACCCGCGTCACCACCGAAGGTGGCCGCCTGTCGGACGTTCTCAGCGGTTACATCGACCCGGACGACGGCATCACGCCGCCTGCCGCCGAGGTACCACCGCCTGTCGACACCAAGTCGGCAAAAGAGGACGACGACAGCGATGACGAGGACGGTGAAGCGTCCGAAGACGAGGAAGAAGCCGAAAGCGGTCCGGATCCGATCGTCGCAGCCCAGCGCTTCGGTGCCGTGGCCGACCAGTTGGAAGTCACCCGCAAGGCGCTGAAGAAGCACGGTCGCGAGAACAAGCAGGCTGTCGCCGAGATGCTCGCCCTGGCCGAGCTGTTCATGCCGATCAAGCTGGTGCCCAAGCAATTCGAGACCCTGGTCGAGCGCGTACGCAGCTCCCTGGATCGCCTGCGCCAGCAGGAACGCGCCATCATGCAGCTGTGCGTGCGTGATGCCCGTATGCCGCGTGCGGACTTCCTGCGCCAGTTCCCGGGCAACGAAGTGGATGAAAGCTGGACTGACGCCCTGGCCAAAGGCAAGAGCAAGTATGCCGAGGCCATCGCTCGCCTGCAGCCGGACATCGTCCGTTGCCAGCAGAAGCTGACCGCGCTGGAAGCCGAGACCGGCCTGAAGATCCTCGAGATCAAGGAAATCAACCGTCGCATGTCGATCGGCGAGGCCAAGGCCCGTCGCGCGAAGAAAGAGATGGTTGAAGCCAACCTGCGTCTGGTGATCTCCATCGCCAAGAAGTACACCAACCGTGGCCTGCAGTTCCTCGACCTGATCCAGGAAGGCAACATCGGCTTGATGAAAGCGGTGGACAAGTTCGAATACCGTCGCGGCTACAAGTTCTCGACCTACGCCACCTGGTGGATTCGCCAGGCGATCACCCGTTCGATCGCCGACCAGGCCCGCACCATCCGTATTCCGGTGCACATGATCGAGACGATCAACAAGCTCAACCGTATTTCCCGGCAGATGCTGCAGGAAATGGGTCGCGAACCGACTCCGGAAGAGCTGGGCGAGCGCATGGAAATGCCTGAGGACAAGATCCGCAAGGTATTGAAGATCGCCAAGGAGCCGATCTCCATGGAAACCCCGATCGGCGACGATGAAGATTCCCATCTGGGCGACTTCATCGAGGACTCGACCATGCAGTCCCCGATCGATGTGGCCACCGTCGAGAGCCTGAAGGAAGCCACCCGCGAAGTGCTTTCCGGTCTTACCGCCCGGGAAGCCAAGGTGCTGCGCATGCGTTTCGGCATCGATATGAACACCGACCACACCCTAGAGGAAGTCGGCAAGCAGTTCGACGTGACCCGCGAGCGGATCCGCCAGATCGAAGCCAAGGCGCTGCGCAAGCTGCGCCACCCGACGCGAAGCGAGCACCTGCGCTCCTTCCTCGACGAGTAACACCAAGACCCCCAGCCCTGCTGGGGGTTTTGCTTTCTGCAACCTCCCTGCGCCAATACCCCGTCTACACTCGAAGCATTCACCCGTTCCTCCACAACGAGACGGTTATGCCCAGACTGTCGGCCATGCTTCTGCTGGCGTTGCTTGACTGGACCGCAACGGCTGGCGCGCTGACTCTCACCGATGAAGAACGTGGCTGGCTCAAATCCCACCCAGAGTTGCGCCTGGGCGTGGATGCCTCCTGGCCACCTTTCGAATACCGGGACGAGGAAGGTCGCTACCAGGGCCTGGCGGCGGACTATATCCAACTGATCCAGGAACGCCTCTCCATCAGTCTCAAGCCGGTGGAGCCAGCCAGTTGGACCGCCGTGCTGGAAGATGCCCGGCAAGGCAAGCTGGACCTGTTGCCAGGGATCATGTCGACCCCCGAGCGCCAGAGCTACATGGCCTTCACTCGGCCCTACCTGGACTTCCCCATCGTGATCCTGGCCCATAAGGGCGGCGCCCAGCCCCACGACCTCGAAGACCTGTACGGGCTCAAGGTGGCCGTGGTGGAGAACTACGCACCGCACGAGTTGCTGCGCTCCCATCATCCGGACCTGAACCTGGTGGCCCTGCCCAACGTCAGCTCGACCTTGCAAGCCCTGGCCACCGACAAGGTGGATGCCGTAGTGGGCGACCTGGCTTCCAGCGTCTGGAGCCTGCGCCAACTCAAGCTCGAGGGTCTCTACGTCAGCGGCGAGACCCCTTACCGCTATCAGTTGGCCATGGGCGTACCGCGGGACAACAAGGTCCTGGTAGGCATTCTCGATAAGGTTCTCGCCGATCTCAGCCCGGAAGAAATCAGCACTATCCAGCAGCGCTGGGTCGGCAGTGTGCTCGACCACCGCACATTCTGGCGGGATGTACTGGTCTATGGCCTGCCGGGGCTGCTGCTGTTGGTTACCGTACTGGCGGTAGTGATCCGCATAAATCGCCGCCTGAGCTCGGAAATCTCCCGGCGGGTAGCCCTGGAGCAGGAACTGCGCAGCAGCGAATACCACTACCGCAGCCTGGTGGAGAGCCTCTCGGCCATCGCCTGGGAGGCGCGCGTCAGCGATTTCACCTACAGCTACGTCTCGCCCCACGCCGAGCCGCTGTTGGGCTATCCCCTGTCCCATTGGCTGGTCCCCGGCTTCTGGCGCAACATCATCCACCCCGCCGACCTGACCCGCGCCCAGGCGTTCTGCGATCACGAACTCGAGGCCGGACGCGATCACAGCCTCGATTACCGAGTGATCGCCGCCGACGGTCGTTGCCTCTGGGTCCGGGATATCGTCAGCCTGATCGAGCACGGCCACGAACCGGTGATGCGCGGCCTGATGATCGACATCAGCGAGGCCAAGCACACCGAGGAAGCCCTGCGCCTGTCCGAGCAGAAATTCGCCTCGGTGTTCCAGCAATGCCCGGACCTCCTGGTGATCGCCCGCTTGTCCGATGGCTGCCTGCTGGAGGTGAACAAGGCCTTCGAGGAACAGATCGGCCTGAGCGCCGCGCAAGTGATAGGCCAGACCGCCACCCAGCTCAACATCTGGGGCATCCCCGGGGTCGGCCCCAGTCTTCTGCAACGCTTGCAGGCCGGTAGCATCCGCAACCTGGAGATGCCCTTCCGGCGGCACAACGGCCAACTGTTCACCGGGCTCATCTCCGCCGAACCCTTCGACCTCGACACCACCCCGGCGCTGGTCGTGGTGGTGCGCGACATCAGCCCGCTCAAGGAAACCCAGCAACGACTGCAGACCTCCGAGGAGAAGTTCGCCAAGGCCTTCCACGCTTCCCCGGACGGCCTGCTGCTGAGCCGACAACGCGACGGCCTGTTGCTGGAGGTCAACGAGGGCTTCAGCCGCATCACCGGGTTCGACAGCGCCATGTCCCTGGATCGCTCGACCCTTGACCTGGGAATCTGGGTCAACCTCAACGAACGCAAACAGTTGCTCGATCTCTTGCAACGGGACGGATTCGTCCGCGACTTCACCTGCCATATCCGCCGCAGCGACGGCCAGGTCCGGCTCTGCGAAGTCTCCAGTCGCCCCCTGCCCATCGGCGAGGACGATTGCATGCTGACCATCGCCCGGGACATCACCGACCGCCACCTGATGCAGGAAAAGCTGCAACAGGCCGCCACGGTCTTCGAGAGCACCGCCGAAGGCGTGATGATCACCGACACCCAACAGCGCATCAGCGCGGTCAACCGCGCTTTCAGCGAGATCACCGGCTACAGCGAGAGCGAAGCCCTGGGCCACACCCCGCGCCTGCTGGCCTCGGGGTTACACGACAGCGCCTTCTACGCGGCGATGTGGCACCAGCTCACCCTGGAAGGGCACTGGCAGGGCGAGATATCCAACCGCCGCAAAAACGGCGAGTTGTATCCCAACTGGCTGACGATCAATGCGGTACGCAACCAGGAACAGCAGACCACCCACTTCGTCGCGGTGTTCGCCGATATCTCCAGCCTCAAGCACGCCCAGGCAAGGCTCGACTACCAGGCCCACCACGATCCGCTGACCGGCCTGCCCAATCGCACCCTGTTCGAAAGCCGGCTGCTGGCGGCGCTCGATAGCCAGCAGGACAGCGGCGGCCAGGGCGCGGTGCTGTTCCTCGACCTGGACCGCTTCAAGCACATCAACGACAGCCTCGGCCACCCGGTGGGCGACCTGTTGCTCAAGGGCATCGCCGTGCGCCTCAAGGAACAGCTGCGCGACATAGACACCGTGGCCCGCCTGGGCGGGGACGAATTCATCATCCTGCTCCCCGGCCTGCACCAGCCCAGCGACGCCGACTACATCGCCAGCAAGCTGTTGAACTGCTTCACCGCGCCATTCCAGGCCGGCGAACACGAGTTCTTCATCAGCGCCAGCATCGGTACCAGCCTGTACCCCAAGGACGGCTGCGACGTCGCCACCTTGATCAAGAACGCCGATGCCGCCATGTACCGCTCCAAGGCCAAGGGCCGTAACCGCGTGGAACGCTACACCCGCGAACTGACCGCCCAGGCCAGCGAGCGCGTGGCCCTGGAACATGAACTGCGACGAGCCATCGAACGCAACGAACTGACCCTGTATTTCCAACCCAAGATCAGCCTCGGCAACCATGAACTGGTCGGCGCCGAAGCCCTGATTCGCTGGCGCAACCCCAACTTCGGCGAAGTCGCGCCCGAACACTTCATCCCGCTGGCCGAGGAAAACGGCTTGATCCTGCCGATTGGCGACTGGGTGCTGGAACAGGCCTGCCTGCATCTTCAACACTGGAACCGGCACTACGAAAGCTTCGGCCCACTGTCGGTCAACCTGGCCGGCGCCCAACTACGTCAACCCAACCTGCTGGACCGCATCGAACAGTTGCTGCGCGACCACGACCTGCAACCCGGGCTGCTGCAATTGGAGATCACCGAAAACTTCATCATGAGCCAGGCCGAAGAGGCACTGGAGGTCCTGCACCAACTCAAGCGCCTGGGCGTGCAACTGGCCATCGACGACTTCGGCACCGGCTATTCATCCCTGAGCTACCTCAAGCGCCTGCCGCTGGACTTCCTCAAGATCGACCAGTCGTTCGTGCGCGGCCTACCGGACGACCCCCACGACGTGGCGATCGTGCGCGCCATCATCGCCCTGGGTCGCAGCATGCAATTCACGGTGATCGCCGAAGGCGTGGAGAACCAGGAACAGCAAGCCTTCCTCGCCCTGGAAGGCTGCGAACAGATCCAGGGCTACATCGTCAGCCTGCCGCTGGAAGCCGAAGAGTTCTGCGCACGCTTCCTGCAGATCCGCGTTTCCGGTTTTTCGGATAGCACAGCCGAGAAACCATCGTTATAATCCGCCGCCTACTGAGGGCCTATAGCTCAGTTGGTTAGAGCAGAGGACTCATAATCCTTTGGTCCACGGTTCGAGTCCGTGTGGGCCCACCAAACATCAAAACCGCGCATTGCGCGGTTTTTTCATGCCTGCGAACCGGCCTCCCGTACCACGAGCCATCGAATCGCCAGTTTAAATCCCGCTGTTTTCCCGCCGTCATATCGATGTCCAACCAGGACAAAGGACGCCTCGGGGTCTTTCACGATAAGAAAGGGATTTATCGATGGTTGAGATTACGCGCCGATCACTCATGGGGCTGGTATCCGCCCTGCCGCTGCTTTCACTGCCAGGCTGGAGCCAGGCTGCCGAACCCGCCCCATCGTCGGTACCGCCGCCGGCCACCGATGTCCTGATCAACTTCAACGAAAGCCCCTGGGGCCCTTCACCCGCCAGCCGCCAGGCCATGCAGCAAGGCATCGCCCTCAGCGGTCGCTATCCCTACAAGATCCAATATCGGCTCAACGCGCTGTTCGCCCGCCAGCAGGATATTCCCGAGGATCATGTACAGAGTTTCTGCGGCTCCAAGGCCGCGTTGCAGCACGCGGTCATGGCCTTCACCCGAGACGCCAGCCTGGTCATGGCCAGCCCCTCCTACGAGGCGCCCAGGGAAGCTGCCGAAGGGTGCCAGGCCAAGGTGCACGAAGTACCGCTGGATGCCAGCCACGCCCACGACCTGCAGGCGATGCTCGCCGTCGATCCCGCGCCGGGCCTGCTCTACCTGTGCAACCCCAACAACCCCACCGGCACCCTGACGCCACGCCAGGCCATCGAGCAGGCCCTGGCGCGCCTGCCCAAGGGCACGGTCATGCTGATCGACGAGGCCTACATCGAGTTTTCCACGGCCAGCACCTGCATCCCGCTGGTCAAGGAACACCCGCAACTGCTGGTGCTGCGCACCTTCTCCAAGATCTACGGCATGGCCGGGGCGCGACTGGGCCTGGCCGTGGGCCAACCGGCGCTGCTCGAGCGCCTGGAAGCCTACGGCGGCTACAACGTGCCGGCGGCGTCGACCTTGCTGGGAGGGCTGGCCAGCCTGGAAGACCCCAACCTGCTGGCCGAGCGCAAGCGGCACAACCAGCAGCTGCGCGACCAGACCATCGCCTGGCTACGGCAACGCGGATTCAACTGCACCGCCTCCCAGTCCAACTGCTTCATGGTCGATGTCCGGCGTCCGGCCCAGGACGTGGTGGATGCCCTGGCGGCACGCCAGGTACGCATCGGTCGGGTCTGGGACCACTGGCCGAGCTGGGCACGGGTCAGCATCGGCTCCGAACAGGACATGCAGCGCTTTCGCCACGCCTTCGCCCAGGTCATTCCCGCCTGAGCCCGCGCCGCCCAGGACCAGATCCCGGGCGGCGAGCGGCGGACCGTGGGAGACGCTAACATGTGCGCTCCCCGATCACCGCGCTGGAGCCCATCTTGTCCGATAGCCGTCCTCCCGTTCTCGACGAAGTCGACCGTCAGCTGATCGCCGCCTTGCAGATCAACGCACGTGAAAGCGTGGCCATGCTGGCCCGGCAACTGGGCATCGCCCGCACCACCGTGACCTCGCGCCTGGCGCGCCTGGAGAAGACCCGGGTGATCACCGGCTACGGCGTGCGCCTGGGCCAGCGGGTGGTCGATGGCGGGCTGCAAGCCTATGTCGGCATCAAGGTCCAGCCACGCTCCGGCAAGGACGTCCTGCGCCGCCTGAGCGGCATGGCCCAGGTCCAGCAGTTGTGTGCAGTCAGTGGCGAGTTCGACTATGTGGCCTGGCTGCGCACCGAATCCCCGGAGCAGCTGGACCAGTTGCTGGACCAGATCGGCAGCATCGATGGCGTGGAGAAGACCACCACCTCGATCATCCTCAGCAGCAAGATCGATCGCGGGCACGCACTGTGACAAGGCGCTCGTCACTCTGAACACAAGCTTCGTCACATCGAAAAATAACAATGCATAACGACGACAGTTTGCGTCTTATTTACGAGTTTCCCCCTCTCTAGAATGGCTGACATCTTTTCCTATACTCAGCATTCCGCTGAGCCGCCCGCCAAGGTCAGCCATGAACAAGAACAATCGCCATCCCGCAGACGGCAAGAAACCTATCACCATCTTCGGCCCGGATTTCCCTTTCGCCTTCGACGACTGGATCGAGCACCCCGCCGGCCTGGGCAGCATTCCTGCCGAGAAGCACGGCCAGGAAGTGGCCATCGTCGGCGCCGGCATTTCCGGCCTGGTGGCGGCCTACGAGCTGATGAAGCTGGGCCTCAAGCCGGTGGTCTACGAGGCCTCGAAGATGGGCGGCCGGCTGCGTTCGGAAACCTTCGAAGGCGCCGACGGGATCATCGCCGAGCTGGGCGGCATGCGGTTCCCGGTGTCGAGCACCGCCTTCTACCACTACGTCGACAAGCTCGGCCTGGAAACCCGCCCCTTCCCCAACCCGCTGACCCCGGCTTCGGGCAGCACCGTGGTCGATCTGGAAGGCACCAGCCACTACGCCGAGAAGATGGACGACCTGCCGGAAATCTTCCGCGAAGTCGCCCAGGCCTGGGCCGACGCCCTGGAAGACGGCGCGCGCTTCTCAGAGATCCAGGACGCCATCCGCGAGCGCGACACGCTCAAGCTCAAGGCCCTCTGGGACGAGCTGGTACCCAAATGGGACGACCGCACCTTCTATGACTTCGTCGCCACCTCCAAGGCGTTCTCGCAGCTGTCCTACCGCCACCGCGAGATCTTCGGCCAGGTTGGCTTCGGCACCGGCGGCTGGGACTCGGACTTCCCCAACTCCATGCTGGAAATCTTCCGCGTGGTGATGACCAACTGCGACGACCACCAGCACCTGGTGGTCGGCGGCGTCGAGCAAGTGCCTCGCGGCATCTGGAGCCACATCCCGGAAAAATGCGCCCACTGGCCGGCCGGCACCTCCCTGGCCAAGCTGCACAACGGCGCACCGCGTCCCGGTGTGAAGAAGATCGCCCGCGCCGCCGATGGCACCTTCGCCGTCACCGACTACTGGGGCGATACCCGCCACTACGCGGCGGTATTGGCCACTTGCCAGACCTGGCTGCTGACCACCCAGATCGAGTGCGAGGAAGCGCTGTTCTCGCAGAAGATGTGGATGGCCCTGGACCGCACCCGCTACATGCAGTCGTCGAAGACCTTCGTGATGGTCGACCGGCCATTCTGGAAGGACAAGGATCCGCAGACCGGCCGCGACGTGATGAGCATGACCCTCACCGACCGCCTGACCCGTGGCACCTACCTGTTCGACAACGGCGACGACAAGCCTGGGGTGATCTGCCTGTCCTACTCCTGGATGAGCGATGCCATGAAGATGCTGCCGCACCCGGTGGAAAAGCGCGTGCAGCTTGCGCTGGATGCATTGAAGAAGGTCTACCCGAAGGTCGACATCGCTGGCCACGTCATCGGCAACCCGATCACCGTCTCCTGGGAGGCCGATCCGCACTTCCTCGGCGCCTTCAAGGGCGCGTTGCCGGGCCACTACCGCTACAACCAGCGGATGTATGCGCACTTCATGCAAGACGACATGCCTGCCGAACAACGCGGCATCTTCATCGCCGGCGACGACGTCTCCTGGACCCCGGCCTGGGTCGAGGGCGCGGTGCAAACCTCCCTCAATGCGGTGTGGGGCATCATGAAGCACTTCGGTGGCGCCACCCATCCGGAGAACCCGGGGCCTGGGGATGTGTTCCACGAACTGGGCCCGGTGGCCCTGGCCGACTGAGCCATGCTGGGCCGGACCGGCGCCTACGAAGGCACCCTCCGGGCCTGGCCCGAGTCTGCGGTAGCGGCGAAGATGACCGCTACCGCAAGTCAGAGGAGTGAAGAACATGCGTGTCGCCCTGTATCAGTGCCCTCCACAGCCGCTGGACGTAGCCGCTAACCTGCATCGGCTGCAGCAGGTGGCCGCGCAGGCCACCGCAGTCGACCTGCTGGTGCTGCCGGAGATGTTCCTCAGCGGCTACAACATCGGTCCCGAGGCCGTCGGCGCCCTCGCCGAAGCCCAGGACGGCCCGGCCGCCCAACGGATCGCCGCCATCGCCCAGGCCGCCGGCATGGCGATTCTCTACGGCTATCCGGAACGTGACGCCAACGGCCGGATCTACAACGCCGTGCAGCTCATCGACGCCAACGGCCAGCGCCTGTGCAATTACCGCAAGACCCACCTGTTCGGTGACCTGGACCACTCGATGTTCAGCGCCGGCACAGACGATTTCCCCCTGGTGGAGCTCAACGGCTGGAAGCTCGGCTTCCTGATCTGCTACGACATCGAGTTCCCGGAGAACGCCCGGCGCCTGGCCCTGGCCGGCGCCGAACTGATCCTGGTGCCGACGGCGAACATGATCCCCTACGACTTCGTCGCCGACGTGACCATTCGTGCCCGGGCCTTCGAGAACCAGTGCTACGTGGCCTACGCCAACTACTGCGGCCACGAGGAACAGATCCGCTACTGCGGCCAGAGCAGCATCGCCGCTCCGGACGGTAGCCGGATCGCCCTGGCCGGGCTGGACGAGACCTTGATCATCGGCACCCTGGACCGCGACTTGATGAACGAATCCCGGACCCTGAATCGCTACCTGGCCGATCGCCGCCCCGAACTTTACGCAGCGCTGGGCAAGCGCTGATCCGGGGATATCCGCTAGCATGGGCGCCTCTCTGTCCTGGATGTGCCCATGCCCGCGCCGAACCACTCCCTGCCCCACCTGGAAACCCTGGCCAACGGCCTGCAGGTCTCCCTGCGCCATGCTCCCCACCTGAAACGCAGCGCCGCGGCGCTGCGGGTCGCCGCGGGCAGCCATGACGTACCACAGGCCTGGCCGGGCCTGGCGCACTTCCTGGAACACCTGCTGTTTCTCGGCACCGAGCGCTTCCCCGCCGAACGGGGGCTGATGGCCTACGTCCGCGCCCAGGGCGGGCAACTGAACGCCAGTACAGGCGAACGCAGCACCGAGTTTTTTTTCGAATTGCCAAGCAACGCCTTCGCCGGTGGCCTGGAGCGCCTGTGCGACATGCTCGCCCGGCCCCGCCTCGACCTCGCCGAGCAACGCCGGGAACGCGAAGTGCTGCATGCGGAATTCCTCGCCTGGTCCCGGGACGCCAACGCCCAGCGCCAGTTCGCCTTGTGCGACGGCCTGTCCGCGACCCACCCGCTACGGGCCTTCCATGCCGGCAACCGCTATAGCCTGAACCTGGCCAACCCGGCCTTCCAGCAGGGCCTGTGGCAGTTCCACCGCGATTTCTACCGGGCTGGGCAAATGACCCTGAGCCTGGCCGGACCGCAATCCCTGGCCGAGCTCCGGGCCCTGGCCGAACGCTACGGCTCGGGCCTGCCCGCGGGCCCGCGCCAGCAACAAATAGCACCAGTGCCACTGTTGGCCAGCACCGCCAGCAACTATCAACGGTTCGACGGACAGCGCCTGGACATGCTGTTCGCCCTTGAAGGACTGCCGGAAGGCGCCGGCGTGGCGCTGGATTTCCTTTGTACCTGGCTGCAATCGGATAAACCCGGCGGATTGCTTGCCAAGCTCCAACAACAGTCACTGGCCCATAGCCTCAAGGCCCAGGCGCGGTATGAGTTCGCCGGGCAAGCATTGCTGCATCTGGAACTGGATCTGGGCCAGGCGCCCAGCGAGGCGCCAGCACAAATCCGCCAACGGGTGCTGGACTGGCTGGGGTTCTTCAGCGCCCAGGGCGACTGGCCGCACTTGCGCGAGGAATATGCCCTGCTGCAACAACGCCGGCTGCAAGTCGGTAGCGCCCTGGAACTGGCCCGTCGGGACAGCCGGCACACCGCCCAGGAGCTGGGCGCCGACGGACTCCTGGCCCTCAAGGCGCTCCTGCGGCAATTGCAGCCCCAGGTTGTGGATGACCTCAGTGGCGACTGGCAATTGCCACCCGCCAACCCGTTCTTGCGCGGCGCCATCGAGGCGCCCCAGGCCGGCCTGATCCGCGGCCAGAGCAGTAAGCATCGCGGCCTGCGGACCTTCGCCCAGGACCGCAGCCGAGGCCGGCGGGATAACCCGGCCCTGAGCTTCAGCCAGGCTCTGCCCACCGATACCGATACAGCGCAGTTGCTGTTGCGCTGGCGCCTGGCGAGTCCCGCGCCGAGCGGCCTGCACCGGCGTTTGCAGCACAGCCTGGCAGCCCTGGCCGGGGACGCCCGGCAAGCCGGGGTGGAACTGAGCTTCAGCTCCTGCGGCATGGACTGGCTGCTGCAATTGCACGGCCTGCAGCAACCCATGCCGGCGGTGCTGCAACAGGCGCTGCGACAGCTGGGCCAGCCATCCCCGGAGTTCTGGCAAGCAGGCAGGATCGACGTAGAGACACCACCGATGCCCCTGCGCCAACTGCTCGAGACCTTCGCCGAACAACCACTGCCCGACAGCGGTACGACCTTGAACGCCGAGGCCCTGCAAGCGCTATGGGCCACGGCCCGCTGGGACGGTTTGGCGCTGGGCGTGCCGCCCCACGGACAGGACGCCTTCGCCCGGGCCCTGCAGCGGATGCCCGGGACCGCGGATACCAACCTGAACCAGGCACCGCAGCCAGGAACCGGCCATGTCTGGCAGACGGTGCCCATGGACAGTGCAGAGCAGGCACTGCTGCTGTTCTGCCCAAGCCCATCGAGCCTACTGGCCGACGAAGCTGCCTGGCGCCTGCTGGGCCAACTCTGCCAGACCCCGTTCTACCAGCGTCTGCGGGTCGAGCTGCAACTGGGCTATGGCGTGTTCAGCGCAGTACGCCAACTCGATGGCCGCACCGGCCTGCTGTTCGGGGTGCAGTCGCCGAACGCCAGCCTGGGCGAGATCCTCGGCCATCTGGAACAGTTCTTCCTGCGTTTGCCCGAACAGTTGCAGGCCCTCGATGCCCAGGCCTGGCTCGACCAGCGCCAGGTTCTAGCCCAGCAATTGCTACCCTCCCAGTTGCCCCAGCAACAGGCGGCGCAACTGCTGTGGCAGGCGCGATTGGCCGGCCATCCGTCGGACTACCTGGAACGATTGCAAGCCCACATCGAGGCCCTGACGCCCGCGCAGGTGATCCAGGCCGCCCGGCAGTTGCAGCACGCGAGCGGAGGTTGGAAGGCCCTGGCCAACGGCTCTTGCCCAGGTTCACCCTGGCAAGCGGCAAAATGATCGTTACCAGCGCTGTAACGAGCTTTCTTTAAGAATTGCAGGCAAGCCGTTATGTGAATTTAGTAAGATAGCCGCCTAAGCATCTGAACATCTCCGCCCGGAGGTGGACTATATGTATAGGCAACACCCGTCCGACCCACCTCAAAGGAGCATTTTCATGACTTGGTCCAAACCGGCTTACACTGACCTGCGCATCGGCTTCGAAGTCACCATGTACTTCGCCAGCCGCTGATTCCTGGCTCCGGCCGGAACGTCCAGCGCAACGCCTCGGCTCGTCCGGGGCGTTTTCATTTTCAGTCGTCCACAATCTTCAAGTCACAGCCCAGGGAGCGCCCATGTTTGTCCAGATTCTAGGTTCCGCCGCCGGCGGTGGTTTTCCGCAGTGGAACTGCAACTGCGTGAACTGCGCGGGATTTCGCGACGGCAGCCTGCGCGCCCAGGCCCGTACCCAGTCGTCCATCGCGATCTCCGATGACGGGGTGAATTGGGTGCTGTGCAACGCCTCCCCGGATATTCGCGCCCAACTGCAGGGCTTCGCTCCCATGCAACCCGGTCGAGCCCTGCGCGATACCGGGATCAGCGCCATCATCCTCATGGACAGCCAGATCGACCACACCACCGGCCTGCTCAGCCTGCGCGAAGGCTGCCCGCATCAGGTCTGGTGCACCGACATGGTCCACGAGGACCTGAGCACCGGTTTCCCGCTGTTCAAGATGCTCAGCCACTGGAACGGCGGCCTGCAATGGAACCGCATCGAACTGGACCAGAGCTTCAGCGTGGCCGCCTGCCCCAACCTGCGCTTCACCCCGCTGCCCCTGCGCAGCGCCGCGCCGCCCTACTCGCCCCATCGCTTCGACCCGCACCCGGGCGACAACATCGGCCTGATCGTCGAGGACCTGCGCACCGGCGGCAAGCTGTTCTACGCGCCGGGCCTGGGCAAGGTGGACGCGCCGCTGCTGCAGATCATGGCCGCCAGCGACTGCCTGCTGGTGGACGGCACCTTATGGGAAGACGACGAGATGCAGCGCCGTGGCGTCGGCACCCGTACCGGCCGGGAGATGGGCCACCTGGCACAGAACGGCCCCGGCGGCATGCTCGAAGTGCTGGAGCAACTGCCGCGCCAGCGCAAGGTGCTTATCCACATCAACAACACCAACCCGATCCTCGACGAAGACTCCGCCGAACGTGCCGAACTGGTACGCCGAAAGGTGGAAGTGGCTTACGACGGAATGAGTATTGAGCTGTAGCAGGCCGTTGAAAAACTATCTGCGTTGCCATCGCTGCGTTAAAAACAGGCTCAAAATGCTCATTTACCACTCGTAAACTGCGCTTTTTCGCCTGTTTTTGCCTTGCGCTGGCTGCCTCGCCAACGTTTTTCAACGGCCTGCTAGCCCACGAGCTCGGCCCCAGCGCCCTGGGGCCGTTTGCGCAACCGCGGGCCCGCCCGCGACCAGGCCAAGCCCCGGAGAACCCAGATGACCGACACCCCGCTGTCCCCCGCCGAATTCGAACAGGCCCTGCGCGCCAAGGGCGCCTATTACCACATCCATCACCCCTACCACGTGGCGATGTACGAAGGCCGGGCCAGCCGCGAGCAGATCCAGGGCTGGGTCGCCAACCGCTTCTACTACCAGGTGAACATCCCCATGAAGGATGCGGCGATCCTCGCCAACTGCCCGGACCGGGAAGTGCGCCGCGAGTGGATCCAGCGCCTGCTGGACCATGACGGCGCCCCCGGCGAGGACGGTGGCATCGAGGCCTGGCTGCGCCTGGGCCAGGCCGTGGGCCTGGACCCGGACCAGCTGCGTTCCCAGGAGCTGGTATTGCCGGGGGTGCGTTTCGCCGTGGATGCCTACGTCAACTTCGCCCGGCGCGCCAGCTGGCAGGAAGCCGCCAGCAGCTCCCTGACCGAACTGTTCGCCCCGCAGATCCATCAGTCGCGCCTGGACAGCTGGCCCCAGCACTATCCGTGGATCGACCCGGCCGGCTACCAGTACTTCCGCACGCGCCTGGGCCAGGCCCGCAGAGACGTGGAGCATGGCCTGGCCATCACCTTGCAGCACTACACCACCCGCGCGGGCCAGGAGCGCATGCTGGAAATTCTCCAGTTCAAACTGGACATTCTTTGGAGCATGCTCGACGCCATGAGCATGGCCTATGAACTGAACCGCCCGCCTTATCACAGCGTCACCGAGCAGCGGGTCTGGCACAAAGGGATCACCTTATGAGTTTCGATCGCAGCAAAACCCCACGCTGGCGCCCCGGCTACCGCTTCCAGTACGAGCCGGCGCAAAAGGGCCATGTCCTGCTGTACCCCGAGGGCATGATCAAGCTCAACGACAGCGCCGCCCTGATCGGCGGCTTGATCGATGGCGAGCGCGACGTGGCGGCGATCATCGGCGAGCTGCAGGTGCAGTTCCCCGGGGTCGCCGAGCTCGGGGACGATATCGAGCAATTCATGGAGGTCGCCCGTGCCCAGCACTGGATCGAACTCGGCTGATCCCAGCGTGCCCGCCAAGCCACAGATCGGCCTGCCGCTGTGGCTGCTGGCCGAGCTGACCTATCGCTGCCCGCTGCAATGCCCGTATTGCTCCAACCCGCTGGACTTCGCGGCCCAGGGCCAGGAGCTCGATACCGCCCAGTGGCTCAAGGTGTTTCGCGAGGCCCGGGAGATGGGCGCCGCGCAGCTGGGCTTTTCCGGCGGCGAACCGCTGGTGCGCCAGGATCTGGCCGAACTGATCGGCGAGGCGCGCAAGCTGGGGTTCTACACCAACCTGATCACCTCCGGCATCGGCCTCACCGAGCAGAAGATCAGCGACTTCAAGAAGGCTGGCCTGGACCATATCCAGATCAGCTTCCAGGCCAGCGACGAGCAGGTGAACAACCTGCTGGCGGGCTCCAAGAAAGCCTTCGCGCAGAAGCTGGAGATGGCTCGCGCGGTGAAGGCCCACGGCTACCCGATGGTGCTGAACTTCGTCACCCATCGGCACAATATCGACAAGATCGACCGCATCATCGAGCTGTGCATCGCCCTGGAAGCCGACTTCGTCGAATTGGCCACCTGCCAGTTCTATGGCTGGGCCCAGCTCAACCGCGTTGGCCTGCTGCCGACCCGCGAGCAACTGGTGCGCGCCGAGCGCACCACCAACGAGTACCGGGCCAAGCTGGAGGCCCAGGGCCACCCGTGCAAGCTGATCTTCGTCACTCCGGACTACTACGAGGAACGCCCCAAGGCCTGCATGAACGGCTGGGGCAGCCTGTTCCTGACCGTGACCCCGGACGGCACCGCCCTGCCTTGCCACGGTGCGCGGCAGTTGCCGGTGCAGTTTCCCAATGTGCGCGAGCACAGCATGCAGCACATCTGGTATGAGTCCTTCGGCTTCAACCGCTTTCGCGGCTACGATTGGATGCCCGAGCCGTGCCGCTCCTGCGACGAAAAGGAACAGGACTTCGGCGGCTGCCGTTGCCAGGCGTTCATGCTGACCGGCGACGCCAGCAATGCCGATCCGGTATGCAGCAAGTCGGCGCACCACGGGATGATCCTCAAGGCCCGGGAAGAGTCCGAAACCGCCACCCAGACCATCGAACAACTGGCATTTCGCAATGAACGAAACTCACGCCTCATCGCCAAGGGTTGAACCCTTCAGTGCCAGCCAGGCCACCGCCGCTGGCGTCGACTTCGCCGAACTGCAACTGACGCCCCAAGGCCTGTTCTGGAATGAATATCGCCCAGAAGATGCCAGTTGCCGGATCTGGCACTGGCACCAGGGCCAGGCCCGCTGCCTGACCCCCACGGGCTTCAGCGCCCGCAGCCGGGTCTATGAATACGGCGGTGGTGCCTTCTGCATCGGCGCCGACAGCCTGCTGTTCGTCAACGACGAGGACCAGCAGCTGTATCGCCAGTCGCTGGCCGGTGGCACTCCCGTGGCGCTGACCCAGGGCGACTGCCGCTATGGGGATGTCCAGCATTACGCCGGCCAGGTCCTGGCCGTGGAGGAATGCGGTGACCGCCATCGGTTGCTGGCCATCGATATCGAAACCGGGCACCAGCATCTGCTGGCCGCCGGTGCCGATTTTTATGCCGCGCCAACCCTGAGCCCCAACGGCCAGCGCCTGGCCTGGATCGAATGGGACCGCCCGCACCAACCCTGGACCAGCACCCGCCTGATGCTCGCCGAGCGCCTGGCCGACGCCAGTTGGGGCGAACCACACTGCGTGGCGGGCAACGACGAGCCGGAATCCTTGCAACAACCGCGCTTCGACCCGCACGGCAAGCTGCATTGCCTCACCGACCGCCAGGGTTTCTGGCAGCCCTGGGCCGAGTCTGGCCTGGGCCTGCGCCCACTGCCCTGCGCGCCGGCGGACCACGCCCCGGCCCCCTGGCAGCTGGGTGGCTGCACCTGGCTGCCACTGGGCGACGATAGCTGGCTGGGCAGCTGGACCGAGGAGGGTTTCGGCCGTCTCGGGCTGCACCAGGCCGATGCTGCACCGCA
Organism: Pseudomonas sp. MSSRFD41; assembly: GCF_014230245.1. NCBI lineage: Bacteria > Pseudomonadati > Pseudomonadota > Gammaproteobacteria > Pseudomonadales > Pseudomonadaceae > Pseudomonas > Pseudomonas sp. MSSRFD41. Next base: position 716,756 of record NZ_JACKZK010000001.1, on the reverse strand, counting down.
GGATTTCACTGGCGCCTACAGCCGCTTTCGCAGCCTGGCCCTGGATTCGCAGCGGCTGTATTGCATCGCAGCCTCGCCCACCAGCCCCTCGGCAGTGCTGGCCATCGACCGTGCAACGAGCCAGGTCCAGGTCCTGGCCGGAGGCGTCGCCCCCCTGCCTGCGGAGCTCATCAGCCGTCCGCAGACCCTGTGCTATCCCAGCGGCGGGGGCCAGGCCCATGGTTTCTTCTACCCGGCCATGAATGGCGCGGGTCGTCCCCCCCTGGTGGTGTTCATCCATGGCGGCCCGACCTCGGCCTGCTACCCGATGCTCGATCCGCGCATCCAGTTCTGGACCCAGCGCGGTTTCGCCGTGGCCGACCTCAACTACCGGGGCAGCAGCGGTTATGGCCGGGCCTATCGCCAGGCCCTGCATCTGCGCTGGGGCGAAGTGGACGTGGAAGACGCCTGCGCGGTGGTGGCCTACCTCGACCAGCAAGGCCTGATCGACCCTGGGCAAGCGTTCATCCGCGGCGGCAGCGCCGGCGGCTACACCACCTTGTGCGCACTGGCCTTCGCCCAGGTCTTTCGTGCCGGCGCCAGCCTCTACGGGGTCAGCGATCCCCTGGCCCTGGTCCGCACCACCCATAAGTTCGAAGGCGACTACCTGGATTGGCTGATCGGCGATCCCGAGCAGGACCGCGAGCGCTACCTGGCCCGGACGCCCTTGCTGCACGCCAGCAACATCCAGGTGCCCGTGGTGTTCTTCCAGGGTGAACTGGACGCCGTGGTGGTGCCCGAGCAGACCCGGGTCATGCTCAAGGCCCTGCAAGAGCAGGGGCTTGCCGCCGAGGCCCATTACTACCCGGAGGAACGCCACGGCTTTCGCAAGGCCGAGAACCAGGCCCACGCCCTGGAGCAGGAATGGTTGTTCTACCACAAGGTGTTGCAGGCGCAGCACTGAATATCAGGCCCGCCTGGGGCGGGCCTGATGGTTTCTAGCGCTTGGCGATGATGTACACCGCATGCACGATGCCGGGAATGTATCCGCACAAGGTCAAGAGGATGTTCAGCCAGAAGGCGCCGCCGAATCCCACTTGCAGGAACACGCCAAGGGGCGGCAACAGGATGGCGAAGATAATGCGGATCAGATCCATAAATGGCTCCAGACAGAAACGGCTCGGATGAGCCCTACCTGCAATCGACCCTGACCCCTGGCCAGGGTTCAGCCCAATTGCCGACCGGCCCAGGACACTCAGGCGAGAATCTCGATCCCATGCTTGTGCACGATGTTCAGTAGCTTGAGGGCCATGCCGCAGGGGTGTTCGGGTCTGGAAAAAACGGCGACAAAAAAACGCCCCGTGCGAAAGATCGGACACGGGGCGATGCGTTATACCGCGAGACGGTTCAGGAATTCTGTTAGCGCAAGGTCGGCAGGGGCCCGGACAAGTAGTCCAGCATTCGGAACAGGGTCGGCGCCAGGCCGCTGCAATGGGGAATGCCGGCGATGATCGCCTGGCGGTCCTCGACGGTTTCCGGCCCGGCATCCTGCTCGGCGCTCAACCAACCCTGGGGGCGCGATTGCAGCAGCGCCTCGATGCTCTGCAAGTCGCTCTGCAACAGGCACTGCAAGCCAATGGCCCGTTCCTGCCAGATGAATCCCTGGTTGGCACAGGCGGCAGAGCGATAGAGCGGCAGGGCGCCCTTGGGCAGATCGAAACTTTCACCATGCCAATGGAAAGCCATCAGGCGTTCGGGCAACGCCAGCCCCAGGGGCGAGTCCTGGGCGCTGGGGTACTTTTCCACCGGCCACCAGCCAATCTCGCTGGCCGCGCAAGGACGTACCCGGGCGCCCAAGGCCTGGGCCAGGAGCTGGCCGCCCAGGCCGATGCCCAGCACCCGCTTGCCGGCGGACAGGGCCTTGCGCAGCAGGCGCTTTTCCGCGACCAGCCAGGGCGCCTGGATTTCGTCATGCACACTCATGGGACCGCCCAGCAGGATCAGCAGGTCGAAGCTGTCGAGCCGTGGCAGGCGGGCCTGGGCATGCAGATGGCAGATATGCACCGAGGTGGCGCGCTCCAGCAGCCACTGGTTGATTCGCCCCGGACCGGCAGCCGCGCTGTGCTGCAGGATCAATACTCGCATCAGACGGCCACTCCCTTGCGGCATTGCAACTGCGCGGTACGAACCCGGGCGAAGGCTCGGGCCAGGCGCAGCAGCATTTCATCGATATTGCCCTTGCTCACGGTCAGCGCCGGGGTGAAGCGCAGGCAGTCCGGCTGCACGGCATTGAGCAGCAACCCTTCCTGCAAGGCGGCCTTGACCACTGCCTCGGCCGAGTCATCGGCCAGGGTCATGCCCCAGAGCAGCCCTTGGCCACGGACCTGGCCCTGGGCATGACGACTGGCCAGGCGAACCAGGCCCTGGCCCAGGTACTGGCCATTGCTGCGTACTTGCGGCAAGAAGCCCTGTTCCTGCAAGCAGTCGAGCACCGCCAGCCCGGCCGAGGTCATCAGGGCATTGCCGTGGTGGGTGCCGTCCAGTTCGCCATGCTCGAAACAGCAGGCCTTGCCCCGGGCCAGCAGGGCTGCCAGCGGCACTCCGCCACCCAGGCCCTTGCCCAGGGCGATGATGTCGGCGCGCACGCCATACAGTTGTTCGGCCAGCAAGGTGCCGCAACGACCGATACCGGTCTGGACTTCATCGAGGATCAGCAGGATGCCCAGCTCGCGGCACAGCCGCTCCACGCCCTTGAGGTAATGCTCGGTGGCCGGCACCACGCCCGCCTCGCCCTGGATCGGTTCGAGCATGATCGCCACGGTTTGCGCATCCACCGCCGCATGCAGGGCCGGCAGGTCATTGAACGGCACCTGGCTGAAACCCGGCAGGCGCGGCTCGAACCGATTGCCGCTGGCATTGCCCGCAGACGCCGACAGCGCGGCGAAACCCCGGCCATGGCAAGCCTGGCTGGCGGTGATGATGCCTGCCGCGCCACCGCGATGCAGTTGCCCCCATTTGCGCGCCAGCTTGATCGCCGCTTCACACGCCTCGCTACCACTACCCAACAGATAGGCCTGGTCGCTGCCGGTGCTGCGGCACAACCGTGCGGCAAGCTTGAGCATGCCGCGGTTATAGAACCCGGAACCCGGGCTGATCAGCGATCGCGCCTGGACGGTCAGTGCGTCGACCAGCACCGACGGGCTGTGACCAAGGCTGTTGGCGGCTCCGGCCTGGGTGAAATCGAGGTAGGTTCGGTCGTCGCTGTCCCATAACCAGGAGCCCTGGCCGCGAACGAATACCGGCTGCGGCCTGGGTACGCTGGGCATCAGGCAGTCGCTGGAAAGGTTGTCGACAACAGTGGCCGCGCTCGGGGCCATGGCCAGCTGGTCCAGGCTGGGCGGGGTGCGACGCAGGTTGAACAGGTTCATGCCCGCAGGCTCCATGACCATGATCCGAGCTGCTTTGCAAGGGTGTGCCGGCCCTCGTCATGGACCTGTCCTGGGTCGATGTTTATTGTCTTTCCTATGTAAAAGCCATCGACCTGAACGCTACTCATCTTCTTTCGTGGCCCTGTAAGCCCTGTGAATAAGCGTAGACTAGGCCCCTACGGGGCTTTGGGCCATTTCGATTTTTAAGCTTTTTCGATAAGAATTACTTATGGATTTCAAGCAACTGCGTTATTTCGTCGCGGTGTATGAAGAAGGTCACGTAGGGCGCGCCGCAGAGCGCCTTTCGATCTCCCAACCGGCGCTTTCCCAGCAGATTCGCCAGTTGGAGCAGCACTTGGATGTGAGCCTGTTCGAGCGCAGCAGCAAGCGCCTGTTGCCGACCCTGGCCGCGCATACCCTGTACAACCATGCCCTGCCTCTGCTCGATGGCCTGCAACAGGCCCGCGAAGCCCTGCGCAACTTCAAGGGCCAGGCCCTGCGGACCCTGGCCATCGGCGTGCTGCAAACCGTGCACAGCAGCCTGGTGCCGCAGATGCTCGAACGGGTGCGCAAGGCCCAGCCGCACCTGGTGGTGCAGATCTACGAATTGACCGGCCTGGAAATCGAACGGCGCCTGCTCAATGGCTCGCTGGATATCGGCATCAGCTATCTGCCACCGCGGCAACCGGGGCTGCATGGCGTACCGCTGTACGAAGACGAACTGACCCTGGTCATCCCCGAGCAGCATCCCCTGCGCGAATTCAAGAAAGTCTCCATGAGCCAGGCGGCCGAGCTACCGATGCTGCTACTGGGGGAGGAGTTCCAGATCCGCCAGATCTGGCAGGCCCAGTTGGCCAACCTGGGGCGCCGTCCGCAGGTACAGGCGGAGCTGAACAATATGGCCGGGATCCTCGACAGCCTGCCCCATACCCGGCTGGCCACCGTATTGCCGGGACGCTCCCAACAGCAGAACGGCAATCGGCAATTGCTCTGGAAACCCTTGAGCGAGCCCAGGGTGCCGTTGAAAGTCGGATTGGTTTGCCGTGACCTGCAGCGTCAGCAGGGAACCCTGGAATTGCTGCGCACGCTATTGGAGGACCCGCTGCACAGCCAGGACGGGCGCCTGGGCGGGCCGGCACTGCCAGAAACACTGCCCTGAAGCGGAGCCGGAAAAATCCGCACAAAAGAAAAACCCCGCCGAAGCGGGGCTTTGCAGACTGTTTCCCTGACATCCATTTCACTCCACCATCCTGGCGGAATCCTACGTGTCCGTGTTATTTCTTTGCGCTTCCTGCGCTACGTCCATGTCACGTAGATTAGCGATCCCCCTCGTTCGCCGATATGGGCGATCTGCAGCACGCAACGTAAGAAATGTCTTACAGGCACTTTGCCTCTTAGAACTGCTCCGCCGGCAGTAGATACAGCGACTCGCTGCCCGCCTTGACCGAAGCGCTCAACGAGTGGATACGCGGCAGCAGCCGGGCGAAGTAGAAGCGCGCGGTCCCCAGCTTGCTGGCGTAGAACTCGTCTTGCTGCTCCTTGCCCAACGCCGCCTTGGCCATCAGCGCCCACATGTAGGCGTAGGCGGTGTAGCCGAACGCTTGCAGGTACTCCACGGAAGCCGCGCCAATCTCGTTGGGGTTGCTGGCCGAGCGGTCCAGTACCCAGGCCGTCAGCTCATCCAGGTTGTCCAGCGCGGCATTCAACGGCCGCACGAACTCCCCGAGCTGGGCATCGGCGGTGGCGGTGAAGTGGCGGATCTCATCAGCGAACAGCTTGTAGAACGCGCCGCCGCTGCCGACGATCTTACGCCCCACCAGGTCCAGGGCCTGGATGCCGTTGGTGCCTTCGTAGATCTGGGTGATGCGCACGTCGCGCACCAGCTGCTCCTGGCCCCACTCGCGGATATAGCCGTGGCCGCCGAAGATCTGCTGGCCATGGACGGTGGTCTCCAGGCCCAGGTCGGTGAGGAAAGCCTTGGCCACCGGCGTCAGCAACGCCACCAGGTTTTCCGCACGCTTGCGAGTCTCGGCGTCCTCGCTGAACTTGGCGGTGTCCAGTTGCATCGCCACGTAGGTGGAGAAAGCCCGGCCGCCTTCGTTGGCGGCCTTCATGGTCAGCAGCATGCGCCGCACGTCCGGGTGGACGATGATCGGGTCGGCAGTCTTGTCCTTGGCTTGCGGGCCGGTCGGGGCACGGCTCTGCAGGCGATCGCGGGCATATTCCACGGCGTTCTGGTAGGAACGCTCACCCGTGGCCAGGCCCTGGATGCCCACGCCCAAGCGCTCGTAGTTCATCATGGTGAACATGGCCGCCAGGCCCTTGTTCGGCTCGCCCACCAGGTAGCCAACGGCCTGGTCGAAGTTCATCACGCAGGTGGCGGAAGCCTGGATGCCCATCTTGTGCTCGATCGAACCGCAGCTCACCAGGTTGCGCTCGCCCAGGCTGCCATCGGCATTGACCATGAACTTGGGCACCAGGAACAGGGAAATGCCCTTGGGTCCGGCTGGGGCGTCCGGCAGCTTGGCCAGTACCAGGTGGATGATGTTTTCGGTCAGGTCGTGCTCGCCGCCGGTGATGAAGATCTTGGTCCCGGTGATGGCATAGGCGCCGTCCGCCCGTGGCTCGGCCTTGGTGCGGATGATCCCCAGGTCGGTACCGGCGTGAGGCTCGGTCAGGCACATGGAGCCGGCCCAGACGCCGGCATACATGTTCGGCAGGTAGATGGCCTTGAGCTCGTCGCTGGCGTGGGCGTTGATCGACAGGCAGGCGCCGGCGGTCAGCATCGGGTACAGGCCGAACGCGAGGCTCGCGGAGTTGACCATTTCCTCGACCTGGGCCGATACCGCCTTGGGCATGCCCATGCCGCCGAATTCTGGATCGCCGCCGACACCGACCCAGCCACCTTCGGCGTAGGTCTGGTAGGCCTGCGGGAAACCTTCCGGGGTGGTCACCACGGTGTCGTTCCAGCGACAGCCTGCTTCGTCGCCACTACGGCTCAACGGGGCAATGCTGCGGGCAGTGACCTTGCCCGCTTCTTCCAGGATCGCCTCGACCGTCTCGGCGTCCACTGTTTCCGCCAGCGCTGGCAACTGGGCCCAGAGCTTGGCGACCTCGAAGACTTCATTGAGGACGAAGCGCATATCGCGCAGGGGCGCTTTGTAGTCAGCCATGGCAAACCTCGCAGGATCTAAACAGGCGGGCCGGAACGGGCCCATTCACGGGAAACCGAGTGTACCCGAACAACTTTTGCGACACATAGGGTCATCTAGTGACTTTTTTATTATTTTTAGTCAATTTCTAGCCATAAGACAGGAAAACCCGCCAGGGGCGGGTCTTGCCGGGAACACGTCCGTTTGTCCACTGGGGCAGGTGCCCTGTCGGCAGTTAGGCGTTGGCAAGTGATAAACATCCACGAGCATGCATCTCGCCCAGGCAGAGCCGCTGGCAAACAGTCATCGAATACAAACTGCCGGGCGAAAGCCCTTGGCCCTGAGCCATGGCGACGCCTCGACAGCAGGTCGTTGTAACCTACTGTCGTCACCGGGGCCTGCCAATCACCCTGCGGACGCTGAATGCGCCGTCATAAATCAGCCTGCGGCCGCGTCCATCCGCACTGCGCCGCGGCGGTTCTGCCCAAAGGCCATCACGCAGTTACGCCCCGCGCCCTTGGCGCTATAGAGCGCCTGGTCGGCGGACTTGAGCACTTCCTCGGGCGTACGATGCTCCATCAACCGCTCGGCGACGCCAATGCTGATGGTCACCGACACACTGGAAGCCCCGGAGGCCCCACGCCGCTGGCGCCCCTGCTGGTCGTCCTGGGGACGGTTTTCCTGGTTGCGCAACTGGATGTTATAGCCGGCGATGATCTCGCGAATCATCTCCAGGTGCGGCATGCACTCGTCCAGGCTCTTGCCGGCGAACACCACGGCGAACTCTTCACCTCCATAACGGTAGGCACGGCCGCCACCGGTGACCTTCGACAACTTGCTGGCCACCAGGCGCAGCACCTGGTCGCCAACATCGTGGCCATGGGTGTCGTTGAATTTCTTGAAGTGATCGACGTCGGTCATGGCCAACACGTAGTTGCGCCCCAGGCGCTGCATGCGCTCGTTCAGGGCACGGCGCCCCGGCAACCCGGTCAGCTCATCGCGAAAGGCCATCTGGTAGGCCTCGTGGGCCACCGCGGCGGCGATCATCAGCATCACCTGACTGCACATGATGTTCAGGGTAAAGGGCAAGATGAAGGTCTTGGGCAACATCCAGAACAGCCCGAGCAAGCCCACCAACTGCGCCGCATGCAACGGTCGCGGACTGCGCCAGTACTGGATCGCCAAGAGCAGGAAGGCCGCAAGGAATACTGGATAGGACAACTGGATCAAGCTCATCCAGCTGCCATGCAGGGCCGGCCAGCGGATCTCCGCCAGCCACGCCAGCAGCGCCTGGGGATAACTCTGCTCCAGGCCCAGGGCCACGCTGCCGAAGGCGAGCAGCACGGCGAAGCGCGCCACCATGTCCTGGAACAAATGCGTGCGCTCCTGCCAGGCGGCGAACAAACCGAACAGCAAGGGCAGCAACAAGCAACACAGGTGGAACACCACCGCCGCATCCTCGCGCACCCTGCCATTGTCACGGTAGAAGTCGGTCTGGGTATCGAGCAGGAAATAGGCGATGTATACCGTGACCATCAGGAACAGCTCGCGCTGGCGCCGATAAACGGCGCAATACGCCCCGCCGAGCAACAGCACCAGGGTCGGCAGCACGTTGAACAGCGAAGTGAAGAATACGTTGAGATCCTTGACGTAGGCGGCCGCCAGCCCAGCAAGCAGAAGCAGTAAAGACGGAAGAAAGTGACTGAAACGTACAGCGGAAGAACGCGGCAAGGGTAAAACTCCAACCCGGCTTATCAGTAGATAGCATTGTGCCTTCATTGCAGAAGTTAAGCACATGCGACGTGACAGGCGTCACATTGCCATCTCTTTAACGGCAGGGAATCGCTTCAGCTTAGCGTTTTAGTCGGGAATTTTTCCGCAGACTGCGCAGATGCAAAAAAGCCGCTCGCCCCGAGGGGCGAGCGGCTTCGAAGTGGAGCCGGACAGGCTTAGTAAGCCAGGCCGAAATCCTCTTCCTTCATGTCCATCAGGTTATTGGCGCCTGAGAGCATGGCGGCGACATGGCCACGGGTGCGCGGCAGGATGCGCTGGAAGTAGAAGCGCGCGGTCTGCAGCTTGGCGGTATAGAAGGCCTCTTCGGTGGTACCGGCGGCCAGTTTCTCGGCGGCCAGGCGTGCCATGTCGGCCCAGAAGTAGGCCAGGCAGGCGTAACCGGAGTACATCAGGTAGTCCACCGATGCGGCCCCGACCTCTTCGCGGTCCTTCATCGCGGCCATGCCCACTTTCATGGTCAGCTCGCCCCATTCCTTGTTCAGTGCCGCCAGCGGTGCCACGAATTCCTTCACGGACTCGTTGCCTTCGTTGTTCTGGCAGAACTTGTGAACGATCTTGGTGAAGCCCTTCAGCGCCTCGCCCTGGGTCATCAGCACCTTGCGACCCAAGAGGTCCAGGGCCTGGATGCCGGTGGTGCCTTCGTACAGCATCGAGATACGGCTGTCGCGAACGTTCTGCTCCATGCCCCACTCGGCGATGAAGCCGTGGCCACCGTAGATCTGCACGCCGTGGTTGGCGGATTCGAAGCCCACCTCGGTCATGAAGGCCTTGGCGATCGGGGTCATGAAGGCCAGCAGTGCATCGGCCTTCTTCTTCTCTTCTTCATCCACACCGTACTTGACGATGTCCACCTGCTTGGCGGTGAAGTAGACCATGGCGCGGTTGCCTTCGGCGAACGCCTTCATGGTCAGCAGCATGCGACGTACGTCCGGGTGCACGATGATCGGGTCGGCAGCCTTGTCCGGCGCTTTCGGACCGGTCAGCGAGCGCATTTGCAGGCGATCGCGAGCATATTTCAGGCCCCCCTGGAAACCGATCTCGGCGTGGGCCAGGCCTTGCAGCGCGGTACCCAGGCGAGCAGTGTTCATGAAGGTGAACATGCAGTTCAGGCCTTTGTTCGCCGGGCCGATCAGGAAACCGGTGGCTGCGTCGAAGTTCATCACGCAAGTGGCGTTGCCGTGGATACCCATCTTGTGCTCGATGGAACCGCAGCTCACCGCGTTGCGCTGGCCGATGCTGCCATCGGCGTTGGGCAGGAACTTGGGCACGATGAACAGCGAGATGCCCTTGGTGCCGGCCGGGGCGTCGGGCAGGCGGGCCAGCACGATGTGGACGATGTTGTCGGCCATGTCGTGTTCACCGGCGGAGATGAAGATCTTGGTGCCGGTGACTTTGTAGGAACCGTCGGCCTGAGGCTCGGCCTTGGTGCGCAGCATGCCCAGGTCGGTGCCACAATGTGGCTCGGTCAGGCACATGGTGCCGGTCCACTCGCCGGTCACCAGCTTGGTCAGGTAGGCGTCTTGCTGCTCAGGCGTACCGTGGGCGGAAATGGTGTTCATCGCGCCATGGGACAGGCCTGGGTACATGCCCCACGACCAGTTGGCCTCGCCGACCATTTCGCTGACCGCCAGACCCAGCGACTCAGGCAGGCCCTGGCCGCCGTGCTCGACGTCGTGGGCCAGGCTTGGCCAGCCGCCTTCGACGAACTGCTTGTAGGCTTCCTTGAAGCCGGTTGGGGTCTTAACGCCGGATTCACTCCAGGTGCAACCTTCCAGGTCGCCTACACGGTTCAGCGGCGCCAGCACCTGCTCACAAAACTTCGCACCTTCCTCGAGAATGGCGTCAACCATGTCCGGAGTGGCGTCCTGGCAAGCCGGGAGGCTCTGATAGTGCGCCTCATAACCAAGCAGCTCGTCACGAACGAAGCGAATATCACGCAAGGGGGCCTTGTAGTCAGGCATAGCGATAAACCTCTGCTGATGTAACCGGGAATGAACGACCGCGTTGAGTTTTTATGGCGGTCAAACAGTTGTTTGAAACATACGTTTACGCCCAAATCTTGTCAAGCGTCGGACAAATACCTTTCGTCATCGGCAGGTAACACCCGCGCAGGCCAAGGCCCACGGCATCTGTCATGAAGTGTAGAAGCCGGGTAGCCGGCAATCAGTCAGCGAGGGAAATCAGCCGAGGAAATGGCATGCATAAAGGAAGGCATGAAAAAGCCCGGCCCCCGAAAACGGGGGCCGGGCTTCAACGAAAAGACGATCAGGCGTAGGTGTCGATCAGTGTACCCAGGGCTTCATCCGAGGCCTTGGCGACCTTGACGCCCAGTTCGACCTGGAACTTGCCGGCGGACATTTCCACCACGCTGCTGGCCAGGTCCGACTCCTGGCTGCGGTCCACGCCACGCAGGCGATTGACCTGGAGCTCCGACGACTGGCTACTGGCGGAGCGCTCGACGGCCGTGCTGGCGATCTGGCCAGCGGCTTGATCGACCCGGTTCTGCCCGGCCTGAATCGCGTTCAGCCCGGCGTAGTAAGCGCTGTTCCCGGAAATTTCCATGGGATGACTCGACCTGGAAAATGAATGACGTTGCCAATTGAAGCAGACCCGTCAAGAAAACACCCGTCAAAAACACTAATGGCCATCTGCCCTGTCATAGGCAAAATCTAGTCCAGCAAGTCCAGTTGCAGGTGTTCGGCCACCGCCTCGGCCCCGGCCAGCCTGAGCCGGGGCACCCTGCCCAGGCACGGCGCGGGAAGGCGCTCGGCCAGGGTCGCCAGGTTCTCTTCCAGACGGGAGGTCTGCGGATCGACGATATTGGCCACCCAACCGGCCAGTTGCAGACCGTCCCGGGCAATGGCCTCGGCAGTCAGCAAGGCATGATTGATACACCCCAGCCGCACGCCCACCACCAGGATCACCGGCAACCCCAGGGCCATGGCCAGGTCCGAGAGGTTGTCCTGGCCCGCCAGGGGCACGCGCCAGCCACCCGCCCCTTCGATCAGGGTGAAATCCGCGCCCTTGGCCAGGACGTGGCGCATGGGCAGCAACAGCGACTGCACCGTCAGTGCCACGCCCGCCTCGCGTGCGGCCAGGTGCGGAGCGATGGCCGGCTCGAAGGCGATCGGGTTGATCTCTTCATAGCTCAGCGGCAACGACGCCTGCGCCTGCAAGGCCAAGGCATCGGCGTTGCGCAAGCCCTTGGCCGTCAGCTCGCAACCGGACGCCACCGGCTTGCCCGCCGCCGTGCTCAGCCCGGCCTGCCGCGCGGCATGCAGCAAGCCAGCGGCGATGGTGGTCTTGCCCACCTCGGTGTCGGTGCCGGTGATGAAATAGGCAGGACTCATCGTGGTTTCTCCAATACGCCATGGACTACTTGGTAAGTCGCCGGCAGCCCCTTGGCCTGGCGAAAGCCCTCGTAGGCGGCGATCAATCCGGCGATGCGCGCCCGTCCCGTCAAGCCACCAGGACGGCCAGGGTTGAGATTGTGCGCCCCCAAGGCCTTGAGTTCGTGGGTCAGGCTGCGCACATCCGGGTAATGCAGGACATGGGGCACACGCTCCAGGCTACGCACCCGCAAGCCACTGGCGTCGCACAACTGGCCATAACGCTCGAAAGCACGAAAGCGGTTGACGTGCACCTGCCCGTCCACCTGCCCCCAGCTGTCGCGCAGCTCTTGCAGGGTCCCCACGCACAGGCTGGCGAACGCCAGGACACCGCCGGGCTTGAGCACCCGCCGGGCCTCGCTGAGCACCGCGGCAAAATCGGCGCACCACTGCACCGCCAGGCTGGAGAAGATCAACTCGCAACTGGCCGCCTGCAATGGCAGGCGCTCGGCGTCCCCGGCAATGAAGTACTCGGCCCCACCCAGGGGCCGTGCGTGCTGGAGCATGCCTTCGGCGATATCCACGGCCAGGCCCTGGCTACCCGCGAACCGCTCCCCCAGCGCCCGGCTGAAATGCCCGGTGCCGCAGCCCAGGTCGAGCCAGCGCCCCGGGGTCCAGTCAGCAGGCAGGCGGCTCAACAACTGCTGGCCAACCGCCCGCTGCAACTCGGCCACGCTGTCGTAGCTGGCCGCCGCGCGGGAAAACGAAGCCGCCACCTGGCGCTTGTCAGGCAAGCCGGTGGCCAGCACAGGAATAGACAGATCAGTCATCACCGGACTCATGCAAGAACGCCTGGATCGCACCCGCCACTCCGTGGGGGTCCTCCAGAAGAAAACCGTGGCTGGCCTGTTCGATCAGGCCAACTTCCACATCCGGCAACAATGCCAGCAACTCGGCGGCCGTTTCAGCCGGTACCAGGCCATCGAGCCCGGCGAACAGGTGCAACTGCGGCCCACGAAAACCTTGCAAGGCCTCGCGGGTATCGAGCCGCGCCAACAATTCCAGGCCCGCCAGCAACACCTGTGGCTGGGACACCGGTGCGCCCCCCGACAATGCCCGGGACAAGCCGCGATGGTCGAGGGCGCCCTGGGCGCAGAGCAACGAGAAACGCTTGAGGGTGCCTTGCGGGTCGGCGGCACAGCCCGCCAGGAAGGCGGCGAAGGTGTCCTGGGCCATGGCGCTTGGCCACTGCGCATGGGCGACGAAGCAGGGATTGCTGGCCAGGGTCAGCAGCCCGCAGCACCGTTCACCACGACGGGCCGCCAGCGCCGAGGCCAGCATCCCGCCCAGGGACCAGCCACCCAGCCAGGCATCGTCCGGCAGCGCGTCGTCCAGTTCATCCAGCCAATCGTCCGGGTCGCTGGACATCAGTTCCGGCAACGGCTGGACCTCTACCCGCAGGTGCTGGTCCAGCCCCCGCAACGCTGCCGCCAGGGGCGCCAGGGGCGACACGCCCAGCCCCCAGCCGGGCAACAGGATCAGTCGATCACGCATGGCTCGGCTCCACTTGCAGTTCACCGTGACAATCGGCCAATGCGTCTAACAATAGCTGCACCTGGCTCTCGCTGTGGGCCGCAGACAGCGTCACCCGCAACCGTGCGCTGCCGGTCGGCACCGTCGGCGGGCGAATGGCGGTGACCAGGATCCCGCGCTCGCGCAATTTCTGCGACAGCGCCATGGCTCGCGCACTGTCGCCGACCAGGATCGGCTGGATCGGGGTGAAGCTGTCCATCAGCTCCAGGCCGATCTGCTCGGCGCCACGGCGGAACTGGCGGACCAGGCTCGCCAGGTGCTCGCGTCGCCAGTGCTCGCTGCGCAATAGCTCCAGGCTCTTCAAGGTGGCGCAGGCCAGCGCCGGTGGCTGGCTGGTGGTGTAGATATAGGGCCTTGCGAACTGGATCAGGCTCTCGATCAACTCCTCGCTGCCGGCGACGAAGGCCCCAGCGGTTCCGAAGGCCTTGCCCAGGGTGCCCACCAGCACCGGCACCTCATCCAGGCCCAGGCCGAAATGCTCCACCAAGCCTGCGCCATTGGCACCCAGGGGACCGAAGCCGTGGGCGTCGTCGACCATCAGCCAGGCGCCTCGGGCCTGGGTTTCACGGGCCAGGGCCGGCAAGTCGGCCACATCGCCATCCATGCTGAATACGCCGTCGGTGACCACCAGGGTATTGCCGGTAGCCTTTTCCAGGCGCTTGGCCAGGCTGGCCGCATCGTTGTGCAGGTAGCGGTTGAAGCGCGCGCCACTGAGCAGGCCGGCATCCAGCAGCGAAGCATGGTTGAGACGGTCTTCCAGCACCGTATCGCCCTGCCCCACCAGGGCCGTGACCGCCCCGAGGTTGGCCATGTAGCCGGTGCTGAACAACAACGCCCGGGGCCTTCCAGTGAGTTCGGCCAGGGCCTCTTCCAAAGCATGGTGCGGACCGCTATGGCCCACCACCAGGTGCGAGGCGCCACCGCCCACGCCCCAGCGACTGGCACCGGCCCGCCAGGCTTCGATCACCTGTGGATGATTGGCCAGGCCCAGGTAGTCGTTGTTGCAGAACGCCAGCAATGGCTGGCCGTCGACCACCACTTCCGGCCCCTGGGGGCTGTCGAGCAAGGGGCGCTGGCGATACAGATGCTCGGCACGGCGGGCCGCGAGGCGCGCGGAAAGATCAAAAGACATGTGGCCTCGATGATCGGGAAAGAATCCAGCACCGCAGGCAACCGGGCGCCGAAGTCCCTGTGGGATCCTCAGCGGCCCTGGAGTCGCCCGCGGCGGCGGGGATGACGTCAGCCTGGGGTCAGACGGCGGCGTTGTAGAACTGCTCGCTGCTCTTTTGCTCCACCAGGGCCTGCTCGATGGCCGCCTGGTGCACTTCGTCGGCGTGCTCTTCACGCGCTTCGGGCTGGATCCCCAGGCGGGCGAACAGCTGCATGTCCTTGTCGGCCTGCGGATTGGCGGTGGTCAGCAGTTTTTCGCCGTAGAAGATCGAGTTGGCGCCGGCGAAGAACGCCAGGGCCTGCATCTGCTCGTTCATCGCCTCACGACCGGCGGACAACCGCACATGGGACTGGGGCATGAGGATCCGCGCCACGGCCAGCATGCGAATGAAGTCGAACGGGTCCACCTCTTCGGCATTCTCCAGCGGCGTACCGGCCACCTTCACCAGCATGTTGATCGGCACCGACTCCGGGTGCTCCGGCAGGTTGGCCAGCTGGATCAGCAGGCCGGCACGATCGTCCAGGGACTCGCCCATGCCCAGGATGCCGCCGGAGCAGATCTTCATCCCGGCATCGCGCACATAGGCCAGGGTCTGCAGGCGCTCGCTGTAGGTGCGGGTGGTGATGATGTTGCCGTAGAACTCCGGCGAGGTATCGAGGTTGTGGTTGTAATAGTCCAGGCCGGCCTGGGCCAGGGCCTCGGTCTGCTCCTGGTCGAGGCGGCCCAGGGTCATGCAGGTCTCCAGGCCCATGGCCTTGACCCCTTTGACCATCTCCAGCACGTAGGGCATGTCCTTGGCGGACGGGTGCTTCCAGGCCGCGCCCATGCAAAAGCGCGTGGAGCCGATGGCCTTGGCCCGGGCGGCCTCTTCCAGGACCTTCTGCACTTCCAGGAGCTTTTCCTTTTCCAGGCCGGTGTTGTAGTGACCGGACTGCGGACAATATTTGCAATCTTCCGGGCAGGCGCCGGTCTTGATCGACAGCAAGGTGGAAACCTGGACCCGATTGGCGTCGAAATGCGCGCGATGCACCGTCTGCGCCTGGAACAACAGGTCGTTGAACGGCTGGGTAAACAGGGCTTTGACTTCAGCCAAAGTCCAGTCATGACGCAGGGTGGCGGTGGTGCTGGCGCTCATGGGCGGTTCCTTGATTATGCTTGGCAGGCGGTGCGGGACAGGGAAAGTCCACAGCCGCAACACGGATGTTCGGCATATTTAAGGAAGCCGCCATGAGCTGTCAACCAGAACGAAAAACACAGGTTTACATCTGGCTAAAAAACAAACAAACCTGTTTGCTCTGCGACGAACCCAGCGATTCGTCCCAGGGGCTGTGCGCGCCTTGCCTGGACGAACTGCCCTGGCTCGGCAACCAATGCCCCATTTGCGCCCTGCCGCTGCCGGCTGCCGCCCCGGCTTGCGGTCAATGCCTGCAACGGCCGCCGGCATTCGCACGGGTCATAGCACCCTGGCGCTACGAGTTCCCGGTGGACAGCCTGATCAGCCGTTTCAAGCACCATCAGAAGTGGCCTTTTGGTCGGCTGATGGCTGAACTTCTCCTGCAGTTCCTGCTTTATCGCTTCGATGAAGACCTACCCGGCCCGGACGCCCTGGTGCCGGTGCCTTTATCCCGTCGGCGCCTGCGCCAGCGGGGTTTCAACCAGGCCGGGATGCTCGCCCACTGGCTTGGACACCACCTGAAGCTGCCGGTGGAAACACAGTGGCTGCTGCGCACCCTGGATACTCCCGCGCAACAAGGGCTGGATGCCCGGGCCCGGCAACGCAACCTGCGCGGCGCCTTCAGCCTGGCACCCAATGCCCGGATCGCCGGCCGCCACTTGGCGCTGGTGGACGACGTGCTGACCACAGGTGCCACCGCCCAAGCCCTGGCCCGGTTGCTGCTCGATGCCGGAGCCCGGCGGGTGGATGTCTACTGCCTGGCCCGCACTCCCAGGCCCGAGGCCTGACTTGACTCTCGCGGCTCAAGCCGCAAACTTCCCGTCCATCCTCCCGTGCTCGAAGCGCTCCCGCCATGTCCCTGCCCACCTTGTTGACCCAGCACATCGTCCGCCGCCCCCAACGCATCGCGCTGCTGCAACACATCGCCGAACAGGGTTCCATCACCCGTGCGGCGAAAAGCGCCGGGCTGAGCTACAAGGCGGCCTGGGACGCCATCGACGAGCTGAACAACCTGGCCCAGAACCCATTGGTGGAACGCAGCGTCGGCGGCAAGGGCGGCGGCGGCGCCAGGCTGTCCGCCGAGGGCGAGCGGGTCTTGCGTCTCTACCAGCGCCTGCAGGAGTTGCAGGCCCAGGTGCTGGCGGCCGCCGAGGAAGCCAGCGATCTCGACTTGCTGGGACGCCTGATGCTGCGCACCAGCGCACGCAACCAATTGCACGGCAAGGTCCACGGGATCGAACCCCAGGGCTGCAACGACCTGGTCAGCCTGGAACTGCCCGAAGGGGTGCGGCTCACGGCCCGGATCACCCACGACAGCACCCAGCGCCTGGAGCTGGCCCCCGGCACCCAGGTGGTGGCGTTGATCAAGGCGGGCTGGCTGGATGTGCAGGCCGTCGGGGCCCCGGTAACAACTGGACACAATTACCTGAGCGGCATCATCGAGCGAATCCTCGATGCCGAGGATGGCCCCTGCGAAGTCCGCATCGTCCTGCCCAATGGCCAGGTCCTCTGCGCCCTGGCCGAACCGCTGCTGTTGAAAACCCTGGACCTGGCGCAGGAGCGGCCGATCCAGGTGCAGTTCTCGCCGTCCCACGTGCTGCTGGGCACCCCGCTCTGACCCTGGCCCCCAGCTCCCGTACGCCCTGATCCAGGGGCTCGGCACTGCAACGAATTCGTCATCGGTGCTCATTAAGGTGGCTGCAAAAACCCGCAGGGAGCCTGATATGAGCCTGTTAGAAGAAGACCAACCCACCGACCTGGAACAGATCGTCGGCCTCAGCCGCCGCGGCTTCATCGGTGCCGGCGCCCTGTGCGGCGCGGCCCTGTTCCTGGGCGGCAACCTGCTGAGCCGCAGCGCCCTGGCCGCAGGAGTCAGCGCCGGCAACGGCCAGCTGCTGGGCTTTGCCAGCATCCCCAGCGCCACTAGCGACACCATCACCCTGCCACCGGGCTACACGTCCTCGGTGCTGATCAGCTGGGGCCAGCCGCTGCACAAGAACGGCCCGGCCTTCGACCCCAGCGGCAACGGCACCGCCCTGGCCCAGGAAGCGCAATTTGGCGACAACAACGACGGCATGAGCCTGTTCGCCTTCCCGGATGACCGGCATCGGGCGCTGATGGCGATCAACAACGAGTACACCAACTATCGCTACCTCTATCCCCACGGCGGCCTGCCGCAGTCGGCCGAGGACGTGCGCAAGGCCCAGGCCAGCGAAGGCGTGTCGGTGATCGAGGTGCAACGCAAGAACGGCCAGTGGCAGTTCGTCCAGGGCTCGCGCTACAACCGGCGCATCCACGGCAACACGCCGATCCGCCTCAGCGGCCCGGCCGCCGGCCACGCGCTGCTCAAGACCAGCGCCGACCCCAAGGGCAAGAAAGTCCTCGGCACC
This sequence comes from Pseudomonas sp. MSSRFD41, assembly GCF_014230245.1. Lineage (NCBI taxonomy): Bacteria > Pseudomonadati > Pseudomonadota > Gammaproteobacteria > Pseudomonadales > Pseudomonadaceae > Pseudomonas > Pseudomonas sp. MSSRFD41. Next base: position 698,746 of record NZ_JACKZK010000001.1, on the reverse strand, counting down.
TTCCAGAACTGCGCCAACGGCAAGACCCCGTGGGGCACCTACCTGACCTGCGAAGAGAACTTCACCGACTGCTTCGGCAGCAGCAACGCCGAGCACAAGTTCGACGCCGCCCAGAAGCGCTACGGCGCCTCGGTGGCCAGCCGCGACATCAACTGGCACCAGCACGACCCGCGCTTCGACCTGGCCAAGAACCCCAACGAACTCAACCGCCACGGCTGGGTGGTGGAGATCGACCCTTTCGATCCGCAATCGACCCCGATCAAGCGCACCGCCCTGGGCCGCTTCAAGCATGAGAACGCCGCCCTGGCGCAAACCCGCGATGGCCGCGCAGTGGTCTACATGGGCGACGACGAACGCGGTGAGTTCATCTACAAGTTCATCAGCCGCGACCGCATCAACCACCGTAACCCCAAGGCCAACCGTGACCTGCTGGACCACGGCACGCTGTATGTGGCGCGTTTCGACGCCGGTGACGGCAACCCGGACCGGCCCAAGGGCCAGGGCCAGTGGATCGAGCTGACCCACGGCAAGAACGGCATCGACGCCAGCAGCGGCTTCGCCGACCAGGCCCAGGTGCTGATCCACGCCCGCCTGGCCGCCAGCGTGGTCCAGGCCACGCGCATGGACCGTCCGGAATGGATCGTGGTCAGCCCCAAGGATGGCCAGGTGTATTGCACCCTGACCAACAACTCCAAGCGCGGTGAGGACGGCATGCCGGTGGGCGGTCCCAACCCCCGGGAGAAAAACGTCTACGGGCAGATCCTGCGCTGGCGCACCGGTGGCGACGACCATGGCTCGCTGGACTTTTCCTGGGACCTGTTCGTGGTCGCCGGCAACCCTGGCGTGCACGCCGGCAAGCCCAAGGGCGGCTCCGCCAACATCACCCCGCAAAACATGTTCAACAGCCCCGATGGCCTGGGCTTCGACAAGGCCGGGCGCCTGTGGATCCTCACCGACGGTGACTACAGCAACAGCGGCGACTTCGCCGGCATGGGCAACAACCAGATGCTCTGCGCCGATCCCGACAGCGGCGAGATCCGCCGCTTCATGGTCGGGCCGGTGGGCTGCGAAGTCACCGGGATCGCCTTTGCTCCGGACTACAAAACGCTGTTCGTGGGCATCCAGCACCCGGGGGAAAACGGCGGCTCGACCTTCCCCGAGCACTTGCCCAACGGTAAGCCGCGCTCCTCGGTGATGGCCATTACCCGGGAGGACGGCGGCATCATCGGCGCCTGATCCACCCCCGTGCCGAACCCGCGCCTGCCCCTGGCCAAGGCAGGCGCCACAGCGCCCTCCACCGGCCTGCCCGTCTGCGTTACCATGCTGGGCCGGACGCGGCAGCCTGCTGCGCGCAGGAGTAAGCATGTCGCACCCGTTTGATACCCTCACCCCCGACCTGGTCCTGGACGCCGTGGAAAGCATCGGCTTTCTCAGCGACGCCCGGGTCCTGGCCCTCAACAGCTACGAGAACCGCGTCTACCAGGTCGGCATCGACCAGGCCGAGCCGCTGGTGGCCAAGTTCTACCGGCCCCAACGCTGGAGCGACGAGGCGATCCTCGAAGAACACAGCTTCACCTTCGAGCTGGCCGAATGCGAAGTGCCGGTGGTGGCGCCGATCGTCCACGAAGGCCGCAGCCTGTTCGAGCATGCGGGGTTTCGTTTCGCCCTGTTCCCACGGCGGGGTGGCCGCGCCCCGGAACCGGGTAACCTCGACCAGCTCTATCGCCTCGGGCAACTGTTGGGCCGCCTGCATGCCGTCGGCGCCAGCCGGCCGTTCAGCCAGCGCGAGGCCCTGGGGGTGCAGAACTTCGGCCACGACTCCCTGGCGACCCTGCTCCAGGGCAACTTCATTCCCAAGAGCCTGCTGCCGGCCTACGAGTCCGTCGCCCGTGACTTGCTCAAGCGTGTGGAAACCCTCTACCAGGCCAACCCACACCAGAACATCCGCCTGCATGGCGACTGCCATCCGGGCAACCTGATGTGCCGCGACGAGGTGTTCCATATCGTCGACCTCGACGACTGTCGCATGGGCCCTGCGGTGCAGGACCTGTGGATGATGCTCGCGGGCGACCGCCAGGAACGCCTCGGCCAATTATCCGAACTCATGGACGGCTACAGCGAATTCCATGACTTCAATCCACGGGAACTGGCGCTGGTCGAACCGCTGCGGGCCCTGCGCCTGATGCACTACAGCGCCTGGCTGGCGCGGCGCTGGGACGACCCGGCGTTCCCTCGCAGCTTCTCCTGGTTCGGCAGCGAACGTTACTGGGGCGACCAGGTGCTGGCCTTGCGCGAACAACTGGCGGCGCTCGACGAGGAACCGCTGCGGCTGTTCTGAAGGACGCGATGGCCACGGCACGGGCGCGGGAAAAGTCAGGACAGGTCTAGACATTTGTCCTTACAATCGCGCCTTTGTTAGTTGCCTAAGCAAGGATTCTCCATGCAAGCCGCCAACCTGCGTCGCGGGTACATACTGGGCCTGACCGCCTACATCATCTGGGGCCTGTTTCCGCTCTATTTCAAAGCCATCGCCAGCGTGCCCGCCGTGGAAATCATCGTCCACCGGGTGCTCTGGTCAGCGCTGTTCGGCGGCCTGCTGCTGATGGTCTGGAAGCATCCCGGCTGGTGGCGCGAACTGCGGGACAATCCCCGGCGCCTGGCGATCCTGGCCCTGAGCGGCACCCTGATCGCCGCCAACTGGCTGACCTACGTCTGGTCGGTGAACAACGGGCGCATGGTCGAAGCTAGCCTCGGCTACTACATCAACCCCTTGATCAACGTGCTGCTGGGCATGTTGATCCTCGGTGAGCGCCTGCGCCGCCTGCAATGGCTGGCGGTGTTGCTGGCGGCGGTCGGGGTGGCGCAGCAGGTATGGCAGTTGGGCAGCCTGCCCTGGGTCTCGCTGGCCCTGGCGCTGAGCTTCGGTTTCTACGGCCTGATTCGCAAACAGGCGCCGGTCAAGGCCCTGCCCGGACTGGTGGTGGAGACCTGGATGCTGGTGCCCATCGCCCTGGCCTGGCTGCTGTTGCACCCCGATGCCAGCAGCGCCCATGCCGCGTTCTGGGCCAGCTCCCAGGCCTGGTGGCTGGTGGCGGCCGGCCCGGTGACCCTGATCCCGCTGGTGTGCTTCAACGCCGCGGCCCGGAACCTGCCCTACACCACCCTGGGTTTCCTGCAGTACCTGGCCCCGACCCTGGTGCTGCTGCAGGCGGTACTGCTGTTCGGCGAGCAACTGTCCCCCAGCACCCTGGTAGCCTTCATGTTCATCTGGGCGGGTCTGGCGGTGTACAGCGTCGATGCCTGGCTGAGCCTGCGCGGACGCAGCTGATCAATAAATAATCAATCATCTGCAGGCCACGTCCCCTGTGGCCTGCGGCGGTTCTTCCCAAGCTTATCCACAGGCTGGTCCCCGCCGTTTGTGCACAAGCCCTTGAAATTGCCGGTTTTTTGATCAATTCACGCAAAGCCGCGACGCCACTGGGCCAGCGCCCCCTCTCTACAGGTTATCCACAGGCGCATGCACGTTTTATCGGGATAACCCGGCTCACTGTCGTCAGCTTTCGCTACGCAGCACCAGCTCCACCATCAGGTCGTCGGCCAGGCTCTCCAGGCGCGCCTGCAGGACTTCCAGCGACAGGGTCAGGGGCACCGCCAGGATGGCCTCGGCGTGGAACAGCGGCTCGCTGCTCATGGGCGCCGGCCGCACCTCGGTCACCAACCGCTCCAGGTTGACCCCCTGCTCCGCCAGCAGGCGGGTGATATCCCGGACAATCCCCGGGCGGTCGTTGCCCACCAACTCCATGGCGATGGGTTTCCAGGTGCATGATTGCTCGATGCCGCTTTCGGCGATCAGCACGCGGATGCCTTGGGCCGAGAGCCCCTGCAAGGCGTCCACCAGCTCATCGTAGGCTTCGGCCGGCACCGCCACCCGGAGGATTCCGGCGAATTGCCCGGCCATCCTCGACAGACGGCTTTCCAGCCAGTTGCCACCGTGGGCGGCGATGCACTGGGCAATGCGTTCGACCTGGCCGGCCTTGTCCGCAGCGAATACCGTGAGAACCAGATGGTCCATGGCGCAGCCCTCTTTTTGGGGGTGGAAGAGCAATTATAGGCAGGCTTGCAGGCCGCACCCGGCGCCTCCGGTCGAGGCCCGAAAAAGGGGCCGGTAGACTAGGAGTACAAATCGTGTACAACTTTTTGTATTTATGTGGAACAATCCTTCGGTTTTTTGCGAACACCCAGCTTTCCAGCGTGACCGCATTGCACTGGCGAGTCGCGAAACGACGTATTTAGTCTAATTTTCACAACCGCAATTCATCATGTAGTATGCCGCAGCGCGCACTACATAATGTTGGAACGATGTCTGCCAAGGCTTGATCACAACCCCCGCGATCCCCGTCAGCAAGGCTCCGCCGTTGATTGGAAGCACCCAGCCGCCAGCGATGGCATGTACTGGTGAACAGGGTTGTGTTTTAAATGGCCGCCGGCTTCATTGTTAATTTGAAGAGCTGAAAAGCGAAATAGCTGAGCAGAGTGAGGCAAGCAATGACTGAACACGTTCAAGTCGGTGGCCTGCAGGTCGCCAGAGTCCTGTTCGACTTCGTGAACAACGAAGCCATTCCCGGTACCGGCCTCACCGCCGACGCATTCTGGGCAGGTGCCGACAAGGTCATCCACGACCTGGCGCCCAAGAACAAAGCCCTACTCGCCAAACGCGATGATTTCCAGGCACGGATCGATGCCTGGCACCAGTCCCGTGCCGGCCAGGCCCATGACGCCGTAGCCTACAAAGCCTTCCTGCAAGACATCGGCTACCTGCTGCCGGAAGCGGCGGACTTCCAGGCCACCACCCAGAACGTCGATGAAGAAACCGCCCGCATGGCCGGCCCGCAGCTGGTGGTGCCGGTGATGAACGCCCGCTTCGCCCTCAACGCCTCCAACGCCCGCTGGGGCTCGCTGTACGACGCGCTGTACGGCACCGACGCCATCAGCGAAGCCGATGGCGCGCAAAAGGGCAAAGGCTACAACAAGGTCCGCGGCGACAAGGTCATCGCCTTCGCCCGCGCCTTCCTCGACGAATCCGCGCCCCTGGCCGCCGGCTCCCACGTCGACTCGGTGAACTACAAGATCGCCGGTGGCAAGCTGGTGGTGACCCTCAAGGACGGCAGCAACAGCGGCCTGCGCGACGACGCCCAGCTGGTCGGCTACCAGGGCGACGCCGCGGCCCCGACCGCGATCCTGCTCAAGCACAACGGCCTGCACTTCGAGATCCAGATCGACGCCGCAAGCCCCGTCGGCCAGACCGACGCCGCCGGAGTCAAGGACCTGCTGATGGAAGCGGCCCTGACCACCATCATGGACTGCGAAGATTCGGTCGCCGCGGTGGATGCCGACGACAAGGTAGTGATCTACCGCAACTGGCTGGGCCTGATGAAAGGCGACCTGGCCGAGGAAGTGGCCAAGGGCGGCAATACCTTCACCCGCACCATGAACGCCGACCGCGAATACACCGGCGTCGACGGTTCGTCGCTGAAGCTGCATGGCCGCTCGCTGCTGTTCGTGCGTAACGTCGGCCACCTGATGACCATCGACGCGATCCTCGACCAGCACGGCAACGAAGTGCCGGAGGGCATCCTCGACGGCCTGGTCACCAGCCTGGCGGCGATCCACAACCTCAACGGCAACACCTCGCGCAAGAACAGCCGCACCGGCTCGGTGTACATCGTCAAGCCGAAGATGCACGGCCCCGAAGAAGCCGCCTTCACCAATGAACTGTTCGGCCGCATCGAAGACGTCCTGGCCCTGCCGCGCAATACCCTGAAGGTCGGGATCATGGACGAGGAGCGCCGTACCACGGTCAACCTCAAGGCCTGCATCAAGGCGGCCAGCGAGCGCGTGGTGTTCATCAACACCGGCTTCCTCGACCGTACCGGCGACGAGATCCACACCTCCATGGAAGCCGGCGCCATGGTGCGCAAGGCCGACATGAAGGCCGAAAAGTGGATCGGCGCCTACGAGAACTGGAACGTCGACATCGGCCTGTCCACCGGCCTGCAAGGCCGTGCACAGATCGGCAAGGGCATGTGGGCCATGCCCGACCTGATGGCCGCCATGCTCGAACAGAAGATCGCCCACCCGCTGGCCGGCGCCAACACCGCCTGGGTGCCATCGCCGACCGCCGCCGCGCTGCACGCGCTGCACTACCACAAGGTCGACGTGTTCGCCCGCCAGGCCGAGCTGGCCAAGCGCGCCCGCGCTTCGGTGGACGACATCCTGAGCATTCCCCTGGCTCCCGACACCAACTGGACCGCGGAACAGATCAAGAACGAACTGGACAACAACGCCCAGGGCATCCTTGGTTACGTGGTGCGCTGGATCGACCAGGGAGTGGGCTGCTCCAAGGTGCCGGACATCAACGATGTCGGCCTGATGGAAGACCGCGCCACCCTGCGCATCTCCAGCCAGCACATCGCCAACTGGCTGCGCCACGGCGTGGTGACCCGCGAACAGGTGATCGAAAGCCTCAAGCGCATGGCCCCGGTGGTCGACCGGCAGAACGCCGCCGATCCGCTGTACCGTCCACTGGCACCGAACTTCGACAGCAACATCGCCTTCCAGGCCGCCCTGGAACTGGTGATCGAAGGCACCAAGCAGCCAAACGGCTATACCGAGCCGGTCCTGCATCGTCGCCGTCGTGAGTTCAAGGCCAAGAACGGCCTGTAACAACGCAGCGCCAGCGGTAAAGCAAAGCCCCGGTCCATGACCGGGGCTTTTTCATGCCTGCTCGCGGTGCCGGTGGCGCTACAACTCCACGCCCAGCTCATGCTTGACCAGCGCCAGCAGCTTGCCGGTATCGATGGGCTTGAGCAGGAAGTCCACCACGCTCAGGTGCATGGCGGCGATGGCGTCGCGCACATCGGCGTCGCCGGAAATGATGATGATCGGCAGGGCCGCCCGTTCCGATTCGCGCACCTGGCGAATCAGGTCCAGGCCACTACAGGGCGCCATGCGCAGGTCGGTGATCAGCAAGCCGATGGATTTGTTCGACTCGAGCATCTCCAACGCCGCCTTGCCACTGGCCGCGGTCATGCAGCGAATGCCATCGAGACCGAGTATTTCCGAAAGCAGCTCGCGGGCATCCTTGTCGTCATCGGCAATCAGCACCCGCTGCGGCGGCAGGTCGGGTTCCAGCATGACGGCACTCAGCGCCTCGCGCTCGGCATCGCTCAGGATATCGTGGTCGGACATACAGTTCTCTACAGGATCGAATCACCTAGCACAGTGGTCAGACATCGTCAGGCAGGCCTCCAATGTGCACTTCGTCGGAAAAATTTCCAAGCATCTTGATCAGAGCTTTTTTGCATCGATCGCCAGCGGCTCAAAGCCAAATGTCCGGCCCCGGTGAACGCTGACTGCCAGCGCCCGCAAGACAGCCCGCGCCAGACGCCTGCGCGGCGCGCCGCACCTAGACTTACGTCCAATGGGCGCTGGCGGGCCCCTGGGCCGACTATTACCGGGATCCGAACACAACAAATCCAAGAAGATTGCGGTAATCGTCATGAGTAAAACGGACGCCTTCACCCAGGCCGGGAAGACCGCGGTACTGCAGAACATCCAGGGCACGGTGCAGTTCCTGCAACGTTTCCCGCCCTTCAACCAGATGGAAAACCTGCACCTGGCCTACCTGGTGGAACAATGCCAGCTGCGCTTCTACGGCCCCGGCGACAGCATCATCAAGCCGGCCGACGGCCCGGTGGAGCACTTCTATATCGTCAAGCAGGGCCGGGTGGTGGGCGAACGTACCCACGCCGCCAAGGGCAGCACCGAGACCACCTTCGAGATCACCACCGGCGAATGCTTTCCCCTGGCCGCGCTGCTGGGCGAGCGAGCCACCCGCACCGAACACCGGGCCGCCGAAGACACCTTCTGCCTGCAACTGAACAAGGGCGCCTTCATCAAGCTGTTCGCCCTGTCGGCGGAGTTCCGCGATTTCGCCCTGCGTGGGGTCAGCAGCCTGCTCGACCAGGTCAACCAGCAGGTCAAGCGCAAGGCGGTGGAAACCCTCGGCACCCAATACTCGCTGAACACCCGCCTCGGCGAATTGGCCATGCGCCATCCCGTGACCTGCTCGCCGGCCACGCCACTGCGCGAAGCCGTGGCGCAGATGCATGAACAGCAGGTGGGCAGCATCGTGGTGGTGGACGAGCACAAGGCACCCCTGGGGATCTTCACCCTGCGCGACCTGCGCCAGGTGGTGGCCGACGGCAGCCAGGACCTTGACCACCCCATCGAACGCCACATGACCCAGGCGCCGTTCTTCCTCAGCCCGGACCACAGCGCCTTCGACGCGGCCATCGCCATGACCGAGCGCCACATCGCCCACGTCTGCCTGGTCAAGGAACAGCGCCTGTGCGGCGTGGTGTCCGAGCGCGATCTGTTCTCCCTGCAACGGGTCGACCTGGTGCACCTGGCGCGGACCATCCGCAATGCCCCACGGGTGGAGCACCTGGTGGCCCTGCGCGGCGAGATCGGCCAACTGGTGGAACGCATGCTGGCCCACGGCGCCTCGTCGACCCAGATCACCCACATCATCACCCTGCTCAACGACCACACCGTGTGCCGGGTGATCGAGCTGACCCTGGCCGACAAGGGCGACCCGGGCGTGCCCTTCAGCTGGCTGTGCTTCGGCAGCGAAGGCCGGCGCGAACAGACCCTGCACACCGACCAGGACAACGGCATCCTGTTCGAGGCCCGGGACGCGGCCCACGCCGCCGAGATCCGCGGCAAGCTGCTGCCTATCGCCCAGCAGGTCAACCACAGCCTGGCCCAGTGCGGCTTCACCCTGTGCAAGGGCAACATCATGGCCGGCAACCCCGAGCTGTGCCTGTCCCGTGCCGAGTGGGCCCGGCGCTTCGCGGCGTTCATCCGCGAGGCGACCCCGGAGAACCTGCTGGGCTCGAGCATCTATTTCGACCTGCGGGTGGTCTGGGGCGACGAGCAAGGCGCCGAACACCTGCGTCGCGGGATCCTCGACCAAGTGGCCGACAATCGCCTGTTCCAGCGCATGCTGGCGGAGAACGCCCTGCGCCAGCGGCCACCGGTGGGGCGCTTTCGCGAATTCGTGCTGGCCAAAAAGAACGGCGAGAAAGCCACCCTCGACCTCAAGGTCCAGGGCCTCACGCCCTTCGTCGACGGCGCCCGGCTGCTGGCCCTGGCCAACGGCATCGGCGCCATCAACACCCTGGAGCGTTTGCGCCAGCTGGTGTCCAGGCAAGTCATCGAGCCACTGGATGGCGCCGCCTATGAAGAGGCCTACCACTTCATCCAGCAGACCCGCATGCAGCAGCACCAGCGCCAGACCCGGGACAACCAGCCCTACTCCAACCGACTAGATCCCGACAGCCTCAACCACCTGGACCGGCGCATCCTGCGTGAATCCCTGCGCCAGGCCCAGCGCCTGCAAAGCAGCCTGGCCCTGCGGTACCAGCTATGAGCCTGTTCGATTGGTTCCGCCCCGCCGCCAGCGCCTTGAGCAGCGCACAGCAACTGCGCCGCGAGCGCCTGCCAGCCTTCGCGCCACTGGGCGACGGCAGCCTGCGCGAACAGCGCTGGGTGGTGGTGGACGTGGAGACCAGCGGCCTGAACCTCAATCGCGACCAGGTCCTGTCCATTGGCGCCGTGGCGATCGAGGACGGCGCCATCGACTTCCGCCAGCAATTCGAGCGCACCTTGCAGCGCGAGGGCCACAAGCTCAGCCCCAGCGTGCTGATCCATGGCCTGGGCCCCAGCGCCATCGCGGCCGGCAGCGATCCGGTCGAGGCCCTGCTGGATTTCATGGAGTTCGTCGGCGACAGCCCGCTACTGGCGTTCCATGCGCCCTTCGACCAGCACATGCTCGGCCGAGCACTGAAGGACAGCCTGGGCTACCGCCTGCAGCACGACTTTCTCGACGTGGCGGACATGGCGCCCCTGCTGTGCCCCGAATTCCATATCCGCGACGCCGGCCTGGATGACTGGATCAACGGCTTCAAGCTCCAGGTGGTGGAGCGTCACCACGCAGCGGCCGACGCCCTGGCCACCGCCGAGCTGGCGCTGATCCTGTTTCACCGCGCACGCCAGCAACAGATCCACAGTCCCTTGAACCTGCAACAGCGCCTGGGCCAGTGGAAACGCCGCCGGCAGGCTCCCTCCTTCTGATCCACCGCACTGTGGCGAGGGAGCAGGCTCCCGCTCGGTCGCGCAGCAGTCGTAGCACCTGAGTCCCGGGGCTAGCTGGCACAACGCCTTGGGCGTGCTTGCGTCCTCGCCACAACAGGGTCCTTGTCTTGGGCACCCGCCATCCTCAGCGACAAGACAGCCGACCAGCGTGAATTGCGCCACTGTTTCGCCTCTGTCACAATCGCGAATCATTCTCGTTATTTTAAACTTCTCCCTGAGTGGTTCCCGTTGTCGTCAGTCCCAAGCCCCCGCAATGAGCTGGTTGGTGAGCTGTACCGCGACCACCGTGGCTGGCTGCTGGCCTGGCTGCGACGCAACGTGGCCTGCGCCCAGCGCGCCGAAGACCTGAGCCAGGACACCTTCGTGCGCCTGCTGGGCCGCGAAGAACTCAAGGCCCCCCGCGAGCCCCGGGCCTTCCTGGTGGCTGTGGCCAAGGGCCTGCTGTTCGATCATTTCCGCCGCGCCGCCCTGGAACAGGCCTATCTCAACGAGCTGTGGCTGATCCCCGAGGCCGAACAGCCCTCGCCGGAAGAACAGCAAGTGATCCTCGAAGACCTCAAGGCTATCGACCGTCTGCTCGACAAGCTGTCGAGCAAGGCCCGCGCGGCCTTTCTCTACAGCCGCCTCGATGGCCTGGGCCACGCCGAGATCGCCACCCGTCTCGGGGTCTCGGTGCCCCGGGTCCGCCAGTATCTGGCCCAGGGCATCCGCCAATGCTACATCGCCCTCTACGGAGAGCCGACATGACCCCCATCAGTTCCAAGCCGGTATCCGCCCGGGTGCTGGACGCCGCCATCGCCTGGCAGCTGTCGCTGGCCGGCGGCGGCAGTGCCCTGGAGCACGAAGAGTTCGCCAAATGGCATGCCGCCCATGAAGAACACGCCCGCGCCTGGCGCCAACTGGGCATGCTCGATCAACGTTTCAGCCTGGCTCCCGGCCCAGCGCGCAATGCCCTGGTGCAATCGCGCGAAGGCCTGCGCCGGCGCGTGCGCCAGCTGGGTCGCGGGATCGCCAGCGTGGTGCTGGTGGGAGGACTGGCGCTGTTCCTCGAACAGCACTACCTGCCGCTGGACTACTGGCTGGCCGACCAGCGCACCGGTACCGGCGAGCAGCTCATGCTGCGCCTGTCCGACGGCACCCTGGTCAACCTCAATACCCACAGCGCGCTGGACGTGCGCTTCGACGACAAGCAACGGCGCATCATCCTGCAGGAAGGCGAGGTCCTGATCGAAACCGGGCACGGCGACAGTCGCCCGTTCATCGTCGAAACCCGCGACGGCCGGCTTCGGGCCCTGGGCACCCGGTTCCTGGTCAAGCGCGAAGACCGGGGCACGCGCCTGGGCGTGCTGCAATCGGCGGTGGCGGCACGGCCCCAGGAAGGCCAGGACGAAGAAGTGTTCAAGGAAGGCCAGCAGGTGCTGATGCAGCGCGATGGCCTGCAAGCGCCACAGGCCCTGGCCCAGGGCGCCGATGCCTGGAGCCGGGGCATGCTGGTGGTGGACAACGTCCGCCTGGGCGACCTGATCCAGGAGCTGGGTCGCTATCGCCACGGCTACCTGGGCGTCGCCCCCGAAGTGGCCGACCTGCGCATCACCGGCAGCTTCCCGCTGCACGACACCGACCTGGCGCTCGACGCCCTGCTGCCGACCCTGCCGGTGCAGATCGAGCGGCGCACCGCCTGGTGGATCAACGTCGTCGCCAAGGCCGATCCCAAGCGTTGAAGTCCTCCTCCCCGCCGGCTCCGACCTGTCCTGGAGCCGGCGGGCGACTGCCCTTTTTTCGCAAATCTAAATTATTTTCAATTCGCCCTATCACTTTTCGAATCTCGTCCGGCTCATAGGCAATTGCGAAACATTTCCATCCAGGAGCCGCCGTATGTCCCGCCCCCTAGACACCCTGTTGCGCCCCAGCCTGCTGGCCATTGCCATTGCCCTGAACGCCCCCCTGGCCAGCCCGTTGCTGATGGCGGCCGAGCAGTCCTCCAGCGTGCGCGCCTACAACCTGCCGGCGGCGCCCCTGGCCAGCACCCTGAACCAGATCGCCAGCCAGGCCGGCCTGGCCCTGAGCCTGAATCCGTCCCTGGCCGCCGGCAAGACCTCGGCCCCGGTCCAGGGCCAGTTCGACGCCGCCGGCGCCCTGCGCGAAGCCCTGCGCGGCACCGGCCTGCAGCTGGAACACAGCAGCGCCGGGACCTACAGCCTGGTGGCCGCACCGGACGGCGTCGTGGCCCTGCCGGAAACCAATATCAGTGGCCAGCAGGCCTATGAAAGTGCCTGGGGGCCGGTGGAAGGCTACGTCGCCAGCCGTACCGCTGCCGGCACCAAGACCGACACCTCGCTGGTGGAGGCGCCGCGCTCGATTTCCGTCGCCACCCGCCAGCAGATGACCGACCGCGCCGTGCAGAACCTCGATGACGCCGTGCGCTACATGCCCGGCATCGTCTCCGCCAGCTACGGCAGTGACACCCGTTACGACTGGATGCTGGTACGCGGCTTCGAACCCACCCAGTTCCTCGACGGCCTGCCACTGCCACGGGGCGTGTACGCCAACCCGAAAGCCGAAACCTGGAACCTCGACCGCCTGGCCTTGCTGCGCGGCCCGGCATCCTCGGTCTACGGCCAGACGCCTCCGGGCGGCTTGCTGGACATGGTCAGCCGGCGCCCTAGTGCCGAAGCCAGCCACTCCATCCAACTGCAATACGGCAGCGACAACTATCGCCAGCTCAACTTCGCCAGCACCGGCAAGATCGATGACGAAGGCCGGTTCCTATATGGACTCAGTGGTGTAGTCCGCGATGCCGGGACCCAGGTCGACCACATCGATAACAAGCGCTACAACATCGCTCCCAGCCTGACCTGGAACATCGACACCGATACCAAGCTGACCCTGCTGTCGCAGTTCACCCGCGACGATACCGGCGCCACCAGCCAGTTCATGCCGATCCAGGGCACCAAGATCAAGTCACCACTGGGCAAGGTCTCCCACCACAAGAACCTGGGCGATCCGGACTACGAGTTCTACGACCGAACCTACTACGCCTTGGGCTACGCCTTTGAACATCGCGTCAACGATGTCTGGCAGTTCCGCCAGAACCTGCGCTACACCAAGTCGGAGCTGTCCTTCCAGCAACTGACCGTGGGTTCCTACGCCTACTCGCCAGCCGACGCGGCGGGCAACATCAGCCGGACCTCGACCAACGTCAACGAGGACATCGGCCAATTCGCCGTGGATAACAACTTCCAGGCCGACTTCACCACCGGCGACATCAGCCATACCGTCCTGCTCGGCCTGGACCACCAGCGCTCCGACACCTCTTATCTGTCGATCTACGGCGACGGCGGCAAAACCAACATTTTCAACCCGATCTACGGCCAGCCGATCGTGCGCCCGGCGCGCTCCGGCGCCTATTACGACTACAACCAGAAAACCGTCCAGACCGGCCTGTACGTGCAGGATCAGATGGCCCTGGACAACTGGCGCCTGAGCCTCGGGGGGCGTGAAGACTGGGTGCACCAGGGCACCACCTACTTCAACAAGAAAGACGTGACCAACACGGATCGCAGCAAGAACTTCAGCGGCAACGCGGCGCTCAGCTATGTATTCGACTCAGGTTTCGTGCCGTATCTGTCCTATGCCGAATCCTTCCAGCCGGCGAGCAATGCCAGCGCCGACCCGCTCGAGTCGTACAAACCTACCGAAGGCAAGCAGTGGGAGCTGGGCATCAAGTATCAGCCGCCAGGCTCGAACACTCTGCTGAGCGCAGCGGTCTACGACCTGACCCAGAAGAATGTCCAGGTAACCAGCATCGGTGCAGGTGGCAAGTCGATCACCAGCCAGACCGGTGAAGTGAAGGTCAAGGGCCTGGAACTGGAGGCGGTCTCCGAGGTGACCGACAACCTCAAGGTCATCGCCGCCTATAGCCTGGCCAAGTCCGAGATACAAAAAGGCCTCTACAAGGGCAACCGCCTGCAACGGATGCCGAACCAGCAAGCCTCGCTGTGGGCCGACTACACCTGGCACGACGGCGTGCTGGATGGCTTCGGTATCGGTGCTGGCGCGCGCTATACCGGCAATACCTACGGCGACCAGGAAAACACCTGGCTGGGCAAGGCCAACGCCTACACCGTGTTCGATGCCTCCGTGCACTACGACCTCGGCCGCCTGGACAAGAGCTTGAAAGGGGCGTCGTTGAAACTCAACGCCACCAACCTGTTCGACAAGGACTACATCTCCACTTGCGATGGGTCGTACTGCTACTTCGGCGATCAGCGCAGCGTGGTCGCCAGCGCCACCTACCAGTGGTAACCCGCTGAGTTAACGACCGGGCCATCCAGCAGGATGGCCTTCGCGTGCCTGAAGGCTAATGAATGAAAAGCACAACCCTCCGCCGCTGGTCCTTCATCCACACCTGGACCAGCCTGATCTGCACGGTGTTCCTGCTGATGCTGGCGCTCACCGGGCTGCCACTGATCTTCCACCACGAGATCGACCACCTGCTGGGCAATGCCCCCGAGTTGCGGGAGATGCCCGCCGACACGCCGCGCCTGGACTTGCAGCAACTGGTCAAGGCCGCCGAGGCCCATCGGCCGGGCGAGGTCCTGCAGTACTTCGGCTGGGACGAAGACGAGCCCAACGGCGTGACCACCATCATGGCCAAGACCGCCGACACCGACCCCAACCTTTCCTATACCTTCATGCTCGACGCCCGTACCGGCGAGGCACTGGAGACGCCCTCGGCCAATGACGGCCTGATGATGTTCATCCTGCGCCTGCACGTGGACATGCTCGCCGAGTTGCCGGGCAAGTTGCTGCTGGCCTTCATGGGCGTGCTGTTCGTGCTGGCGCTCATCTCCGGCACCGTGCTCTACCTGCCGTTCATGCGTCGCCTGAAGTTCGCCACCGTGCGCCAGGACAAGTCCCGCCGCCTGCGCTGGCTCGACCTGCACAACCTGATCGGCGTGGTGACCCTGACCTGGGCCCTGGTGGTGGGAGTGACGGGGGTGATCAGCGCCTGCGCCGACCTGATCATCGCCGCCTGGCGCAACGACAGCCTCGCGGCGATGGTCGCGCCCTACCGCGATGCGCCGCCGCTGCAAACTCTGGCCCCGGCCAGTCGCCTGCTGGACATCGCCCGGGACGCGGCCCCGGGCATGCAACCGGACTTCATCGCCTTCCCCGGCACACGCTTCTCCAGCGAGCATCACTATGCGGTGTTCCTCAAGGGCGATAGCCACCTGACCTCGCACCTGCTGACCCCGGTGCTGATCGACGCCAGCACCCTGGAGGTCACCGCCGTGGCCGGCCGCCCCTGGTACATGGATGCCATGGGCATGTCGCAACCGCTGCATTTCGGTGACTACGGCGGCATGCCGATGAAGGTGCTGTGGGCCGTGATGGACGTGCTGACCATCGTCGTTCTGGGCAGCGGCCTGTACCTGTGGATCGTCCGACGTCGAGCCACCCGGCCGTTACCGCAGGTGCGCCCATGAAACGCCGTCAAGCGAGCTCCTGGAAGGTCTTCGCCGCGCCCCTGGCCATCGGCCTGCTCAGCGCCGCCGGGCTGTTCGCGGCATTGCTGGGCGACGGCCTGTGGGACAGCCTGAGCTGGATCGGCCTGGGCCTGCCGGCGCTGATCGCCCTGCGCGGCCTGTTCAAGCGCCAGGGCGCGGCGTGACCCCGGCGGCCGGAAAACCGCGCCACAGGTACATGGACAGCACCAGGCCGACCAGCATCACCGGGATGAACCCGCGGTTTTCCAGCAGCGCCTCGATGGCCACCAACACGCTGAACAGCGCCAGCCCCAGCAACGGTACATAACTGGCGGCCAGGCCCCAGCGCCAGGGGCGGGTCACCCGGGCCGGGCCGCGCAGGCCCAGCAGGGCACAGCCCAGGGCCGGCAGCGCCAGCGCCGGCAAGGCCCAGTACCAGGCCATGTAGGCGAACGCCATGATCAGCTCCGGCTCGCCTTCGCCCTTGCGGCGAACCTCGTATTGCAGGGCCAGGTACACCGTCAGGGCCCCCAGCAAGGTCAGGGCCAGGCTGATCAGCCCGTGCCGAAGGTAAGAACCGCGCATTCACCACTCCTTGTCCACATCACCTACGCACCTGTAGCCAGTATCAACAGTTGCGCTAAGATCCCCGGGCGAGAGCCTGCGCTCCCCTATCCACGAGGAATATTCATGTCCATCCCCAGCATGACGCTGTTCCACAACCCGGCATCACCCTATGTACGCAAGGTCATGGTGCTGCTGCACGAGACCGGGCAGCTGGATCGAGTCGCCCTGCACGACTGCCAGATGACGCCGATCAAGCCCGATGCCACGCTGAACCAGGACAACCCGCTGGGCAAGATTCCCGCCCTGCGCCTGGCCGACGGCCAGGTGTTGTACGACAGCCGGGTGATCCTCGACTACCTCGACCAGCAGCACGTCGGCCATCCGCTGATCCCCCGCAAGGGTTCGGCCCGCTGGCGGCGCCTGACCCTCGCCGCCCTGGCCGACGGCATCATGGATGCTTCGCTGCTGGTGCGCTACGAGCAGATCCTGCGTACCCCCGACCAACAATCGCAGTCGTGGATCGAAGGTCAAAGCGACAAGATCCATCGCGGCCTCGCGGAACTGGAAGCCGAGGCCATCGCCGAACTGGCCAGCCACTTCGACATCGCCGCCATCAGTGTCGCCTGTGCCCTGGGCTACCTGGACTTCCGCCATCCGAACCTGCAATGGCGCCAGGCCCAGCCCCGGCTCGCCGCCTGGTATGCCGAGGCCAGCGAGCGCGCCTCGATGCTGGCGACCCAACCCCCGGCCTAATCGGTCAACCGGTCCGGCTCGGGGCGCCGCGCAGCGCCTGGCCCGAGCGGCTTTCCGGAACCTGCCGACTGGCGCAGCAGCCACCAGGCATCGGCTGGAAACAATCCGGCAATCCGCAGCGCCAGGTGCTCCCGCTGGCGCTGATCCTCACGCAACCCCAACGACCTACTCACGGATCGCCCCCAGGTCGAAGTGCAGCGGTTGCGTCTCCTTGCGCTGGCCAACGCCGTACCAGTCCAGCTTGCGGGTCAGCACCATGAACACGCCCAACAGGCCGAACAACAGCAACGAGCCCATCAGCAGCGCGTAGTCCTCGGCGCTCAACAAGCCGTAGAGCAGGCCGTACAAGGCAGCCAGGGCGCCCGCGAACATCGCGCCGTGACGCCAACTGCGCAGCACATGGCTGACATAGAAACCGATCAACCCCACGCAGGCCGCGGCCGACACGCCATAGGCCAGCTCGAAGCCCAGGTGCTCGGACAACGACAGCAGCAACAGGTAGAAGAACGCCAGCGCCACGCCCACCAGGGCGTACTGTATCGGGTGCACCGCCAGGCTCTTGAGCACTTCGAAGAGGAAGAAACCGGCGAAGGTCAGGCCGATGAACAACAAGGCGTATTTGATCGCCCGGTCGCTCTTGAGGTACTGGTCCACCGGGTCGATGAAACTCACGCCGAAGCTGCGGCTGTCGAAGCCCTGGCATTGGCTGCCGAATGCGCAACGCTCCATGGCCTGCTCCAGGTTGGTAGAGAAGAACGAGGTCTGCCAGAGGGCCGAGAAACCTTTCTCGGTGACTTCCCGACGCACCGGCAGGTAGTTGCCGATGAAGCTCGGGTGCGGCCAATTGGCCGTCAGCAGGACCTTGCTGGTCTTGCCCACCGGCAGCACCGCCAACTGGCCGGTACCCTGCAAGCGCAGGTCGAAGGCAAAGTCCAGGCGACTGGCCTTTCTCAGGTCCAGGGGCGGCAGCACCACATGCACCCCTTCATCCAGCCAGCTGACGAAAGTGCCCGGGGCAAAGTCCAGGACCTGGCCGTTGAGTTGCAGCTGCAGGGCATTCTCGATCCCACGGATATCGCTGATGCCCACCGCCAAAAATGGCTGGTCGAACTGGTAGTCGGCAAAATCCTCCTTGATCCCGTATTGCTCGGGCACCACGAACTGGCCACTGATGTGGTTGTCGGCATGGAACAGCCGCGCCTCGTAGATACCCCGGGCGCGCAGCTCGGTCTGGACCTTGCCGTCCAGCTCGAACTGCTCCGGCAGGAAGAACAGGCGCCCCTGCTCTTCGCCGACCTCCTGATAGCGCTTCTTGGTCTTCTCGTCGGTCTTCCAGGTGCGCACGGTCTTGCGGTAGTCCACCACCAGCACCGGGCCGCGAAGCTGCTGCTGGGTGCTGGAGCTGCGGGCGATATCCTCGAGCACGCCGTCGCGCAGTTGCTGGCGCTCGCCGATCAGGCCGCTGATCAGCAGCAACGGGATCATCAACAAGATGATCAACAGGGCAATGGCCCCGAGCTTGAAGGACAGATTTCGATTCATGGGGCTCTCCCTGTGTGAATGCAGGAGAGTCTGGGGTGCCACCATGGGGGTTTTATGGAGCCCGTGTGGAGACTCTGTGGAGAATCCCCAAGGCCTTTGTGACGAGGGTGTTCGCTCCCTCGCCTGATCCGCAGGTCAAGGCAGGCGCAAGGTGACCTGGACGCCGCCGGGCACGTTGGCGATCCGCAGTTGGCCGCCATGCAACTGCACCACCTCGTCGACGAAGTTCAGCCCCAGGCCCGTGCTCTTGCGCCCGCTGTCCGGGCGCGGCAGGGAATAAAAACGCTCGCACAGGCGTGGCAGAGCGTAGTCAGGAATCGGCTCGCCTCGGTTGAACAGCTCCAGCTCCACGCCGCCTTCGATATGCCGGGCAGAGAAGCGCAGCGAGCCCTGGGCCGGGCTGAAGTCCAGGGCATTGGCCAGCAGGTTGCCCAGGGCCTGGCGCAGCAGGAAGGGCTCGCCGGACCAGGCCAGCTCCGCCGGCACCTGTTGCTCCACCTGCAACTGCTTGCCTTCGATACGCCCGTGCTGGCTGTCGAGCAAGTCCTGGACCAGGGGCGCCAGCGGCACCTTGACCCGTTCCTCCAGGCCCTGGCGTTGCTCCACCTGGGCCAGGTTCAGCAGGCGCTCGATCAACTGCTGCATGCGTGCGCTTTCGCTGTCGATATTGCCGACGAAGCGCTGGCGCTGGGCCTGGGGCATGTCTTCCTGGAGCAGTTCCGCCGCGCCGCGGATCGCCGCCAGCGGGCTTTTCAGTTCATGGGTCAGGGTATGCACGTAGCGCTCGACGTAGGCCTTGCCTTCCAGCTGGGTGCGCATGCGCTCCACCGCCGTGGCCAATTGCTCCATCTCGCCGCCGCGATAGTGCGGCAACTCGGCCCGCCGCCCTTCGCTCACCGCCAGCGCATAAGCGGTCATGCGCCGCAGCGCGGCACTCAACCACCACGACAGCAAGGCGCCGAACAACAGGCCCATGGCGATCAGCCCGGCGCCGTACCACACAAGGCGCCGCTCGGTGCGGTCGACATAGGGCTGCAACGAACTGTTGGGCTTGGCCACCGTCACCACGCCGATGATCTGGCCGTTGTCGCGGATCGGCGCGCCCACGTGCATCACCGAAGAATTCGGGTCATCGGCCACCGCCCGTGACGAACGTGCGCCGTACTGCCCGCGCAGGGTCAGGTAGACGTCGTTCCAGCGCGAGTAGTCTTGGCCCACCGCCAGGCCGCTGGAATCCAGGACCACGATGCCCCGGGCATCGGTCACGTAGATCCGGTGGTTGACCTGGTTCTTCGGCAGGCCCCAGATGGTCGCGGCCGGCTGGCGCTCGCCATAGGCCCGCAGCAGTTGCGGCCAGCGGTTCTCGCTGAGGGTGCCGGCCTTGAAGTCGTCGCGCAGGATCTCCGCCAGCAGGTTGGCGGTGTCCACCAGGGTTTCCTCGGTGGACTGGCGCACCCCGGGGCGGATCTCCTTCATCACCGTGCTCAGCACGAAATAACCGGTGAAGCTGATGAACAGCAGGTAGACCAGGAAAATCCGCAGGCCCAGGGTCATCAGGCGTGACTCGGGCTGTAGCTGTAGCCCAGGCCGCGATGGGTCTGGATCGGTTCGGCCTGGGCCGCCACCAGGCGCAGCTTGGCCCGCAGGCTCTTCACATGGCTGTCGATGTTGCGCTCGTAACCCACGTCCGCCATCACCCCCAGGGCATCGAGCAGTTGCTCGCGACTGAACACCCGCTCGGGTTGCTCCAGCAGGCATTGCAACAGGCGGAACTCATGCCGGGTCAGGCTCAGGACCTGGCCGCGATAGCTGATCTGCACCCGCTCGGGATCGACGGTGAACAACGCCGCCGCTTCCGGCCCCGGTGCCGGGCGCGGCGCCATGCGCTTGAGGATCGCCCTGACCCGGGCCGCCACTTCCCGCGGGCTGAAGGGCTTGACCACGTAGTCGTCGGCGCCGATCTCCAGGCCCACCACCCGGTCGATCTCGCCGTCCCGGGCACTGAGGAACATCACCGGCACCTCGCTGAAGCGCCGCAGTTGCTTGCAGGTTTCGAAACCGCTGATATCCGGCAGGCCGATATCGAGGATGACCAGGTCCGCCGGGGTCGCCTGCTGGTACTCCAGGGCTGCATGCCCAAGGCTCAGCCAGGTGGTGCTGAAGCCCTCGCCCTGCAGGGCAAAAACCAGGGTGTCGGCAATCGCCGCTTCGTCTTCGACAATCAGGATATGAGGCATGGCATCCAGGCACGCAAATTCAATGGGCGAACGGTGCCGGATGCCTTGTGGACAGTCAATCGGAGCGTGCACCGCCGCGCGCGGCAGCCCAATCAGCAGTCAGGCTTGTCGGCGGTGTAGCGCCGTGCCGGGTTCACCGCCGCGCCGAATTCGCGCAGGGCCTTGGCGCCGATCAGCAACGGATAGTTGAAGCTGCTGCGGTCGGTGAGGTTGACCTCCACCGTGCGCTTGACGTTGCCCAGGCACATTTCCAGCTCCACCACCGGACGCTTGGCGGCCTGGGGCTCCTCACGCTCGTCGTCTTCGTCGGAGCGGCTCTTGATCTTGCTGATCCGCGCCACCTTGTGCTCGTAGACCTTGGCGCCGGCATCCTTGGTGGCCAGGCGAAAGCGCACCCAGTTCTCGCCATCGCGGGTGAAGGTCTGGATGTCCCTGGCCGACAGCGACGCGGTCAGGGCCCCGGTATCCATCTTGGCGGCCAGGGTTTCGCCGATTTCCGGCAGGCGGATGTATTCATAGCGACCGTACAGGGTCGGCTCGGCGGCCAGGACCGGCAACGCCACCAGAGACAGCAGAGCTAGGACGGATTTCACGACGCAGGATTCCTCGAGGAAAGGGACAGCGGGATTTTAGACCGTCGCCGGGCGATTGGTTCGCACGATATCGCGCTATCGCGGCAAACGCCTGTAGCCCCGGCCCCACCGGGACTCTGCGGATAAGGACTCTCCATCCACCGGATAGCCCGCCCCCCACCCCCGGCGCACCATTTCCCGGTGCCAGCCAGCGCGTCCCGCTGCCTCGCCAATCAATCGCAAAGGAGCGACACCATGCAGACCGTGCACCTGAACGACGTCCTGATGACCTATACCGAAACCGGCGCCCCCGACGCCCCGCCCCTGTTGCTGCTCAGCGGCTGGTGCCAGGATCGCCGGCTGTTCAAGAACCTGGCGCCACTGCTGGCCGAGCGCTTTCATGTGATCTGCCTGGACTGGCGCGGCCACGACCCGAAGCAGACCGACAGCGGCGACTTCAGCGCCCTGGACCTGGCCGACGACCTACTGGCCTTCATCGACTTCAAGGGCCTGGACCCCGTGCGCCTGGTCTCCACCTCCCACGGCTGCTGGGTCAACCTGGAGGCCTGCGAACGCCTGGGTAGCAAGCGCCTCCCCAGGACCGTGGTGATCGACTGGCTGATGCAGCCCCACCAGGGCTTCTGGCAGCAGCTCGCCCAGGGCCAGCACCCCACCGACTATGCCAGCGGTCGCCAGAGCTTCTTCGACGAGTGGGCCGCCAGCACCGACAACGCCGATGTACTCGAGCACCTGCGTGACGAAATGCCCGGGTTCGACGGCGCCATGTGGCGCCGCGCCTGCCGCGAGATCGAGCTCTGCTACCGGCGCTGGGGCAGCCCGCTGGAGCGCATGTCGAGCATCGCTGACAAGCCCCTGGTGCGGCATATCTATTCACAGCCGCTGGACCCGGGCTACCGACGCATGCAACAGGACTTCGCCGCCGAACACAGCTGGTTCGAACCTTGCCACATCCCCGGCAATACCCACTTCCCGACCCTGGAGAACCCCCAGGCCGTGGCCCGGGCCATCGATGAATTCTTCTGCGCTTGAATAGGAGCGATCCCATGAACAAGGGTTTCAACGCGATCATCGCCGGTGGTGGTTTCGGTGGTCTCGCCGCCGCCACAGCCCTGGCGCAACGGGGTTGGTCGGTGACCATTTTCGAACGCCAGGCCGAACTGCGGGCCCAGGGTTCTGGCATCTATATCTGGGAGAACGGCCTGCGTATCCTCCAGGCCCTGGGCGTCAAGGCGATTGCCGCCGATGCCTTCCATGGCCGGGCCATGGAGCAGCGCGACGGCGCCGGACGAATACTCGAGGCAGGCCAGCTACCGCCCGGGATACGCCTGGTGACAGTCACCCGCAGTGCCTTGCTGGCGGGCCTGAGGGACGCGGCACTGGCCGCCGGGGTGAATATCCGCACCGGTTGTGAAGTGCTCGGCGCCAGCGCCGCTGGCGAATTGTTGTTCGCCGGTGCCCGACACGAGCAGGCAGACCTGGCCATCGGTGCCGATGGCGTGTGGTCGGTGGTACGACGGACGCTGGGGCTGGAACAGTTCCACCAACAGACCGACGAAGGCGCCCTGCGCGCCATCATTCCCGGTACCCAGCAGGAGCTTGGCCCGGACGGCCAGGGCAAGTACCTCGAGTGCTGGAGCGGCAACCGCCGCTTGCTGATCACCCCTTTGGACGGAAAACGCATCTACCTGGCGTTGACCTGCCAGAAGGACGACATCCGGGGCAAGGCCTCGCCGCTGGATCATGCGACCTGGTGCGAGACCTTTCCAGCCTGGGCGCACCTGATCGAACGGGTGGACGAAGTGCTGCCCTGGGCGCAATACAGCATCGTCAAGGTCCGGGCCTGGTCGGCCGGGCACACGGCGCTGATCGGCGATGCCGCCCATGCCCAGCCACCGCACCTGGGCCAGGGCGGCGGCATGTCGATGCAAACCGGGCTGGCCCTGGCTCATTACCTGGAGGGCTTGCAGGATCGCCGCGATATCCCGGCACGCCTGGCAGCCTGGGAAGCCGGCGAGCGGGAATTGGCCGAGCACTGCCAGCGCTGGTCGTGCCTGTACGGCGAGGTCTCGACCCTGCCGGACGAGGCCCGGCAACGGGTGCTGCAACATGGCATGGGGGATGAGTGGGTACGCCGGCAGTTCCTGCGGGCCGCGTGCAGCCAGCCCACGGGTACCCTGGGCTAGCGTCCTGCTGTCGGCGCGGCGCGGCGTCAGTGGCCGCCCCGCCGCGCCACCAGGCGTTGCAAGGTCGCGCTGGGCGTCTCGCCGAACAGCTTGCGGTATTCGCCAGAAAACCGCCCCAGGTGGAAAAACCCCCAAGACATGGCAATCGCCGAGATATTGCCCGGGCAACCATCCTCCAGCAGTTGCTGGCGCACGCCATTCAAG
Source organism: Pseudomonas sp. MSSRFD41 (assembly GCF_014230245.1). Taxonomy (NCBI): domain Bacteria; kingdom Pseudomonadati; phylum Pseudomonadota; class Gammaproteobacteria; order Pseudomonadales; family Pseudomonadaceae; genus Pseudomonas; species Pseudomonas sp. MSSRFD41. The sequence goes on along the minus strand of NZ_JACKZK010000001.1, from coordinate 674,960 downwards.
CGATAGCGCTTGAGATAGATCATCGGCGGCACACCCAGGTACCGGCCAAAACACTCGAACAACTTGGAGCGCGATACCCCAGCGGCCGCTTCGATCGCATCCAGGTCCAACGTCTCCCGGGCATGGGCATGGATGAACTCCCGGGCCCGTACCAGGTAATGCGGCAAGTGGCGCTCCTGGTCCTGGCGCAACCTGGCACTGTAGTTGTTCGGTTGGGCCAGGAGCAGGCCCTTGATCAATGCATGTTCCAGGTCCCGGGTGAATCCGGGCTGGTCATACAGGGCGATGCTGGTGCGCAGGTCCTGTACCAAATGCTCGACCATGCGCCACCAGTTGCCGGAGGCACCCTGCACGGCATCGATCGAAGGTTCGAAGCGCAGCGGCTCTTGCAGCGGTCGCTGCAGCAGATGCGCCAGGCTCTGCTCCATGGCCTGGCGCGGGATCGCTATGTGCAACTGCAGGCAATTGGCGGCGATATCCAGTTGCTGGGCCCCATAGGGCGAAAGAATCACCCCACGGTTGCGATCCGAGCCCAGGGTGCATCCGCCGACACTGACCTGCTGCTCGCCGCTCAAGGGCAGGCTCAGGCTGTAGCAGTCCAGGCCCACGCCATCTTCGACCATGACACTGACCTCGGCACCGTGGCGCATCAGGCCCAAGGTCATGGCCGTCGAGCGCAGTACCGTGCCGCGATGACTGAAGCGCACCTGGCCGGGACCACGAGAGCTCAACTCATGGGGCCCGCAAATGGCGGTCATCCAATGCTGGGCATAGACAAGGTCGCGGCCCTCAGTGCAAATATCTCGAATGGAATTGATGGTGTTCATCGCACGGCACCTTGGAATGCAAGATCGGACGCTCTTGCGGCGTACTCCAGGAAGGTGAGGCACGCTCCATGCCAGCTCGGCAGGCCTCCATCGGCCAGGGCAGCCGGCGGATAACATTGGCGGTTTTTCCGGATAAGTAGCAGGCGGGCAGCCCGCCTGCCGCCCCTGGTTCCATTCGCCCGGCGTTACCGCCAGCAACGGGTGTTACCGCACGTCCAGCCCCATGAGCCGGCACAGCGCCTGGTAAAGCGGTGTACCGGGCTGGCCCAGTTCGAGCACCACATCGAAGTGGTTCTTGTCGGGCGCCGGCACCATTCGCCCGGTGAAGCCGCAATCCCTCCAGGCCTCGAGGAAGCTCGCGGACTGCCAGGCGAACTCCGCGCTTTCCAGCCCCCCGTGGCTGATCACCAGCTCCCCTGCTCCACTGCTTGGCAAATGGAACAGCGGGCTGTTGCGCCGGGCATCCTCGACGCTCAGCCGCATCCACTGGTTGATATGGGTACTGCGCAGCGGCTCCAGGTCGAACAGCCCGCTGATCGGCAGCGCACCACGCAACACATCGTCAGGCACGCCCAGGCCAGCCTGCCAGCCCCCGGCCATCAGCATGCCCACCAGATGGCCGCCCGCCGAACTGCCGCTGGCATAGAGTCGCTGTGGATCGCCACCGAATGCGCTGGCATGCCGGTAGAGCCAGGCCAATGCACGGCGGGCCTGATCGACGATCTGGTCCAGGGTCACGGCGGGCGCCAGGTCGTAGTCCAGCACCACCACACAGGCACCGGCAGCGGTGAGTGCCGGGGCCATGAACGCCGAGTCATCCTTGGACAGCGCGCGCCAGTAACCGCCATGGATGAACAACAGTACCGGGGCCCCGGCCCGCGCCGCCGGAAAGATATCCAGTCGCTCGTTGGCTCCACTGCCGTAGGCCACATCGCGATGACAGGGCGTACAGGCATGGGCGGCGTCCGATAGCGCTCGGTACAGACGCGGGTACTGGGCATAATCGGCGACGCTGGCGCGGGCGTTGTATTGGCTATCGAAATAGGCGGCCAGGGCGGCTGGGTCCAGGGGGCGGCTCATGGGGCAGGCTCCGATTGAGGGCATCGGCCGATTAGGCGCCTGTGGCAAACCAGGGAAAATCCGCAAAGTCGGCAAAGGTTATCCGCATCCTCGGACAGGACCGGCAGGGCTCCGAGCGGCGTTGTAAAAAGCTTGTCACCGCGCAGATGAAACATTCACCAGCACACTAGAATTTGGCCTGCTCGCCGAAGCTGCTTATCATTGCGCGCCCCGAAAAATCTAAAGAGTGCCCTATGCGCCGACTGCTCACCGGCTGTCTCGTCACCCTGCTGCTTCTGCTCAACACCCTGGTGCTGTTCGGGCCCCTGATGGTGTTCGCCCTGCTCAAGCTGGTCCTGCCCGGCCGCTTGCGGGACTACGCCTCCGGCGCGGTGATGTGGATCGCCGAGACCTGGGCCGAGATCGACAAGCTGATCTTCGCCTCCTGTATCCCCACCCGCTGGGACATCCGCGGTGGCGAAGGCCTGCGGGTCGACACGTCCTACCTGGTGGTCAGCAACCACCAGTCCTGGGTCGACATCCCGGCCCTGATCCAGACCCTCAACCGGCGCACGCCGTTCTTCAAGTTCTTCCTCAAGAAGGAACTGATCTGGGTGCCGTTCCTGGGCCTGGCCTGGTGGGCGCTGGACTACCCCTTCATGAAGCGCTACAGCAAGGCCTTCCTGGCCAAGCACCCGGAACTGCAAGGCAAGGACCTGGAGATCACCAAGGCCGCCTGCGAACTGTTCAAGCGCCAGCCGGTGACCGTGGTCAACTACCTGGAAGGCACCCGCTTCACCGCGGCCAAGCGCGAGCAGCAAGCCTCGCCCTTGCGCCACCTGCTCAAGCCCAAGGCCGGCGGCGTGGCTTTCGTCCTGGCCGCCATGGGCGATCAGCTGGACGCCATGCTGGATGTCACCGTGGTCTACCCCCAGGAGCGCATTCCCGGTTTCTGGGACCTGATCAGCGGCAACGTGCCCAAGGTGATCATCGACATCCGCACCCGCGAGCTGGACCCGGCCCTGTGGCACGGCGACTACGAGAACGACCCGGCGTTCCGCCAGCAGGTCCAGGACTGGGTCAACCAGCTGTGGACCGACAAGGACCAGCGCATCGACGCGCTGCTGGCCGGGTCCGACTGACCCCCATCCCGCTACCCTGGGGGCGCCGCCCCTAGGGCTTGAGCACCTGCCCGAGGATCAACAGCCCGGGAATCCAGCCGGTACCGATCGCGCACACCAGGGTCAACAACGCCACCTGGCGCTGGATCTTGCGCGACAGCCCCAGCAGCAGGAAAAAGGTGAACCACAGCAGGGTCCAGGCCAGCCAGTTGAGCGCGTTCCACACCCCGAAAGCCCCGCCCACATCGCCCAGCGCCTGGATCGCCACCGTGGCCGCGGTGAGGCTGACGAACAGGCAGAACCAGCCCAGCCCCCGACCGTCGTTGCCCAGCCACTGGTTGGCCGCCACCCACAGGTAGGTGAACGCGAACAGCAGGGTCAGCGCCCCGCCCCGTACCTCGCCGGCAAGAAAGATCATGTACAGGGCCACCAGCAGGCTCAGGCTGCCGACCAGGGCATTGATCACCGCGACTTCCCTGCCGCTGATGCGCTCCATCAGCCAGATACCGTTGACGAACAGCACGGCGCCCACGTACAGCAGAATCAATCCAAGCAGCATGACGATACCCTCGCGTTATTGTTGTTCTTGGCTCATTTGTCCGGGTGCTGGCGCAGCAGCTCCTGGGCGACCTTGAGAATCGGCTCCCGGGTCTTCATCGCCTCCTGGCAGAGGAACCCATGGGCCTGGCCCTCCTCCCAGCCGTGCAGTTGCATCAACAGCACCTTGGCCCGGTTGATATCCACCTGGCTGGCCAGGCGCTCCTGCAACTGCGCGTGCTTTTGCTTGAGCTTGAACAGCTCTTCGCTGACCCGGCGCGCGGCGACCAGCGCCGGCAGGATCTTGTGCGCGTCCAGCAGTTGAAGGATCACCCCGTGGCACTCCAGCTCGATGATCTGCGACAGCACCGCCGGGCTCTCGTACTCCACCAGGGCCACCACGGTGGTGCGCGGCGAGCCGCTGCCGACCAGCGCACTGATCTGCTCGTGGTGATGGTTCTGGAAGATGCCGGTGAAGATCACGTCCACCGGCACATCGAAGTGCTTGGGCGGCGGCCAGATCTGGCGCACCGAACAACCGATGCGGATCAGCTGCAACACCAGGGCATCGCTCAAGGCCCCGGGCGGATTCAGCACCATCACCTGCAGCTCGCGCAGGGAACCGAGGATCGAGTTGGCGCTCATCGGTGCGAGCCCTCGCCCATGCTGGCGGACCAGTCGTCCAGGTTGTGCACCACCACGTAGGGGTCTGGCCGGATGGGCTCGGGGGATTGCCAGCGCACCTGGAACGTCCCGCGCGAATCGATCTCGGCGATGCGCGAGGTCAGGTGGCTGTGGTTGTTCTGCTGTTCCACCCAGATCAGTCCCTGGGGTGCGTCCAGGCGCTGGCGGTAAAGCTCGGGCTGCACCTGCTCCACCCGCCAGCCCTGGGCCGCCTGCATGGCGCGGCCGAGCATCAGGGTCTGGCAGTAGGCCGCCTCGGTCCATGCGGTGATGCTGACGTCCTCGGGAAAGAAGGCATTGCAGGCGCGGACGAACTCGCGGCTGGCCGGGGTATCGATGCTGGAGAAATACGGTGCGACCACCACATGCCCCTCGGCCACCTCGCTGCCCATCTTGGCGATCTCCGCCTCGCTGGTGGTCAAGCTGGCGATGGGGGGCCGGGGCGCGTCGCCATAGCGCCGGGCAATGGCCCGGTACAGCTCGGCGGTGCCGGTGCCCACCACGGTGGAGAACACCACGTCGGCCTGGGCCTTGACGATCAGGTCCACGGCTCGCGCCAGGTCTTCGTCCGAGGGATACAGCGGGATGTAGATCTCCTCCAGCACCGTGCCACCGTGCTGGCGGTACAGGTGGCGCATCACATGGTTGCTCTCCCGGGGATAGATGTAGTCCGAGCCGATGAACACCACCCGTTCCCCGTAGTGGCGGATCAGGTAGGCCGCCAGCGGCGCGCTGTTCTGGTTCGGGGCCGGGCCGCCGTAGATGATGTTCGGCGAATACTCGAAGCCCTCGTAGGGCGTCGGGTAGCAGAGCAGCGCGTCGGTGCGCTCCACCACCGGCATCACCGCCTTGCGCGTGTGGGACATGTAGCAGCCCACCAGCAGGCGTATCCCGTGGTTGCGGATGAACTCATCGGCGTACAGCCGATAGCGATCCGGGTCGCCGCCGGGGTCCCGCGCCAGTGCCTGGATCGGCTGGCCGGCCACCCCGCCCTGGCGGTTCAGTTGCTCGATGGCCAGCAAGGCGCCGTAGCGCTGCGAACGCTCGATGTCGGCGGTGACGCCGGTCTCGGAAAACAGCAGCCCGATCTGGGGCTGGTCCGGATGAGAAACCATGAATGACTGCTCCTTGTTCGACGCGGCCTACTGGCGGCTGAACCCGATCCTGCCCTGCGCCACGTGCGCCGCATAGACCACCGGTGGCTCGCCCATGACCGGAGCGTGGTACTCCAGGAGGAATTCGGCCAGGGGCACTTCCAGATGCTGGCGCACGCTGCGGCGCAACGCACGGGCGCCGAACTGCCGGTCGTAACCGGCACGGGCCACATGGGCCAGCACCTGGGGCGTGGCCACCAGGCTGCAACGGTGTTTCTCCAGGCGCCGGTTGAGCCGCTGCACCTCAAGCGCCACCAACTGCTCCACCAGGCCGCGCTCGATCCAGTTGAAGGTAATGATGTTGTCGATACGGTTGACGAACTCCGGGGCGAAGGCCTTGAGCAAGCGAGCCCTGACCAGCTTCTCCACCGCCCGATGCCGTGAAGCCGCGGTGGAGGGCAACAACCAGCCCAGCCAGCCCTTGCGCCGCTGGTCGTAGCCCTGGATCTCCCGGGCCGCGAGGTTGCTGGTCATGAAGATCAGGCTGTTGCGAAAACTGTAGCTGCGCTCGCCCGAGGCCACCGTGAGCAGGCCGTTGTCCAGCACGTTGAGCAGCGCCTGGACCACCTGCGGGCTGGCCTTTTCCAGCTCGTCGAAGAGCACGATGCCGGGGCGCCCGAGGCTGCCGTCGAGCTTGTCCTGGTCGAACAGGGTATTGCCCTCCTTCGCCCCCACGTAGCCGGGCGGCGCCCCGGTGAGCGCGGCGGCATAGTGCTCCTGGGACAGGGTGTTCATGTCGATGCGGCAGAAGGCATCGGCATCGCCATGCAGGGCCCTGGCCAGGGCCCGCACGATCTCGGTCTTGCCCACCCCGGTGGGCCCCAGGAACAACGCGGTGTAGAGCGGGCGGCGTGGATCGGTGAGGTCCGCGCGCACCACCCGGAGCATGTCCTGGACACTGTGCAAGGCCTGGTCCTGGCCGAGGATCTCGGCGCGCAGGCTGGCCATGATGGCCTCGATATCGAAACGGTAACGGCTGTGCAACGCCGCCTGGCTGGCCAGGTGGGCCTGGACCAGCGGCGCATCGGCGCGATTCTCGCTGGCCAGGGCCTGGTCCTGGGCCTGGCGACGCTGCGACTGCTCCAGCATGTCGGTCAGGAAGGGCATGGGAATGACTCCATGTTGCGCTGGGAAGAAAAGGACGCGGGCCGCCTGGCAGCGCAGCCCGCCGCTCAACCTGCCGCGCAGGTCAGGCCTCTTTCTCCAGCCCCTCGTAGGGCAGCCGCCCCACCGGGCACTGCGCAACGCCCGAGGTCGAGCGGGTGATCCTCTCGACGTTTTCCCGGGCCTTCTCGGCGTCGGTCACCCAGGTCTTGTAGAACTCGAAGGGGCACTCGGCCAGGCCACGATCGCCCTCGCCGGAGTTGTTCAAGCCGGTGTAGCCGCGATGGAGGATCTTGTACAGGTGGTTCTGCGACTGGTCGTTGGCCCGGGCATCGCGGATCTGCGAGATCGACAGCTGGGCGTACTGGATGCCCATTTCCTCCTCGCCGCATTCGCCGAGGGTACGACCATCGAAGCCGATGATCGCCGAGTGGCCGAAGTAGGAATAGACGCCATCGAAGCCTGCGGCATTGGCCACCGCCACGTAGGTGTTGTTGGCCCAGGCCATGGCCTTGGCCATCAGCACCTGCTGCTCCTTGGCCGGGTACATGTAGCCCTGGCAACGCACGATCAGCTCGGCGCCCTTCATCGCGCAATCACGCCAGATTTCCGGATAGTTGCCGTCGTCGCAGATGATCATGCTGATCTGCATGCCCTTGGGCCCTGTGCTGACGAAGGTCTGGCCGCCGGGGTACCAGCCCTCGATCGGGCACCAGGGGATGATCTTGCGGTACTTCTGGACCACCTCGCCCTTGTTGTCGATCAGCACCAGGGTGTTGTACGGCGCCTTGTTCGGGTGCTCTTCGTGGCGCTCGCCGGTCAGCGAGAACACGCCCCAGACGTTGGCCTTGCGGCAAGCGCGGGCCAGCAGCTCGGTCTCGTCGCCGGGGATGGCGACCGCTGTCTCCATCATTTCCGCCGGGTCGTACATGATTCCCTGGAGGCTGTACTCGGGGAAAATCACCAGGTCCATGCCCGGCAGCCCCTGCTTCATGCCGACCACCATGTCGGCGATCTTCTGCGCGTTGGCCAGGACCTCGGCGCGGGTATGCAAGCGTGGCATCTTGTAGTTCACCACTGCGACGCCAACGGTATCGTTGCTACTGGAAATATCGCCATGACGCATATCTGATACCTCTGTTTTTATTTTTTGCGGACGAAAAAAAGCCCTCCCGGGGATAACCCCGGGAGAGCTCATTTGCTCTTTGGCATGTACGACCTGGTTGGATCGGCGGCATCGACGCTGATGCGCTTTTCCTGATGGGGTTTATCTAAACGCCGAGCCAGAAACCTTGTCAAGCACCGCGCAACCCCCGGCGCCCCAGCAGGATCGGCCCATGCCCAAAAGAACCCTCTAGCCCGGCACTTGCAGCGCCAGGCTTAACGGGGATTTTTTTGTAAGCGACGACACGTCCCCTGCGAAGCGGTATCGGACAAGATTCAGTCGAGGATCACATGGGGCAGGAAACGGCTGCTGTCCTTGGTGATCGGCGAATGGTCCTCGCGAATGCCGATCCCCGCCGGTCGGTCGCCGATCACCCAGCTACCGATCACGGTGTGGTTGCCGGCGAAGTTCGGCAACGGCTGGAACTGCTGGCGAATGCTCGGGCCCGCGCCGTAGGGCCCGGCCTCGCTCAACCGTTCGCCAGCGTTTGTGCGGATCTGCACATTGGCGCCCTCGCGGGAAAAGAACGGCTTGCGCACCCAGCCCGGTTGCAGGTCGTCGGCCGGCTGCTCGTCGATGAACGCCGGCAGCAGGTTCGGATGCCCCGGATGACGCTCCCAGAGCAGGGCCATGGCGCCCTTGTTGGAGAGGATCGCCTTCCACGGCGGCTCGACGAAGCTGGTGCGGCTAGCGGCGATGGCCCGGCCATAGTCTTCGTTGAACATCTGCTCCCACGGATACAGCTTGAACAGGTTGTCGATGGGCGTGCCCTGCAGGTCGACGAAACGCCCGCCAGCATCGAGGCCGATGTCCTCGATATCGATCATCCGCGTGCGCAGGCCGGCCTGGCGGGCGATATCGCGCAGGTATTCGACGGTGCCCCGGTCTTCCACCGAGCCACGGACCGAGGAGAAGTACAACGGCGAGCCGAAACCGCCCTGCACGAAGGCTTGCAGCAGCTTGTCCTCGATGCTGTTGAACTGGTCGCATCCCGCCGGCAGTTGGCCACGCTGCATCTGCTGTTCGAGCCAGACGTACTGGAAGAAGCTGGCCTCGTACAACGAGGTCGGGGTGTCGTAGTTGGTCTCCAGCAGCTTGGCCGGACCGTGGCCGTCGTAGCACAGGTCCATGCGTCCATAGAGGTGCGGATCGCGGCGCTTCCACGAGCTGCGGACCAGCTCATGGAACGCCTCGGGAATGGCCAGGCGCCGCAGCAGCTCCTCACTTTCCACCACCTCGGCCACCAGCTCCATGCACAACTCATGCAGCGCCTGGGTCGGGTCCTCCAGGTGCTCTTCGATCTGCCGCAGGCTGAACTGGTAGTAGGCCGACTCGTCCCAATAGGGCTCGCCATCGAAGGTGTGGAAGGCGAACCCCAGTCGCTGCGCCGTGGCCTGCCAGTCCGGGCGCGGCGTGCTGTGGACCCGCTTCAAGAACCGAACCCCCAGCTGCTGTGGCCGGAGCTGGAGCCGAAGCCACCGCGACTGACCACCTCATGGGCACCGGAGAAGGAACTGCCCGTGCTGGTGAAGTGCTCGGGGCTGGAGATAGCGAAACGGCCGCTGCTGGCGCCGGGGAAGCGCTTGCCGCCCTCGACCTGCTGGGCGAGGGTACTCAGGCGTTCACCGCCCTGGGCGTCACGCTCCTTGTACAGGCCCTCGGTGAAGTAGCGTGGCTCAGGCGTCGAGTCCAGGCCGATCCAGCGCCAGAAACTCGAACTCGAAGAACTCGAACTGTGGCCACCGCCACCGCTGAACGAGCTACTGCCGCTACTGGAGCCCGTGCTGCTGGAACTGCCGCTGCTGGAACTATCGGCCGCCGCCTGCTGCTCTTCCTCTGGAGGAACCGGCACCGTGCGTTCGGTGGTCAGGGCGAACCCATGGAACATCGGCACATAGGCCCGGCCATCGCTGGAGAGGGTGCAAGCGCCGGGCAGGAAATCCGCCTCGCAACGCTTCAGGTCCCAATAACGCGGGCCGTCCTCCTGGCCATATGCCCAGGCATCGTGACGGGCGTCCAGGCAGATATCCATGGGAACCTGCGCCTGGGCGCACTCCTCGGGGGTGCTGAAATGCTGGACCTGGCGCACGACCCGGGTCGCCTGGGGCTGGCCATCACAGGCCGCCAGGGCGAACGGCACGCTGCCCAGCAGTACCAGGCGCACGCTTCTACTGCGTTTCATCGCTGCGCCCTCAGGTCGATGGGGTCATGCAGGCCGCATTCAGCAGGCCGACACCGACGGAAACCGCAGCCACCAGGATCGCCGCGGCGTTCTCCTGGTCGACGATGCGTTGGGACAAATCCTTGAGCGTCAGGCTCACGGCGAGCAGCGCCAGCAGCTGCACCACCGCGGCAATCGCCGCCCAGAGCAGGAAATCGATGATCGAGATGGAATGGGAAATGGCACTGGCCACCGGGATCGCGAAGCCCAGCAAGGCGCCGGCCAGGGCGATGGCCGCCGCACTGTTGCCCTGGCGGATCAGGGCGAACTCGTTATGGGGCGTGAGGCGGGTGTAGATGAAGGCGTAGAGGGCGAAAACCAGGGCCGCGCCCAGCATGTAGAGGGTAAAACCAAGCACCGCATTGGCGGGCAGAGACATCTTCAGTGCATCCATGAACATCGCGTTCGGGCTTCCTTGGAAAACGGGGCGCGAGATATATCACAGGCCCGATTCGCCGAACACTGGAGGATTGGCCCCGGAACCATGGCACCGAGGCCCATCGCCTTACTTGGCCACGCCCCAGATGCTGCTCAGGCTTTGCAGCAGCGAGCCACCCACCCCTTGCTGGCCCAGGTACTGCAGGATCAGCGGGGCGAATTGCCCGATCATGCCGCTGTCCATGCCCAGGGCGCCGAACGCATTGTTCAGGTCGTTGCTGTCCTTGACGTTGCCCAGGGCGTTGTCCAGCCCGGCGTTCTGGCTCGACGACTGGCCGAGCAAGCCGCTCAGCGCACCCAGGCTACCCAGGGCGTTGCTGCCGGAGAGCAGGTCCAGGCCCGGCACGCTCTTGCTCAGTTGCGAATAGTCAGAGCTGCTCAGTTGGTTCTTCGCCAGGCCAAGCATGGCGCCGGTGCCGCCAATGGCTTGTTGGGGGGTGACATTGAGTTGCGAACCCAGGGCGCCCAGCAGGCCGGCGGTCTGCGAGGTCGGTGCCGCAGCGGCAGCCTTGTCGCCGCCTTGCATGCCGGCAATGGCGTTGGCCGCATCGTTCAGGCTGAAACCGCCAGCCAGGGCCGAACCGGCTACCAGGGTCATCAGGGCAGCCAGGGCGAAACCGCGTGGAATATTCATCGAAACAACCTCATGGGGCGAGAAACCACCCGGAATCGGGTGGCGGGAAAACAGCCGGTTGGACTCATGGCGCAGACGAATGTTCCGAGGGACCGCGAGATCCCCGGTTGCTTGAAATCTAGTCGAAAAAAAATGCATCCAGGTGCCGGTGGTCTGCGTATACCCCATACGGACAGAAATTGTCTGGCCGTACTCTCACAAGGATCACCATCATGAAGCGCCATTCGATCAAAGCCCCATTGATTGCCAGCCTGTTGAGCCTGACCTTGGGCACCGCCATGGGCCTGGCCAGCGTCCAGGCCGCCGAAATGAACCACGACACCGTCATGGTTGGCGGCCAGGCCATGCTGCCGACCAAGGACATCATCGACAATGCGGTCAATTCCGCCGATCACACCACCCTGGTAGCAGCGGTGAAAGCCGCCGGGCTGGTCCAGACCTTGAAGGGCAAAGGTCCGTTCACCGTGTTCGCCCCAGTCAATTCAGCCTTCACCGTACTTCCTGCCGGCACTGTCGACACCCTGCTCAAGCCAGAGAACAAGGCAGCCCTGACCCACGTGCTCACCTACCACGTGGTCGCCGGCAAGCTGGACATGATGGAGCTGTCCAAGCGGATCCAGGCGGGCGGCGGCAAGGCCGAACTGACCACTGTGTCCGGCGGCAAGCTGTGGCTAATGATGAATGGTCCGCACAACATCCAGATCAAGGATGAAAAAGGGGGTGTCGCCGACATCACCACCTATGATGTGAACCAGTCCAACGGCGTGATCCAGGTGATCGACAGGGTGCTCTTGCCCAAAGGTTGAGTCCCGAGTACCGGCCCCGCCCGTCGGGACCGGTACAACCATGAGGTGGACGAAGGTGAATGGAACAACGACCGACCCTGGACTAACCTCAGGCTGCATGCCCTGTCGTCGATCGTCATTTGCCCTCTTCCCGCTTGTCTGGAGAACCGCTATTTCCAGCCTCGATCCTGATTCTCTCAGACACTTGCTGGCCCAGTGTTCACTGGGAGACCGCCACGCTTTCGAGACGCTGTACCACAGCGTTGCTCCACGCCTGCATGGCATTGCGCTGCACTTCATGGGGCGGCGGGACCTGGCCGAGGAGGTTCTTCAGGAAAGCTTCGTACGCATCTGGAACAACGCCACCCACTATCAGCCGCACCTGTCGGCCCCCATGACCTGGATGATCAACATCACTCGCAACCAGGCCATCGACCAGCTGCGTAAACAACGTGAACGCCCCTTGCAGGATCACGAAGAACAACAGTTGCTGGACGAGACGGCCTCGGCCCTCGACCAACTGGACAGTGCCCGACAAGCCAAGGCGCTGAACCGCTGCCTGGAAAGCCTAGAGGGGATGCAGCGCCAGTCCATTACCGTGGCCTATTTCCGGGGCCTGTCCAGCTCGGAGCTGGCCGAGTACCTGGCTGCGCCCCTGGGCTCGGTGAAGTCCTGGATTCGCCGTGGCATGGAACGCCTGCGCCGGTGCCTGGAATCATGAACTACCAAACCCCTGAGCGACGTCGTGCCCTGGCTGGCGACTACGCCATCGGCCTGATGCGGGGCGCTGCCCGGCGGCGTTTCGAGACGCTGTTGCTGGACGATCCGGCACTGCGCCAAGAGTTGGCGCAATGGCAGGAAAGCCTGGGCGCGCTAACAGACGCCATACCGGAGAAGGATGTGCCGGAGCGTGTGTGGCACAACATCCAGGCACGCATCGAACCACAAGTGCTGCACCTGCCGAAAAAGAATCCATTGTGGATGCGCCTGCGCCTGGCTCTTGCCGCCTGTGCCGTGCTGGCAACCTTGTACATCGGCTTTATCCAGCAGCACGACCAGGTACGCTACAGCGCCACGTTGCTCAGTGCCGAGCGGCAACCGGCATTGCGAATCCTGGCCCATGCCCAGTACCTGCAAGTCGAGCCTTTGGTCCTCCCGGCGCTGGGCCTGGATCGTAGCCTGGAACTGTGGGCGATTACCGCCGACGGCAAGCCAATTTCCCTTGGCGTGGTGCCGGTCGGAGGCAAGGGCAGGATCAACCTGAGCCAGGCCCAGCGCACTCTGCTGGGCGCGCCGATTGCCCTGGCCGTGAGCCTTGAGCCCTCCGGTGGCTCGCCGACCGGGCAACCGACCGGACCGGTGCTGTACCAGGGGCAGTTGGTAGCGCTCTGACGTGCCCCTGTACTGGCAGGGTCCCTTGCTGCATCCGGCTTGCCAGCAAAATGGCGCACGGTACACTTCGCGCGCCAAAACCAGGGCCATGGTTCCATGTGCTTGGTTCCAGACTGGCCAACGCCGCACGGAAGCGCCCAATGAAACGCATGCTCTATTGCTGCACCCTGCTAGCCCTCACGGCATGCGTAGCCATCTGGCGCATCGGCACCCCGGTCGATAGCGCCTCCTGCCCGGGCTCGCCCGTGGCCTCCGGTCCCTTGGGCGGCTTCATCGAGCAGTATGTCAACGACAGCCAGGGCGCCGACTGGCGAGACAACGGCGGGCCCCTGGGTATTCTCCAAGATCCGGCGGCCCAGGCGATCGTCCAGCATCCCGAGGCCTACTACTGCGAAGCGCTGGCGCTGCTGGCCAATCCGCAGCGCAGCCAGACGCAAAAGGTGCATGCCACGGCCTTGATGCTCTCGCTGCCCATCGGTCACTACCTGGGCTGGATGGACGCCACCCACGGGCTGTACCAGCGCGGCGCCATCGACCAGGCCGTCATGCAATTGGTGATATTCCCAAGGAGCACGGCGCTCGACTACTGGTGGCTGCCGCAATGGCGTTCGCGTTTCCAGCGCGCTGCGCCGGGCTTGTATGACTCGGCCTTCGTCAGCCAGGTGCTCAACGGACAACACTGGTTCAGCTACCCCGGCCAGGGCTATTGATCTTGTGGGCGGTTGGCGGACCCGGCAATGAACTGGCGATAACCTCGCTTCGTGTAGCCGCTGCCGCAGGCTGCGCACGGCCCGGCACGGGCCGCCAGGCCTGAATCCAGGGTGTGCCTGACGCAACACTGGGGTGGTTGGCGGGCGCTGCGCGCCCGTACGCAGCCTCGCTGAGGCTCGACAGCGGCTACAGGGTTCGGCAACGACAAAGGGCGACCGTGGGTCGCCCTTTTTCGCTATCGCAGGGTTCAGGCGGCGCTGAACAGCTTGTGCGGGTCGATGACGAATTTCTTCGGCACGCCGGCATCGAACTCGCCGTAGCCACGTGGCGCGTCGTCGAGGCTGATGACCTGCACGCCCACCACTTCGGCGATGTTGATCCGGTCCCACATGATGGCTTGCATCAACTGGCGGTTGTACTTCATCACCGGGGTCTGGCCGGTATGGAAGCTATGGGACTTGGCCCAGCCCAGGCCGAAGCGAATGCTCAGGCTGCCCAGCTTGGCGGCGGCATCCACCGCGCCCGGATCTTCGGTGACGTACAGGCCGGGAATGCCGATCTTGCCCGCCACCCGTACCACGCCCATCAGCGAGTTGAGCACGGTGGCCGGGGCCTCGTGCTGGGCGCCGGCATGGCCATGGCCACGGGCTTCGAAGCCCACCGCATCCACCGCGCAATCCACTTCCGGCTCGCCCAGCAAGGCGGCGATCTGCTCGTGCAGCGGGGTGTCCTTGGACAGGTCGGCGATCTCGAAGCCCTGGGCCTTGGCATGGGCCAGGCGCACTGGGTTGACGTCACCGACGATCACCACCGCCGCCCCCAGCAAGCGCGCCGACGCGGCAGCGGCCAGGCCCACTGGGCCGGCACCGGCCACATACACGGTGCTGCCCGGACCGACACCGGCGGTCACCGCGCCGTGGTAGCCGGTAGGCAGGATGTCGGACAGGCAGGTCAGGTCGCGGATCTTCGCCATGGCCTTGTCGCGGTCCGGCAGCTTGAGCAGGTTGAAGTCGGCATAGGGCACCAGTACGTACTCGGCCTGGCCACCGGTCCAGTCGCCCATGTCGACGTAGCCATAGGCACCGCCGGCGCGGGCCGGGTTGACGCTCAGGCAGACCCCGGTGTGCTGCTCCTTGCAGGAACGGCAGCGCCCGCAAGCCACGTTGAACGGCACCGAGACCAGGTCGCCGATCTTCAGGTTCTCGACGTCGCTGCCCTTCTCGATCACCTCGCCGGTGATCTCATGACCCAGCACCAGGCCGACCTGGGCGGTGGTACGGCCACGGACCATGTGCTGGTCCGAACCGCAGATGTTGGTGGACACCACGCGCAGGATGACACCGTGCTCGATCTTCCTGCCGCGTGGGTCCTGCATTTTCGGATAGTCGATCTTCTGTACCTCGACCTTGCCGCTGCCCAGATACACCACACCACGATTACCAGACATGTCATTCACCTCGCTGTTGTTGTTATGAAGAGAGTGGAACCAGCTTCGAACGGCAAGCTACAAGCCGCAAGAAGTATGCGGACCGCTTTTTCTTGCGGCTTGGAGCTTGCAGCTTGCCACTAAAGAACAACCGTGCGGTTGCCGTTGAGGAACACCCGCCGCTCGATGTGATAACCCACCGCCCGGGCCAGGGTCAGGCATTCGATATCGCGGCCCTTGGCGATCAGGTCCTCGGGGTAGTAGCTGTGGTCCACCACCTCCACGCCCTGGGCGATGATCGGGCCCTCGTCCAGGTCGTTGTTGATGTAGTGGGCGGTGGCCCCCACCAGTTTCACGCCCTTGTTGTAGGCCTGGTGGTAGGGCTTGGCGCCCTTGAACCCCGGCAGCAGCGAGTGGTGGATGTTAATCGCCTTGCCATCGAGCTTGCGGCACAGGTCCGGCGACAGCACCTGCATGTAGCGGGCGAGAATCACCAGCTCGGCGCCGGACGCCTCGATCACCTGCCACACCTGGCGCTCCTGGCCCGGCTTGTCGTTGGGGTCGAGGGGGAAATGGTGGTAGGGAATCTGGTGCCAGTCGGCCAGGGGCTTGAGGTCCGGATGGTTGGACACCACCGCCACCACGTCCATGGGCAACTGGCCGATGCGCTGGCGATAGAGCAGGTCGTTGAGGCAGTGATCGGCCTTGGAGACCATGATCACCACCTTCGGCCGGTCATGCGGGGCCGTCAGCTCGAAGTTCATCTCAAAGGCCCTGGCGCGCTCGGCCAGGCCCTCACGAAAGCCCTGCTCGTCGAGGCCATCGGGCTGGCGGAACTCCACGCGAATGAAGAACCGCCCCGAAAGCCGGTCGTCGAAGGAGTGGTGCTCGGTGACGTAGCAGCCCTGCTCGAACAGGAAGCGGGTCACAGCGTCCACCGTGCCGAGCACGCTGGGGCAGTCGGCGGTCAAGATCCATGTGTCGGGGGCGCGGCTCATGCTGGACAACTCCTGTTCTTGATAGGCAACCGCTACGCGGTCGAATCGCGGGCAAGCCTCGCTCCTACAATCCCGGCGCAGGCGCGAGGCATGCTGGCGACAAGGGTTCAGGCCTGAACGCTGAGGCCGTATTCGGCCGCGGCATCCTGCAACCACAGCCACCAGTAGTCGGAGAAGCTGCGGCGCACCAGCAGTTCCCAGGTTTGCTCGCCGGTGCGGCGGATCACCAGTTGCGACTTGGCGAACACCGTGCCCACCGCCTTGCCCACCGGGAAGTTGCTAGGGTGCACGTCGTAGCTGGTGGACTTCATCAGCACCCGGCGCACATCGGGGCCGGACAGCTCGAGGATCTGCTGGCCACCGCTGACGTTGACGATCTGGATATGCAACTCGCCCAGGGCCTCGCGCAGCTTCTGCTCGGCGGCGAACTCCTCGCCACCGGGCACGATCAGCAGCCACTCGTCCGGCCCCAGCCATTGCAGGCTGGTCTCGCCCTTGCTCACCAGGGTCAAGGCGGCCGGCAGCTCCAGGCCCAGGGCCTTGTGCACCCCCGCGGCGAAGGCCGGGTCATGGCCATCGCCACGCAGGGTCAGGTGACCGAGGAATTTCTTCTCGCGCAGGATCACCCCGGCGTTCTTGCGGCCCTTGCCCACCAGGCTCGGCAGGTCGGCGTGGTGCAAGGGCGATTGCGCCTTGGCCTCGCCGCTTGGGCGCTGTTGGTAAACGTTGACTGCGGTCATAGAGCACCTATCTGCAAATTCTTGCATCACACCCGTGGGAGCGGAGCTTGCCGGCGCTGAGCACATCGCGCTCTGGCTGAGGCACCGCGCCTATCTTTTCGCGGGCAAGCCTCGCTCCTACGGGATCTGGTTAAACGTTCTGCCGATCGCCCTTGGGATCGAAGAACACCGAAGAAACGATTTCCGCCTCGATCACCCGGCCATCGGCCAGGGGCGCGAAGACCCGCTCGCCCATGCGCTTGAGGCCACCCTTGACCACCGCCAGGGCAAAGGAATACCCCAGGGAGTTGTGGGCGTAGCTGGAGGTCACGTGACCGACCATGCTCATGGGGATCGCCTGCTTGGGGTTGAACACCAGCTGCGCGCCCTCGGGCAGCCACTGGGTCGGGTCCAGCGGCTTGAGGCCCACCAGTTGCTTGCGCTCCTCGCGCACGCAGTCCTCGCGGTTCATCCCGCGCCAGCCGATCCACGAGAACGGCTTGGTACGGCCCACGCACCAGCCCATGTTCAGGTCGTCCGGGGTCATCGAGCCGTCGGTGTCCTGGCCGACGATGATGAAACCCTTCTCGGCCCGCAGCACGTGCATGGTCTCGGTGCCGTAAGGGGTCAGGTTGTACTTCTTGCCGGCCTCGACGATCTGCTCCAGCACGCCCATGGCGTAGTTGGCCTGGACGTTGACCTCGTAGGACAGCTCGCCGGTGAACGAGATCCGGAACACCCGGGCCGGCACGCCGCCCACCAGGCCTTCCTTCCAGCTCATGAACGGGAAGCCGTCCTTGTCCAGGTCGATGTCGGTCACTTCGCTGAGCAGCTTGCGGCTGTTGGGGCCCGACAGAGTCAGGGTGGCCCAGTGGTCGGTGACCGAGGTGAAGTACACCTTCAGGTCCGGCCATTCGGTCTGCTGGTAGATCTCCAGCCATTGCAGCACCCGGGCCGCACCGCCGGTGGTGGTGGTCATCAGGAAGTGGTTGTCGGCCAGGCAGGCGGTGACGCCGTCGTCGAAGACCATGCCGTCTTCCTTGCACATCAGGCCGTAGCGGGCCTTGCCCACGTCGAGCTTGGTCCAGGCGTTGGTGTAGATGCGGTTGAGGAACTCACGGGCATCCGGCCCCTGGATATCGATCTTGCCCAGGGTCGAGGCGTCCAGCAGGCCGACGCTGTCGCGCACCGCCTGGCATTCGCGCTTGACCGCGGCATGCAGGTCTTCGCCGTTCTTCGGGAAGTACCAGGGCCGCTTCCACTGGCCGACGTCCTCGAACTTGGCGCCGTTCTGCACATGCCAGGCATGCAGCGCGGTAAAGCGCACCGGCTCGAAGATATGCCCGCAATGACGCCCGGCCACGGCGCCGAAGGTGATCGGCGTGTAGTTCGGGCGGAACATGGTGGTGCCCATCTGCGGGATGCTGACGTTCAGCGAGCGGGCGGCGATGGCCAGGCCGTTGACGTTGCCCAGCTTGCCCTGGTCGGTGCCGAAGCCCAGGGCGGTGTAGCGCTTGACGTGCTCCACCGACTCGAAGCCCTCGCGGGTCGCCAGTTCGATGGCGGCGGCGGTGACGTCGTTCTGCAGGTCGACGAACTGCTTGGGCGCCCGTGCGGTGCCTTTTTCATGGGGCACCTGGAACAGCGCCAGGGTGGGTTCTTCATGCCGGGCCAGGGCCTTGGGCAACACCCCCTCGACGACCTGGAACCCAGCCTCGCTGGCCGCGCGCACGCCGCCTTCGAAACCATCGGCCAGGGCATCGCCCAGGCTATAGACGCCATTGATGCCGCCCACGCACACGCGCTTCTGCGGCGCTTCGCCCGGCACGAAACCGAGGATGTCCTCGCGCCATACCGGCTTGCCGCCCAGGTGCGACGCCAGGTGCACCACCGGGCTGTAGCCGCCGGAACTGGCGATCAGGTCGCAGTCGAGCCACTCGCCGGGGCTGGTGACCTTGTGCGCCTTGACGTCGATGGCCGCCACCCGGGCGCCGGTCACGTGCTTGCTGCCGCGCGCCTCGATCACCGCGCTGGACGTCAGGATGCGAATGCCCTTGGCCCGCGCTTCCTCCACCAGGGCGCCACGGGGGTTGTGCCGGGCATCGGCGATGGCCACCACTTGCAGGCTGGCGTCGAGCCAGTCCAGGGCCACGCGATAGGCATGGTCGTTGTTGGTGGACAGCACCAGCTTCTTGCCCGGGGCCACGCCGTAGCGGCGCACGTAGGTGGACACCGCGCCCGCGAGCATGTTGCCCGGCACATCGTTGTTGCCGTACACCAGCGGCCGCTCGTGGGCGCCGGTGGCCAGCACCACACGCTTGGCCCGCACCCGGTGGATGCGCTGGCGCACCTGGCCGATGGGCGCACGGTCCCCCAGGTGGTCAGTGAGGCGCTCGTGGATGGTCAGGAAATTATGGTCGTGGTAGCCGTTGACCGTGGCCCGGGGCAGCAGGATCACTTCCGGCAGGGCCTTGAGCTCGGCCACGGCGCTGGCCACCCACTCGGCGGCGGGCTTGCCATCCAGGCTCTCGCGGCTGTCCAGCAGGCTGCCGCCGAACTCTTCCTGCTCGTCGGCGAGGATCACCCGCGCACCACTGCGAGCGGCGGCCAGGGCGGCGGCCAGGCCCGCAGGCCCGGCACCGACCACCAGCACGTCGCAGTGGTGGTTCATGTTGTCGTAGCTGTCCGGATCGTTCTCGGTGGGCGAGCGGCCCAGGCCCGCGGCCTTGCGAATGTACTTCTCGTAGGTCATCCAGAACGACTGCGGATACATGAAGGTCTTGTAGTAGAAGCCCGGCGGCATCAGCTTGCCGCCGACCTTGCCGAGAATCCCCATCATGTCGTTGTTGACGCTGGGCCAGCCATTGGTGCTGGTGGCCACCAGGCCCTGGTACAGCGCCTGCTGGGTGGCTCGCACGTTGGGGACCTGGGTCGCTTCGGTGGCGCCGATCTGCAGCACCGCGTTGGGCTCCTCGCAACCGGCGGCGAAGATGCCCCGGGGCCGCGAGTACTTGAAGCTGCGGCCGATGATATCGACCCCGTTGGCCAGCAGCGCCGAGGCCAGGGTGTCGCCCTCGAAGCCCTTGTAGCTCTGGCCGTTGAAGGTGAAGGTCAGGACCTTGTTGCGGTCGATGCGTCCGCCGTTGGACAGGCGATTGGTCTGGCTCATACCTTCTCTCCCGCAGCCTTGGCAGTGAATTGCGGCTTGGTACCGATCTTGTAGGTTTCGAGGATTTCGTAGGTCACGGTGTCGCGGGTGGCGTTGAAGTACTGGCGGCACCCGGCGGCATGGATCCACAGCTCGTGGTGCAGGCCACGGGGGTTGTCACGGAAGAACATGTAGTCGCCCCACTGCTCGTCGGTGCAGGCATTGGGGTCCAGCGGCCGAGGAATATGGGCCTGGCCGGACGAATGGAATTCCTCTTCGGAGCGCAGTTCGCCGCAGTGAGGACAGAAGATGTGCAACATGGGATTTTCTCCTCGGACCTCTGATTAGTGGGCGACGGCCGCAGCGCCATGTTCGTCAATGAGGGCGCCGTTGTGGAAACGCTCGATGGAGAACGGCGCGGCCAACGGATGCATCTCGCCCTTGGCCAGGCTGGCGGCAAAGACGTTGCCCGAGCCCGGGGTGGCCTTGAAGCCGCCGGTACCCCAGCCGCAGTTGAAGAACATGTTCGGCACCGGGGTCTTGGAAATGATCGGGCAGGCATCCGGGCTGGTATCGACGATGCCGCCCCACTGGCGGTTCATGCGTACCCGGGAAAGGATCGGGAACATCTCGACGATGGCCTGGATGGTGTGCTCGATCACCGGATAGGAACCGCGCTGGCCATAACCGACCCAGCCGTCGATGCCGGCACCGATCACCAGGTCGCCCTTGTCGGACTGGCTGATGTAGCCATGCACCGCGTTGGACATGATCACGCTGTCGATGATCGGCTTGATCGGCTCCGATACCAGCGCTTGCAGCGGGTGCGACTCGATCGGCAGGCGAAAGCCCGCCAGCTTGGCCATGTGCCCGGAGTTACCGGCGGTGACCACGCCCACGCGCTTGGCCCCGATGAAGCCCTTGGTGGTCTCGACGCCGATGCAGGCGCCATTTTCCTTGCGAAAGCCGATCACTTCGGTCTGCTGGATCAGGTCCACGCCCAGGGCGTCGGCGGCCCGGGCGAAACCCCAGGCCACGGCATCGTGCCGGGCCACGCCGCCACGGCGCTGGACGGTAGCGCCGAGGATCGGATAGCGGGTGTTCTTCGAGCAGTCCAGGTAGGGAATCTCGTCCGCCACCTGTTGGGTGTTGAGCAGCTCGCCATCGATGCCGTTGAGGCGGTTGGCGCTGACCCGACGCTCGGAATCACGAATGTCCTGCAGGGTGTGGCACAGGTTGTAGACCCCGCGCTGGGAGAACATCACGTTGTAGTTCAGGTCCTGGGACAGGCCTTCCCAGAGCTTCATCGCGTGTTCGTAGAGCTGCGCCGACTCGTCCCACAGGTAGTTGGAACGCACGATGGTGGTGTTGCGCGCGGTGTTGCCGCCGCCCAGCCAGCCCTTCTCCACCACCGCGACGTTGGTGATGCCGTGTTCCTTGGCCAGGTAATAGGCCGTGGCCAGGCCATGGCCGCCACCGCCGACGATGACCACGTCGTAGACCTTCTTCGGGGTCGGCGTGCGCCACATGCGCTGCCAGTTTTCATGGTGGCTCAGAGAGTGCTTGAAGAGGCCGAAGCCCGAGTAGCGTTGCATAGTCATTGCTCCAATGGCGGCTCTCAGCGGTAGACCGGGAAATCGGCGCACAGGGTCGCCACCTGGCGGGCGACATTGGCCTCGACATCGGCATCGCCGAGGTGGTCGAGGATGTCGCAGATCCAGCCGGCCAGCTCGGTGCACTGGGCGACCTTGAAGCCACGGGTGGTGACCGCCGGGGTACCGATGCGCAGGCCGGAGGTGACGAACGGCGACTGCGGGTCGTTGGGCACGGCGTTCTTGTTCACGGTGATATGGGCGCGGCCCAGGGCGGCATCGGCATCCTTGCCGGTCAGGCCCTGGCGGATCAGGCTGACCAGGAACAGATGGTTATCGGTGCCGCCGGACACTACATCGTAGCCACGTTTGACGAACACGCCGGCCATGGCCTGGGCGTTGTCGATCACCTGCTTCTGGTAGGCCTTGAAGCCAGGCTCCAGGGCCTCCTTGAAGCACACTGCCTTGGCGGCGATCACATGCATCAGCGGGCCGCCCTGGGCGCCGGGGAACACCGCGGCGTTGAGCTTCTTCTCGATCTCCTCGTTGGCCTTGGCCAGGATCAGCCCGCCACGGGGACCGCGCAGGGTCTTGTGGGTGGTGGTGGTGACCACGTCGGCGAACGGGATCGGGTTGGGGTACAAGCCAGCCGCCACCAGCCCGGCAACGTGGGCCATGTCGACGAACAGCAGCGCCCCGACCTTGTCGGCGATCTGCCGGAAGCGCGGGAAGTCCAGGGTCTTGGAATAGGCCGAGAAGCCGGCGACGATCATCTTCGGCTGGTGTTCCACGGCCAGGCGCTCGACCTCGTCGTAGTCGATCAGCCCGGTGCTGGTGTCGATCCCGTATTGCACCGCGTTGTACAGCTTGCCCGAGGACGACACCTTGGCCCCGTGGGTCAAGTGCCCGCCGTGGGCCAGGCTCATGCCGAGGATGGTGTCGCCAGCCTGCAGCAAGGCCAGGTACACGGCGCTGTTGGCCGACGAACCGGAATGCGGCTGGACGTTGGCGTAGTCGGCGCCGAACAACTGCTTGGCCCGCTCGATGGCCAGGGCCTCGACCTTGTCCACATGCTCGCAACCGCCGTAGTAGCGCTTGCCCGGATAGCCTTCCGCGTACTTGTTGGTCAAGCCGCTGCCCTGGGCCTGCATCACTCGCTTGCTGGTGTAGTTCTCCGACGCAATCAGCTCGATGTGGTCTTCCTGGCGCTGCTCCTCGGCATTGATCGCCGCCAGCAGTGCATCGTCGTAGCCCTGGATCTGGTCTTGCTTGCTGAACATCACGTCTCTCCCAGCGGCGGCGCTGCGCCTTTCGTCTCGGTGAGGCCAGCCCTGAAGCTGCGCCCTTTGGATGCGATGGTATGACCGCCACGCAGAGCCCAGATGCCTATGGACGCCACGCAAGGATGCGTTTACGACATACCCCGGCGCCCACAGGCCAATGCACCGGACAAAGGCTCTAGCCCCAGCCTCCCACCCCACGCCCCACGGCCACTACGCGCCCGTACGCAGCCTTCGGCAGCGGCTACACGAAGCGCACCTGTAGCCGCTGTCGAGCCAAGGCGAGGCTGCGAAAAGGGCCGAAGGACCTTCAGCGGATTCAAGATCCATACACGAAGCGGGTTGCACCACACTCCGCGATGCGCCGCCCGGTAGGGCGCGCCGTACGCTGGTGATCTTGATTCACCCGCCCCCTGGGAAGGCCGAGTGCAGGTGCTTATCAGGGGAATGGCGCGCAGCGCCCCTCGACGCAGTCGAGGACATCGCTGGAAGCGATGCCCCCTGAGAAGTACCGGAACGAGGGAACCCGAGCGCAGCGAGCGGCCGGACGTGGGGGCAAGCGTTTTTGGTTACTTTTTGCTGGGCCGGCACTCCGGCGTTTGAAAAAAGTGACCCGCCGTAAGGGCGGAACCATAAGCAAGCCACCCCACCGCCAACGGATATGTACTCCATCCCCAGGACACCTGGCCGGCTACCAGGCCGCCAAGGTCGCCAAGGCCCCGAAGCGCCCCCATCACCCCAACACCTGCCTCACCCCCAACAACACCAAAAAATGCCCCGGATACAACCAATAGGCCCACCGCCGCATCGCCGGCACCCACCCTCCACCACGCATCCCCCGCAACAGCCACATCCCCAGCCCCGGTGCCAGCAGGCAAGCGACCACCCCCCAATCCGCCAGCGGATTGCCCAGGCGCACCGCCGCAAACAGCACCTCCCACTGATTGCCCGCCAGGCACAACACCCCCGGCAGCACGGCGAAATACCAGGGCCGACGCAGCACTAACAGCAAGGCCAATGGCAGCAGCACCCCGAACGCACCGAACATCAGCCACCGCGAAAACCCCAACGCCACCCCCAGGGCCATCACCCCCAAAACCAGGTCAAGACCGCTACGCCGCTGCCAGCCCCGCGCCACCAGCAATCCCAGGGCCAGGGTCGGCAGCACGTTCAGGGTGTCGGGCTCGGGAACGAACAGCCGGTAGGGAATTTCACTGAGCCCGCAGAAGGCCAGCAGCCACCCCAGGTAGCGCCACTGCCCGGTCCGCTGCGCAGTGCCGACGCGCCGAAGATTGGCCGCCATCGCCAGGCAGAACCAGGGAAACGCCAGGCGTCCGGGCACATACAGCCAGTCCAGTTCCAGGCCCACGTAGCGCAGGTGATCCAGGACCATGCTCAACAGCGCCAGCCACTTCAGCGCATCCAGTGCGCTGTCGCGCGGCAAGGGCACGGGCATCAATGTCGCGTCACGCATAAATCCTCATGTGCCATGCATTATTACTCGCTAACAGAGCGTGTGCGGGGTCGTTATTCTTGGGTAAAGTGCGCACCATGATCGACCACGGAACCCTCTCATACGGAAGCCGGCCATGACCGACAAGAGCCAACAATTCGCCAGCGACAACTACTCCGGTATCTGCCCCGAGGCCTGGGCCGCCATGGAACAGGCCAACCACGGCCACGACCGCGCCTACGGCGACGACCAGTGGACCGCCCGCGCGGCGGATCATTTCCGCCGGCTGTTCGAGACCGACTGCGAAGTGTTCTTCGCCTTCAACGGCACCGCCGCCAACTCCCTGGCCCTGTCGTCGCTGTGCCAGAGCTATCACAGCGTGATCTGCTCGGAAACCGCCCACGTCGAGACCGACGAATGCGGCGCCCCGGAATTTTTCTCCAACGGTTCCAAGCTGCTGATCGCCGGCACCGAGAACGGCAAGATCACCCCGGCTTCGATCCGCGAAGTGGCCCTCAAGCGCCAGGACATCCACTACCCCAAGCCCCGGGTCGTGACCCTGACCCAGGCCACCGAGGTCGGCAGCGTCTACACCCCGCAAGAAGTACGCGCCATCAGCGACACCTGCAAGGAACTGGGCCTGAACCTGCACATGGACGGCGCGCGATTCTCCAACGCCTGCGCCTTCCTCGGCTGCTCGCCGGCGGACCTGACCTGGAAGGCCGGGGTCGACGTGCTGTGCTTCGGCGGCACCAAGAACGGCATGGCGGTGGGTGAGGCGATCCTGTTCTTCAACCACAAGCTGGCCGAAGACTTCGACTACCGCTGCAAGCAGGCTGGCCAGCTGGCCTCGAAGATGCGCTTCCTCTCGGCGCCCTGGGTCGGCCTGCTGGAGAACGATGCCTGGCTCAAGTACGGCCACCACGCCAACCACTGCGCGCAACTGCTGGCCAAGCTGGTGGAAGACATCCCCGGCGTGGAACTGATGTTCCCGGTGCAGGCCAACGGCGTGTTCCTGCAACTCTCGGAACCGGCCCTGGCCGCGCTGGCCGCCCGGGGCTGGCGCTTCTACACCTTCATCGGCAAGGGCGGCGCACGCTTCATGTGCTCCTGGGACACCGAGGAAGAGCGCGTGCGCGAACTGGCGGCGGACATCCGCACCGTGATGAGCGCCTGATCCGTCCGGCGAGGGGCTTGCGCCCGTGCATGCCCCTCGCCACCTCAGCCGCCCTTATGAGGCTCAGAACTCCACGCGCACATCGCCCTTGGGCACGCTGCAGCACGACAGGATGTAGCCTTCGGCTTCGTCTTCCTCGGTGATCCCGCCGTTGTGCTCCATCTCCACCTCGCCCCCCAGCTTGAGCACCTTGCAGGTGCCGCAGATGCCCATGCCGCAGGCCTTGGGAATCATCAGGCCAAGCTTGGCCGCCGCCGCGTGCACGGTCTCCCCCGGGGCCACGCGGATGCTCTTGCCCGACGCGGTGAATTCCACCTGGTGCAGGTCGGCGGCATCCACTTCCGGCGCCTCGGCGGCCTGCTCGGCCTGTTCCACCGCATCGGCCCGGGCATCGGCCGGCGTCGCGCCGAACGACTCCTCGTGGTAGCGGGTCATGTCGAAGCCGGCGGCCTCCAACAGGCGCTTGACCGCATTCATGTAGGGCGTGGGGCCGCAGCAGAACACCTCCCGCTCGAGGAAGTCCGGCGCCATCAGCTCCAGCATCTTGTGGTTGAGGTAGCCGCGGTAACCGGCCCAGGGCTCGCCCAGGCCGTGGCGCTCGCAGATCAGGTGCAGGCTGAAGTTGTCGATCCGCGACGCCATGTGCTCCAGCTCGCGGTGGTAGATGATGTCCTTGGGCGAGCGGGCGCTGTGGATGAACACCATGTCGACATTGCCGTTGGTGTCGTAGAACCAGCGCGCCATGGACATCACCGGGGTGATGCCGACCCCGCCGCTGAGGTAGAGGATCTTCGGATTGGGGAAGTCGATGGCGTTGAACAACCCCACCGGCCCGTGCACCGCCAGTTCCTGGCCCTCGTGCAGGGTGTCGTGCAGGTAGTTGGAGACCTTGCCGCCGGGCACGCGCTTGATGGTCACCGAGAAGCTGTAGGGCACCGACGGCGAGCTGGAGATGGTGTAGGAACGCATCACCGGCTGGCCTTCGATCTCCAGCTCCAGGGTGACGAACTGCCCCGGCTTGAAGAAGAACATGATCGGCTGGTCGGCCATGAAGCAGAAGGTCCGTACGTCCCAGGTTTCCTGGATGACTTTGACGCAACGGACGATGTGCCGACCATTGGCCCAGGTCTGGGTGGTTACCGGGTTGAGGAAGGTATTGGACATGCTGTTCTCCACGGCCGACTGTCGGCGTCTTGCCAGCGATTCTGCGTAAGGCGCCCAGGGCCTGTTTACCTATCCGCGACATTCACATGCTTATCGCGACCAGGCCCCGGCTACAGGGCCTACGGCGTCGGGAACAGATTGGGCCATGTCGCCCATGGATAAGGTTCGTGGCGCCTGCGGACCCACACTCGGCCCCACGACAACCGCTGCTTTTTCGTGACTTGCGTAGCACCGACCGTAGCCACTCCCTAATACGCCGGCCGCACCGAACGGCCATGAGGACCTGAACGATGGACGTCACCACCCTGAGCCTGGGCGATCCACTGGAACCCGCACGCAAGGCCACCGCGCAAATGCTGCAGGAGCGCGAGCGGACCTTCTCCCTGCCGCAACCCTTCTACTGCGACCAAAGGCTGTTCGACATCGACATGCAGGAGATCTTCCACAAGGAATGGCTGATCGCCGGCATGACCTCGGAGATTCCCGCCAAGGGCAACTTCATCACCCTGCAGATCGGCAAGAACCCGATCATCGTCATCCGCGGCGCCGACGGCGTGGTCCACGCCTTCCACAACGTCTGCCGGCACCGCGGCTCGCGCCTGTGCACCAGCGACAAGGGCAAGGTGGCCAAGCTGGTCTGCCCCTACCACCAGTGGACCTACGAAGTGGACGGCCGCCTGCTGTTCGCCGGCACCGAGATGGGCGCCGATTTCGACATGAAGCAGTACAGCCTCAAGCCGGTGCAGGTGAAGACCGCCGGTGGCTACATCTTCATCTCGCTGGCCGAGAACCCGCCGGCCATCGATGACTTCCTGGCGACCCTGGCCCACTACATGGAGCCCTACGACATGGAGAACACCAAGGTGGCGGTGCAGACCACCTTGATGGAAAAGGCCAACTGGAAACTGGTGCTGGAGAACAACCGCGAGTGCTACCACTGCAATGCCTCGCACCCGGAGTTGCTCAAGACCCTGCTGGAATGGGACGACGTCACCGACCCACGGGCCGACCAGGCCTTCAAGGACCACGTCGCCGCCTCCGCCGCCGCCTGGGAAGCCGAGAAGATCCCCTACGCCCACGCCAGCTTCGGCCTGCGCAACCGTATCGTGCGCATGCCGCTGCTCAAGGGCACCGTGTCCATGACCCTGGACGGCAAGCAGGGCTGCAAGAAGCTCATGGGCCGGATCAAGAACCCGGACCTGGGTTCGATGCGCATCCTGCACCTGCCCCATTCGTGGAACCACTGCATGGGCGACCACATCATCGTGTTCACGGTGTGGCCGATCAGCGCCCAGGAAACCATGGTCACCACCAAGTGGCTGGTGCACAAGGACGCCGTGGAAGGCGTGGACTACGACGTGGAGCGCATGCGCCAGGTGTGGGACGCCACCAACGACCAGGACCGGCGCCTGGCCGAGGAGAACCAGCGCGGCATCAACTCCACCGCCTACCAGCCCGGGCCCTACTCCAAGACCTACGAGTTCGGCGTGGTCAACTTCATCGACTGGTACAGCGAGCGCCTGCTCAACAACCTCGGCGCCGAACCGGCGCCCTACCTCAAGGGCGTGCCGGTCACCGGCTGAGCTGCGCGCGACCGCAGATCCTGACGGCCTGGCAAGCTCGGCAGCGGCTACATGATTCGCCTCTGTAGCCGCCACATCCGTGGTATCACACCAGGGGCCAGCGCACCGTGCCTTTCTCGCTGACGAACTGTTCGGTGATCTGCGCCCCCTGCAGCCTCACCCGGGCATAACCGTTGAGCACCCGCAGCGGGTAGTTGGCATCGCCGGCTTTCTGGGTTTCCGACCACAACACCCCGGGCGCGTGATCCAGCTCGCTGGCATCGCCATAGGGGATCGCCCCGTGGCCGACGCAACGCCCGTTCATCACCCCCATGCCCTGGGGATCGGTCTTGGGCGCGTAGAAAATACCGTTGTGCAGGTGTCCCCAGTACCAATAGTCCGGCACGCGATTGCCCAGGGCCTTGCACACCTGGCCGTACAGCGCGGTCGGGGTCTTGCCGGTGATGTCCAGGCCCTGGTGATGGCTGAGCAGGATGATCTTGCGGCCCTGGCCGTGACTGGCCATCAGGTCGCTGAGCCATTGTTCCTGGACGGCATTGAGGTTGCCGTCCATGTACAGCTGCATCTCATCGGAGGCGTAGGCACTGTCCAGGCCAATGATCAGCCAGTGGGTGTTGAACAGGGCGAAATAGCTGGTGCCCTGCTGGTCCGGGAACAGCGTCTGGATCTCGTCGAAGTAGCCATGGGCGCCGCTGTACATCTCATGGTTGGAGTTGAGGCTGAACGAGGCCTTGCTGCCCATGGGCCAGGACGCCAGGTTGTTTCGCTCGTCGCTGTCGGTACCGGCGTAGTACACATCGCCCAGGTGGATGGTCACCTGCGGTTGGTCCGCGGTGATCAGGTCCGCCACCCGCTGCGCCGCCGACTGGGGCTCGAAGTAGCCGGTTCCCCAATCCCCGGCCAGGTCCAGCAGGACCTCATCGGGGATCTGCAGCAACGCCGGGGTGGTGCCGAAGGTGGCGTGGTCGCGCAGGTTCTCGATCCAGGCCACCAGGGCTTCGCTCCATTTCAGGTCCAGCAGCTCCCACTTGCGACAGCCCAGCAGGCTGCCGTCCTTGAGCACCTGGGTCGCCAGCTGGTCCACCGATTGTGGCAGGGGCTGGGCCGCGCCCAGGTGCAGCACCGACAGGCCATGGGCCAGCTCCCAGGGCACCGGCGGCTGGCCCGGCGGCAAGTCGCCGTGGGCGATGGCGTATTGCGCCTGGTCGTGGGCGCGCTGTACCAGGTCGAGGATGGCTTGCAGCTCCTTGGGCTCGAGTTGGTTGCGCAGATTCTTCCAGGCCAGGTCGAACCGGGCGACCAGGCCATCGACCTGGGCTTTCATCCGGCCGAACTCCTCTTCCACACTACTTGCCAGTGACATAGCGGTGTCCCTCCTGATAGCCCTGCGGCGGCACGGGTTGCTCGCCTCCCAGGGTCTTCATGTATTCGATCAACGGCCCTTTCTGCCGCTCGGAAAGCGGCGTGCCAGGAGGCTCAACCCAGGGCGGTCTTCTCCAGGTGCGCGAGGATCAGCGGGTACACATCCACCACCGCGTTCTGGCCGAAGATGCAGTCGATATGCCCATAGCCCGGCACCACATGCCGACTGAACAACTCAGGGCCATGCAACTGGCACAGGCGCTCGTAGGTCTTCTGGGTGCTCAGCGGCAGGTAGCACTGGTTGTCGGCGCCGCTGATGAAGCAGATCGGCAGCTTCAGCCGATCGAAATGCGGCATGTAGACGTCCTGTCCCTTGAAGTCCACCAGGTGGCCCTTGCGGCAGATCAGCGCCAGGTGCTCGAAGGTCTGGATATTGGACTCGCCGAACAGCTCGTGCAGGTTGTCGTGCAGGTTCTGGTTGAGGGTGTCGTGGCGATACAGCGAGGCGTACATGAAGGTGATGCGATGGCACACCGGGTTGGTGCAGTAGCCCTGGGCCTCGATCCGCGCATAACCGTTGAGCGCCTTGTCGTAGAGCTTGTTGAACCAGCTTTCCTTGCTGTCGGCATAGGCCGTCAGCGACTTGATGCCGATGGCGTCGAGCATGCCCGGCAAGTGCAACCCGGCCTTGATCCCGGTGGCGGTAGCCACCACGGTGTCGGCGGCGACCTGCGAGCAGACCACCGAGCGCACATGCTCCAGGCCCGCCAGCAGCGACATGAAGAAGGTGGTGGCGCCATAGCAGTGCACCACGCATTGCACGTCCCGGGCGCCGGTGGCTTCGCGGACCTGGGCGATGGCGGCCTTGAAGTCGTAGGCGGCGATCTGGTCGCCATTGCACTCCTGCTTGCTGGCCGGCAACAGGATGCTGACCCGGAAATCCAGGAGCCAGACGTCATAGCCGTACTTGCACAGGTACTCCAGCAGGTTGGTCTGGATGGTGTCGGTGGAAAAGATGCTGGAGCCCACGCCCAGGCCGTGGACCAGCATCACCGGGCCCTTGCCGCCGGCCCGGTAGCGGGTCAGGCGCAGTTGCACGCGATCTTCGGTCTCGAAGAACTGCACGCTCGGCACCGGCGCGGCCAGCGGCCGCTTGACCCGTGGCGGAGCGTCGGGATTGAAGTAGATATCGCCGGCGAACACCCCGCCGTAGCTTTCCCAGAGGATCCCGGCGAAGAACTGGCCGAAACGTGCCAGGGCCTCGATGCGCTCACGCTCGTTGCGGGCGTTGAGCACCTTCATGGTGGTCATTTGCCGGGCGAAATCCGCAGGCTGGATGTGCATCACGCCCGAGCCCAGCACCGGCCCGTTCTTGTCCTGGCCTCGGTACAGGGTCACGTAGAGCGTGCTGGTGTCGGGCCAGATGTTCAGCACGCCGTGGTCCTCGGGCACGGTCTTGAAGGCGCTGAAGTAATAGTCGCTGCCGTCCTCGGCGCGAAGGCGCATGTCGTAGTTCATGTGCCGCACGCCCACTTGCTGCTGGTATTGCTCGAACAGGTTGAACACCCCATGGCTGGCCACCAAGGGCTGAGGCGACAGCATCGGCGCCTCCAGGGTGCCCACCAGGGTCGCGGCGTGCTCGCGCTCCTTGATCATCCGGTTGAGGTCGGCGGCGGTGATGGTCAGGGTGAATTCGATGGACGAGTTCTGCTCTTCGCCGCGCTTGGCCGCCGCTTGATAGAGCGCCAGGTCGGTGCCCTGGGGCTGGGTGAAGGCCGTGGAGAAGAAACCCTTCATGGTCTCGGTGAACTGCACGCCCAGGGTCGGCGCCACAGCCGGCTTGCCAGGGGCCGAGGGCAGGCGGTAGTCGATCTTCCAGCCGCGGTCCTCGGCCAGCAGTTGCATGGTGCGCTCGCTCACCGCCGAGATGGTCAGCAACGGATTGACCGCCAGGGAGGTGGGAATCACCGCGCCATCGGCCACATAGAGCCCGGGATAGACATCGGTGCCCTGGGTGCCGCTGAACACCTGGCCCTTGTGGTTGACCACGCCCTGGCTCGCGTCCTCGCCCATCACGCAGCCGCCCAGGGGATGGACCGAGACGATGCTGTGCTTGAGCAGCCGGGTCCAGATCGGATTCTCCACCCAGACCCCGCCCAGGGCCCGGGTGCTCTGCAGCAGGCGCTGGTTGCCCAGCACCACGTTGGGCTGCTCGCCCACGCCCGGCCAGTCGATGCGCAACTGGTCCTGGGCGTCCAGCAGCATGCGCCCGCGACCGTTGTCGTGGCTCATGATCAGGTAAGTCTGCATGTTGTGCAGGGCGCCATGGTAGGGCCCGCGCAGGAAGCTTTCGGCCTCGCGTTCCTTGTAGCCCAGCTTGCCGCTCAAGCTGTTGTCGGTGGCCTGGCCCAGGGTGCTGGCGAACAGCGCCATGCTCGGCACCATGGCCTGGCCGAGGGCACCGGGGATCGAGCCTTCCTCGATGACCATGCGGCTGGTGCGATCGCCTTCGGTGCGCATGTCGATCACCGAGGTGATGCACGGGCCCACGGGTTTCAACTCGCTGGCCGGATGAGTGCCGAAGCCGATGCCGTTGATCGGTTGCTCGCAGTTATGGCCGAAACCGAGGATGTCGCCGTTGCCGCTCATGTGCTCGCCCAGCTGGGCCGAGGTGGCCAGGCCCTTGGCCCGCGAGCGCAGGAGGATCTCGGTGGAACCCAGGGTGCCGGCGGACAGCACGACGATATCGGCCTTGACGAACAGGGTCGGCGCCGAGAACTTCTCGCGACCGCTATCCAGGTACTGGAAGTGCACGATCCAGCCATCGCCATCACGCTCCAGGTGGCGCACCTGGGCCTGGCAGAAAATCTCGGCGCCGTGGTTGCAGGCGTCGGGCAGGTAGTTCATCAAGGTGGTGTTCTTGGCCTTGTTGTTACAACCCGAGACGCAGTCGCCGCATTGGTTGCAGGGCAGTTGCTCGACCCCGACATGGTTGAGGTTGTTGGGCAGCTTGTTGAAGGTCACGTTGATCGGCGGCTTGTAGAAATGCGCGCCTTGCTTGAGGTAGTCCGCGGACTTGCGATGGGCCTTGAGCTTGTCCAGGGCCGGCGCCGAATCGGGATAGGGATTGGGCTTGAGCATCTCCCGGGCCAGGGCGAAACCCTGCTTGAGCAAGGTGTCGCGGTGGTCGCGCACCGCCTGGGGCCAGCGTGGGTCATCGAACACCCCGGGCTCGGGCTCCAGGGCGACGTTGGCGTTGATCAACGAGGTGCCGCCCAGGCCGCAACCCACCACCACGTTCTGCTGGGCGTTGACATGCAGGTCGAACAAGCCGGTGCGCGAACCGATATGCCCATCGGGATCGTGCACCTGCAACTCCTCGGTGGCGCTGGCCAGGGTGTTGGGAAACTCCCCGGGGCGAATCTCTCGCCCACGCTCCAGCAGGCACACCCGGCGCCCGGCCCGGGACAACCGCGAAGCGGCGATGCCGCCGCCATAGCCGGAGCCGATGACGACGACGTCGTAGTGTTCCTGGATCTCGCTGATGGGGGTGGCGATCCGAGTCATGGCGGGGTTCCTCTCAGGCAGATGGGGCGACTCTATGGTCGCTTCCTTCAGGTGCAGCCGATCACGCAGGCAGCCGCACGGGCCGGCCGCTGCGCCAGAAACGCAAACCGTGGAAAGCAGTGTCGGGATCGAACAGCCACTGGGGCTATAGGCGTGCGCGCTGGTTGGCGGCACGGCGGCGGGTGCGCCGGGGGAAGGTCCCGCCGTTGGAAGCCCGTGGTAGATGACAGTCCATTGCCTGCACTCCCTGGGCCGGGTGTGGATAAGTAACGAGCCGGTCCTAGTGGCATCAGTCAAGTCAGGCCGCTTGCCACTGTCAAGGCGGTCATTAGAACTGTATGAAATTTGATCTATTGCCGTACACGCTATGAATTACAAGGCCCGTAGCGGTTGGCGAACAACTTATCCACATCTTGGCCCACAGCAATTGTGGGCAAGTGCACCGGGGATGGGGATATTTCCTTGGGGATTCCCAGGAAAATCCATAGGTTAGGCAAAAACAAGCGTTTGACGCGCCTCTGATCAATTTTTGAACAAAAGCCTGAAAGCCTTGCTACACATGGCTTACAGCGCGAGGCGAACACCTTATCCACAGATCGGCCAACAGACTTTGGGGGCAACTGCGGGCGCTACCCGCGATGTCTGTGGAAAAACCCTCCAGGCCAGGAAAATACCGCCTTGCAGGCACCTGGACAGGCCCAGAATCAGGATTTGGGTGTTTTTTGACCAGATCGTGCCAAGCCTTGTCCTGCAAGGGCTACAGCCCTGAGCGAACATCTTATCCACAAAAGCGCCAACAGACTTTGGGGGCAACTGCTGTGCACAACTGTCCCCTGAGGGGTTCGACAGCGCGGAAAAAAGCCAGGAAAAACCATAAGTTAGCCTGGTCAAATTTCATACAGATGGCTGTAGGGCTTGGCTGGCGTGGGTTGGAGCAAGGCGCGAACATCTTATCCACAGAGCCGCGCACAGGGATTGTGAGTAACCGTGGAGACAGGCCTGCAAGCCAGGCTCCCCCAGGAACAGCCGGTCGACGCTCGATTGCTCGCGATAGCGCTAGTGCGGCGGGTGCCGCCCTAGCGGAGCACCCCCTCTTCCAGCAACAACTTGAAGATAGCCTCGGCCCCGGCTTGCGCGCTGAGGTCCTTGAGCACCTGGCCGGTGCCGCCGCTGGCCTTGGCGGTGGCGGCCTTCATGCGGTCGGCGCCGCTCTTGGCCTTGATCACCTTCAAGCGCTTGGGCCGTGGCCTGGCCGGCTGCAGGCTGGCGCCGGTGAACAGCTCGTCCTCCACCACCATGACCTGGTCGGCGCGCAACACCCCGCGCCGCGCCGGGCCATAGGCACTCTGGCGAGGCTTGGGCGCGGCGTTATCCACAGTGGCGAGGAACGGCAGGCGCACCTTGAGCCGGCGCCGCTGGCCACGGGGCAAGGCCTGCAGCACATGGGCCACGCCATCTTCCAGGGATTCCACCTGGGCCAGCCCCACCACCAGCGGCCAGCCCAGGTTCTCGGCCAGCAGGAACGGCAGCATGCCCGAGCCTTCGCCCGTTTCCGCCTGGCTGCCAGTCAACACCACCTGGGCCCCGGCATGGCGCAGGTACTGGGCCAAGGCTGGCAAGGCATCGGCGCCGGCCGGCTGCTCCAGCACATGCAACTGCTCCAGGCCCATGCCCAGGTAGGCGCGCAGGGCCGGCTCGGCGGCGTCGCCGGCGTGCAGCACCTGCAGTTGTCCACCGGCCAGTTGCAGGCCCAGTTCCACGGCCCTGGCGTCTTGTTCGGCACGCCGTGGCCGACCGGAGGTCGGGTGCGCGCCGATGGAGACCAGGCTGATTACATGACTGTTCATGAGTGCTCCCTCAAGCCGCATCGCGCTTGGCGGCGCTGCGGTAGGCTTCGACGGCGGCGATCAGCGCCTCGAGGATCGCGGCGCTGTCGCCGATCACCGCCAGGTCGGCGCGCTTGATCATGTCGCAGCCCGGGTCCATGTTGATCGCCACCACCTTGTCGCAGGCGCCGATGCCCTGCAGGTGCTGGATCGCCCCGGAGATCCCCACCGCCACGTAGACCCGCGCGGTCACCCAGGTACCGGTGGCGCCCACCTGGCGGTCGCGGGGCATGAAGCCGTCGTCCACCGCCACCCGCGAGGCGCCCTCGGTGGCCCCCAGGGCCTGGGCCGCGCGATGGAACAGCGCCCAGTCCTTGACCCCGTTGCCCCCGGACAGGATGAACTCGGCCTCGGCCATGGGAATCGCCGCCGGGTCCACCGCCACCGCGCCCAGGTCCTCGATCCGCGCCAGGCTGCGGGCCACGCTTGTGGATAACTCCACCGGCAAGGCTTCGTGACGGGTTTCGCTGACCGGCTCGGCACATTCGGCCGCCGCCAGGATCAGCCGTGGCAGAGGCCGGGCCAGATCCTCCAGGCCCGCACCGGCACGACCGATGCATTGCCCTTCCTTGACCTGCCAGACCCGGGTCGCCGGGCGTTCGCCCAGGGCCGCGGCAAAACGCCGGCCCAGCTCGCCACCGCCGCTGCGGCTGTCGGGCAGCAGCCAGTGACGTGGGCCGAACTGGTTATCCACAGCCCGCAGGCCCTGGACCCGTTGCTCCGGTGCATAACCTTCGAACTCGCTGCCCGGCAGCACCAGCAGGCGGTCGGCCCCGGCCGTGGCGAAATTCGGCTCCTTGTGCTCGCCGAACACCACCACCAGCACCGCGCCGTCCTGGCCGGCCAGTTGCCGGGCCAGGCCCAGCAAGTCGCGGTCGTGGCTGCTCAGGCGACCGCCGACCATGTCCGGCACCACGTTGATGTAGAACGCCGGCTGTGCCAGCTGGTGCAGCGGCAGTTGCACCTCGACCGCCGCCGTGCGCTTGGGGCTGCTGCCGCCCTGCTGGGCGCCGCTGCGATCGATACGCTTGAGCCCGTTGGGACCGACGAAGCCCATGCCATGGGGATTCTTGCGCACCAGGCCATTGGGGCCCATCCAGCTGTGCTGCGCCGGCTGCATGGCCGCATGCAGCGGGTGCAAGCGGTTGCGGGCGATCCACTCGGCACGGGGATCGCGACGGATAATCTCACTCATCAGTGCACCTCCGCAGGTTCGGCTTTCGCCACTGGCGCCTTGCTCGGGGCTGCGCTTTCCAGCAGGGCCTCGGCCACCAGTTCGGCGATGTCCTTGATCATCGGCCGGGGCTCCACCACCCCTTCGAGCATTGCCGTGCATTGCGGACAACCCACCGCCACCAGCTCGGCGCCGGTCTCGCGGATGTCCTCCATGCGCATGTCGGGAATCCGCTGCTTGCCGGGAATGTCGGTGATCGGCGCGCCACCGCCACCGCCACAGCAGCGGGAGCGGAAACCTGCGCGCTGCATTTCCTTGACTTCGATCCCCAGGGCACGCAGCACCTGGCGCGGGGCTTCGTACTCACCGTTGTAGCGGCCCAGGTAGCAGGGGTCGTGGTAGGTCACGCTGCCACCCTTGTGTCGACCAAGATCGAGTTGGCCGGCGGCGATCAGCTCGGCGATGTAGGTGCTGTGGTGCTGCACCTGGTAGTCACCGCCCAGGGCGCCGTATTCGTTTTTCAGCACATGGAAGCTGTGGGGATCGCAGGTGACGATGCGCTGGAACTGGTACTTGGCCAGGGTCTGGATATTGCGCCGGGCCAGTTGCTGGAAGGTCGCCTCGTCGCCCAGGCGCCGGGCCACGTCGCCACTGTCGCGTTCTTCCAGGCCGAGCACGGCGAAATCCACGCCCGAGGCCTTCAGCACCTTGACGAAGGCCCGCAGGGTGCGCTGGTTGCGCATGTCGAAGGCGCCGTCGCCGACCCAGAACAACACCTCGGTGCTCTTCACCTCGGGCAGCAGCGTGAGGTTGAGGTCGGCTGCCCAGTTCATCCGCCCGCCGGGGTTGAAGCCACCCGGGTTGTCGGTGGCGATCAGGTTCTCCAGCACCTCGGCGCCCTTGTTCGGCGTAGCGCCTTTTTCCAGGGTCAGGTGGCGGCGCATGTCGACGATGGCATCGACGTGCTCGATCATCATCGGGCACTCCTCGACGCAGGCCCGGCAGGTGGTGCACGACCACAGGGTCTCGGCATCGACCAGGCCGTTGACGATCGGCTGGTGCGGGTTGCCGCGGTGTTCGCCGATCGGCTTGCCAGGGTACGGGCTGCCGGCGAAGTTCGCGTCACTGCCACCGGCCAGGCCGACGACCATGTCCTGGATCAGCTTCTTGGGGTTCAGCGGCTGGCCGGCGGCAAAGGCCGGGCAAGCCGCCTCGCACTTGCCGCACTGCACGCAGGCATCGAAGCCCAGCAGCTGGTTCCAGGTGAAGTCCACGGGTTTTTCCACGCCCAGGGGCGCGCTGGGGTCTTCCAGGTCCAGCGGCTTGAGGCCGGTGGAGCGGCCGCCGCCGAAGCGTTCGGCGCGGCGGTGCCAGGCCAGGTGCAGGGCACCGGCGAAGGCGTGTTTCATCGGCCCGCCCCAGGTCATGCCGAGGAACAGCTCCGACACGCCCCAGAGCACGCCCAGCGCGAGGATCGCCGCCAGCAGCCAGCCACCGAACTGCTCCGGGAGAATCCCGGCCACCGGCAGGGTCACCAGGAAGAAGCTCGCGGAAAACGCCAGCAGGCTCTTGGGCAGGCGCATCCACGGGCCCTTGGACAGGCGCGACGGCGGGTTGCGCCGGCGCCGGTAGACGAAGATCGCCCCCACGAACATCAGCGCCGACATCAGCAGCAAGGCATAGGCCAGCACGCGGTTGTGCAGGCCGAAACCGTGCACCAGCAGCGCCAGGACGATGGAAGCCACCGCGCCACCGGCGGTGGCCACGTGGGTGTTGGCGATGTACTTGTCGCGGGCCACCACATGGTGCAGGTCCACCATGTAGCGCCGGGGCATGGCCAGCAGGCCGCCGACCAGGTCGACCTTGGAGACTCGCCCCCGGCGCCACATGGCCGCGCGCCGCAACGCGCCGAGGACCGCCAGGCCCAGGGCAGCGAACAGCAGGATGGGAAGAAGGGTATTCAACATGGTGAAGCTCCCAGAGACCTCGGGCTTAACTGCCGGATGACTTGCTCGCCCCCTGTAGGAGCGAGGCTTGTCCGCGAGACGTTGTGGCATTCGACACGAGTGTCGGCAGATCCATCGCTTTCGCGGGCAAGCCTCGCTCCTACGGGGTTATCCACAAGCGCTTAGAAATCCTTGCACAGGCGCAGGGCGTCGTAGATCGCGGCATGGGTGTTGCGCTGGGACACGCAATCGCCGATGCGGAACAGCAGGTAGCCATCGCCCGCTTCGCCCAGGCAAGGCTGCGGCTTGATCGCGAACAGCGCCTCGACGTCGATCTGGCCCTTGTTGCGCGAGCCGTCCTTGAGCCCGTAGTACAGCGCCTCGTCGGGACGCACGCCGTTCTCCACCACCACCTGGTCCACCACCCGCTCCTCGCGGGCGCCGGTGTATTCGTTCTCCAGTACCGCCACCAGCTTGTCGCCCTCGCGGTAGACCTTCTCCAGGGTCAGGTCCCCGGTCATGATCACTTCCTTGGGGTACAGGCTGCGGTAGTAGGTGGGGAACGAGGTGCCGCCGATGGCGATGCCGGGCTTGATGTCATCGGTGACGATCTCCACCTGCGAGCCTTTGTCGGCCAGGTAGTCGGCGACCGACATCCCGGTGAATTCGCAGATGGTGTCGTACACCAGCACGTTCTTGCCCGGGGCGACCCGGCCATCGAGGATGTCCCAGCTGCTGACCACCAGCCCTTCGGCGGCGCCCCAGTGTTCGTTCTGCTCGATGAACGGATGGCCACCCACCGCCAGCACCACCACGTCGGGGCGCAGGTCGAGGATGGTCGCCGCGTCCGCCGCGGTGCCCAGGCGCAGGTCGACCTTCAGCCGCGCCAGCTCCAGTTGGTACCAGCGGGTGATGCCGGCGATCTGGTCGCGCTGCGGGGCCTTGGAGGCGGTGGTGATCTGTCCGCCGATCGCCTCTTTCTTCTCGAACAGGGTCACGTCGTGGCCGCGCTCGGCCGCCACCCGGGCAGCCTCCATGCCCGCAGGACCGGCGCCGACCACCACCACCTTGCGCTTGGCGCCGGTGGTCTTCTCGATGATGTGCGGCACCCCCATGTATTCACGGGAAGTGGCGGCGTTCTGGATGCACAACACGTCCAGGCCCTGGTACTGGCGGTCGATGCAGTAGTTGGCGCCCACGCACTGCTTGATCTGGTCGATCTGGCCCATCTTGATCTTGGCGATCAGGTGCGGGTCGGCCATGTGCGCGCGGGTCATGCCGACCATGTCGACGTAGCCGCCCTCGAGGATGCGCGTGGCCTGGTTCGGGTCCTTGATGTTCTGCGCGTGCAACACCGGGACCTTGACCACTTCCTTGATGCCCGCCGCCAGGTGCAGGAACGGCTCCGGCGGGAAGCTCATGTTGGGGATGACGTTGGCCAGGGTGTTGTGGGTGTCGCAACCGGAACCGACCACGCCGATGAAGTCGAGCATGCCGGTGTCGTCGTAGTACTTGGCGATCTGCTTCATGTCCTCGTGGGACAGGCCGTCGGGATGGAATTCGTCGCCGCAGATGCGCATGCCGACGCAGAAGTCGTCGCCGACTTCGGCGCGCACCGCCTTGAGCACCTCCAGGCCGAAGCGCATGCGCTTCTCGAAGGTGCCGCCCCATTCGTCGGTCCGCTTGTTGACCCGCGGGCTCCAGAACTGGTCGATCATGTGCTGGTGCACCGCCGACAGCTCCACGCCGTCCAGGCCACCTTCCTTGGCGCGACGGGCGGCTTGGGCGTAGTTGCCGATCACCCGCCAGATTTCTTCCGGCTCGATGGTCTTGCAGGTGGCGCGGTGCACCGGCTCGCGGACCCCGGACGGCGACATCAGGGTCGGCCAGTTGAAGCCGTCCCAGCGCGAGCGCCGGCCCATGTGGGTAATCTGGATCATGATCTTGGCGCCGTGCTTGTGCATGGCGTCGGCAAGATTCTGGAAGTGCGGGATGATGCGGTCGGTGGACAGGTTCACCGAACTCCACCATTCCTGGGGACTGTCGATGGCCACCACCGAGGAGCCGCCGCAAATCGCCAGGCCGATTCCGCCCTTGGCCTTTTCCTCGTAGTACTTCACGTAGCGCTCGGTGGTCATGCCGCCGTCGGTGGCGTAGACCTCGGCGTGGGCGGTACTGAGCACGCGGTTGCGGATGGTCAGTTTGCCGATCTGGATCGGCTGGAACATCGCTTCGAAAGCCATTGTCTTGAACTCCGCTTACAACGCTTTGACGACGAACAGGCCGTCGTCGTGACCTTCTTCGGAACCGCCGTAGACCTGCTCGGCCACGGTGCGGATCTTGCTGCCACGGGCCGCCAGGATCTGGTCCATGGCGCCGGCGAACCAGCCGGTGAACATGTAGTCCACCTTGCGCCCGCACTTGCCGTAGACGTAGACGAAGGCCGAGTGCTCGAGCTTGACGCTGGCGGTGCCCTGGTCGAGGTCGATGTCCTGGATCTTGAACAGGCCCCAGCCGCGCTGCGACAGGCGCTTCATGTAGTGCTCGAACACCGCGACGCCTTCCAGGCCATGGCATTGGGCTTCTTTCTCGCACCAGTGCCAGGCGGACTTGTAGCCGGCCTTGTAGAGGATCTCGGCATAGGCGTCGGCGCCCAGCACTTCCTCGATGCCCATGTGGTTGTTGACGAAGAAATGCCGCGGTACGTACAGCATCGGCAGGGCATCGGACGTCCAGACGCCGGTCTCGCTGTCGACTTCGATGGGCAGTTGCGGGGCGATCTTGGCCATGGAAACTTGACTCCAGAAATTCATTCTTGGCTTGGCAAAGCCTTGGCTTTGCATGGAAAAAATTCGCGTGAATACCGCTGGAGCCGTCGCGAGCACACCGAGAGCAAGGAGACCCGCAGCGACAGGCGAGGGCAGTACGCATGTACGGCGAGCCTGTCGCGAGGACGCGACGCAGCTATCGGTGGGCGCAGCAGGCTCCGGGGGTGTTCATCACTCGCCCCAGACGTCCTTGAGGACGTTGACCCAGTTCTCGCCCATGATCTTGCGTACCACGCGCTCGGAATGGCCGCGCCCCAGCAGGGTCTCGGTGAGGTTGGGGAATTCGCCCACGGTGCGGATGCCCAGCGGGTTGATGATCTTGCCGAAGTTGGTCAGGCGCCGGGCGTAGCCCTTGTCGTGGGTCAGGTACTCGAAGAAGTCCTGGCCATGGCCCTGGGTGAAGTCGGTGCCGATGCCGATGGCGTCTTCACCGACGATGTTCATGGTGTACTCGATGGCCTCGGCGTAGTCGTCGATGGTCGAGTCGATGCCCTTGGCCAGGAACGGCGCGAACATGGTCACGCCGACAAAGCCGCCGTGATCGGCGATGAACTTCAGTTCGGCATCGGACTTGTTGCGCGGGTGTTCTTTCAGGCCCGAAGGCAGGCAGTGGGAGTAGCAGACCGGTTTCTTCGATTCGAGGATGACTTCCTCGCTGGTCTTGGAGCCGACGTGGGACAGGTCGCACATGATGCCGACGCGGTTCATCTCGGCGACGATCTCGCGACCGAAGCCCGACAGCCCGCCGTCGCGCTCGTAGCAGCCGGTGCCCACCAGGTTCTGGGTGTTGTAGCACATCTGCACGATGCCCACGCCCAGCTGCTTGAACACGTCCACGTAGGCGATCTGGTCCTCGAAGGCGTGGGCGTTCTGGAAGCCGAAGAGGATGCCGGTCTTGCCCAGTTCCTTGGCCCGGCGGATGTCGGCGGTGGTGCGCACCGGCATCACCAGGTCGCTGTTGTCGCGGATCAGCTTCTGGCTGGCGGCGATCTGGTCGACGGTGGCCTTGAAACCCTCCCAGACCGACACCGTGCAGTTGGCTGCGGTCAGGCCGCCCTTGCGCATGTCCTCGAACAGTTCGCGGTTCCATTTGGCGATGATCAATCCGTCGATAACGATGCTGTCGGCGTGCAGTTCGGCTGGGCTCATCAGGCTGTCCCCTTTTATCTGGCGATTCCTGCGCCGAATCGTCTGCCGGCGCTTTGGGGCCAGCATATGCCTGAGGGCCAGGGCGCCCCGGTGCAAAAACGACAGGGGAATTGCCGAAAGCGTCAAGCGCCGACGAAGCGCCATGCCTGGCTCCGCGAAAACCACGCCAGGGCAGACAGGAACAGGCGTGAAAGCACAGCCCAGGGGGCCTGGATGGGCATTGCCTGCCGGGCCTGGGCGATAGTTTTCACGCGGCCCGGGGCAGGCTCTGTTCTTTGCCCGAACCTTGGGCCAGAATTCGCCGCTTCAACCAAGGCTTCACCGGATGGGAGACAGCGCTGCAATGAAGAAACCGATCTTCCTGGCCCTGATACTGCTGGCGAGCGGCGCCCAGGCTGCCGAAGAGGCCGACGGCTCGCCCTGCGACGGCGTGGAAAACGACGTGCAGACCCTGGAATGCGCGACCTACAACAGGACCACCGCCGAGCAACTGCTCAATGACAACGTGCAGAGCCTGCTGGAGCGCCTGGGCACCTTGTATGGCAACGACAAGGCCCAGCTGGGCGACATCACCGCCAAGGTCAAGAACGCCCAGCAGCTGTGGCAGAAGCAGCGTGAC
Organism: Pseudomonas sp. MSSRFD41; assembly: GCF_014230245.1. NCBI lineage: Bacteria > Pseudomonadati > Pseudomonadota > Gammaproteobacteria > Pseudomonadales > Pseudomonadaceae > Pseudomonas > Pseudomonas sp. MSSRFD41. The sequence goes on along the minus strand of NZ_JACKZK010000001.1, from coordinate 632,057 downwards.
GCCGACTGCGCCGTGGAGTCCTTCCCGGCCAAGCCCGGCAGCAAGGCCTACAACATCGCCAGCAACGATTGCCTGGCGCGCATGAGCGACGAGCGTTCGGAGTTCATCGAGTCCATCGCCCAGGAGTGATCCCCTGGTGCCGATCCGGGGACGCACCAGCGTCCTTGTCCCTTCGCAAGCCGCAGGCTGTGCTTGAATACCCTGCAAGGCCTGGACTGCCAGCCTGTTCAAGGCAGGGCCGGGCTCTTGCCCAGGGAGTGGGGGACACCATGGATTTTTCACTGGACCAGCTGCGGATGTTCGCCCAGGCCGCCCGCACCGGCTCGTTCTCGGCCGCCGCGCGCCAGCTGGGCAAGACCCAGTCCACCGTCAGCCTGGCCATCGCCAACCTGGAAGACGACCTGAAGGTGGAGCTGTTCGACCGCAGCACCCGCAGCCCGGCATTGACCGCCACTGGTCGGAAAATCCTGCTGCAGGCCGAGGCGGTGCTGGAGCGCTGCCAGGACTTGCAAGCCAGCGCCGACCGCTTGTCCCAGGTGCCGGAAGCGCAGTTGACGCTGGCGCTCCAGGCCCCTTGCGGCCCACTGCTGCCGCTGTTGCGCGATTTCGAGCAGGCTTTCCCCCAGGTCGACCTGCTGCTGCGCCAGCCTCGCTCCACCAGCGCCAGCGAACTGGTGGCCCGGGGTGAGGCAGCACTCGGCCTGGCCCCCTCAGCGCCTGGTTATCCCCAGGCGCTGGAGTTCCAGCACGTGGGCCGCTTGCACCTGGTGCATGCCTGCCGCCCGGATCATCCCCTGGCGCAGCGCAACCCCCTGAGCGCCGACGACTTGCAGCAGCACCGGCGCCTATGCGCCTCCAGCCTGCCCAGCCAGCAGCCCCCCAGCAGCGAGTACCTGCGTTGCCTGCGGCTGTGGCAGGTACAGGAACTACACGTATTGCTGGAGATGCTGCGTGCCGGGCTCGGCTGGGCCGCCCTGCCCCGGCAACTGGTCCAGCGCGAGCTGGCCAGGGGCGAACTGGTGGAACTGCACCTGGCCGACCCGTTCCACGGCGACTGGCAGGTCGGCATCGACCTGCTCTGGGCACGCCCAAACACCTTGGGCCAGGCCGGTACCTGGCTCAAGGAACGCCTGCTGCACAGCCGGGTGTACGAAATGGACCGCCGCGGACCGCCGCCCGTCCGCTAGAGAGAGGGGCAACAAAGGGACAAGCTTCTGTCGTGGAGGAAATACAAGTCTCGGCCGCGCCGCGGCATTCGGCATTCGGCATTCGCGCCGACCAGCTGGAGCTGTAAGCTGCGCACCAGCCAACGACTTTCACAAGGATTCCCCATGAGCATTTGCGGTATCGAGATCAAGGGCAGCGAGGCCATCTTCGCCCTCGCCTCCCTGCAAGGCGGCACGCTTGAACACCAGGCCATCGCGGTGAAGAAGATCGCCCTGGAAGACGACGATGAAGCGGCCAACGTGCGCACCTTCGCCGCCCAGGTGCGGGATTTTGTCCGCGAGCAGGGCATCACCCGGATCGCCATCAAGAAGCGCAGCAAGAAAGGCGAGTTCGCCGGTGGCCCTACCACCTTCAAGATCGAGGGCGTGTTCCAGTTGCTGGAAAATTGCGAGGTGACCCTGCTGTCGCCCCAGACCCTCACCGCCCAGCACAAGAAGCACGGCTACGAGCTGCCGGCGAGCCTCAACAAGTACCAGCACGAGGCGTACAAGGCGGCCTGCGCGGCGCTGCTGAAAAAGTAGTCCGCGTATCTCTAGGAGCGAGCGGGCGGCGATCCGACTGGCCCACGCTGGCGTACGGCCTGACCCAACGGATTGCCTGCCTCGCGAGCCCGTTTCGCTCCCACCGACAGGGCAGCTCAGAGCCTGCTCAAGGTCTAGCGAGCGACGTTCAGGCCAGGCAAAAATGCCTGAGAAAGCGCAATTCAGGGTCCTGATTGAGCATTTCAAAGCCTTTTTTAACGCCCCATGGGCTAAGCGCAGCAGAGCGTGGACAGGCTCTCAGGCCTTCGGGTTGTGTTGCCGGTCCTCTCGGGGGCAGCGGGAGAACCGCGCGCGGTAGCTGCGGGTGAAGTAGGACGGCGATTCGAAACCGCAGGCGATGCTCACCTCCAGCACGCTCAGGTCGCTCTGGCGCAATAACTGGCGGGCCTTGTCCAGGCGCAGCCCGAGGTAGAAATTGCTCGGCGTGTCGTTGAGGTGCAGGCGGAACAGGCGCTCCAACTGGCGCCGGGTGATGTTGACCGACTCGGCCAGGGCCAGGGTGCTCAGGGGCGGCTCGCTGTGCTGCTCCATCTCGCCGATCACCTGCACCAGTTTCTTGTTGTTGATGCCGTAGCGGCTGGCGACCTCCATGCGCTGGTGGTCCTTGCGCGGGCGGATGCGCCCCAGCACGAACTGCTCGCTGACCTGGATCGCCAGCTGCGGGCCGTGGGCCTGGCCGATCAGGTCGAGCATCATGTCGATGGACGCCGTGCCGCCGGCCGAGCTGATGCGCCGGCGGTCGATCTCGAACAGTTCCTGGGTGACGCTCAACTGTGGATAGGACTCCTTGAAGGCGTCGATCGCTTCCCAGTGCAGGGCCACTCGGTGCCCTTCCAGCAGCCCGGCCTCGGCCAGCACCACGCTACCGGTGTCGATCCCGCCCAGGGTCACCCCTTCCCCATCCAGGCGCCGCAGCCAGTGCTCCAGGGCCGCGCCGAAGGACCGCAGCGGCTCGAACCCGGCCACCACCAGCAAGGTGGCGCCCTTCTTCAAGGGCTCCAGCGCGGCATCGGCGTTGACCGACATGCCGTTGCTGGCCTGCACCGCCCCGCCATCCACACTCAATACATGCCAGCGATACAGGCCGCCGCGAAAGCGATTGGCCACCCGCAGAGGCTCGATGGCCGAGATGAAACCGATGGCCGAGAACCCCGGCAGCAGCAAGAAATAGAAATCCTGGGACATGGGACGCACTCGGAGGACGGGCGGCGTGGCCATTGTGATACGCCGTTTCCCGGGCGGCTTCAAGACGCAAGGTCGCCGCAGTGCAAGAGCCGGTCGCCGCTGTGCGTTTTCGCAACCCGCCAGCTGCGTAACGTGGCATCACCGGCGCACGAAGACGCCGCCCCCACAATAACGACCTGCCGAGGAAACCCTCATGAAACGACTGATCAGCCGTTGTGTACTGGCGCTTAGCGGTACTGTCCTGTTCAGCTCCGGGGCCATGGCCGCCGACGCCGCCAGTTGCCAGAACGTGCGCCTGGGCGTGGTCAACTGGACCGACGTGATCGCCACCAGCGCCATGGCCCAGGTCCTGCTGGACGGCCTCGGCTACAAGACCAAGCAGACCAGCGCCTCGCAGCAGATCATCTTCGCCGGCATCCGCGACCAGCGCCTGGACCTGTTCCTGGGCTACTGGAACCCCCTGATGACCCAGACCATCACCCCGTTCGTCGAGGCCGGCCAGGTCAAGGTCCTCGACCAACCCAGCCTGAAAGACGCCCGCGCCACCCTCGCCGTGCCCACTTACCTGGCGGAAAAAGGCCTGAAGAGCTTCGCCGACATCGCCCGCTTCGAGAAGGAACTGGGCGGCAAGATCTACGGCATCGAGCCCGGTTCCGGCGCCAATGCCCAGATCAAGGCGATGATCGCCAAGAACCAGTTCGGCCTCGGCAAGTTCCAGCTGGTGGAGTCCAGCGAGGCCGGCATGCTCGCCGCGGTGGACCGCGCGGTACGGCGCAAGGAAGCGGTGGTGTTCTTCGGCTGGGCGCCGCATCCGATGAACGTCAACGTGCAGATGACCTACCTCTCCGGCAGCGACAACGCCCTGGGGCCCGATGAAGGCCGGGCCACGGTCTGGACGGTCACGGCCCCCAGCTACGCCCGGCAGTGCCCCAATGTCAGCCGGCTGCTGGCCAACCTGACCTTCAGCGCCGAGGACGAGAGCCGCATGATGCAGCCGCTGCTGAACCACAAGGACGCCCTGGAGTCCGCCCGGCAGTGGCTCAAGGATCATCCGCAAGACCAGCAGCGCTGGCTCGACGGGGTGACCACCTTCGACGGCAAGCCGGCCATCGAGCACCTGCAACTGACCCGCCAATGACCTGAAGACCCGTGCCGTCGCGCCGCCCGCCAGGGCCGCGCACGGCAGCGCCACGCCCCCAGCAAACACGCCTGTAAGGAATTGCACCATGAACCACGACGTCATCATCACTTGCGCACTCACCGGGGCCGGCGATACCACCGCCAAGAGTCCCCATGTGCCCATCACCCCCAAGCAGATCGCCGCCGCCGCGGTAGAAGCCGCCAAGGCCGGGGCCACCGTGGTCCACTGCCACGTCCGCGATCCCCGGACCGGCAAGTTCAGCCGCGACGTGGCGCTGTACCGCGAAGTCATGGAGCGCATCCGCGAAGCCGACGTCGACATCATCGTCAACCTCACCGCCGGCATGGGCGGCGACCTGGAGATCGGCCCGGGGGAACGCCCCACCGAGTTCGGCCCCCATACCGACCTGGTCGGCCCGCTGGCGCGCCTGGCCCACGTCGAGGCGCTGCTGCCGGAGATCTGCACCCTGGACTGCGGCACCCTGAATTTCGGCGACGGCGACACCATCTACGTCTCGACCCCGGCCCAACTGCGGGCCGGGGCTCGGCGCATCCAGGAACTGGGGGTGAAGGCCGAGCTGGAGATCTTCGATACCGGCCACCTGTGGTTCGCCAAGCAGATGATCAAGGAAGGCCTGCTGGACGACCCGCTGTTCCAGCTGTGCCTGGGCATTCCCTGGGGCGCTCCGGCCGATACCACCACCATGAAGGCCATGGTCGACAACCTGCCGCCGGACGTGGTCTGGGCCGGCTTCGGCATCGGCCGCATGCAGATGCCAATGGCCGCCCAGGCCGTGCTGCTGGGCGGCAACGTGCGGGTCGGCCTGGAAGACAACCTGTGGCTGGACAAGGGCGTGCTGGCGACCAACGGCCAGTTGGTGGAGCGCGCCAGCGAGATCCTCAACCGCCTGGGAGCACGCGTCCTGAGCCCGGCCGAGGGGCGCCAGAAGATGGGCCTGAACAAGCGCGGCTGATCCCGATACCTCCCTCTTCCGTAGGAGCGAGGCTTGCCCGCGAAAAATGGGGACATCCAATGCATTTTCTGCGTCTGGAGGATCCCATCGCGGGCAAGCTCCGCTCCTACAGAGGGCCACAACTCTTTCAGGAAACGACCATGAGCTTTATCACCAACATCAAGACCTTCGCTGCCCTGGGCAGTGGCGTGATCGGCAGCGGCTGGGTAGCCCGCGCCCTGGCCCATGGCCTGGACGTGGTGGCCTGGGACCCGGCCCCCGGCGCCGAGGCGGCCCTGCGCCAGCGGGTGGCCAATGCCTGGGGCGCCCTGGAGAAGCAGGGCCTGGCGCCCGGCGCCTCCCAGGATCGCCTGCGTTTCGTGGCGACCATCGAGGAATGCGTGCGTGACGCGGACTTCATCCAGGAAAGCGCCCCGGAACGCCTGGAACTCAAGCTGGAGCTGCACAGCAAGATCAGTGCGGCGGCCAAGCCCGACGCGCTGATCGGCTCCAGCACCTCGGGGCTGCTGCCCAGCGAATTCTACGAAGGCGCGACCCACCCGGAACGCTGCGTGGTGGGCCACCCGTTCAACCCGGTGTACCTGCTGCCGCTGGTGGAGGTGGTGGGCGGCACGCGCACCGCGCCAGAGGCCGTGCAAGCGGCGATCCAGGTCTACCAATCCCTGAGCATGCGCCCGCTGCACGTGCGCAAGGAGGTCCCGGGGTTCATCGCCGACCGCCTGCTCGAGGCCCTGTGGCGCGAAGCCCTGCACCTGGTCAACGACGGGGTGGCGAGCACCGGCGAGATCGACGATGCGATCCGCTTCGGCGCCGGCCTGCGCTGGTCGTTCATGGGCACCTTTCTCACCTACACCCTGGCGGGCGGGGATGCCGGCATGCGCCACTTCATGGCCCAGTTCGGCCCGGCGCTGCAACTGCCCTGGACCTACCTGCCGGCCCCGGAGCTGACCGACACGCTGATCGATGCGGTGGTCGAAGGCACTGCCGAGCAACTGGGCGAGCGCAGCATCGCCGCCCTGGAGCGCTATCGCGACGACTGCCTGCTGGCGGTGCTGGAGGCGGTGAAGAACACCAAGGCCAGGCACGGCATGAACTTTCGCGAGTAACGCCCCCGGGTAGCCACTGCCGGACGCCTTGGGGCCTTCGGCGGCGGCCCCGGGATTCCAGCCTGTCCCTTGCCCGAGTCCCTGCCATGCCTGCACTGACCACCTACAACACCCGCATCCGCGCCGACTGGGTCGACTACAACGGCCACTTGCGCGACGCCTTCTACCTGCTGATCTTCAGCTACGCCACCGATGCCCTGATGGACCGCCTGGGGCTGGACAGCGACAACCGCGAGGCCAGCGGCCACTCGTTGTTCACCCTGGAGCTGCACCTGAATTACCTGCACGAGGTGAAGCTCGACACCGAGGTGCAAGTACGCACCCAGATCATCGGCCACGACCACAAGCGCCTGCACCTGTACCACAGCCTGCACCAGGCCGGTGATCCCCGGGAGCTGGCCGGCAACGAACAGATGCTGCTCCACGTCGATCTTGCCGGGCCGCATTCGGCGCCGTTCACCGCCGCCGTGCGGCAACGGCTTGCGGCGCTGCAAGCCGCACAGGCCGACCTGCCACCTCCAGCCTGGATCGGCCGGGTGATCGGCTTGCCCACGCAGAGCTGATCGCCAGCCCGAAAAGACACCGTCCCGGGGCCACCAGGTGCAGGCGCCAATGGCCATGACGGGGCGGGACCCGGCACGGCCAACGCTCAGGCACGGTCGATCAGTTCGACCTTGGCGATCTTCTGCAATTTGTCCTGGAGCAGCTCGACGTAATCCGGGTTCACCTCTTCGTCCAGCAGTTGGTAGAGCTCGGCGCCCACGCCGGTGAAGTTGATGAAGGCCAGGGTCGACTTGTCCTTCAACACCTCGACCCTCAGGGACTTCGAGTAGAAGTCGAAATCCAGCACGGTGGCCGCTGGCAGATCGGAAATGCACAGCTCCTTGGCATGGATCAGGCCCAGGGCCTGGAGCGCGAGTTGGTCTGTAAGGGGAATGCCGCAGCGGTGCAATTCCAGGTCTTGAAAATCGATGTCTGCCAGGGCATTGAACCAGCGCAGCTTGCGTCGGCCATTGACCAGGACCACCGGGGCACTGCCCTTGCCCAGCTTGCTGGCGACCGCGCACAACTTGCGAAAGGCGTTCGCTTCGGCGGCGGTCATGCTCTTGAGGACATCCATCGCACGCACGGAAAAACTGCCCGGACTGCCTACCTCCAGGGACAGGATCCTGGCCCAGAGCGCCTGCATCTGCTGCGAGGAGATCTTCTGCGCGCGCTCGACGAAGTCGGTCAGCCAATCCTGGTCGACACTGTGCTCGTCCGCCGACTCGGGAGGGTTTTCCAGGGCCTGGGCAAAGATCCGCTCGAGGTTTTCCTGCTTCAGCAGTTCCTGGTGCAACCTGCGCTTGGCGCTGCGCCGGGCCAGTTCCTCTTCATGCTCGAGCATCACCGAGCGGCGCTGCTGGTCCGCCTCCAGCAGGGCTTGTTCACGCTGGATCTCCGACGCAGTCGTGGCCTGGGCCAGCTTCAGCACGCTATAGGCCTGGGCATCGGCATCACGACGCAAGCCGATGGGCCGGTACAGGTGGCCGCAGCCGTTGGAAATCGTCTCGATCAGCTTGTTCAGTACCTTGTCCGACACTGGCGCTTCCTCATCCATGGGCAATCTCGCGAAAGTTGAACCAGGCGCACTATCGCATAACCGCCAAGCGCATAAAAAAGCCCCGATCAAGCCGTGACAGGATCGGGGCAGGACTACTGCTGAGGAGCCGCGGTGAGAAGGTGACCAAACCGTTCTGCCGTTAGCTGGCTCCAGTCTGCCCACTCTGGCCGGGCGCCGATTAGCCGAATGCGACCTGCCCATAGGTAAAAGGGCCATTGCGAGCGCATCAGGGCTCCTCGGTGTACAGCACGACCCTCACATGGAAATAGCCGATCTTGTCCCAGTCCTCCCGGCGGTTATAGGGCGTTTCTTCCGAGCCCATGCCGAGCTGGTACTGGCGGCCGCTGGCCGGGTCCCGATAGGCGCTGGAGCCCTGGGTTTCCCAGCCACAGCAGGCGAACTTCAAGTCGCTCATGTCCCCTGTGAGTCGCTGCAGGTAACGCTCCACTGCCTGGGCATGCCGACCTTCGACCCGGTAGGTGGCGGTCAGCGGCGCACCCTGTTCCTGGGGTGCGGACTCACAACCGACAAACTCCAGGACCTGCGGCGGTTCGGCGCCGGCCCGCAGAAAGTCGGCACACGCGGGGCCGGCCCAGGCGCCATTGGAAAACACCCATGCCAGGACAGCCAGGGCCGCTGCTAGCAGCACTTTCATCGATTCCAACTCCATGGTTTGCGGATCAGCGGCCAACCATCGGCCGCTGGCGCAGGATACCTGTGGTCGACGCTTGCGGTGACGGTTTCTCCGACCTTGCGACGGGGCATTCAGGCAAGTCCGCCGGGCTGACTTAGCCGAAAACGACCTGTTCATAGGTAAACGGGCCATCGCGACAATCTGCCCTTGCCGCCATCGGGACGGCCTACCAGAATCGGCTGGCGACCCCACTCCCTGAACAAGGACAAGCGCCATGATGCACGCGGATTTGATTGACCAGGACGACCTGCTGGGGCAACTCCGGGCCCTGGGATTCGAGATGCCCGCAGGCGCCAGTGCCGAGCAGGCCTGCGAATGCGCGGTCAGGGGCCTGAGCGATGCCCGGGCCAAGGCGCTCAAGGGCATGGTCGAGCAGATGCTCACCGGCAACGCGACCATTCTTCCTGCCGTGCGCCAGGCCATCGATCGTCAATTGCTGCCGGCCCTGGCCGAGTACCAACAGCAAAAACGCGCCTGAATCGCCCCGGGGCCCTGGGCCGGTTGCTAGAGTACGCACCTCTTTGTACCGCACAGGCGACCGCCCATGATCCGTATCCTGCCCGGCCAAGCCGCCGACCCCGGCCATTGGCTGCAATTGCGCCTGGGCCTGTGGCCCCACTGCCCGGCCGAGGAACACCGGGAAGAAATCCGCCAGATGCTCGCCGAGCCCGCACGCTACGGCTGCTGGCTGGCCCAGGCTGCCGACGGTGAAACGCTGGGCCTGGCCGAGGCGTCGTTGCGCCACGACTACGTCAATGGCACCGACAGCTCGCCGGTGGTGTTTCTCGAAGGTATCTACGTCGCTCCCCAGCACCGGCGCCAGGGCCTGGCCCAGCGCCTGATCGAACAAGTCAGCCAGTGGGGACGGCAGCAGGGCTGCGTGGAGATCGCCTCGGACGCCAGCCTGGACAACCTGGTCAGCCACGCCCTGCACCGCGCGCTTGGCTTCGAGGAAACCGAGCGCGTGGTGTATTTCAAGAAGGCGCTGTGACCGGAGCTGCCAGCGACCGCGCCTAGAGGCGCACGCTGGCGAAGGTCGACTCGTTGCGCGCCTGGCTCAGGGCCGACAGCGGCCCGGACAATGGCGCCAGGACCATGGCCTGGGGCAGCGGCATCATCGCCACCTGCTGGGTGGTGTTGGAACCGATGCGCTCGTCACGTGGCGGAATGCCGAAATATTCGCGGTAGCACTTGGAGAAGTGCGGGGTGGAGACGAAACCGCAGACCGAGGCCACTTCGATGATCGACATCGGCGTCTGCTTGAGCAGTTGCCGGGCGCGGATCAAGCGCAGCTTGAGGTAGTAGCGCGATGGCGAGCAGTGCAGGTACTTCTGGAACAGGCGCTCCAGTTGCCGGCGCGATACCGCGACGTACACCGCCAGTTCGTCGAGATCGATCGGCTCCTCCAGGTTGGCTTCCATCAGCGCGACGATTTCCTGCAGCTTGGGCTGGTTGGTGCCGAGCATGTGCTTGAGCGGCACGCGCTGGTGATCCTGCTCGTTGCGGATCCGCTCGTAGACGAACATCTCCGAGATCGCCGCCGACAGCTCGCGGCCGTGATCGCGGCTGATCAGGTGCAGCATCATGTCCAGCGGCGCGGTGCCGCCGGAGCTGGTGAAGCGGTTGCGATCGAGGGTGAACAGCCGGGTGCTCATGGCCACCCGGGGGAAGGCTTCCTGCATTGCCGCCAGGCATTCCCAGTGCACGCTGCAATCGAAGCCGTCCAGCAGGCCGGCGCAGGCCAGGGCCCAGCTGCCGGTGCACACCGCGCCGAGGCGCCGGGACTGGCGGGCCTGGCTCTGCAACCAGGACACATGCTCGCGGGTGACGGTGCGCTGGATGCCGATACCGCCACAGACGATCACGGTATCCAGGCTGGGGGCTTTGTGCATGGACGCGTCGGGGGTGATTTGCAGGCCATCGCTGGCCCAGACCTGGCCGCCATCGACGCTGAGGGTGGTCCAGCGATACAGCTCGCGACCGGACAGTTGGTTGGCCATGCGCAGGGGTTCGACTGCGGAGGCCAGGGAAATCAGCGTGAAATTATCCAGCAGCAAGAAACCGATGGATTGAGGCGCACGGTTCTGGGGTTGGGCCCCGGAGTTGAACGACGTCATCGCGATATCTCCTCACACAAAGCGGGTGATGGCCTCAGGCGGAGGCTCTTTTTATTGGTGCCCGTTTCTCGATGGAAACCGGCTTGGTCATCACAGAGCAATTGCCATGCCTAAAGTTGAATGGGCATTCAATAACTCCTGAAAACGACGTCGCGAAGCGTCTATATAGCCCTTGCCCAAGTACGGATTGGCAGTGCGCGGGGGAAGGCCGGCGGATCGCGGCCGAGGACGGTGAGCAGTTAGGTAGCACTTGTAGAGCCGTTGCGTGAGGCGGACAACGCCGAGTGTCACTCAAAGCGCAACCGGACCGGTGTCCACCGGGCAAGCGCCGGCCCGGTTCGGCCACTTGCCTATGCGCGACGCGCCAAAAGGTGGCATCGGCCCGGGGGCCGGGCCATTTGAGCGCGCGTTCGCACGCCCGAACCGATTAGCACTCCACCGCGCTGACCGCCAGGCCACCGCGAGAAGTCTCTTTATATTTGTCGTGCATGTCGGCGCCGGTATCGCGCATGGTGCGGATCACCCGGTCCAGGGAAATGAAATGCTGGCCGTCGCCGCGCAGGGCCATCTGGGTGGCGTTGATCGCCTTCACCGCGGCGATCGCGTTGCGTTCGATGCAGGGCACCTGCACCAGCCCGCCCACCGGATCGCAGGTCAGGCCGAGGTTGTGTTCCAGGCCGATCTCCGCGGCGTTGCACAATTGTTCCGGGGTAGCGCCGAGAATCTCCGCCAGGCCCGCCGCCGCCATGGCACAGGCCGAACCGACCTCGCCCTGGCAACCGACCTCGGCACCGGAAATGGAGGCGTTCTTCTTGCACAGGATGCCGATGGCCGCCGCGCCGAGGAAAAAGTCCACCACGTTGGCGTCGGTCACGTCCTCGCTGAACTTCATGAAGTAGTGCAGCACCGCCGGGATGATGCCCGCCGCACCATTGGTGGGCGCGGTGACCATGCGTCCGCCGGCGGCGTTCTCTTCGTTGACCGCCAGGGCATAGAGGTTGACCCACTCCATGGCGCTCAGGGTCGAGCCGATCACATTGGGCTTGTTCAACTCCAGCAAGCTGCGGTGCAGCTTGGCCGCCCGGCGCCGCACGTTGAGCCCGCCAGGCAGCGTGCCTTCGTGCTTGAGGCCTTGTTCGACGCAGTCCTGCATGGCCCGCCAGAGCGCCATCAGCCCGCTGCGGATTTCCTCCTCGGAACGCCAGGTCTTCTCGTTGGCCAGCATCAGCTCGGCCACCCGCAGGTTGTGCCTGCGGCACAGTTCGAGCAGCTCTACCGCGCTGGAGAAATCGTAAGGCAGCTCGCTGCGATCCAGGTCCGCCACACCGCTGTCGGCCTGGGCCTGGTCGACGACGAAACCGCCGCCCACCGAATAATAAGTGTCGCGATGCAGTTCGCCGCCCTCGCCTTCGGCCACCAGGGTCATGGCATTGGGATGGAACGGCAGGTTCTGCTCCAGCAGGAGCATGTCCCGGGACCAGACGAACGGCAGCGGCAGGCGCCCGTCCAGCAGCAAGGTGGACGTTTCCCGCAGCACGTCGATGCGGGTGCCGATCAGCGACGGGTCGATCGCGTCCGGCCATTCGCCCATCAGGCCCATGATCACCGCGTTGTCGCTGCCATGGCCGATGCCGGTGGCCGACAACGATCCGTACAGTCGCACCTCGATCCGCCGCACCTGCTCCAGTTGCTGCCGTTGGCCCAGGGCCTGGACGAACAGCGCCGCGGCGCGCATGGGACCGACGGTATGGGAACTGGACGGGCCGATGCCGATTTTGAACAGGTCGAAAACACTGATAGCCATGCCTGGATAACTCCTCGATGAGCACAGTCCGGGCGCCGAAAACGCCCACTGACGGAGCTGCTACGCTCAAGCTGCAATCCGCCGAGAAGGGCGCATCATCGGGCTTTTGCCGCGCTTGCCGACGTCTGACACCGACTCGCTCATGCCCACCAACGCCGCTTGGCGCCAGGGTCGAATTTCGGGCGTTTTTGTAGCCCGGACGCAGGAAAAATCGCGCAAAAACGCTGGATGCGACCTCACCGACACTGGATGCGACCCTCCCTGTACTGGATACGACGCACCCGGTAGGCGACAGATTTTCACTGGTACATGATCAGTCTCGACTCGATTGCAAGGCACGGTGGTAGAGCTGTTCCCGACACACCAACCGCCATACTCAATAAGCGCGGTCCGAACGCCGCCAAGAAGAACATCCAGGAGTCCCCCCTCTATGAAAGGTTCCCCCTCGTTGTTGCTGGCCGCCATGCTGAGTCTGCCGTACCTGGCACAGGCCGCAGAACCGGCGCAATGCAGTACCGTGAACTTCTCCGATGTCGGCTGGACCGATATCACCGTGACCACCGCCACCACCAGCGTCGTGCTCAACGCCCTGGGCTACAAGACCAAGACCACGATGATCTCCGTGCCGGTGACCTACAAGTCTCTGGCCGACGGCAAGAACATGGACGTGTTCCTCGGCAACTGGATGCCGACCATGGAAAACGACATCAAGCAGTATCGCGATGCCGGCACCGTGGAGACCGTGCGCGCCAACCTGGAGAACGCCAAGTACACCCTGGCGGTGCCCCAGGCGCTGTATGACAAGGGCCTCAAGGACTTCGCCGATATCGCCAAGTTCAAGACCGAGCTGGACGGCAAGATCTACGGCATCGAGCCGGGCAACGACGGCAACCGCACCATCCAGAGCATGATCGACAAGAACGCCTTCGGCCTGAAGGACGCCGGCTTCAAGGTGGTCGAATCCAGCGAGGCGGGCATGTTGAGCCAGGTCGAACGCGCCCAGCGCCGCGACACCGCGGTGGTGTTCCTGGGCTGGGAACCGCACCCGATGAACACCCGCTTCAAGATGAAGTACCTGACCGGTGGCGACGAGTTCTTCGGTCCCAACTTCGGCCAGGCGACCATCTACACCAACACCCGCAAGGGCTACGTCCAGGAGTGCAGCAACGTCGGGCAACTGCTGAAGAACCTGTCGTTCACCCTGAACATGGAAAGCACCCTGATGGGCAACGTGCTGGACGACAAGATGAAGCCTGACGCGGCCGCCAAGGCCTGGCTCAAGAAAAACCCCGAAGTACTCGACACCTGGCTCGCCGGCGTGACCACCATCGATGGCAAACCAGGACTGGAGGCCGTCAAAGCCAAGCTTGCCCAGTAAGTCGCTGACGCCGGGCGGGTTCGCCCGCCCGGGCTGTTTTTCCATTGCATGCGGACGTTCATTACCATGCTCACTGATCAGAAAATCCCCTTGGGCCAGTACATCGCGGCCTTCGTCGAATGGCTGACGAAACACGGCGCCAGCATCTTCGATGCGATCGCCACTACCCTTGAGGCCATGATTCACGGCGTGACCTTCGCGCTGACCTGGTTCAACCCCCTGGCCCTGATCGGCCTGATCGCCCTGCTGGCGCACATGATCCAGCGCAAATGGGGCCTGACCGTATTCGTCGTGCTGTCCTTCCTGCTGATCCTCAACCTGGGGTACTGGCAGGAAACCATGGAGACCCTGGCCCAGGTGACCTTCGCCACCCTGGTCTGCGTGGTCATCGGCGTGCCGCTGGGCATCCTCGCCGCACACAAGCCGATGTTCTACACCGCCATGCGCCCGGTACTCGACCTGATGCAGACCGTGCCGACCTTCGTCTACCTGATCCCGACCCTGACCCTGTTCGGCCTGGGCGTGGTCCCGGGACTGATTTCCACCGTGGTGTTCGCCATCGCCGCACCGATCCGCCTGACCTACCTGGGCATCTGCGACGTGCCGCAGGAACTGATGGACGCCGGCAAGGCCTTTGGCTGCTCGCGGCGCCAGTTGCTGACCCGTATCGAACTGCCCCACGCGATGCCGAGCATCGCCGCCGGCGTGACCCAGTGCATCATGCTGTCGTTGTCGATGGTGGTGATCGCGGCCCTGGTGGGCGCCGACGGCCTGGGCAAACCCGTGGTCAATGCACTGAACACCGCCGATATTTCCCTGGGCTTCGAAGCGGGCCTGGCGATCGTGTTGCTGGCAATCATGCTCGACCGTATCTGCAAGCAGCCGGAACTGCCGGCAAGGGGTGAGGCATGAGCATCATTCGTTTCGAAGACGTCGACGTCATCTTCTCCAACAAGCCGCGCGAGGCCCTGGCACTGCTGGACAAGGGCCAGACCCGCGAGCAGATCCTCAAGCAGACCGGCCTGGTGGTCGGCGTGGAAAAGGCCAACCTGGATATCAACAAGGGCGAGATCTGCGTGCTGATGGGCCTGTCCGGCTCGGGCAAGTCGAGCCTGCTGCGCTGCATCAACGGCCTCAATACCGTGAGCCGCGGCAAGCTGTTCGTCGAGCACGAAGGCAAGCACATCGATATCGCCCACTGCACCCCGGCGGAGCTGAAGATGATGCGCACCAAGCGCATCGCCATGGTGTTCCAGAAGTTTGCCCTGATGCCCTGGCTGACGGTGCGCGAGAACATCAGCTTCGGCCTGGAGATGCAGGGCCGTCCCGAGAAGGAGCGGCGCAAGCTGGTGGACGAGAAGCTGGAGCTGGTGGGCCTGACCCAGTGGCGCAACAAGAAGCCCGACGAGCTGTCCGGTGGCATGCAGCAACGCGTGGGCCTGGCCCGCGCCCTGGCCATGGACGCCGACATCCTGCTGATGGACGAGCCCTTCTCGGCCCTCGACCCGCTGATCCGCCAGGGCCTGCAGGACGAGCTGCTGGAGCTGCAGCGCAAGCTGAGCAAGACCATCGTGTTCGTCAGCCACGACCTGGACGAAGCCCTGAAACTGGGCAGCCGCATCGCCATCATGAAGGACGGGCGGATCATCCAGTACAGCAAGCCCGAAGAGATCGTGCTCAACCCGGCGGACGACTACGTGCGCACCTTCGTCGCCCATACCAACCCGTTGAACGTGCTGTGCGGGCGCAGCCTGATGCGCACCCTGGACAACTGCAAGCGGGTCAACGGCTCGGTGTGCCTGGACCCCGGCGGCGACTCCTGGCTGGACCTGGCCGAGGGCAACACCATCAAGGGCGCCCGGCGCAACGGCTCGCAGCTGGACCTGCAGAACTGGGTGCCGGGGCAGTCGGTGGAAGAGCTGGGCCGGCGCCCGACCCTGGTGGATTCCAATATCGGCATGCGCGAGGCCCTGCAGATCCGCTACCAGACCGGCAACAAGCTGGTGCTCCACGATAACCACAAGGTGGTGGGGATCCTTGGCGACAGCGAGCTCTACCACGCGCTGCTCGGCAAGAACCTGGGCTGATGCACGGAAACGACAACGCCGCGACCTGGGTCGCGGCGTTGTCGTTTGAGCGGGAATAGAGGGTGCGAATTGCACCTGTTGCAGGAGCGGATGTGGCGGTAAGCCACACATCGCTTCGCGGGCAAGCCCTGCTCCTGCGTAGGAGCCAGGCTTGCCCGCGATGCAGGCGACGCGGTACCCGGTGAACCCGGGCCCGCGTCTACTTCAGGACTTAGCTATAGACCCGGCCCAGGAGTTGCCGATGGCTTTCGAACTGATCGAGCACGTCACGGGTGATCTGATCCTGGGTGAAGCCCATCAAGTCGTATTCCTGGCTGCCGTTGTGCAGGTACACCTCGGCACGGTAGTAGCGTGCACGCGCCTCCGGCGCATCGGCCGACTCGCTCGGCGCCGCCAGGTAACCGTCCAGGCTCACTTCATAGACGAAGGGGTTGCCCTCTTCCATCTCGATCCGCACACCCATGCAGCGCTTGGACTTGCCCAGCAGGGTCTGCACATCCAGCCCCTGGTTGCGCAACTGGGTCGCGGCTTCTTCCAGGGCCGGGGTCACGTGCTTGTCCATGAAGCGCTGGACCACTGCCTGGGTCGGCTGCAGGTCCAGCTGGGTCAGGCGCTCGCTGAAACCGCGACGGCCGCGGGCCGCCAGCTCCGCTTGTTCCTGCTCGACCCGGGTGTCCTGGGCCATGGCCTTGTACAGGCCGAACATGAAGCACACCAGCACCACCGAGAACGGCAGGCCAGCCAGTACCACCATGGTCTGCATGGCCTGGAAGTTACCGGCGAACAGCAGGCCGACGGTCACCAGGGTGATCACGACCGACCAGAAGATCCGCAGCCAGTGCGGGGCGTCTTCGTCGACGTTACCGCCCTTGCAGGACAGGTTGGCCATCATCACCGCGCCGGAGTCGGCCGGGGTCAGGAACAGCACGAAGCCCACGAAGATCGACACACCGATGACGATCTTCGACGCCGGGTAATGCTCGAGCAGCTGGTAGATCGCCATGGACGGCTGTTCCAGGGCGGTCTTGCCCAGTTCCACCGCGCCCTGGTTGAGCACCAGGTCCAGGGCCGAGTTGCCGAAGATCGACAGCCAGGCCAGGGTGAAGCCCAGCGGGATCAGCAGTACGCCAGCCACCAGCTCGCGCACGGTACGACCACGGGAAATACGAGCGATGAACATGCCGACAAAAGGTGCCCAGGAAATCCACCAGGCCCAGTAGAACAGGGTCCACAGGCCCAGCCAGCGATCGGACTTGGCACTGTCGCCTTCATACACATAGAGGTCGAATGTCTTGAGCACCACGCCGTTGAGGTAGTCGCCGATGTTCTGCACGAAGCCGTTGAGCAGGTGCAGGGTCGGACCGAACAGCAGGACGAAGATCAGCAAGCCACTGAACAGGACGATGTTCAGGTTGGACAGGCGGCGAATGCCGTTCTCCACCCCGGATACCGCGGCGATGGTGGCCACCGTGCTCATGACGATGATCACGATCAACAGGTTGGTGTTGCTGTGCTCCATGCCGAACAGGTTTTCCAGGCCGGACGATACCTGCATCGAGCCGATGCCCAGGTTGGTCACCAGGCCCAGCAGGGTCACGAACATGCCGAAACCGTCCACCGCGTGGCCGGCCGCGCCCTTGACCCAGCGCTCGCCGACCAATGGGTACAGCGCCGACCGCAGGGCCAGCGGCTGGTTATGCCGGTAGGCGAAGTACGCCACCGCCAGGCCCACCAGGGCATAGATCGCCCAGCCGTGCAGGCCCCAGTGCAGGAATGTCAGTTGCAGCGCCTGGCGCGCGGCCTGGTTGCTGGCCGGCACGCCTTCGGGCGGGTTGAAGTAGTGGTCCAGGGGCTCGGACGCACCGAAGTACAGCAGCGAGATGCCGATGCCGGACGAGAACAGCATCCCGGCCCAGGCGCCATAGCTGAAGTCCGGGGTATCTTGCTTGGCCCCCAGCTTGAGCTTGCCGTAGGAAGAAAACGCCAGGCCCACCACGAACACCAGGTAGGCGGCGATCACCAGCATGTAGTACCAGCCGAAACTGCGGGACAACCAGGCCTGGGCAATGTCCAGCATCTTGCCGGCCTCTTGCGGGGCGATGATCAGGATGGCAGTCAACAACAGGATCAGCGCGGTCGAGGTATAGAACACCCAACCGTTGACCCGCACCTTTTCCGGCGGGGTCTTTATAAGAGAGGCAGAACTCATTGCACAGATGCTCCAGGCAGTGCGAGAGAAGGACACAAGGCAACACGGCACCCGACCAATCGGTTAGTTGGCAGCCGATCGTCGGGTGATATAAAGACACCCCGAAAAAAGCCCGGACCCACGGCGGCTGCGTTGCGAACCAGCATCCCCGACCTCGACTCGAACCCCTGGTTCGGCGTCAGGCCTGAAGCGTCTTGCCCATTCAACACGTCCGTCCTTACCGGTTCACGCCATGCCATCCCTGGGGTGCGGTCTTTTTCGGAGGTCGTTTTCCGCCATCCACATGCGGGAAGAATCCGTAGGCAGCGACGATTTGTCGCAGATCTTATTCTTTGTTGATTGAACGTTCAATCAAAACAAAATAGACTGGCCCGCAAGCCGACAGCCGTCATGCGTCTGCCGGCGGGCCTAAGGAGAGGTAGCAGATGCCCAAGGTCGGTATGCAACCCATACGCCGCCAGCAGTTGATCGAAGCCACGCTGCAAGCGGTCGACCAGGTCGGGATGGGGGACGCCAGCATTGCGCTGATCGCCCGTTTGGCCGGAGTGTCGAACGGCATCATCAGTCACTACTTTCGGGACAAGAACGGCCTGATCGCAGCGACGATGGGTTACATCATGAGCATGCTCAACGAAGGCGTCAGAGCACGTCGCCTGGCCCTGACGGACGACAGCCCGCGCGCTCATCTGAAGGTGATCATCGAGGGCAACTTCGATGCCAGCCAGGTGAACGGCCCGGCAATGAAAACCTGGTTGGCCTTCTGGGCTTCCAGCATGCACCAGCCCGATTTGCACAGGTTGCAGCGGATCAACGACCACCGCTTGTATTCCAACCTGTGTTGCCAGTTCCGCCGCGCCCTGCCGCTCTACCATGCGCGCAAGGCAGCCCGCGGCCTGGCGGCCTTGATCGACGGCTTGTGGCTGCGTGGCGCCCTGTCGGGTGATGCATTCGACACCGACCAGGCGATACGGATTGCTTACGAATACATGGATCTACAACTGGCTAAGCAGGAGCGCTAGAGCACAACCAAGACGCTCGGCCTCTGCATGCCACTGGTCAGCGTGCCCGAATCCAAGGACACGCCCGGTGGCCAAGCCCATAACTCAATGCACTTGCGAGGACACTATGGCCCGTTTTGAACTGCAAAAACTCTACATCGACGGCGGCTACACCGATGCCGGCAGCGACGCCACCTTCGATGCCATCAACCCGGCCAACGGTGAAGTTCTCGCACAAGTGCAACGTGCGACCAAGGAAGACGTGGAACGCGCCGTGGTCAGCGCCGAAAAAGGCCAGAAGATCTGGGCCGCCATGACCGCCATGGAGCGTTCGCGCATCCTGCGTCGCGCCGTGGACATCCTGCGTGAGCGTAACGACGAGCTGGCCGCCCTGGAAACCCTGGATACCGGCAAGGCCTACTCCGAGACCAAGTACGTCGACATCGTCACCGGCGCCGACGTGCTGGAATACTACGCAGGCCTGGTACCGGCCATCGAAGGCGAGCAGATCCCGCTGCGCGACACTTCCTTCGTCTACACCCGCCGCGAGCCACTGGGCGTGGTCGCCGGCATCGGTGCCTGGAACTATCCGATCCAGATCGCCCTGTGGAAATCCGCACCGGCCCTGGCCGCTGGCAACGCGATGATCTTCAAGCCGAGCGAAGTGACTTCGCTGACCACCCTGAAACTGGCCGAGATCTACACCGAGGCTGGCGTACCGGCTGGCGTGTTCAACGTCCTGACCGGCAGCGGTCGTGAAGTCGGCACCTGGCTGACCGAGCACCCGCGCATCGAGAAAGTCTCCTTCACCGGCGGCACCGACACCGGCAAGAAGGTCATGGCCAGCGCTTCGAGCTCCTCGCTCAAGGAAGTGACCATGGAACTGGGCGGCAAGTCGCCGCTGATCATCTGCGACGACGCCGACCTGGATCGCGCCGCCGACACCGCGATGATGGCCAACTTCTACAGCTCCGGCCAGGTTTGCACCAACGGCACCCGCGTGTTCGTACCGAGCCACCTGAAGGCTGCTTTCGAAGCCAAGATCGCCGAACGCGTTGCCCGCATCCGCGTGGGTAACCCAGAGAACGAGAACACCAACTTCGGTCCGCTGGTGAGCTTCGCCCACATGGAGAACGTGCTGGGCTACATCGCCAAGGGCAAGGAAGAAGGTGCCCGCGTACTGTGCGGCGGCGAGCGCCTGACCGACGGCGAATTCGCCAAGGGCGCCTTCGTCGCTCCGACCGTGTTCACCGACTGCACCGACGACATGACCATCGTCCGTGAAGAAATCTTCGGCCCAGTGATGAGCATCCTCACCTACGAGACCGAAGAAGAAGTGATCCGCCGTGCCAACGACACCGACTTCGGCCTGGCCGCCGGTATCGTCACCCGCGACCTGAACCGCGCCCACCGCATCATCCACCAGCTCGAAGCCGGTATCTGCTGGATCAACGCCTGGGGCGAGTCCGACGCCAAGATGCCAGTCGGCGGCTACAAGCAGTCGGGCGTGGGCCGCGAGAACGGCATCAGCTCGCTGAACAACTTCACCCGCATCAAGTCGGTGCAGGTCGAGCTGGGCGACTACAGCTCAGTATTCTGAGCAGCGGCAAGTAGCTAGCTATCAGCGGCAAGCCAAGGCATTAGCACGGCTTGCCGCCTGCCCCTCATTCAATGCCAAGCCCGCTTCGCTGCCTTCTCTTGCAGCTTGAAGCTTGAGGCTTGCAGCTCTCCACGGAGGCTCCAATGTCCCAAGAATTCGACTACATCATCGTTGGTGCCGGCTCTGCCGGTAACACCCTGGCGACCCGTCTGACCGAAGACGAAGGCGTCACCGTCCTGCTGCTGGAAGCCGGCGGCCCGGACTATCGTTTCGACTTCCGTACCCAGATGCCTGCGGCCCTGGCGTTCCCCCTGCAAGGCCGCCGCTACAATTGGGCCTATGAGACCGATCCAGAGCCACACATGAACGGCCGCCGCATGGAATGTGGCCGTGGCAAGGGCCTGGGCGGTTCCTCGCTGATCAACGGCATGTGCTACATCCGCGGCAACGCCATGGACTACGACGGCTGGGCCAAGCTGCCGGGCCTGGAAGACTGGAGCTACCTGGACTGCCTGCCGTACTTTCGCAAGGCCGAAACCCGCGACATCGGCCCTAACGACTACCACGGTGGCGAAGGCCCGGTACGGGTGACCACGCCCAAGGCTGGCAACAACCCGCTGTTCCACGCCATGGTCGAGGCCGGTGTACAAGCCGGTTATCCACGCACAGAAGACCTCAACGGCTACCAGCAGGAAGGCTTCGGTCCGATGGACCGCACCGTGACTCCCGAAGGCCGTCGCTCCAGCACCGCCCGCGGTTACCTGGACGTAGCCAAGAAGCGCTCCACCCTGACCATCGTCACCCACGCCCTGACCGACAAGGTCCTGTTCGAAGGCAAGCGCGCCGTAGGCGTGAGCTACCTGCAAGGCAGCACCGAGGAGCGCGTGGAAGCCCGTGCACGCAAGGAAGTCATCATCAGTTCCGGCGCCATCGCTTCGCCACAGCTGCTGCAACGCTCCGGCGTCGGCCCGCGCGCCCTGCTGGAAAGCCTGGACATCCCGGTGGTCCACGACCTGCCGGGCGTCGGCGAAAACCTGCAGGACCACCTGGAGCTGTACCTGCAATACGCGTGCACCCAGCCAGTCTCGCTGTACCCATCGCTGCTGTGGTGGAACCAGCCGGCCATCGGTGCGCAGTGGCTGTTCAAGGGCACCGGCATCGGCGCCAGCAACCAGTTCGAAGCCGGTGGTTTCATCCGTACTCGCGAAGAGTTCGAATGGCCGAACATCCAGTACCACTTCCTGCCGGTAGCTATTAACTACAACGGCTCCAACGGTGTGCAGGAACACGGCTTCCAGGCCCACATGGGCTCCATGCGTTCGCCAAGCCGCGGCCGGATCCAGGTCAAGTCCAAAGACCCGCGCCAGCACCCGAGCATCCTGTTCAACTACATGGCCACCGAGCAGGACTGGCAGGAATTCCGCGATGGCATCCGCCTGACCCGGGAAATCATGCAGCAGCCGGCACTGGACGCCTACCGCGGCCGCGAGATCAGCCCGGGCATCGAAGTGCAGACCGATGAACAGCTGGACAAATTCATCCGCGAGCACGCCGAGACCGCGTTCCACCCATCCTGCTCGTGCAAGATGGGCACCGACGACATGGCCGTGGTCGATGGCCAGGGTCGCGTGCACGGCATGCAGGGCCTGCGTGTGGTGGATGCCTCGATCATGCCGATCATCACCACCGGCAACCTCAACGCGCCGACGATCATGATGGCCGAGAAAATCGCCGACAAGATCCGTGGCCGCCAGCCGCTGCCGCGCAGCAAGGCTGCCTACTACGTGGCCGGCGATGCCCCGGTACGTGGCAAGCCGGTACGCGACGTAGCCGCGAACGCGCAGTAAGCATGATGGGCGCCGGCCGCAATGGCCGGCGCCATTCCCTTGGATTTCCCCGCCTTCTTCCCCCCTTTCCACTGCACCCACCGCGTCCTTGATCGCAGCCGCGGGCAACGGCTACAGTCTGCCCATCCGCTGCATCCCCTACGCTCCACGGACTTTATCCCGAGCCCTGCGCGACCTATACCTGTAGGAGCCGGCCCGCCGTCGATAAGACCCGCAAGCCCCTGCTCTTCACAAGGAGGTCATTCATGTTCGACTTTCACCCCCAGCTCAAGCAGCGCTTCGCTGCCTTGCGCACGGGCGCCGAGTTCTTTTCCCTGCGCTACGTGCGCGAGTCCGACCGATACCTGTCGGTGCGCAAGAATGTCGCCGAGCCGCCCAGGCTGGGCCGCGACGAAGGCGCGATGCTGACCGTGCGAGTCGCCGGCGTGGAGGCCTATGCCGCCACCAACGACCTGTCGCCAGGCGGCCTGCAGGCGGCCCTGGACCGCGCCGAACGGCAAGCCCGGGTGATCGCCGCCCACGCCCTGCTGGACCTGCGCGAACAACCGGTCTCCAGCCACCGTGCCGATTACTTCTCGCCCAATCTCGAGCAGCCCTTCCCGTCCCTGAGCGATTGCTACCAGCTGCTGGGCGACGAATCGGCCTCGGTGCCCAAGGACGAGCGCCTGGTGAACTGGCAGGTAGGCATCGGCGTGACCCAGGTCGAGCAGATCTACCTCAACAGCGCCGGGGCCGAGTTGCGCCAGGCCCAGCGCTTCGTCTACCCGGGCCTGGACGTCACCGCCTACGACGGCAACGACAGCCAGACCCGCAGCCTGGGCCGGGAGAATTTCGGCCAGCAGGGCGCCGGCGACGTGATCAGCCGCTGCGGCCTGCTGGGCGCCGCCCCCCGGATCGCCGAGCAGGCCCTGCAACTGCTGCTGGCTCCCAACACGCCCCAAGGCCCGCGGGACCTGCTGCTGATGCCGGACCAGATGATGCTGCAGATCCACGAGTCCATCGGCCATCCCCTGGAGCTGGACCGCATCCTGGGCGATGAGCGCAACTACGCCGGCACCAGCTTCGTCAAGCAGGCGGACTTCGGCCACCTGCAATACGGCTCGCGGCTGCTCAACGTGACCTTCGACCCGGACATCCCCGAGGAGCTGGCCAGCTATGGCCATGACGACGAAGGCACCGCCGCCAGCAAGCAGTTCCTGATCCGCGAAGGGTTGCTGGTACGCCCCCTGGGCGGCGCCCTGTCGCAGTACCGCAGCGGCCTGGACGGCGTTGCCAACAGCCGCGCCAGCAGCTGGAACCGCGCGCCCATCGACCGCATGGCCAACCTCAACATCGAGCCTGGCGAGCAGTCCCTGGAACAGCTGATCGGCGGGATCGAGCACGGCATCCTGATGTCCACCAACCGCTCCTGGTCCATCGACGACGCGCGCAACAAGTTCCAGTTCGGCTGCGAATGGGGCCAGTTGATCGAGAACGGCGAACTCAAGGGCGTGGTGAAGAACCCCAACTACCGGGGCATTTCCGCGCAGTTCTGGCGCAACCTCAGCGCCGTCGGCAACCGTGGCACCTTCCAGGTCCTGGGCACGCCCAACTGCGGCAAGGGCGAACCCAACCAGGTGATCCGCGTGGGCCACGCCTCGCCAGCCTGTGTATTCAGCAAGATCGACGTATTCGGAGGAGATGCCTGATGACCAGCGCGACCAATCAGGCCCAGCCGTTCAAGACGCTGGTGCAATGGCTCAAGGACGAGATCCGCGGGTCGGAACAATTCACCCTGAGCTACGCTGCCGAAGCCTCGGAGTTCATCCGCTTCAACCATGCCAAGGTACGCCAGGCCGGGCAGGTGCAGCAGGCCAGCCTGACCTTCAAGCTGATCGACGATGGCCGCCACGCCGACCTCGACATCACCTTGGCCAACGATCCCGAGGTGGACCGCCAGCGCCTGGCCGAGGGCCTGCAACAACTGCGTGAAACCCTGCCGCTGCTGCCGGCCGACCCTTACCTGATGCTCAACCACACCCACTGGCAGTCCCAGCATGAGCAAAGCCATCCGCTGCCAGGCAGCGAGCAGGTGGTGGAGGAAATCGGTCGCGCCGCCGCAGGCCTGGATCTGGTCGGCATCTATGCCGCTGGTCCCATCAGCCGTGGTTTCGCCAGCTCCAGCGGGGCCTTCGGCTGGCACCAGGCCAACAGCTTCAACTTCGACTTCAGCCTGTTCCACGCCAATGGCGAGGCGGTGAAGGCCAGCTACGCCGGACACGCCTGGAACAGCGACGCCTTCGCCCAGCGCTTCGACCAGGCCCGCCGGCAACTGGAGTTCCTCGGCCGGCCGTTGCGTACCCTGGCCCCCGGCCAATACCGCGCCTACCTGGCCCCCGCGGCCCTGGAGGAGATCATGGGCATGCTGGCCTGGGGCGGGTTCTCGGCCCAGTCCATCGCCAGCAAGCACAGCGCCCTGCAGAAACTCTATGCCGGTGATGCGAACCTGAGCCCGCTGGTCTCGGTGCGCGAGCAGGTCAGCGGCTCCCTGAGCCCGGCGTTTTCCGACGAAGGCTACCCGCGCAGCGACCTGGCGCTGATCGCCGGTGGCGCCGCCGAGGCGCGCCTGATCAACTCGCGCAGCGCCGCCGAATATGGCCTGACCGCCAACGGCGCCGGCAGCGGCGAATACCCCAGCGCCCTGGACATGGCCGCCGGCCAGTTGGCCCAGCAGGACATCCTCAGGCAATTGGGCACTGGGCTGTACATCAGCAACCTGTGGTACCTGAACTACTCGGACCTGCCTGCGGCGCGCCTGACCGGCATGACCCGCTTCGCCACCTTCTGGGTGGAAAACGGCGAGATCCAGGCGCCGGTGAGCACCATGCGCTTCGACGACAGCGTCTACAGCCTGCTGGGCTCGCAGCTCGAGGCGCTCACCGAGCAACGCGAGCTGTTGCTCTCGGCCAGCACCTACGGCCAGCGCCAGACCGCGTCGATGCATCTGCCCGGGGCACTGGTCAGCCGCCTGACGCTAACCTTGTAGAATCGGCCTAGAGTTGCAAGCCACAAGCTTGCAACTTGAAGCTTGCAACTTACCTCTGTCGTTGTTGAGGTCCCATGCCCGAACGTTCGCCACTCGATGCCACTACTATCCGCTGGCTGCCGTGGGTAGTGGCCATCGCCTTCTTCATGCAGTCCCTGGACGGCACCATCCTCAATACCGCGCTGCCGGCCATGGCCAGGGACCTGGCCGAAGACCCGTTGCGCATGCAGGGCGTGGTCATCGCCTACATGCTCACCGTGGCGCTGCTGATCCCGGCCTCGGGCTGGATCGCCGATCGCTTCGGCACCCGCAACATCTTCTTCGGCGCGATCTTGCTGTTCAGTGTCGGCTCGCTGCTGTGCGCCCTTTCCGGGTCCCTGGGCATGCTGGTGGCGGCCCGGGTGATCCAGGGCCTGGGCGGCGCGCTGATGCTGCCGGTGGGAAGGCTGGTGGTGCTGCGCGCCTACCCGCGTTCGGAACTGGTACGGATCATGGGCTTCATCACCATTCCCGGGCTGCTGGGTCCGCTGATCGGCCCGACCATGGGCGGCTGGATGGTGCAGTACCTGACCTGGCACTGGATCTTCCTGATCAACCTGCCGGTGGGCGCCATCGGCTGCTACGCGGTGTGGCGCTTCATCCCCGACCTGCGCGGCAGCGAGCGCACCCGCTTCGATGGCCTGGGCTTTCTGCTGTTCGGCGCGGCGATGGTGCTGATCACCATCGCCATGGAAGGCCTGGGCGAACTGCACCTGCCGCACTTGCGGGTGATGTTGCTGCTGTTCGCCGGCCTGGCATGCCTGGCGGCCTACTGGTTGCGTGCCGGGCATATCGCCGATCCGCTGTTCGCCCCGTCGCTGTTCAAGGTGCGGACCTTCGCCGTCGGCATCCTCGGCAACCTGTTCGCCCGCCTGGGCAGCGGCGCCCTGCCGTTCCTGGTGCCCTTGCTGCTGCAGGTGGCCCTGGGCTACTCGCCGTCCCAGGCCGGGATGAGCATGCTGCCCCTGGCGGCTGCGGCGATGCTGGCCAAGTCCATTGCCCGACCACTGATCGAGCGCCTGGGCTATCGCCTGGTGCTCACCGGCAACACCCTGGCCCTGGGCCTGATGCTGGCGAGCATGGGCCTGGTCAGCGAGCAGACGCCCTACCCGCTGCTGCTGGGCATGCTGGCGGTGCTGGGAGCGATCAACTCGCTGCAGTTCACGGCGATGAACACCGTGACCCTGATCGACCTCGACGATGCCGCGGCCAGCAGTGGCAACAGCCTGTTGTCGGTGGTGGCGCAACTGTCCCTGAGCCTGGGGGTGGCCTGCGCCGGGGCGCTGCTGGGCGGCTTCACCGCCTCCATGGACAGCGATGGCGGCGACACGGTGCTCGGTGCCTTCCAGCTGACCTTCCTCACCGTGGGCCTCATGGCCATGCTGGCGGCGGCGATCTTCCTCCAGCTGTCGCCCAGCGATGGCCGCAGGACGCGCAAGGTCCAGGAGCATATCGAGCACTGATTGACCATCCCCCTACCACATGAGCCTGGGAGGTCCTGGCTACTTTTCGTCCAGAAATTGCAGGAAGGGGGAGCGGGGCTGATACACTGCGCGACATTTTGTTTTGCAGGCCCGTCCCGTGACCACCATCGCCACCGCTTTTAATACCTTGCCCCTGTCCGCCGCCATGCTGGCCAACCTCGACTCCCTCGGGTATGCCCAGATGACGCCGATCCAGGCGCAAAGCTTGCCGGTGATCCTCAAGGGCCTGGACCTGATCGCCCAGGCCAAGACCGGCAGCGGCAAGACCGCGGCCTTCGGCATCGGCCTGCTCAACCCGATCAACCCGCGCTACTTCGGCTGCCAGGCCCTGGTGATGTGCCCGACCCGCGAGCTGGCCGACCAGGTCGCCAAGGAGCTGCGCCGCCTGGCCCGCGCCGAGGACAACATCAAGATCCTGAGCCTGTGCGGCGGCGTGCCCTTCGGCCCGCAGATCGCTTCGCTGGAGCATGGCGCCCACATCATCGTCGGCACCCCGGGGCGCATTTCCCAGCACCTGGACAAGGGCACGCTGAAACTCGACGGCCTCAACACCCTGGTACTCGACGAAGCCGACCGCATGCTCGACATGGGCTTTCATGATGCGATCGAGGCCATCATCGGCCAGACCCCGGCACGCCGGCAGACCCTGCTGTTCTCCGCCACCTACCCGGCGGGGATCAAGAAGTTGGCGGCCAAGTTCATGCGCGACCCGCAGCAGGTCAAGGTCGAGGCGCTGCACAGCGACAGCCAGATCGAGCAGCACTTCTACGAAATCGCCCCGCAGGATCGCATCGACGCAGTGGTCAAGGTACTCGACCATTTCCGCCCGCAGTCTTGCGTGGCCTTCTGCTTCACCAAGCAGCAGGTGCAGGAAACCGTCGACCACCTGACCGCCAAGGGCATGTCCGCCGCTGGCCTGCACGGTGACCTGGAGCAGCGCGATCGCGACCAGGTGCTGGCGATGTTCGCCAACCGCAGCATCTCGGTGCTGGTGGCCACCGACGTCGCCGCCCGGGGCCTGGATATCGACGCCCTGGACATGGTGATCAACGTCGAGCTGGCCCGGGACGCGGAAATCCATATCCACCGTGTTGGCCGTACCGGTCGCGCCGGCGAGAAAGGCCTGGCCGTCAGCCTGGTGTCGCCGTCCGAGGCCCACCGCGCCCAGGCCATCGAGGAACTGCAGAAGGCCCCGTTGAACTGGGAGCAGATCGATAGCCTGAAGAACCGCGGCGGCGGCCCGCTGCTGCCGGCCATGAGCACCCTGTGCATCGCGGCCGGGCGCAAGGACAAGGTGCGGCCGGGCGATATCCTCGGCGCCCTGACCGGCGAGGCCGGCATCCCCGGCGCCCAGGTCGGCAAGATCGCGATCTTCGACTTCCAGGCCTACGTGGCCGTGGAGCGTGGCATCGCCAAGCAGGCCCTGCAACGCCTCAACAGCGGCAAGATCAAGGGCCGTTCGCTGCGCGTACGGATTCTGTAACCCACCCCGTTCGATCTGTAGCCGCTGCCGTAGGCTGCGAACCTCTCCGAAGGAGGCGCCGCTCTTGAGGCCGTGAAGCCCCTGCGGGCTTGTCGCAGCCTTCGGCAGCGGCTACAGGTTTATTTGCCTGCACTCTCGAGGACACCGTTTTGCGCTCTACCGAAGTCGTGATCATCGGCGCCGGCGCCGCCGGCTTGATGTGCGCCCTGACCGCCGCCGGCCGTGGGCGCCAGGTGCTGTTGCTGGACCATGCCAACAAGGCCGGGAAGAAGATCCTGATGTCCGGTGGCGGACGCTGCAACTTCACCAACATGTACACCGAGCCGGCCAACTTCCTGTCGCAGAACCCACACTTCTGCAAGTCGGCCCTGGCCCGCTACACCCAGTGGGATTTCATCGGCCTGGTGGCCAAGCATGGCGTGCCCTACCACGAGAAGAAGCTCGGCCAGCTGTTTTGCGACAACAAGTCCAGCGATATCCTCGCCATGCTCCTGGCCGAATGCGAACAGGTCGGGGTCGAGCTGCGCCTGGACACCTCGATCCAGCAGATCGAGAAACTGGAGTCGGGCTACCTGCTGCAGACCACCCTGGGCCAGGTGCGGTGCCAGTCCCTGGTGATCGCCACCGGCGGCCTGTCGATCCCGACCCTGGGCGCCACCGGCTTCGGCTACCAGGTGGCCAGGCAGTTCGGCCATGAGCTGCTGCCGACCCGCGCCGGGCTGGTGCCCTTCACCATCACCGACCAGCTCAAGGAGCTGTGCAGCGAACTGTCCGGAACCTCGGTGGACTGCCTGGTGAGCTGCAACGGCCAGAGCTTTCGCGAGAACATCCTGTTCACCCACCGTGGCCTCAGCGGCCCGGCGATCCTGCAGATTTCCTCGTACTGGCAGCCTGGCGACAGCGTCCAGATCAACCTGCTGCCCGAGCACGACGCCCTGGGCTGGCTGCACCAGCAACAGGCCGAGCGCCCCAACAGCGAGCTCAAGACCCTGCTGGGGGAGATCTTCACCAAGAAGATGGCTGGCCTGCTGGCCGACCACTGGTTCATCTCCAAGCCGATGAAGCAGTACACCCCCGGCGAGCTGGCGGAGGTCGCCGACAAGCTCGGCAACTGGCAGCTGGTGCCGGCGGGCACCGAGGGCTACCGCACCGCCGAAGTGACCCTGGGCGGGGTCGACACCCGCGAAGTCTCATCCAAGACCATGGAATCGCTGAAGAGCCCGGGGCTGTATTTCATTGGCGAAGTGCTGGACGTCAGCGGCCACCTGGGCGGTTTCAACTTCCAGTGGGCCTGGGCCTCGGGCTACGCGGCGGCGCAGTACGTCTGATGCCTGAGCCGGCGCAGGGCGCCGGCAGGTGCGGAGCCGCATCGTCGGGAACAGAATTTGCTGGCGGATGTGACGGCGGCATTGCGCCGTCGTCAATACTGGCTCAATTTAGCGGCATCGCCCGGAAGGCTCCTCCCAATCCATGCCATCGACTTCTTTTCGCCAGTCCCTGCGCCGCCTCTGGGCGCTGGATAAATTCAGCTACAGCGTGCGGGTATTCATCGCCCTGACCGGCAGCATGGCGCTGTGCTGGTACCGGGACGAGATGAGCCTGCTGATCCCGCTATTCCTCGGCGTCATCGCCAGCGCCCTGGCGGAAACCGACGACAGCTGGCAAGGCCGCCTCAACGCCCTGGCGGTGACGCTGGTGTGCTTCAGCATCGCCGCGCTGTCGGTGGAGTTGCTGTTCCCCTACCCCTGGGTCTTCGCCATCGCCCTGGCCCTGGCCAGCTTCGGCCTGACCATGCTCGGCGCCCTGGGAGAACGCTATGGCGCCATCGCCTCGGCGACCCTGATCCTCTCGGTCTACACCATGATCGGCGTCGACCAGCGCGGCGGCGCAATGCTCGACTTCTGGCACGAGCCGCTGCTGCTGGTGGCCGGCGCCGCCTGGTACGGCCTGCTCTCGGTGCTGTGGCAGGCGATGTTCTCCAACCAGCCGGTGCAGCAGAGCCTGGCACGGCTGTTTCGCGAGCTGGGCTATTACCTCAAGCTCAAGGCCTCGTTGTTCGAACCGATCCGCCAGCTGGACGTGGAGGCCCGGCGCCTGGAACTTGCCCGACAAAACGGCAAGGTGGTAGCCGCCCTCAACAGCGCCAAGGAAATCATCCTGCACCGGGTCGGCAACAGCCGCCCGGGGTCGAAGGTCAGTCGTTACCTGAAGCTGTACTTCCTGGCCCAGGACATCCACGAACGCGCCAGTTCCTCGCACTATCCCTACAACGCCCTGGCCGACGCCTTCTTCCACAGCGACGTGCTGTTCCGCTGCCAGCGCCTGCTGCGCCAGCAGGGCAAGGCCTGCCGGGCCCTGGCGGAGTCGATCCAGATGCGCCAGCCGTTCGTCTACGACTCCGGGTTCGCCGAAGCCCTGAGCGACCTGCAAGCCTCGCTGGAACACCTGCGCATCCAGAGCAACCCGGCCTGGCGCGGGCTCTTGCGCTCGCTGCGGGCCCTGGCCGCCAACCTCGGCACCCTCGACCGGCTGCTCAGCGATGCCAGCAACCCCGACGCACTGGCCGATGCCACCGACAGCAGCCTGCTGGATCGCTCGCCGCGCAACCTCAAGGACGTCTGGACCCGCCTGCGCACCCAGCTGACACCCACTTCGCTGTTGTTCCGCCATGCCCTGCGCCTGCCCCTGGCGCTGAGTATCGGCTACGGCATGGTGCACCTGATCCACCCGTCCCAGGGCTACTGGATCATCCTCACCACGCTGTTCGTCTGCCAGCCCAACTACGGCGCTACCCGGCGCAAGCTGGGCCAGCGAATCATCGGCACGGCCATCGGCCTGACCATCGCCTGGGCGCTGTTCGACCTGTTCCCCAACCCGCTGGTGCAGTCGCTGTTCGCCATTGCCGCCGGCGTGGTGTTCTTCGCCAACCGCGCCACCCGCTACACCCTGGCCACCGCCGCCATCACCTTGATGGTGCTGTTCTGCTTCAACCAGGTGGGCGACGGCTACGGGCTGTTCCTGCCACGGTTGTTCGATACCCTGCTGGGCAGCCTGATCGCCGGGCTCGCGGTGTTCCTGTTCCTGCCGGACTGGCAGGGCCGGCGCCTGAACCAGGTGCTGGCCAACACCCTGGCGTGCAACAGCATCTACCTGCGCCAGATCATGCAGCAGTACGCCGCCGGCAAGAGCGACGACCTGGCCTACCGCCTGGCTCGGCGCAACGCCCACAACGCCGACGCGGCGCTGTCCACCACCCTGGCCAACATGCTCATGGAACCGGGGCACTTTCGTAAGGAAGCGGATGTGGGCTTCCGCTTCCTGGTGCTGTCCCACACCCTGCTCAGCTACCTCTCGGGCCTGGGCGCGCACCGTGGCACCCAACTGCCGGAAGAGGTGCGCGAACAGCTGATCGGCGGTGTCGGCAGCAGCCTGGCGGCCAGTATCGACGAGATCGCCCAGGGCCTGGCCAGCAGGACCCCGATCGCCATCCAGAGCGACACCGAGGAAGCCCTGGCCAACGAGCTGGAACAGATGCCGGACGACATCGATGAAGAGCAGCGCCTAGTGCAGACCCAGCTGGGATTGATCTGCCGCCAGCTGGGTCCGTTGCGGACCCTGGCGGCCCACCTGATCAAAGGGACAGCACAGCCGCAAGCCTGAGGAGCACCCACAGCCTGGCTTGGCACTCGACGCTTGCCCTGCCCCTTCTACATGCCGTGCTGGCGCAACAACCGGGCGTAGCTGCCATCGGCCTTCATGGCGGCAATCTCGCGATCGAACCTGGCGACGATCTGCGCATGTTCGGGGTTCTTCAGGCTCACCAGGATATGCAGGCTGTTCTCGCTCAAGGGCTTGGGCAGGAACTCCACCGCATTGCGCACCCGGGGCGACTCCCGGGCCAGGTAGTAGCGGGCGACGTATTCATCCTCCAGGGTCAGCTTGACCCGGTCCGCCGCCAGCATGCGCACGGCCATGGCGAAGTTGTGCACCGGCACCTTCTGCAAGTCCGAGTCGCTGTCGAATTCAGAGGAATAGGCGTAGCCGCGCACCACGGCAATCGGGTGCTCATGCAACTGCTTGAGGTTGTGGTACTCCAGGGGCGCGTCCTTGCGCTTGAGGAAGCGGATACGGTTGACCAGGTACTCGGCGGAGAACTGCCCCAGCCGGGTGCGTTCATCGTTGTACCAGGCGTTGACCAGCACGTCGTAGCGCCCCTCGCCGATTCCCAACAGGGCCCGGGCCCAGGGCACTTGCTCGAATTCACTGGCGTAGCCGGCGCGGGCCAAAGCGGTACTGACGATATCGGTGGCCACGCCGCCGTTGACCAGGGTCGCGTCGGTAAACGGGGGCCAGGCATCAGCGACCAGTCGCAGCTTCTCCGCAGAAGCGCCCTGGCCCAGCAACAGCAATCCGATCAAAGCCAGAGCCCGATGCAATCGCAGCATGCTTGAAGATCCTTAGCGGGCACAGTGCCCAGCGCGTTCCAGCCTACACTCGAGGGCCGATGCAGCGACCACCCAGGTCCTAACCTTAGCTCATCGCAGCCAATGCACAGGACTTGCAAAACAGATTACACAAAGAAGGGAAAAGCCAGTGAACGGAGTAATGGCATTTTGACCCATCTCACAGAAACAAACTCCATACATCTGCCAGCAAGACATCCTCTGGCGATGTGCTTAGTATTTCGCGCAGCTCTTTTCACAGGATAAAGAAATGACCGTCGAATGGGTCTGCAAACACCACACCGATCTGGGCAAGGAACAGCTCTACGCCATTTTACAGCTACGCACCGAAGTCTTCGTCGTGGAACAGAAATGCCCCTATCAGGAGGTCGACGGTCGTGACCTGGAAGGTGACACCTGCCACCTGATGGCCTGGGACGGCGACCGCCTGGTGGCCTACCTGCGCCTGCTGGACCCCATTTCCCAGGGCGGCGACGTGGTGATCGGCCGCGTGGTGATCGCCGAGCAGGCTCGCGGCAAGGGCCTGGGGCATACGCTGATGGAACAGGCCCTGAAACAGGCGCAGCGGCACTGGCCCGAAACGCCGATCTACCTCTCGGCCCAGGCCCACTTGCAGGCTTACTACGGCCGCTATGGGTTCAGCGTGGTGGGCGAGGAATACCTGGAAGACGACATTCCGCACATCGGCATGCGCCGCAGCTGAGACTCAGGGATAACCCAGCACGGCCTTGATCTGGCCCAGGTGGGGTTCGATCCAGGCCTTGTCGATGGCCCCCCAGCTGTGGATCCGGTAATGCCCGGCATGGTTGCGGGCGCCGTCCTGCTGCTGGAACTGGCAAACGATGTCCAGGTCGGCCAGGGCGGCGATGGTGTCCTGGGCGGTGCGCCGGGGCATGCCCGTGAGTTCGGTCAGCGCTGGCACGCTGTTGGCCTGGCCGCTGTCGATCAGGTACGCCACGTACAAGCGGCGGTAGAAACTGCTTTTGGTCTTGCTTACATCCATCGCCCACTCCTTGTTAGCCCATTGCGCCCGCCTTCGGCTGCAGGTCGCGCCAGGTGAGGTAGACCCGCAGGTCGAACTCCAGCTGGTGATAGCCCGGCAGCATGTGCTCGCAGAGCTTGTAGAACGCCTTGTTGTGGTCCGATTCCTTGAAGTGCGCCAACTCGTGGACCACGATCATGCGCAGGAACTCGGGCGCCGCCTCCTTGAACAGCGAGGCGATGCGGATTTCTTTCTTGGCCTTGAGCTTGCCCCCCTGCACCCGCGACACCGTGGTGTGCAGGCCCAGGGCGCGATGGGTCAGGTCCAGGCGGTTGTCGAACAGCACCTTGTCGATGGCCGGCGCGTTGCGCAGGTATTCCTGCTTCAGCTCCAGGGCATAGCTGTACAGGGCCTTGTCACTCTGTACGCCGTGCTTGTGGGGATAGCGCCGCTCCAGATACTCGCCCAGGCGATCTTCGTCGATCAGCTGGCGCACCTGCTCTTGCAGGGCGACTGGATAGGCCTGGAGGTACTTCAAGACGATCATGGGCAACGGCGACACCTGGAGCTAGGGTCGCCAGTTTAGCGAATTCAGGCCTGCAGCGCGCTCCAGTCGAAGGGCTGGACGAACTGGCTGGCGCTGCCGGAGGTCAAGGGTCGCGCCACCAGGAAACCCTGGACGTATTCGCAACCGTTGTCCTTGAGCCAATGGTATTGCTCGAGGGTCTCCACGCCTTCGGCGATCACCAGCAACCCGAATTGCTTGCACAGGTCGATCACGCAGCGGGCGATCGCAGCGTCCCGTGGTGAGGTCAGCAACCGGGCGATCAGGTGTCGGTCGAGCTTGAGGGTATCCAGTGGCAGGTCACGCAAGAAGGCCAGGCAGCAGCTACCCGAGCCGAAATCGTCGAGGGCCACGCGCACGCCCAGCTGGTGCAATTGCTGCAACTGCTTGCGGGTCTCTGCCAGGTTCTGGGTCAGCGCCGCTTCGGTGACCTCGACCTCCAGCTGGCGCGGTTGCAAGCCGTTGCGCAGCAGCACCTGGCGCAGCTCGGCCGAAAGATTGGGCATGCTGAACTGGGTCGCGCTGAGACTGACGCTCAGTACCAGGTCGGGGCTGAACACCTGCTCCCAATCCTTGCGCTGCGCAGCGCCCTGCTGGTAGATCCAGCTGCCCAGGAGACTGATCAGCCGCGCCTCTTCCAGCAGCGGCAGGAACAGCCCCGGCGGTACATCGCCGACACTGGGATGGCGCCAGCGCAGCAGGGCTTCGAAACCACGCAGGCGACCATCGGCGATGGCCACCTGGGGCTGGTAGACCATGGTGAATTCCTTGCGTTCCACCGCACTGCGCACGCTTTCCTCGAGCATCAGCCGGGACCGCGCGCGCCCATTCATCTCGTGGTCGTAGTAGCGATATTGCTGGCGGCCGGCACGCTTGGCTTCGTACATGGCGATGTCCGCGGCCCGCAGCAGGCCATCCAGGTTGGAACCGCAGTCGGGGTAGATGGCGATGCCGATGCTGGCCCCCAGGACCACGTCCATGCCATCGATCTGCTGGGTGATGGACAGGCGTTCGATCAAGCGCTCGGCGACTTTCGCCGCCTGCTCGGGAAATCCCAGCTCCAGCAAGGCGGTGAACTCGTCGCCCCCCATGCGCCCGATGATGTCGAACGAGTGCAGGCCCTCCTTCAGCTGTTCCGAGACCCAGCGCAGTATCCGGTCGCCGGCGTCATGCCCGAGAGAGTCGTTGACCCGCTTGAAGCCGTCCAGGTCCAGGTACAGCAGGACCAGGGACTTTCCCGGGCGGTCGCTGCGCAACAGGATGCTCTCCACTGTCTGGTAAAAACCTCGGCGATTGAGCAGTCCGGTCAAGGGGTCGGTGACGGCCTGGTATTCCAGCTGCTGGTGCAGGTGCCGTACCTCGGACATGTCCAGCAGGGTCACCACCATGGCCTTCTGCTCGCTCGGCAGCGGGGCGCAGGACAACGCCACGCTGATCTGCTGGCCGGGAGCGGTGCGCAGCAGGGCATCATGCAGTCGGAAGATCTCGCCCCGACGATAACTGGCGTACAACTCGGACACATGCCAGTCCGGGACATGGGGTTTTTGCAGATAGTCGAGAAAGGCCGAGCCCTCCAGCTCCTTCGCCTGGGCATTGAGCAACCGCGACACCGCGGGGTTGGCGAAGCGTATCCGCCCCTCCTCGTCCACCACCAGGATGCCCTCGGCGGCATTGTCCAGTACCGAGGCGTTGAAGGCCCGGGCCTGTTCCAGGTCATGACTCAGATGCTGCAAGGCCCGACGGTTGCGCTGGTGCTCCAGCAACGCCTGGACCTTGGGTTTGAGAATCTGCGGGTCGAAGGGCTTGAACAGGTAGTCCACCGCGCCATTGGCATAGCCCTTGATCACGGCATCCTGGGATTGCTCGTTGGCGGTGAGAAAGATGATCGGCGTCAGGCGTGTGCGCTGGCTGCCGCGCATCAGGCGGGCCACTTCGAAACCATCCATGCCCGGCATCTGCACGTCGAGCAGGACCAGATCCACCTCATGCTCCAGTAACAGACTGAGGGCCTCGACACCCGAGGCGGCGGTCATTACCCGCCAATCCTGGCGCTGCAACAGCGCGCGCATGCTCAGGAGGTTCTCGGGGTAGTCATCGACGATCAGAAGAGTGGAGTGGCCCTCGGCGGTCTCCGGTTGCACGCATTCCATGCTGCTTCTCTTGTCTGTAATGAGACTGAACTGGTGAAAAAAACCTGACAAAGACTGAGGTTTCACTCTAGCCCCGGATATTCAAAAGCAGAAGCTGTCGTGGAGCCATCACTCCGCCAATGGCCCCTGCTCCCGACTAACGGTCACAGTTCTGCCGCATTGCAATTCATGAATATGGCACCTGGAGATTTCACTGGCGTCATTTTTCCGCCGTACGGCGCTTGCCGGAACATCCTTGCGAAGGCTAAAAAAACGCCCGAGAAGCGCGGCCTGGAGCCTTCGCCCAGCTGCGCCCGGTACACTTTTGCGGAACCGTCCCATGATCGACCTGGCAACCTGGAACCTCAGCGTTCCCGTCGGCAGCCCGCCGGCCACCATCGATACTCCGACCTTGGTCAAGGGCTTCAAGAACCAGTACTTCCATGCCGATTCCGGCACCTTGTTCTTCTGGTCGCCAGTCACCGGCTCGAAGACCGAGAACGCCATCTATCCACGCACCGAGCTGCGCGAGACCTATGCCAACGGCACCCTGCGCAACTGGACCTACCCCGAAGCCGACAACCTGCTTCAAGCCACCCTGGCGGTGAACCAGGTGCCCTCCTCGGGCAAGATCGTCATCGGCCAGATCCATGCGTACAACAGCACCCGGCCGCTGGTGAAGCTGGAATACCAGTACAAGGCCAGTCAGGGCCGCGGCAACATCGTGGCCAAGGTGCGCATGCGCCCTGACGACACCCGCTCCCGGGTCATCGACATCGCCGAGAACGTGCCCATGGACCGGCGGTTCTCCTACCTGATCCACCTGAGCCCGGGCGGCGTCCTGGGCATCAGCGCCGCCGGCTATCGCTGGGATACCCAGCTGGGCGCCGCCTGGCGTGACAAACCGCTGTACTTCAAGGCGGGGGTCTATGTGCAGGACAACAGCGGCTACACTAGCGAAGGTGGCAAGGTGACCTTCTCCAAGCTGGACATCGACCACAACAAGCGCTGAGCCGGCACACAGGCACGAAAAAGCCCGCATCGCTGCGGGCTTTTTCGTAGACGACCGAGGCTTAGTTGACCTTGGCGTTCAGCTCACCCTTGAGGTAGCGCTGGAACATGCCTTCCAGTGAGATCGGCTTGATCTTCGAGGCATTCCCGGCGGTGCCGAAGGCTTCGTAGCGAGCGATGCACACGTCGCGCATGGCAGTCACGGTGGCGCCGAAGAACTTGCGTGGGTCGAACTCGCTCGGGTTGGTGGCCATCAGGCGGCGCATGGCACCGGTGGACGCCAGGCGCAGGTCGGTGTCGATGTTGACCTTGCGCACGCCGTGCTTGATGCCTTCGACGATCTCCTCGACCGGCACGCCGTAGGTTTCCTTGATGTCGCCACCGTACTGGTTGATGATCGCCAGCCACTCTTGCGGGACCGAGGAAGAACCGTGCATCACCAGGTGGGTGTTGGGGATGCGCTTGTGGATTTCCTTGATGCGGTCGATGGCCAGCACGTCGCCGGTAGGCGGCTTGGTGAATTTGTAGGCACCGTGGCTGGTACCGATGGCGATGGCCAGGGCGTCGACCTGGGTCTTCTTGACGAAGTCGGCGGCTTCTTCCGGATCGGTCAGCATCTGGCTGTGGTCCAGCACGCCTTCGGCGCCAATACCGTCTTCTTCACCGGCCATGCCGGTTTCCAGGGAACCCAGGCAGCCCAGCTCGCCCTCTACCGATACGCCACAGGCGTGGGCCATGGCCACGGTCTGCTGGGTCACGCGGACGTTGTACTCGTAGTCGGTCGGGGTCTTGCCGTCTTCACCCAAAGAACCGTCCATCATCACCGAGCTGAAGCCCAGCTGGATCGAGCGCTGGCAGACGTCGGGGCTGGTGCCGTGGTCCTGGTGCATGCACACCGGGATGTGCGGGAACTCTTCGATGGCGGCCAGGATCAGGTGGCGCAGGAACGGGGCGCCAGCGTATTTGCGGGCACCGGCGGAAGCCTGGACGATCACCGGGGAGTCAGTCTTGTCAGCGGCTTCCATGATGGCGCGCATCTGCTCAAGGTTGTTGACGTTGAAGGCTGGAACGCCATAGCCGAACTCGGCTGCGTGGTCCAGCATCTGGCGCATGCTGATGAGTGCCATTGTGTGTCTCTCTCCCGGTCGAGGGTCGTTAATCGTGCAAGCCTGCCGTAGCGGCGACTGCTATTCAAGTGATTGCAGATCGGGGGTCAGCCCGGCCTGCGGATTCGTTGCTTCATCAATTTCAAGAACCCTGCATCCCTGTGGGAGCGAGGCTTGCCCGCGATAGCCATCGGCCTGGCGACATCCATGATCAATGTCCGGGTATCACCGCGAGTTCCTACAGGTTCAGCATCGGTTCCCGGCCTACGGCGCTTTACAGCCGCGGCCGATCAGGTCGTTGGTGGCGACCCAGTAGACCAGGCCTTCCTCCCCCTTGAGGTGAAACGCCAGCATGTCGTCGCTGTACAACGACCCCGAACCGCTAGGCTCGAGTTTCAGGCGGCGTACCTGGTCGTCGCCTCCCAGTCGCACGTCGACGGCCTTGCGGCTGTCGTCGGTGTAGCGCCAGAGCACCTGGGCCTGGCTGTCGCAGACCCAGGTGCTCCAGTCGTCGGTGCTCGGCGACTTGAGCAAGTGCAGGTCGGCGCATCCGCCAAGCAGCCCCAGCGTCGCCACGGCGATCAAAGCTTTCATCGATGTTCCTCGGCCGGACCCCAAGGCCCGGCACGTCGAGTTATCCAATCTGACCCGTCAAGGGCAACCCTGTTCCCTGGCCTTTGACGGAGTCTCGTATTTCTCCAAGCCTTCGGGCCCCAGGCGCTTGTTGATCACCGGTGCCGTCTCGGCCTGCCAGTCGGCCTGGTAGCAACCTTGCCCCGGCTTCTGCGCGGCATCCGCGGGTTGGCCCGTGGAAGTGCCGGAGCACCCCGCGAGCCAGGCTGTGGCAAGCAGCAATGGCAACGTCTTGACCATCAGAACACTCCTTTGCCCGGCCAATGGCAATCTCAGGCCTTGGCCCGGGCTTCCAGGACTTCGACCGCCGGCAGCACCTTGCCCTCGACGAACTCGAGGAAAGCGCCACCACCGGTGGAAATGTAGGAGATCTGCTGGGCCACGCCATACTTGTCGATGGCCGCCAGGGTGTCGCCACCGCCAGCGATGGAGAACGCCGTGCTATCGGCGATGGCCTGGGCCAGGACCTTGGTGCCGTTGCCGAACTGGTCGAACTCGAACACACCCACCGGACCGTTCCAGAGGATGGTCTTGGACGACTTGAGCAGTTGGGCGAATTGCGCAGCGGTTTGCGGGCCGATGTCCAGGATCATGTCGTCGGCCGCCACGTCGGCGATCGCCTTGACCGTGGCCGCGGCGCTCTCGGCGAACTCCTTGGCCACCACCACGTCCACTGGCAGCGGCACGCTGACCTTGGCGGCGATGGCACGGGCGGTGTCCAGCAGGTCCGGCTCGTACAGCGACTTGCCCACCGGATGGCCGGCAGCGGCCAGGAAGGTATTGGCGATGCCGCCACCGACGATCAGCTGGTCGCAAACCTGGCTCAGGCTGTTGAGCACGTCCAGCTTGGTGGACACCTTGGAGCCGGCGACGATCGCCGCCATC
This sequence comes from Pseudomonas sp. MSSRFD41, assembly GCF_014230245.1. Classification (NCBI taxonomy): domain Bacteria; kingdom Pseudomonadati; phylum Pseudomonadota; class Gammaproteobacteria; order Pseudomonadales; family Pseudomonadaceae; genus Pseudomonas; species Pseudomonas sp. MSSRFD41. The sequence goes on along the minus strand of NZ_JACKZK010000001.1, from coordinate 591,741 downwards.
GGCTTGGCCGGGGTGTCCAGGGCCTTGCCCAGGGCGTCCAGCTCGGCCGCCAGCAGCGGGCCTGCCGCCGCCACCTTGGCGAACTTGGCCACGCCGTGGGTCGAACCCTCGGCCCGGTGGGCGGTACCGAAGGCATCCATCACGAACACGTCGCACAGGGCGGCGTATTGCTGGGCCAGTTCATCGGCGTTCTTTTTCTCGCCCTTGTTGAAGCGCACGTTCTCGAACAGCACGACGTCGCCGGCCTTGACCTCGACACCACCCAGGTAGTCGGTCACCAGCGGCACTTCGCGGCCCAGGGCGCGGCTCAGGTAGTCGGCCACCGGCTTGAGGCTGTTCTCGGCCGAGAACTCGCCTTCGGTCGGGCGGCCCAGGTGCGAGCAGACCATCACCGCCGCGCCTTTCTCCAGGGCCAGCTTGATGGTCGGCAGCGAAGCCAGGATCCGCGCGTCGCTGGTGACTACACCGTCCTTGACTGGGACGTTGAGGTCTTCGCGGATCAGCACGCGCTTACCTTGCAGATCGAGGTCGGTCATCTTCAACACGGTCATGGGTCGCAATTCCTGGGTTACTGAATATTAGAAGCAGGGAGTGGAGTGGCTGTTTGCAGGTAATGGCCGGCAACGTCCAGCATCCGGTTGGCAAAGCCCCATTCGTTGTCGAACCAGGCCAGGATGTTCACCAGCCGGGGGCCGGAAACGCGGGTCTGACTGGCATCGACGATCGCCGAATGGGGGTCATGGTTGAAATCGCAGCTGGCGTGCGGCAATTCGGTATAGGCCAAGAGGCCCTTGAGCGGGCCGCTGGTGGCAGCCTCGCGCAGGATCCGGTTGACCTCGGCGGCATCGGTGTCGCTGACCGTCTGCAGGGTGATATCCAGGCAGGACACGTTGACCGTCGGCACCCGTACCGCTTTGGCCTGGATTCGCCCGGCAAGTTCCGGCAGCAGGCGCTCGATGCCCCGGGCCAGGCCGGTGGATACCGGGATTACCGACTGGAACGCCGAGCGGGTGCGGCGCAGGTCCTCGTGGTGATAGGCATCGATCACCGGCTGGTCGTTCATCGCCGAGTGGATAGTGGTGATGGACACGTACTCCAGGCCGATGGCCTGGTCCAGCAGGCGCAGCAAGGGCACGCCGCAGTTGGTGGTGCAAGACGCGTTGGACACCAGCAGCTCGTCGCCGCTCAGGCAATCCTGGTTCACCCCGTAGACGATGGTGGCGTCGACATCCGCCTCGCTGGCCATCGGCTGGGAGAACAACACCCGCGGCGCGCCGGCAGCGAGGAAGCGCTGGCCGTCCTCGCGGGTGTGGTAGGCACCGGAGCATTCCAGCACCAGGTCGATGCCCAGGGCTGCCCAGTCGATGCCTTCGGGAGTGGCACTGCGCAACACCTTCACGCAGTTGCCGTTGATATGCAGACAATCGCCATCGACGGTCACCTCGCCGGGAAACCGGCCGTGGGTGGAGTCGAAGCGTGTCAGGTACTCGACGCTGGCCATGTCGGCCAGGTCGTTGATAGCCACGATCTCGAACCTGGCCGCAGCCCCTCGCTCGAACAGAGCACGCAAGACGCAACGACCAATCCGGCCGTAGCCGTTGAGTGCAACTTTATAAGGACGCGGTTGGGACATGGGGTTCTCGATCAGGCACGGCAGACGAACTTGTTATAGGCACTCGCAAGCGGGGGCCGGTAAACCAGCCCCCGCTTGCGACTGTGGTGGACAGGCCACCACGTGCTTTTCTCAGTCTTCCAGCAGCTCTTCGGCCTGGCCCAGGATGTTGTCCAGGGTGAAGCCGAACTCTTCGAAGAGTGCCGATGCAGGCGCCGACTCACCGTAGGTGGTCATGCCGATCACGCGGCCTTCCAGGCCCACGTACTTGTACCAGAAGTCGGCATGGGCAGCTTCGATGGCAATCCGCGCACCGACCTGCAACGGCAGGACCGACTGCTTGTAGGCAGCATCCTGGGCATCGAACACGCTGGTGCACGGCATGGATACCACACGCACCTTGCGGCCTTGCTCGGTCAGCTTGTCGAAAGCCTGCACCGCCAGGCCCACTTCCGAACCGGTGGCGATCAGGATCAGCTCAGGCTCGCCCGAGCAATCCTTGAGCACATAGCCACCGCGGCCGATGGCGGCGATCTGCGCGGCATCGCGGGTCTGGTGCTGCAGGTTCTGGCGCGAGAAGATCAGCGCCGATGGGCCGTCCTTGCGCTCCAGCGCGGACTTCCAGGCCACCGCCGATTCCACGGCGTCGGCTGGACGCCAGGTGTCGAGGTTCGGCGTGCTGCGCAGGCTGGTCAGTTGCTCGATCGGCTGGTGGGTCGGGCCGTCTTCACCCAGGCCGATGGAGTCGTGGGTATAGACGTGGATGACGCGTTGCTTCATCAGGGCCGACATGCGCACCGCGTTGCGGGCGTATTCCATGAACATCAGGAAGGTCGCGCCGTAAGGCACCAGGCCACCATGCAGGGCCACGCCGTTCATGATGGCGGTCATGCCGAACTCGCGCACGCCGTAATACATGTAGTTGCCGCTGGCGTCTTCTGCGCTGACGCCCTTGCAGCCTTTCCACAGGGTCAGGTTGGAACCGGCCAGGTCCGCCGAACCGCCGAGGAACTCAGGCAACAATGGACCGAAGGCGTTAAGGGTGTTCTGGCTGGCCTTGCGGCTGGCGATGGTCTCGCCCTTGGCCGCCACTTCGGCGATGTAGGCGTCGGCCTTGGCGGCGAAGTCCGCCGGCAGGTCACCGGCCAGGCGCCGTACCAGTTCGTTGGCTTCGGTCGGGAAAGCTGCGGAGTAAGCGGCGAAACGCTGGTCCCAATCGGCTTCGACAGCGCGGCCGGCTTCCTTGGCATCCCACTCGGCATAGATGTCGGCAGGGATTTCGAACGGACCGTGCTTCCACTTCAGGGCTTCGCGGGTCAGGGCGATTTCCTCGGCGCCCAGTGGTGCGCCGTGGCAGTCTTCCTTGCCCTGCTTGTTCGGCGAACCGAAGCCGATGGTGGTCTTGCAGCAGATCAGGGTTGGCAGCGGGCTCTTGCGCGCGGTCTCGATGGCGGTCTTGATCTCTTCCGGATCGTGGCCGTCGACGTTGCGGATCACTTGCCAGTTGTAGGCTTCGAAGCGCTTGGGCGTGTCGTCGGTGAACCAGCCTTCGACTTCACCGTCGATGGAGATGCCGTTGTCATCGTAGAAGGCGATCAGCTTGCCCAGGCCCAGGGTGCCGGCCAGGGACGCGACTTCATGGGAAATGCCTTCCATCATGCAGCCATCGCCCAGGAACACATAGGTGTGGTGATCGACGATGTTGTGGCCGGGACGGTTGAACTGCGCCGCCAGGACTTTTTCCGCCAGGGCGAAACCCACGGCATTGGCCAGGCCCTGGCCCAGCGGGCCGGTGGTGGTTTCCACACCCGGGGTGTAGCCGAATTCCGGGTGGCCCGGGGTACGGCTGTGCAGTTGGCGGAAGTTCTTCAGGTCGTCGATCGACAGATCGTAGCCGGTCAGGTGCAGCAGCGAGTAGATCAGCATCGAGCCATGACCGTTGGATAGCACGAAGCGGTCACGGTCGGCGAAGGACGGATTGCTCGGGTTGTGCTTGAGGTAGTCACGCCAAAGTACTTCGGCGATATCCGCCATACCCATGGGGGCACCCGGATGGCCGCTGTTGGCTTTTTGCACGGCATCCATGCTGAGGGCACGAATGGCGTTGGCACGCTCACGACGGCTTGGCATCGCTGATCTCCTGAAGATTGGACAAAACAAAACGGAAAAAAGGCCTGCATTTTCCCTCAGGCGTCTGGCGGGGGCAATGACAGATAGTCACTCAAGCACGTTTTTCCTACGGCTAACCACTCAATCGACCAGGCAAACCCCGACACCGTTCCCCATCCTGGTTGACGACAGCCTTGACTCAAGCCCAGCCCAGCCAATATCAAAACTTTTTGATATTGGCCTTGCAGGCTGTTTGAGCCATCACTAGACTGCGTTCCCATGAACCTGCACGCCTCTACCATCCGCCATGACGATTGCGACGAACTGGCCACCCTGTGCAAGGCCGGCGGCGATCCGTTGCGGCTGAACGTATTGCGTGCCCTGAGCAACGATTCCTTCGGCGTGCTGGAGTTGGCGCAGATCTTCGCCATTGGCCAGTCGGGCATGAGCCATCACCTGAAGGTCCTGGCCCAGGCCGGGCTGGTGGCCACGCGTCGCGAAGGCAATGCGATCTTCTACCGCCGCGCCCTGCCCCACACCGAGCTGCTGGGTGGCAAGTTGCATGCATCGCTGCTGGACGAGGTCGACCAATTGCCCTTGCCAGTCGAAGTCCAGTCGCGAATCGGCCTGGTCCATGGGCAACGGGCCGCAGCCAGCGAAGACTTCTTTTCCCGGGTGGCGGATAAATTCCGCGCCCAGCAGGACCTGATCGCAGGACTGGCGCAGTACCGCGAAAGTGTCCTGGCGCTATTGGACAAGTTGAGCTTCAAGCCAGAAGCCACGGCCATCGAGGTCGGCCCAGGCGACGGTGGATTCCTCCCCGAGCTGGCCCGGCGCTTTGCCCAAGTGACAGCACTGGACAACAGCCCGGCGATGCTGGAGCTGGCACGCCAGTTGTGCGAACGCGAAGCACTGGCTAACGTCAGCCTGCAACTGGCCGATGCACTGAAGGGCTTGCCACTCAAGGCCGACTGCGTGGTGCTGAACATGGTCCTGCACCATTTCGCGGCGCCAGCCGAGGCACTCAAGCAGATGGCGCAATTGCTGCAAGCAGGCGGTAGCCTGCTGGTGACAGACTTGTGCAGCCATAACCAGAGCTGGGCCAAAGAAGCCTGCGGTGATCTCTGGCTAGGGTTCGAACAAGATGATCTGGCCCGTTGGGCCACCGCTGCGGGACTGACTCCCGGGGAAAGCCTCTATGTGGGCTTACGTAATGGTTTCCAGATCCAGGTCCGCCATTTTCAGCGACCGGCTGGCGACACTCACCATCGGTAAATTTAGGAAACCGTCGAGATGAGCGAATACTCCCTTTTCACCTCCGAGTCCGTGTCCGAAGGGCATCCGGATAAAATCGCTGACCAGATTTCCGATGCGGTGCTGGACGCCATCATCGCCCAGGACAAGCACGCCCGCGTAGCGGTTGAAACCCTGGTCAAGACCGGTGTCGCCATCGTCGCCGGGGAAGTCACCACCAGCGCCTGGGTCGACCTGGAGCAGATCGTTCGCGACGTGATCTGCGACATCGGCTACACCAGCTCCGACGTCGGCTTCGACGGCGCCACCTGCGGCGTGATGAACATCATTGGCAAGCAGTCCCCTGATATCAACCAGGGTGTCGACCGCGCCAAGCCAGAAGACCAGGGCGCTGGCGACCAGGGCCTGATGTTCGGCTATGCCAGCAATGAAACCGCGGCGCTGATGCCTGCACCGATCGCGTTCTCCCACCAACTGGTCCAGCGCCAGGCCGAAGCCCGCAAATCGGGCCTGCTGCCATGGCTGCGCCCGGACGCCAAGTCCCAGGTCACCTGCCGCTACGAGAACGGCATCGTGGTCGGTATCGACGCGGTGGTGCTGTCGACCCAGCACAACCCGGAAGTGTCCTATAACGACCTGCGCGAAGGCGTGATGGAGCTGATCGTCAAGCATGTGCTGCCAGCCGAGCTGCTGCACAAGGACACCCAGTTCCACATCAACCCGACCGGCCAGTTCATCATCGGCGGCCCAGTGGGCGACTGCGGCCTGACCGGCCGCAAGATCATCGTCGACAGCTACGGCGGCATGGCTCGCCACGGTGGTGGCGCGTTCTCCGGCAAGGACCCATCCAAGGTCGACCGTTCGGCAGCCTACGCCGGTCGCTACGTGGCCAAGAACATCGTCGCCGCCGGCCTGGCCGAGCGCTGCGAGATCCAGGTGTCCTACGCCATCGGCGTCGCCCAGCCGACTTCGATCTCGCTGAACACCTTCGGCACCGGCAAGATCAGCGATGACAAGATCATCAAGCTGGTACGCGAGCACTTCGACCTGCGCCCATACGCGATCACCACCATGCTCGACCTGCTGCACCCGATGTACCAGGACACCGCAGCCTACGGCCACTTCGGCCGTACTCCGGAAACCAAGACCGTGGGTGAAGACACCTTCTCCACCTTCACCTGGGAAAAAACCGACCGCGCCGAAGCCCTGCGCGCCGCCGCCGGCCTGTAAGCCTTCCCGCGTCACCAAGGCCCCGCCCGGCTATGCCGGCGGGGCTTTTTGTACCCGCAGATTTCTCCCTCCCGCCTCCATATTCCCTGCCTTACAGCCGCAGTCGCCGCTCGTGGCGCCTGCCGGGCCGACCGGGAAACAACCGGCAAACACCTGCCACGCCCGTCCCACATCACCGCGCCTAACCTTTGAGCATGACCTTTCCGGGCAAGGACGCTCGCCATGCTGCCAAGACTGCTCCTGCTGTCGATCTTCATCCCACTGTCGGCCCAGGCCCATTGCCCGGACTGGCCGGCAACCCAGGCCGACGTGGAGATCACTACCCTGCACCAACAGCTCCAGCGCTGGGATACCAGCTATCACCGGGACGGCCAGGCGCTGGTTGCCGATGAACTCTACGATCAGGCCCGCCAGCGCCTGGATACACTGCAAGGCTGCTTCCCCCACGCGCCCCAGGCAAAGCCCCACCCGCTGGCCAGCGCCCGCGGCAACATCGCCCATCCGGTGGCCCATACCGGCGTGGAAAAACTCCCGGGCGCCGACGCCGTGCGACTCTGGCTGCGCAACCGTCGGGAAGTCTGGGTGCAGCCCAAGATCGACGGCGTGGCCGTGAGCCTGATCTACCGCAAGGGCCGCCTGGACCAGGCGCTGAGCCGGGGCGATGGTCAGCAGGGCCACGACTGGAGCAGCGTGGCCCGGCAGATTCCGGCCATCCCCCAGCAATTGCCGCAACCCGTGGACCTGCTGCTCCAGGGTGAGCTGTACCAGCGCCTGGAGGGCCACGTGCAGGCCCGGGCCGGCAGCCGCAATGCCCGTAGCCGAGTGGCGGGCTGGATGGCCCGTAAACGCCTGGAACCCGATGCCGCGGCACAGATCGGCTTGTTCGTCTGGGATTGGCCCCAAGGGCCACAAGCGATGGATGAGCGCCTGGAGCAGTTGGCCAAGCTGGGCTTTACCGAAGGCCGCGAATACAGCCGCAGGGTCGCCAACTTCGACGCGGCCCAGCAGTGGCGCGAGCACTGGTACCGCTCAGCGCTACCCTTCGCCAGCGACGGAATCATCCTGCGCCTGGGCCGACGCCCCGCGGCCGAACGATGGCAGGCCCGGAATCCGCACTGGATCGCGGCCTGGAAGTACCCCTACACCCAGGCCTTGGCCAATGTCCGCGAGGTAGAGTTTCGCGTCGGTCGCACCGGGCGAATCACGCCACTGCTGCACATCGAACCGGTCACTCTCGACGATCGGCAGATCCGCCGGGTAAGCGCTGGCTCACTACACCGCTGGCGCCAGCTGGACATCCTCCCCGGCGACCAGGTGGCCGTCAGTCTCGCCGGCCTGACCATTCCCCGCCTGGATGGCGTGGTCCTCAGGGCACCGCAGCGTCCACCGCTCCAGGCTCCGGTGCAGAGCGACTTCCACGCGCTGAGCTGCTGGCAACCCTCCCCCGGATGCGAGAGCCAGTTCCTGGCACGCCTGACCTGGCTCAGTGGCAAGCAGGCGCTGGACCTGGAGCATGTCGGCGAGCAGACCTGGGTACGACTGGTCCAAGCGGGGCGAATCAAGAGCCTGCTGGATTGGTTGACCCTCGACCAGGCAGAGCTTGTTAACATGGCCGGCTTCGGCGCACGCAGCAGCGCACGCCTGCTCGAAAGCCTGCACAACGCCAGGCGGCGACCCTTCGCGCTTTGGCTGAAGGCCCTGGGCTTGCCGCCCAGTGGCGCTGCCGACCTGGGCGGGCCATGGCAGGCGCTGGCACTCAAGAGCAGCCTGGACTGGCAGCAAGAAGCCGAGGTTGGGGTGGAGCGCGCGGAGCGACTGGCAGCGTTCTTTCGCGACCCGCAGGTGCTGGCCTTGCGTGCCACCCTGAATGCCGCCGGCGTCGAAGGTTTTTAGTCGCTCACCTGGGTCGGGTATTGAACCACCTGGTCCGCAATGGGCTCCAACAGCCCATTCCGGCACGCCCCAGCATTACTTCATTGGTTATTTTTTGATCTTTTTCACCTGGAGCCGTCAATGAACATCTTTCCTTCGCTCGCAGCCCTGACCCTATGCGGCTTGATGAGCGCGCCACTGTTGGCCAACGAGCAAACACCCGAACTGACCGGCTGCGCCGCCAAGCGCCAGGCCCTCGCGACCCAGATCGAACAAGCCAAGGCCCACGGCAACGGCGATCAGCAGGCCGGCCTGGAACGCGCCCTGAATGAAGTCACCACCCATTGCACCGACGCCTCGCTGAAGAAAGAGCGGGAAAACAAGGTGCTCGACGCCAAGCACGAAGTCAGCCGCCGCCAGGCCGACCTGGAAAAGGCCATGAAGAAGGGCGACTCGGAGAAGATCAACAAGCGCAAGGACAAGCTCGCCGAATCCCGCAAGGAACTGCAGCAAGCCCTGGACGATCTGGACAAGTAAGCCGGGCACTGCCCCCGACATGACGAGGAGCCCCGGCATCCCTGCCTGGGTCTCGCCCCAAGCCGGGATCAGTGATTACGAAACTCTTTGTGGCAGGCGCTACACGCGTCCTCGACCTTCTGCACCGCCGGGCCAAGGTTGCTGGCCTTGTAGGGCTGGACCTGGCTGGCGACCACCAGTTCACCGGTGGCTGCCTCCAGGGTCCGAGCCAGCTCCTGGAAGCGTGCCTGCCGGCGCCAGACATCGTCGGTGGCGCTGGTGTGGTCTTCTTCCTTGACTGCAGGGAAGTGCTTCCAGGGCTCATGGGACAGGTTGTCGAGCTTCACTGCGCCCTCGGCGAAACGCGCACCGTCGAACGGAATGCGTCCGCGGAGCATGCCTCCCAGGTCTTCGCCGGTCTTGAGCATCTGCTTGAAGATCGCCTTGCGCTGGCCCAGGGGAGAATTGGGATCGACCCCACCGCAGGCGGAAAGCGTCAGGCAGGCCAGCAATACAACAGAGAGTCTTTTTAACGTCATGGTGGCTTCAGGTCAGGTCACGGAAAACGGCGGCCAGTATCCTCGCCTCCCGGACAAAGACCAATAGCCCTATTAATAATATGGGTTGTCCTCCGCCACGGATGCGGGACGTCCCCCCAAGGAAACACAGCATGAACCCGAGTTTTCCCCGCTGGTGCCGCCACTGGTTCTGGACCGTCCCGGCCCTGGCGCTACTCGCCGGTTGCAACGGCGGCGACACAGAACAGCCACCCTCTCAGCCCCAGACACACGCCCTGGCCACCTACAACAGCGCCCCCTGGGAGGCGCTGCCCGCAGTAGCCGACAACGACCTGCTGGCCGGCTTCGGTTCCTGGCGCAGCGCCTGCACCCGGCTCAAGACCGATCCAGTGTGGGGCGCCACCTGCGCCGCCGCGGCCAACGTGCCCCTGAACCCCGAGGCGATCCGTGGTTTTCTCAAGGAACGCCTGCAGGTCTACGGCCTGCGTTCGGGCAGCGGCAGCAACACCGGCCTGATCACGGGCTACTACGAGCCGGTGTATCCCGGCAGCCTGGCCCAGACCAAGACGGCCAACGTACCGGTGTATGGCGTGCCGGACGACATGATTGTGGTCGCCCTGGACAGCCTCTATCCCGAACTCAAGGGCAAGCGCCTGCGAGGGCGGCTCGAAGGCCGGGTGCTCAAGCCCTACGACGATGCCGCGACCATCGAGACCCAGGGCGTCAAAGCGCCGGTGATCGCCTGGCTGACCGACCCCATGGACCTGCAGTTCCTGCAGATCCAGGGTTCGGGCAGGATCCAGCTGGACGATGGTCGCCAACTGCGCATCGGTTATGCCGACCAGAACGGCCACCCGTACCGGCCTATCGGTCGCTGGCTGGTGGAGCAAGGCGAACTGAAGAAGGAAGAAGTGACCATGGGCACCATCGCTGCCTGGGCCAAGGCCCACCCGGCGCGGATTCCCGAGCTGCTGGGCAGCAACCCGAGTTATGTGTTCTTCAACCGCAACCCGGACAGCAACGAAGGGCCGCGCGGCTCGCTGAACGTTCCCTTGACCTCGGGCTACAGCGTCGCCGTGGACCGCAAGGTGATTCCCCTGGGCAGCCTGCTGTGGTTGTCCACCACCCGTCCCGACGGCAGCAGCCTGGTACGCCCGGTGGCGGCCCAGGACACCGGCGGCGCGATCACCGGGGAAGTACGCGCCGACCTGTTCTGGGGAACCGGCGATGCAGCCGGGCAACTGGCCGGCGACATGAAGCAGCCAGGCCAGATCTGGATGCTCTGGCCCAAGGACATGCCGCTGCCCCAGGTGCCGCAAGTCGCCAATGCCCCGTAACGCCTCCAGCCGGAACCGGCTTGTCGACCTGAGCGTCGACAAGCCTGGCCAACTTCAGATCGAGACGAAAAAGAAGCTGGCGATCAGCCCCATGCCCACGAACCACACCAAAGAACGCAGCACCGCCCAGTCGGCCAGGTAACAGATGATGTACAAAAGGCGGCTGGTGATGAACAACACCGCCAGCACGTTGATGGTCACCAACTGGGCGTTGCCCGCCACATGGGCCACCAGCACCGCAGCGGCGAACGCCGGGGTCACTTCGAAGCTGTTGAGCTGCGCGGCATTCGCCCGCTTACCGACCCCTTGCAACTGTTCCAGGAACGCCCGTGGATCATGGTTATCCCGCAACCCGTACTTGCCGGACCCCTTGGCCACCGCAGTACCCAGGTAGGGCAGGAAGATGGCGATCAATACACACCAGAACGCGACAGTCATAACGTCAATCCTTTTTTAGAGTTTTTAGGGAATACTCACAGTTTCATCACCAACATGCCGATCAGCACCAGGCCACAGGCCATCAGCCTTGGCCGGCCGAAGGGTTCCTTCAGGTAGCGCATGCCGAACAGCACCACCAGAATCACACTGATTTCACGCAAGGCCGCCGCTTCGGCGATAGAGCCCAACTGCATGGCCCAAAGCACCAGAGCGTAGCTGAACAGCACACAGAAGCCGACGCTCAGTCCCAGGCGCCATTGTTCACGCCAGAACAGGGCGAAAGCCGGGCGCTTCCAGACCAGCGCCACCAGGGGAAAAGGCCAGGCACTGAGCAACGTGACCCAGGCCAGGTAGTCCAATGGGTGCTCCCAGCGGCGCAGGGCCTGGCCGTCGATGAAGGTGTAGCAACCGATGCACAGGCCGATCAGGGCCACCACCGGTAGCATGCTCCAGGGCAGGCGCGCGCCGCCTCCGCCCTGCCAGAGCAGGCACAGCATGCCGAAGGGGATCAGCAAGATGCCGAGGATCTGCTGGGTGCTCAGGGCTTCGCCACCCAATCCCAGGGTCAGCGCCAGCACCACCAGGGGCGAAAGGCCACGCATCAGTGGGTACACCAACCCCAGGTCCCCCACTCGGTAAGCCTGGATCAACAGGTAGCGATACAGGAGTTCGAAAGCCGCGGAAGCGAAGATCCAGGGCCAGAGCTGCTGGGGCGGCCATTGCAGGAAGAACAGCATGCCGGCCACGAACAGCAGGGCCACACTGTCCATGCAGGCCACCACCAGCAGGCGCTCGCCACTGAACTTGATCAGCGTGTTCCATGCCGCATGCAGCAGCGCCGCAATCAGAACCAGAGTTGTCGCCAGCACCTCGCCTCCCTGCCTGAACATCATTGCGAAACGGCGATCCTCGCATGCCGCCAGGCCCAGTTGCACGGAACATCGGCGCTTTTGGCCGGGTAGGCAGCGAATGCGTCCGCATGGGCATGGGTCCGAGTTTGCCCTGGGCCTGCAACATCACCGCTTCTGCGCGGTCAATGTGTCGATCCTTGCCTGATGGCAACTGGCCTAGCCACCCACTGTGCCCCTGGGCGGCACCGGGACATCAAACCCCTGGCCTGAACGACTTCAGGCTGTTTTCCACAATCATCCAAAGGAGTCCGGATGCTTGAACTTGTCGCTGCCTTTATCTGCCTGACGACCCTGCTGACGTACGTCAACTTCCGTTTCATCGGCCTGCCGCCGACCATTGGCGTAATGGTCACCGCCCTGCTGTTCTCCCTGCTGCTGCAGGGGCTGACCTACCTGGGCTACCCGGGCCTGGAGGAACATGTCGAAGAACTGATCGGCAAGATCGACTTCGGCGACCTGCTGATGAACTGGATGCTGTCATTCCTGCTGTTCGCCGGCGCCCTGCACGTCAACCTCAACGACCTGCGCAGCTACCGCTGGCCCATCGGCCTGCTGGCCACCGTCGGCGTGCTGATCGCCACCTTCGTCATCGGCAGCCTGGCCTACTGGATCTTCGGCCTGTTCGGCTGGCACGTGAGCTTCCTCTACTGCCTGCTGTTCGGCGCGCTGATCTCGCCAACCGATCCGATCGCGGTGCTGGGAGTACTGCGTACCGCCAATGCCTCCAAACCGCTGAAGACCACCATCGTCGGCGAGTCGCTGTTCAACGACGGTACGGCGGTGGTGGTGTTCACCGTGCTGCTGGGTATCGCGCAACTGGGCGAGACCCCGACCCTGGGCGCCACCGCCTGGCTGTTCGTGCATGAGGCCATTGGCGGCGTGCTGTTCGGCGGCCTGATCGGCTACCTGGTGTACCTGATGATCAAGAGCATCGAGCAGCACCAGATCGAGGTGATGCTGACCCTCGCCCTGGTGATCGGCGGTTCGGCCATGGCCAGCGAGATCCATGTCTCGGCGCCCATCGCGATGGTGGTGGCGGGCCTGATCATCGGTAACCTGGGGCGCAACCTGGCGATGAACGACATGACCCGGCGCTACCTGGATGGTTTCTGGGAATTGCTCGACGACATGCTCAACGCGTTGCTGTTCGCCCTGATCGGCCTGGAACTGTTGCTGCTGCCCTTCAATTGGCTGCACCTGGCGGCGGCCAGCCTTTTGGCATTGGCCATCGTGGCCTCGCGCCTGCTTACCGTGGCCCCGGCGATCCTGCTGCTGCGCCGCTGGCGCAGCGTGCCCCGGGGTACCATCCGCGTGCTGACCTGGGGTGGCCTGCGCGGCGGCGTCTCGGTGGCGCTGGCCCTGGCATTGCCTGCCGGCCCGGAGCGCGATTTGGTGCTGAGCATCACCTACATCGTGGTGCTGTCGTCGATCCTGCTGCAGGGCCTGACCATCGGCAAGCTGGTACGCCATGTCACCAGCGACGCACCGAAGGCACAGGCCGAAACCCACTGACCGATGGCCCATGCGCAGCGGGCGAGCTGGCCCGCCGCGCATGGGCAGAGACGTCAGGCGCCGGGCGCGTCGTCCTTGAACTGATCCTTGACGTACTTGATCTCGGTACGACCGTGGGGAGCGGGCAAGCCGTCCTCTCCCAGGTTGACGAAGACCATTTTCTCCACCGTGAGGATCGACTTGCGGGTGATCTTGTTGCGCACTTCGCAAGTCAGGGTGATGGAGGTACGACCGAACTCGGTGGCAGTGATGCCCAGTTCGATGATGTCGCCCTGGCGCGAGGCGCTGACGAAGTTGATTTCCGAAATGTACTTGGTGACCACGCGCTGGTTGCCCAGCTGGACGATGGCGTAGATCGCCGCTTCTTCGTCGATCCAGCGCAGCAGGCTGCCGCCGAACAGCGTGCCGTTGGGGTTGAGGTCTTCGGGTTTTACCCACTTGCGGGTGTGGAAATTCATGTTCGCTCCTGACCGTCCTGCCATTCGATGCCCGGCATGATGGCAGACCGGGCCGCCTCGCTCTATGCAACCTCGACTATGGTCTCGATTGAGGAACTTCATCCAGGTAGCAGAAACACTTTGGGAAGTCTGGCTCAGGTCGCTATAATCGCCACCGTTTCGAAACGGTCATCTACCCTTGATACCGTTTTCCCGCCACCTGTCCGAGGGGCGCTGCAGCAGGCTCGACCTGTCAGGCTCGGATGGGGCGTTGTCGGCACGGGACTTCCCGTGCGGACACTAAACGCACAACGGCGCCCATTCGCACATTACGAATGGAGGCTCTTCATGAGCGCTGTCAACACGCCTGCAGATTTTACCGATTACAAAGTCGCCGATATTTCCCTGGCCGCCTGGGGCCGCCGCGAAACCATCATCGCCGAGTCGGAAATGCCGGCCCTGATGGGTCTGCGTCGCAAGTACCTGGCCGAACAACCCCTCAAGGGCGCGAAGATCCTCGGCTGCATCCACATGACCATCCAGACCGCCGTGCTGATCGAGACCCTGGTTGCCCTGGGCGCCGAGGTTCGCTGGTCGTCCTGCAACATCTTCTCCACCCAGGACCAGGCCGCTGCCTCCATCGCCGCCGCCGGTATCCCGGTCTTCGCCTGGAAAGGCGAGACCGAGCAAGAGTACGAGTGGTGCCTGGAGCAGACCATCCTCAAGGACGGCAAGCCGTGGGACGCCAACATGATCCTCGACGACGGCGGCGACCTGACCGAGCTGCTGCACAAGAAATACCCTGCCGTCCTGGAACGCGTCCACGGCGTGACCGAAGAAACCACCACCGGCGTGCACCGCCTGCTGGACATGCTGGCCAAGGGCGAGCTGAAGGTTCCTGCGATCAACGTCAACGACTCGGTGACCAAGAGCAAGAACGACAACAAGTACGGCTGCCGTCACAGCCTGAACGACGCCATCAAGCGCGGTACCGACCACCTGCTGTCCGGCAAGCAAGCCCTGGTGATCGGCTACGGTGACGTGGGCAAGGGCTCGGCCCAGTCCCTGCGCCAGGAAGGCATGATCGTCAAGGTCACCGAAGTCGACCCGATCTGCGCCATGCAAGCCTGCATGGACGGTTTCGAGCTGGTCTCGCCGTTCATCGACGGTATCAACGACGGCACCGAAGCGAGCATCAACAAGGACCTGCTGGGCAAGATCGACCTGATCGTGACCACCACCGGTAACGTCAATGTTTGCGACGCGAACATGCTCAAGGCCCTGAAGAAGCGCGCCGTGGTCTGCAACATCGGCCACTTCGACAACGAAATCGACACCGCCTTCATGCGCAAGAACTGGGCATGGGAAGAAGTGAAGCCCCAGGTACACAAGATCCACCGTACCGGCCACGGCGATTTCGACCCGCAGAACGACGACTACCTGATCCTGCTGGCCGAAGGCCGCCTGGTGAACCTGGGTAACGCCACCGGTCACCCAAGCCGCATCATGGATGGTTCGTTCGCCAACCAGGTCCTGGCCCAGATCTTCCTGTTCGGCCAGAAGTACGCCGACCTGTCGCCAGCCCAGAAAGCCGAGCGCCTGACCGTTGAAGTGCTGCCCAAGAAACTCGACGAAGAAGTGGCCCTGGAAATGGTCCGCGGCTTCGGTGGCGTGGTCACTCAACTGACCAAGCAACAGGCCGACTACATCGGCGTGACCGTCGAAGGCCCGTTCAAACCGGACGCCTACCGCTACTAAGAGCAGCTGCAAGCCTTGAGCTTCAAGCGGCAAGTAAAGGCCAAAAGCCGACCTTGCCGCACGAAGCCCACGGCTTGGCCCCCATTTGCCAAAACAGTGTCAGGCTCCAGGCTCCAGGTACAAGAGACGAGCGCACCCCCGCTTCTCTTGCAGCTTGCAAGCTTGCGGCTTGTAGCTGGAGGTTTCCTCCATGTCCCAAGACCGTCGCTACAGCTTCGAGTTCTTCCCCACCAAGACCGATGCTGGGCATGAAAAACTGCTCGCCACTGCCCGTCAGCTGGCCGACTACAACCCCGACTTCTTCTCCTGCACCTACGGCGCCGGCGGTTCGACCCGTGATCGTACGGTCAACACCGTGCTGCAGTTGGAGAACGAAGTAAAAGTCCCTTCGGCACCGCACCTGTCCTGCGTGGGCGACAGCAAGGACGATCTGCGCGGCCTGCTGCGGCAATACCAGGCAGCCGGCATCAAGCGTATCGTCGCCCTGCGCGGCGACTTGCCCTCGGGCATGGGCATGGCCAGCGGCGAGCTGCGCCACGCCAATGACCTGGTGAACTTCATTCGTGAAGAGACCGGCAGTCATTTCCACATCGAAGTCGCCGCCTACCCGGAAATGCACCCGCAAGCGCGCAATTTCGAGGACGACCTGCAGAACTTCGTGCGCAAGGCCAACGCCGGTGCCGACAGCGCGATCACCCAGTACTTCTTCAACGCCGACAGCTACTTCTACTTCGTCGAGCGCGTGCAGAAGCTGGGCGTGAACATCCCGATCGTGCCGGGCATCATGCCGATCACCAACTACAGCAAGCTGGCGCGCTTCTCCGACGCCTGCGGCGCCGAGATCCCGCGCTGGATCCGCAAGCAGCTGGAAGCCTATGGCGACGACAGCACCAGCATCCAGGCCTTCGGCACACAGGTCATCAGCCAGATGTGCGAACGCCTGCTGCAAGGCGGCGCCCCGGGATTGCATTTCTACACCCTGAACCAGGCGGAACCGAGCCTGGCGATCTGGAACAACCTGAAGCTGCCGCGCTGACCGGCAAGGCAACACCGGCCCCGGTGCCGACCGGGGCCTCCATACCCGCGCCAGGCCTGATCTAGAGCGCCAGGAACTGCCCCTAGCATTTGCATGATCTCTCGGCGTACTCTCCAGCAATGTCCGTCATTGCCCGGTTGCTGACCACCCTTCTCTGCGCTTGCCTGAGCCTCGCCGCCCATGGCGAGACGCTACGCATCGTCACCGAACCCTGGGCCCCCTATGTCTACGAGGAAAACGGCAAGCCCCTGGGGCTGGACTACGAGACCACCGCCATCGTCTTCCAGCGCCTGGGCATCGAGGTGCAATGGCAGTTCCTGCCCTGGAAGCGCTGCCTGGCGATGCTGGAAACCGGTCAGGCCGACGGCGCTCTGGATATCTTCCACAGCGACGAGCGCGACAGCACCCTGCTCTACCCCAGCGAGGCGCTATCGGAAGTCGAGTTCGTGATGTTCTACGCCAACCGCCGCCCCCATCCGTTCAAGCGCCTAGACGAGCTCAAGGGCCTGACCATCGGCACCTCCCCTGGCTACCTGTACAGCGAAGATTTCAGCAACTCCACGCTATTCAACCGTGAGCCCGCCCCCACCCACGAGGCCAACTTCGGCAAATTGCTGTTGGGCCGGATCGACCTGCTGATCACCGACAAGCGGGTCGGCCAGCACCTGCTGGACACCCTCGGCATCCGCGACCAGATCAGCCAGAACCCCCTGGTCGTCAGCCGCCAGCAGCAATACTTGGCGGTGCGCCGCCAGGCTGGCATGGACCTGCTGGTGCAGCGCTTCGGTGCCGAACTCAAGCGTTTCAAGCGTGAACCGGGCTATGCCGCGCTGAGCGCCAAATATGGCGCGGAACCCGTGCTGCCGCCTGTCAGATCCTCTTCGACCCGCGAATCGGAAAAAACCGTTGAGCAGCAGGAAAGCGGCGCGCATTGAATGCTCTGTTATACTCCGGCCTCCCGCCAGGCTCACGCCCGGACGCTGGGATCCTGTTCAAGACATCTCCACCCCGCTACGGCGCAGCCGACCGGCCCGCGCGAGCCCTCGGTGGATGTCTTCCCAGGCCAGCAGGACCGGACGGGATTGCGTCCTCTTGAACGCCATTCGCGCCCGGCAAGATCATCCCTTTGGGCCAAGCCCTCACTAAAACAGGATTACTCATGTCCTTTGCTTCCCTCGGTCTCTCCGAGGCTTTAGTCGGCGCCATCGAAGCAGCCGGCTATACCCAGCCTACTCCGGTGCAACAGCGGGCCATTCCCGCCGTGTTGCAAGGTCGCGATCTGATGGTCGCGGCACAGACAGGTACTGGTAAAACCGGCGGTTTCGCCCTCCCGATCCTGGAGCGGCTGTTTCCCAATGGTCATCCGGACAAATCCCAACGTCACGGCCCGCGCCAGCCTCGCGTCCTGGTCCTGACCCCGACTCGCGAACTGGCCGCGCAGGTGCACGACAGCTTCAAGCTGTACGCCCGCGACCTGAAGTTCGTCAGCGCCTGCATCTTCGGCGGCGTCGGCATGAACCCGCAGGTGCAGGCCATGGCCCGTGGCGTCGACGTGCTGGTGGCCTGCCCCGGCCGCCTGCTGGACCTGGCCGGCCAGGGCAGCATCGACCTGTCGCACGTGGAAATCCTGGTCCTGGACGAAGCCGACCGCATGCTCGACATGGGCTTCGTCCATGACGTCAAGAAGGTCCTCGCCCGCCTCCCGGCCAAGCGCCAGAACCTGCTGTTTTCCGCGACCTTCTCCAAGGACATCACGGACCTGGCCAGCAAGCTCCTGCACGACCCCGAGCGCATCGAGGTCACCCCGCCGAACACCACGGTGGAGCGGATCGAGCAGCGGGTCTTCCGCCTGCCGGCCAGCCACAAGCGCGCGCTGCTGGCGCACCTGATCACCGCAGGTGCCTGGGAACAGGTCCTGGTGTTCACCCGCACCAAGCACGGCGCCAACCGCCTGGCCGAATACCTGGACAAGCATGGCCTGAGCGCCATGGCGATCCACGGCAACAAGAGCCAGAACGCCCGCACCAAGGCCCTGGCCGACTTCAAGGCCGGCGAAGTGCGGATCCTGGTGGCGACCGATATCGCCGCCCGCGGCCTGGACATCGACCAACTGCCCCATGTGGTCAACTTCGAGCTGCCCAACGTCGACGAAGACTACGTCCACCGTATCGGCCGTACTGGCCGGGCCGGCCGTTCGGGCGAGGCCATTTCCCTGGTGGCCCCGGACGAAGAGAAGCTGCTCAAGAGCATCGAGCGCATGACCAAGCAGAAGATCGCCGATGGCGACCTGATGGGCTTCGATGCCAGCGCGGTGGAAGCCGAGAAACCGGAAGTGCGCGAGCGTCCGGACACCCGTAACTCGCGCAACGCCCGCGCGCCCCGCGGCGACAACCCGAATGGCGGCGGTGGCGGTCGCAAGGACAAGGGCAAGGACAAGGGCGGCAAGGACAAGCCGGCCCGTGGCGAGCGCCAGGCTCGCGAGCAGAAGCCTCGCGAAAAAGCCGCGCCGCGCGAACAACGCCAGCCAGTCCCAAGCCCGGACCGGGCGCCGGACGAGTTCCTCGATGACGACGTGGACAACTTCGGCAACCGCGCCGACTACGTCAGCCCGTACCAGAACAAGGGCAACCAGCAAGGCCGCGGCCGTCGCCCCGCAGCCCCGGGCCAGGGCACTGGCGGCAATGGGCAGCGCAACGGCGGCCAGGGTCGCAATGGCAATCCGCGCAACGGTGGCGGAGCCAGCAACAGCAACGGTGGCACGCCGGCCAAACGCAACGGCCAGCGCAATGGTGCTTCCCGTGATGGCCAGGGCCGTCGCGACGATTCGCGCAACCGTCGTGGCCGTGACGATCAAGGCCGCCAGGAACCTGCCGTGCAGAATCCTCGGAGCGTCCAGCCGAAGATCATGCACAAGGAGTCCAAGGTCGATCGCTTCCCGACGCCTGAACAACTGGAACAGTTGCCAAGCCGCCCACGGGGCGAAAAACCGGCCCTGCTGACGCGTAACCGCTAAGCGAGCTGCAATGCAAAACGCCCCGGATCGTGAGATCCGGGGCGTTTTCGCTGGTATCGGGGAAAACGGCCAGCCGATAAAAAACGCCCTCGGTTGGAGCCGGGGGCGTTTTCTTGTGCGTGCCGTGGGCGCGAACGCGCCGATGGCAGCAGCGCGGCGCAGATCGCGAAGGCCCTGCGGGCCTTGTCGCAGCCTGCGGCAGCGGCTACAGGCGAAGCATTACTTGGCTTTCACACCTTCGAAGGTGATGTACAGGTCGACGTTATTGGACGCCGGGCCCAGGTCCATCATCTTGCCGAAGTCCTGGCGATTGATGCTGGTGGTGCCTTCGAAGCCAGCGCGGTAGCCGCCCCATGGATCCTTGCCTTCACCCAGGAAGGTGGCCTTGACCACGACAGGCTTGGTCACGCCATGCAGGGTCAGGTCGCCGGCTACGTCGGCGGTCAGCTTGCCATCAGCGTTCTTGCCGGTTGGCTTGACGCTGGTGGAGACGAACTTGGCGTCGGCAAACTTGCCAGCGTCCAGGAAGTCCTTGCTGGTGATGTGCTTGTCACGCTCGGCGTGGTTGGTGAACACGCTGGCGGTACGCACGTTGACTTCGATCTTGGCGTCTTCAGGCTTGGCCGCGTCGAAGCTGAACTTGCCGTCCAGGTCCTTGAAGGTACCGGTGATGAAGCTGTAGCCCAGGTGGCTGATCTTGAAGTCGACGAAGGCGTGCTGGCCTTCCTTGTCGATCACGTAGTCCGCTGCCATTGCCTGGCCGGTCGCCAATACAGCAGATCCGATTGCCAGAGCGGCGAGAGTCTTTTTCAACATGCTTTCCATTCCTTTCGAGTCAAGGTTGAACATCAGGCTTTGCGGCCCAGCATACGGGTGAGGGTCGCATCACGATCGATAAAGTGGTGCTTCAATGCAGCCAGTCCATGGATGCCGGCAAAGACTACCAGCACCCAGGCCAGGTACAAATGCACCGCACCTGCCACATCTGCCTGGTCCGGGAGTCCGGATACCAGGGCAGGAATTTCGAACAAGCCGAATACCGGGATACCCACGCCGTCTGCGGTGGAGATCAGGTAACCGGCGATCATCACCGCGAACAGGCCCAGGTAGAGGAACGCGTGTCCCAGCTTGGCCCCCAGTCGGGTCAGGCGGCCATGATTGGCCGGGGCCGGCGGCGGTGGGCTGACGAACCGCCACAGCACCCGCAGCAGCATGATCGCAAACAGCGTCAGGCCAATGCTCTTGTGCAGGTCCGGCGCGTCTTTGCGCCAGGTACTGTAGTAGTCCAGGCCGACCATCCACAGGCCCAGGGCAAACAGTCCGAATACCGCCAGGGCCACGCCCCAGTGCAGAACAATGCTTACCCAGCCGTAGCGCGAAGAAGAATTACGTAACTGCATTGTGTCGCATCCTGTAAGAAACGCTGGCCAAGACTATCGATTTACCTATCGAATTAAAGCGGAAATTTTCGCTTTGAAATATCGAGAAATACGATCGATAGTCTGTACCGAGCGAGTTAAGTAAAGATTAAGTCCCTCAAGTTCCTCTACGGGCAAGTCCCCCGTCCCCGTGCCTTGGCCTCCATCACCGGCGTCTTTGCCCAGGATGGGCCACACCCGCGGCGCTACCTCGCACAACCAGGTTGTCCCACGGCCATGCATTGCATAGGCTTGCTCGATCGTTTGCCCGCGCCATTTTGCGAGCACCTCCAGGAGACTGTACATGGGCCTGAATAACCAGTGGATGCAACGCGATCTCGCAGTGTTGTGGCATCCCTGCACCCAGATGAAAGACCACGAACAACTGCCGTTGATCCCGATCCGGCGGGGCGAAGGTGTCTGGCTGGAAGATTTCGAGGGCAAGCGCTACCTGGATGCGGTCAGTTCCTGGTGGGTCAACGTGTTCGGCCACGCCAACCCGCGCATCAACCAGCGCATCAAGGACCAGGTCGACCAGCTGGAGCACGTGATCCTGGCCGGCTTCAGCCACCAGCCGGTGATCGAGCTGTCCGAGCGCCTGGTGGCCATGACCCCCGCCGGGCTGGACCGGGTGTTCTACGCCGACAACGGCTCGTCGTGCATCGAAGTGGCGCTGAAGATGAGCTTCCACTACTGGCAGAACACCGGCAAACCGGCGAAGAAGCGCTTCGTCACCCTGACCAACAGCTATCACGGCGAGACCATCGCCGCCATGTCGGTGGGCGACGTGCCGTTGTTCACCGAGACCTACAAGGCCCTGCTGCTGGACACCCTCAAGGTGCCCAGCCCCGACTGCTACCACCGCCCTGAAGGCATGGGCTGGGAAGCGCATTCGCGCAACATGTTCGCCGCCATGGAGCAGACCCTGGCCGAACACCACGAGACGATCTCGGCGGTGATCGTCGAGCCGCTGATCCAGGGCGCCGGCGGCATGCGCATGTACCACCCGGTCTACCTCAAGCTGCTGCGCGAGGCCTGCGACCGCTACGACGTGCACCTGATCCACGACGAAATCGCCGTGGGCTTCGGTCGTACCGGCACCCTGTTCGCCTGCGAGCAGGCCGGCATCCGCCCGGACTTCCTGTGCCTGTCCAAGGCCCTGACCGGCGGCTACCTGCCCCTGGCTGCCTGCCTGACCACCGACAAGGTCTACCAGGCCTTCTACGACGACTACCCGACCCTGCGCGCCTTCCTCCACTCCCACAGCTACACCGGCAACCCGCTGGCCTGTGCCGCGGCGCTGGCGACCCTGGATATCTTCGAACAGGACAACGTGATCCAGGCCAACCAGGCCCTGGCCGCACGCATGGCCAGCGCCACCGCGCACCTGGCCGACCACGCCCACGTCGCCGAGATCCGCCAGACCGGCATGGCGCTGGCCATCGAGATGGTCCAGGACAAGGCCAGCAAGGCCGCCTATCCCTGGCAGGAACGCCGTGGCCTGAAGGTCTTCGAACACGCCCTGAGCCGTGGCGCCCTGCTGCGTCCGCTAGGCAGCGTGGTGTACTTCCTGCCGCCCTACGTGATCACCCCGGAGCAGATCGACTTCCTCGCCGAAGTGGCCAGCGAAGGCATCGACATCGCCACCCGGGACAGCGTCAGCGTGGCGGTGCCCAAGGACTTCCACCCGGGTTTTCGCGATCCGGGCTGAGGCCCGCCCGAGCGTGGCCGCACAGGCCACGCACCCGCCCCCACCGATCCGACTTCAACAGAGACCACAGATGAGATTGTCCCGCTTCTTTATCGACACCCCCCTGGGCCTTGGCGAGCACGAGCTGCCCGAAGCCCAGGCCCACTACATCGCACGGGTGCTGCGCATGGCCGAGGGCGATGCGTTGCAGGTGTTCGACGGTTCGGGGCAGGAGTTTCGCGGCACCCTGGTGGAGGTGGGCAAGAAGCGCGTGCGGATCAGCCTCGACGAGAGCTTCGCCGGCCAGCCCGAGTCGCCGCTGCGTATCCACCTGGGCCAGGGCCTGTCCCGTGGCGAACGCATGGATTGGGCGATCCAGAAAGCCACCGAGCTGGGTGTCGACCAGATCACGCCGATCTTCAGCGAACGCTGCGAGGTGCGGCTCAAGGATGAACGGGCCGACAAGCGCCTGCTGCATTGGCGCCAGGTGGCCATCAGCGCCTGCGAGCAGTGCGGGCGCTCCAAGGTCCCGGTGATCCACCCGCCGCTGTTGCTGGCGGATTGGCTCAAGCAGACCGCCGCCGACCTCAAGCTGGTGCTGCACCCGGTGGCCCAGCCACTGGAAAGCCACGCCCGCCCGGGCACCCTGGCCTTCCTGATCGGCCCCGAGGGCGGCCTGTCCGACGCCGAAGTCGAACAAGCCCAGGGCGCCGGTTTCCTGCCGGCGCGCCTGGGTCCACGGGTACTGCGTACGGAAACCGCGCCAGTGGTGGCCCTGGCCGTGGCCCAGCAGCTCTGGGGCGACTTCTAGCCCCCCGCCGTTGCCTGGCACACCGTGGCGCGTCCATCGCCGGCAAGCCTGGCTCCTACAACAGCCGGCAGGCCGCGGGACGGCGTTACTGCACCGGATCGCTGGTGGGCTTGGCGATGATCGCCTTCAGCTCGCTGGTCATCGGGAACTCCAGGTTCAGCCCCTTGGGCGGGATCGGCTGCTCGAACCAGCGCTGGTAGATCCCGTTGATCTCGCCGGAGCGGTACAGGTCCGCCAGGGCGGTGTTGACCAGCGCCAGGAACTGCGGGTCGTCCTTGCGCACCATGCAGCTGTAGATCTCCCGCGACTGCTCCTCGCCCACCACGACCCAGTTGTGCGGATCGCGAGCCTTGGCCCGCTCGCCGTAAAGCAGCGCATCGTCCATGTAGAACGCCGCCGCGCGCCCCGACTGGAGCATCTGGAAGGCTTCGCCGTGGTCCTTGGCGCTGATCACGAACATATCGATCTTGTGCTCGACGTTGAAGCTCTTGAGAAAGCGCTCGTTGGTGGTGCCGGCGGTGGTCACCACATTCTTGCCCCGCAGGTCGGCGAAGCTCTTGATCCCGCTGTCCTTGGCGGTCAGCAACTGGCCCTTGACGTAGATGAAGCCATAGGAGAAGGCCACCTGCTTCTGGCGCTCGGCCGTCACCCCGGTGGAGCCGCATTCCAGGTCCACGGTGCCGTTCTGCACCAGCGGAATGCGGGTCTGGGAGGTCACCAGGTTGTACTTCACCGCCAGCTTGGGCAGCTGCAACTGCTGCTGGATGCGCTCCACCACCTTACCCGCCAGCTCCACGGAATAACCCATGGGCTTGCCGCTGTTGTCCGCCACGTAGGAAAACGGCACCGAGGCATCGCGATATCCCAAGGTAATACTGGCGCTGTTGGCGATCTTGGCCAGGGTTCCCTCCAGGGGCGCCTCGTTGGCCTGGGCCATGGCGCTGAACAGCAGGCCCAGGGTGCAGCCGAGCAACGTGATCTTCTTGTGCATTGTTATTCTCCGTTGGGGATGAAGGCGCTTCAGCGACGGGTGGCGATGATACTGATTTCGACGAGGATGTCCGGGCGCGCCAGGGCTGCCTGCAAAGTGGTGCGCGCCGGAGCCTGGCCGGGGGACAGCCAGGCCGACCACACCTCGTTCATGCCGGCGAAATCCGCCTGGATGTCCTTGAGATAAATGGTGGCGTTGAGCACGTGGTCCTTGTCGCTGCCGACCTCGGCCAGCAGCGCATCGATCTTCTCCAGGACCTCGCGGGTCTGGCCGGCGATGTCCTGGCTGGCCCCCGGCACCTGGCCGGAAAGGAACACCAGTTCGGCGAAGGTCACGGCGCCACTCAGGCGGTTGTTGCTATGCAGACGCTGGATACTCATTGGAAACACTCCTGGTGATGACTCAGGCGGCGCGTGGCGCCAGGCCCTGCATGTCGATACTGGTGGGACGCTGGCCGATCAGTTCGCCCAGCAACTGGCCGCTGCCACAGGCCAGGGTGAAACCCAGCGCGCCATGGCCGAGGTTGAGCCACAGGTTGCGGTAGGCGGTGCCCCCCACCAGCGGCACGCCGCTGGGGGTCGCCGGGCGCATGCCGGCCCATTCCACGGCGGCCTGGTAATCGCCGGCATGGGCGAAGGTCTGCGCCGCCTGGCGCCGCAGCAGGGCCAGGCGCCCGGGGTCCGGGGCCGGGTCGAAGCCGACGATATCGACCATGGCCGCGACCCGTAGCTGCTGGCCGATCCGCGCGTAGACGATCTTGCGGTTGTAGTCGGTGATGCTGATTTCCGGCGCTCGGTGCTGCGGGCCGATGGGCGCGCTGAGGCTGTAGCCCTTGAGCGGGTACAGCGGCAGCTTGAGCCCAGGCAGCTGCAACTCGGAGCTGCGGTGCCCGGCAGCCAGCACCAGGTGGTCCACCGCCAGCTGGCGCTCGCCCAGGTCGATGGCCTGTACCCGGTCGCCCTGGTGCCGGATGCCGCGAACTCGCTGCCCAAGGAGGATCTGGCAACGTCCGGACGCCCGCAGGCGTGCCGCCAACTGCTGGCAGAAAGCATGGCAGTCGGCCACCTCTTCGTCCGGGGTATAGATGCCACCGATGAAGGGCGCATCGCCCAGGGCCGGCTCCAGGCTGGCGCATTCGGCCCCCGTCAGCACCTGCTGCTGGCGCGGGTCGGACAGGTTGTGCCGGGCGTGTTCGAAACTGCCGGCCTCACGAAAGGTCACCAGCTTGCCGTTGCGCCGCCAGTCGAAGTCCGCCAGGCCGTCGGCTTCGCGCCAGGTCTTGAGGGTCTCCTGGCTGAGCAGCGCCAACCGCAGCAAATGGGCGCCATTGCGCTGGTTCACCGAGTGCCGGCAAGCCCCCAGGAACCCCGCCAGCCAGCGCCACTGCGCCGGGTCCAGGCGTGGCCGCAGGCGCAACGGCGAATCGCCCTTGAGCATCCAGCCCAGGGCCTGCCAGGGCACGCCAGCATCGGCCAGCGGCGCCACGTAGCGATAGGACAGCTGGCCGCCGTTGGCGAAGCTGGTCTGGCTGCCGAGGCTGTCCTGGGCTTCCACCAGGGTCACCTCCAGGCCCTGGCGGACCAGGGCATAGGCGCTGGCCAGGCCAATGACGCCACCACCGATGATGCAAACCCGCTGACTCATGATTGCCCCTGGACCGTCGTTCGATGGACCCAAGGTTAGGGGCAGGTGACAGGCGCCGGACAATGAATAAAGATGGAACACCCATAAACAAAGGTTATGGACTTGCCATGCGCCTTCGCCATATCGAGATCTTCCAGGCCATCCGCCAGACCGGCTCCATCAGCGGTGCCGCGCAATTGCTGCACGTCTCGCAGCCGGCGGTGACCAAAGTGCTGCAGCACGCCGAACTGCAGCTGGGTTTCCCGCTGTTCCTGCGGGTACGCGGCAAGCTGCAACCGACCCCGGAAGCCCTGGAGCTGGAGCGGGAGGTGGACAAGGTCAGCGAGAGCCTGCAGGGCGTGCGCCGCCTGGCCCAGAACCTGCGCCGGGCGCCGGGCCACAGCCTGCGCATCGGCGCCACCCCGGCCCTGGCCCTGGCCTTGCTGCCGCCGGCCATCAGCGAGTGGACCCGGCGCTACCCGGACAGCCTCTGCGAGCTGTCCAGCGCCCACAGCCGCGAACTGGTGCAGAACCTGTTGATGCGCGAAATCGATGTGGCCCTGACCCTGCAACGCCCGGATCACCCCGGCCTGAACGGTCAGGTCCTGGCCCAGGGCGTGCTGGTGGCCCTGGCACCGAGCGGCTATTGGCCCGATGGCAGCCTGGGCCAGCCCCTGGCGCTGCAAGAACTGGCAGGCGCACCGCTGATCGGCCTGAGCAGCGCCGACCCGCTGTCGGCCCGGCTCGACGGTTATCTCAAGGCCGTGGAACCACCACCCCGGGTGAGCATCGCGGTGCAGACCTATTCCCTGGCCCGGGCCATGGTGGAGTCCGGCGCCGGCCTGGCGCTGATCGATCCCTTCACCGCCCTGGGCGCGTCCTCGGCCAGCACCGCGATCCGCCCCCTGAGCCCGTCGCTGCCCATCACCCTGTATGCCGTGAGCCGGGCCGCCGAACCGCCGCCCCATACCTTGAGCAGCTTGCTGGAGATCTTTGGCGGGCAGGCCCAGGAGCAACTGGATCGGTTGATGGCCGCCGATTGAGGCCGCCGGTCAGGATGTCATCGCGAGCCAGCTTCGCTCCTACACAGGGATCACCGTACCTGTAGGAGCGAGGCTACCCGCGCGGAACGATGAGGCGTGCCGATCACAACACATAGAACAGGATGGCGACGAAGTGCAGCAGGCTGCCGGCGATGACGAACAGGTGCCAGATGCCGTGGGCGTGGCGCAGGCGGTTGTCGAGGGCGAAGAAGATGATCCCCACGGTGTACAACACCCCGCCCGCCGCCAGCCAGGTGAAGCCCGCCGGCCCCAGGGCCGCCAGCAGCGGCTTGACCGCCACCAGCACGATCCAGCCCATCACCGCGTAGATCACGATGGACAGGACCCGCGCTTCGGAGCGCGGCTTGATCTCCTGCAGGATGCCGATCAAGGCCAGGCCCCAGACGATGCCGAACAGGGTCCAGCCCCAGGGCCCGCGCAAGGTCACCAGGCAGAACGGCGTGTAGCTGCCGGCGATCAGCAGGTAGATCGAGAAGTGATCGACCTTCTGCATGATGTTCTTCGCCCGCCCCCGCACGCTGTGGTAGACCGTGGACACGCTGTAGAGCACCAGCAAGGTGAAGGCATAGATCGCCACCCCGACGATCTTCCACGGGCTGCCGTCGAGGCTGGCCAGCACCACCAGCCAGATACCGCCGATAAACGCCGCGACCGCCCCCAAGAGGTGGGTCCAGGCGTTGAGTCTTTCTCCGTGATACATCGATCAGTCACCCTGAAAACATCCACAACCATCCCAGCAGACCCACTGCGGGCCGCTGCGTTCGACCGCAAGGCCAGCGACGGGCCTGCGCCTGCAGTGTGCAAGCGCAATATGTCCATTGGGGCGCGCCGCTGAAAAAACCAGCGGTCACATGACGACTCATCGGGCATCATCAGGCCCTCGCCACCAGAGTCCGGACCATGCTCATCGACGAAGAGTTGACCCTCAAGAAACTCGAAGTGTTTCTGGCCTTCATGCGCACCGGCAACCTGGCTCGCGCCGCCAGCGAACTGCAAACCAGCAATGTCAGCGTGCACCGGGCCATCCACTCCCTGGAAAACGCCCTGCGCTGCCCGCTGTTCAAGCACGAAGGACGCAACCTGACCCCGCTGGGAAGCGCCTTTGTGCTGGAAGAGCGGGCGCAGAAGCTGGTGCAGGACGTGGTCGAGAGCGTGCGCCTGACCCGTGAAGCCGCTGGTTTCTCGGCAGAACGTTTCAAGCTCGGCGCGCTTTACTCCCTGACCGTGAAAACCGTGCCGCAACTGATCATGGGCCTGAAGCTGCGGCGCAGCGAGCTGAACATCGACCTGATCCTGGGCTCCAACATCGATCTTTTATACAAGCTCAAGAACATGGAAGTGGATGCGATCCTGGTGTCCCTGGACGACAGCGTCAGCGATCCGGACTGCGAACGGCTGCCGCTGTTCTCCGACGATATCTTCCTCGCCACCCCGGCCGACTCGCCCTTCGCCCAAGAGCGCGAAGTGGACCTGGCGGCTGTGCGCGACGCCACGTTCATCACCCTGACCCAGGGTTTCGCCACCCACCAGGACGGCGTGCGGGTTTTCAAGCAGGCGGGGTTCGAGCCGAAGGTGGCGATGCAGGTCAACGATATCTTCACCCTGCTGAGCATGGTCAGCTCGGGGGTGGGTTATGCGCTGCTGCCGGGCAGGATCGCCGCCGTCTACGAGAACCGCGTGAAGCTGATACCGCTGCAGGCGCGCTACCGCCTGCAGCAACATATCGGCGTGGTCTTCCTCAAGGCCAAGGAGCGCGACCCGAACCTGCTGGCGCTGCTGGCCGAATGCCGGATGTATGCCAACCGGCAGGGTTAGAGCGCCAGAGTGTCGCAGGTGTGCATGACATCGGGTCAGCCCACCAGCCCACGCACGATGAAAAACAGCAGCGACGGCCCCAGCAGGCACCCCAACCCGGTGTGGAAGGTCGCCGTCAGCGCCCCATAGGGCACCAGGCGCCGATCGGTGGCCGCAAGCCCGGCGGTGACCCCACTGACGGTCCCGGCCAAGCCACCGAACACCATGGCCGAACGCGGGTTGTCCAGGCCCATCCAGCGGGCCGCCATGGGCGTGCCCACCATCACCAGGATCGCCTTGATCAGGCCGGTGGCGATCGACAGCGCCACCACATCGGAGCTGGCGCCGATGGCCGCGCCGGTCACCGGGCCGACGATGTAGGTCACGGCGCCGGCACCGAGGGTGGTCATGCTCACCGCATCGCGATAGCCAAAGCTCCAGGCGATGCTCGCCCCGACGATGAATGGCAGCACCGTGCCCAGCAGCAGCGCCACGGCGCCGATCAACCCGGCCTTGCGGGCCTCGGTGGCCTGGACTTCGAAGGCCGTGGCGACGATGGCGAAATCCCGCAGCATGGCGCCGCCCATCAGGCCGATGCCGGAAAACAGCGCCAGGTCCGCCAGGCCTTTCTGGCCACCGGTCAGGGTGCCGCCGACCCAGGCCAGGGCCAGGCCGATGACGATGGCGATCGCCGATCCATGCACGCGGCCGAAAGTCAGGTGCCGGGACAGCAGCACCGAGACCCACATGATCACGCCGACGAAGGCGAAGGCGGTGACCAGGCCGTTGTGTTCCAGGCCTTTCTCGATCAGGTCCCACATCTCAGCGCCCTCCCGCCGGCGCGGCTTCGATGCCCGGCTCCTGCGGTAGCGGATCGCCCTTGTGGGTCCGGCTGATCAGGGCGATGGTGCAGCCGCACACCAGCACCGAGCCGATGGCTGCCAGCACCGCCACCGGTCCGCCATGTAGCGCGGTGACCACATTCTGCTGGGCGGCCATGGCCACCACCACCGGGATGTACAGGGCGCCCCAGAAGCCGACGCCCATTTCACAGTCCTTGCTCATGCCGCCATGGCGCTGCATCCACAAGCGCGCGCAGATCAGCAGGATCATGGCGATGCCGACCCCGCCGACGTTGGACTTCACCCCCAGCAACACGCCGAGCATGTCGCCGATAATCACTCCCGCCAGCGTGCAGATCGCCAGCAATGCCACACCATAGATAATCATTGTCGTTGTCCTCGCAGTGCATCGTCGAAGTTGTTGTTCTTGTGCTTCGCCAGCCTGGGTCGCGGTTCTATCGGTCGCGGCGGCCCTCCTCGCGCAAAAGCGCCTGCAAGGTGTCCGGACGGGCGCCATCGAAGGCGAGCACCGAACCCTGCTCGAACACCCGGCGCGCCAAGCCGCTGAGCACCGCCCCGGGCGGCAGTTCGATCTGCAACCGTACGCCGCGCTCATAGGCGCCCTGCACGGTGCCGCGCCAGTCCACCAGCCGGCACATGTTGAAGGCCAGGTCGTCGCGCAATTGCTCCACCGTGCGCAATGGCCGCGCGCGGCTAGCACTCAGGTACCCCAGCCGTGGCGGCCCCATCGGCACCCTGGCGAACGCCTCGGCCAACCGTTGGGCCGGCTGCTCCAGCAACGGGCAATGGGACGGCACGCTGACCGCCAGGCGCCTGGCCACCCCGGCGCCACGGGCCCGGGCCAGTTCGGCCACGGCCTGCATCGCCGCCTCGCTGCCGGCGATCACCACCTGGGTGTCGGCGTTGATATTGGCCAGGTACACCGGCGATTCGCGGCCATGGACCCGGGCCAGCAATGCCTCCACCGTGCCCAGGTCCAGGCCCATCAGCGCGGTCATCCCGTAGCCCTGTGGATAAGCCTGCTGCATCAGCTCCCCGCGCAAGCTCACCAGGCGCAGGGCATCGGCGAAATCCAGGGCCCCGGCCACCACCGCCGCCGGATAGGCGCCGATGGACAGGCCAGCCACGTAGTCCACCGGGCAATCGGCGTGCAGCAGGGTCCGGGCACAGGCCACCCCGGCAATCAGCAGGCACAGCTGCACCGCCCGGGTCCCGGCCAGGGCCTGGGGCGAGTCCAGGCCCAGCACGTCCTGCCCCAGCACATCACTGGCCTCGCGCAGGCAGGCCACGACCTCCGGCCGCTCGGGCAGTCGCTGGAGCATCCCCGGCTGCTGCGCCCCCTGGCCCGGGAATACCAGCAAGCTGCTCATGCCGCCAACTCCCCTGGGCACCAGGGATCGCGTACCAACCGCGCTCCGCTGGCGCTCTTGAGCAGTACCCGCGAGGCGCCCCCGGCCCACTCCCGCAGGGCCAGGCCCCCGGCCGGCAGTTGCAATTGCAGGTCGACCCGGCACACGGCGCCATCGAGCAGTGCCAGCAGCTCCCGCGCCCGGGCCCGGGACAGCGGCTCAGGTGCCCGGAGAATCAGGTCCAGGTCGCTGTCCTGGTGCAATGCGGCCACCCCGCTGGCCAGCTCGAAGCCGGCGCTGCCGCCCACGCCCCAGGCCAGCCCCAGGGCGTCCAGCGGGCCACGCAACTGGTCCAGGGCCTGGAGCGCCGGCCAGGCCCGGCTCGACGGCACGTGGCGCAACGCCTCCGGGCGGACGCCACGCTGCACCGCGTCCAGCGCCAGCAACGCCGGGTAACGCTGCTCCCGGGCCGGGCCACGCAGCCCCACGGCGACCGAACCGGCAGCGCTCACCGCCCGGCGCACCACCACCGGTTGCCCCTGCTCCAGCACCTGCCGCGCCCACTCCGGCGCATCGGCCGCCAGTTGCCCGGGCCCCAGGCCCCACAGCAGGTCATGGGGCAACCAGTGAGCGCCGGCGCTCACCATTGCTCCCGCAGCAGTTGGCGGACCCGGCTCGAGGCCTCCCGGTTCGCCGCCCCCAGGCGCCCTTCGAGCCCAACGCCAGCGGCCCGTACATCGACAATGGCTTGCAGCAGGCATTCGCTGACCTGGTCCAGGTCCTGGGGGGTCGGTTGTTCGATGCGCTGCACCGGCAGGGTTTTCCACAAGAGGCCCAGGCCGGCATAGCTGTCGATGTCGTAGGCCATGGGCGGCACGCTGGCGGCCAGGGCTTCCAGTTCCTCGACGCTGCGCAGGGTGACCCGCGCCGCCGAGGCCTTGCCCATGGCGTGCACCATCACGCCCGGGTCGCGCAGGGCGATCAGCCGGTTGGCCTGGTAGCCGTGGGCCAGGAACGCCCCGGACATGGCCTTGCCCACCAGCAAGCCGAGCACCGGATGCCCCGCCAGGCGGGCCCGGGCGTAGCTGTCGGCGGCGCCGGCCAGGGCCTGGTGGATGCCCAGGGCTTCTTCGCGCCGGCCATAGGCCTGGCTCGGCACATCGACGATGGCGATCAGCGGTCGCTTGCGCGGCTGATCGCGGTCGGCGTCGATCACTTCATCCACCGCTTTGGCCAGGCCCCAGCCCTCCAGCAGGCCGACCTCGCCCTGGCGGGCGCGGGGAAAACGATTCTCCGGGTCGGCCACCACAGCGATAAAACGAACCGATTGCCCCCCCAGTTCACCATCGGCCACCCGCAGCGACGACGGCAGGCCGGCCACCGAAGCGGTGCCGCCACTCAGGGCGTTGAACCAGTTCAGGCCCCGCAAAGAACGTGCACTCATGAGCGGCCTCCTTGATACAGATCGCGAACCGTCGCCGCATCGATTTGCGCCGCCGTGTCCAGCCGGGCCAGGCATTGCAGATAGTGTTCGGCCTGGTGGCTGCGTTGCCGCTCGGGCAGACCGAGGGCCAGCAACTCGCGAACCTGGGCCCGGATCTGCGCCACGTCATCGGCCACATAGCGATCCACCAGGCCGCTGGCGAAACGCTGCTCGCCGCCGCTCAGGCTCCAGATGAAAGGCCGGTCGCGGGAGTCGTACTCCTCGATCCCGGCTTCCTGTTCGATCACCTGCGGCCCGTTCAGGCCCAGCCGCGCTTCTTGGGTCACCAGCAGGTAGCTGCACAGGCCGGCGGCGATCGACATGCCACCGAAGCAGCCGACGCTGCCAGCTACCACGCCAAGCACCGGCTGGTACTGGCGCAGGTCGACGATCGCGGCATGGATATCGGCGATCGCCGCCAACCCCAGGTTGGCCTCCTGCAACCGCACACCGCCGGTCTCCAGCAGCAGCACGGCGCGGGTGGCGATGCCCTGGCGGTTGTCCTCGGCCGCCAGCTCAAGGGCGCCGGCGATCTTCGCCCCGCCCACTTCGCCGAGGCTGCCGCCCTGGAATGCGCCTTCGATGGCGGCGATCACCACCGGCAGCCCAGCGATGCTGCCCTTGGCGATCACCACCCCATCATCGGCCTGGGGCACCACGCCCTGGCGCGGCAACCAGGGCGACATGACCCGCTGGAAAGGGTCGAGCAGTTCGCGAAAGGTGCCGGCGTCCAGCAACGCCCGGGCTCGCTGCCGGGCACCCAGTTCGACGAAGCTGTGCTGGTCGAGCAAGCGTGCGCTGTCAGTCATGGGCGATTTCCTCCAGGCCCTGTTCAAGGCGTAGGCGCACCACCCCCGGGGTGGCGCCGAAGTCATGGATGTCGATCAGCAGCGCCGGTGGCGTCTGCCCGGCGAACATGCGCTGGAACAGGTGCTGCCAGCGTGCGGCGCTGCCATTGACCGAGGTCTGGACCTGGATCTTCAAGGTGCCGGCCGGCGCCGGCTCCAGCAGTACTTCCAGGTCGCCGGAGCCGACACAACCCACCAGCGCACGGCCGCGACCGGAAGGGCCGGCGGGAAATTCAAAGGACAAGGTTTCCATCAGTTCGCTCCCTGGTCGGCGGCGGCCTCGATCCGGTCGAGCAGCAGGCAGGCGGCCAAAAGGTCGGCGGCGCCACCGGGCGAGGCATTCAAGGTCAGAAGTTGCAGGTCCAGCTGGTGCAGGCGCCGGCGTCCGGCGAGGCTGGCGCTGCCACCGGCCTCCAGCACCGCCCGGGCGCCATCCTGCATGGCCCGCAGGCCCGCTTCGCCCGCGCGGTAGAGCACGCAGGTGTCGGCCAGCCGGGTCATGATCGCCAGCAGCGCATCGAGCCGGGCGTTCTGCTCGCCATGGCCCCGGGCACGACTGCGCCGCAGCTGCGGCAGGCCCCATTGCAGCACCGCGGGAAAGCCCCGCTGGGCCTCCTCCCGGGCGCCGCCTACGCCGTAGCGCTGCGCCACCTGGGCACCATGGCTCAAGGGCCGTGGCGCATGCCGGTCTTCCAGCAGCGCCAGGCGCGCGGCGCGCCAGGCGACGCTGCCGGCCGCCCCGGAGCCAGGTTCCAGGGCGGCGGCGGCCACCAGCAGGCCCAGGGCCCAGATCGCCCCGCGATGGGTGTTCACCCCGCCGGTGGTGGCCAGCATCGCCCGCTCGCCTTCGCGACCGCTGCGCCCCAAGGCTTCGCGCAGCGGCAAGTCGATACGGGCGAATTGTTGCGCGGCCTCGGCCATGTCCTTGAAGGCCGGCCACAGGCTCAGGGCCGAGGCGTGCATCAGGCCCAGGTGCAGGTCACTGTGGGCACCATTGCCACGGCGGTCCACCAGGGCCGGCTTGGGCGACAGGTCGGCCTCGTCGATCAGCGCGTCCACCGCCAGGTCCGCCAGGCGCTCGGCCAGCCCCAGGGGCCGGGATTGCAGGTTGAATGCATGCATTACCAGCTCCTGAACTTGGCAGGTGGGTGATACAGGCCGCCGGACCACTGCACCAGGTCGGCGATGCTCTTGGCCGCCAGCAACTCGCGGCTGGCGTCGGTGCGGCGAATGCCCAGGTCCTCGGGCAAGGCGACCAGGCCCTCGCGGCGCATGCGCTGGGTATCCCTGGGGTCATGCCGCAGGCCGATGGCGGTGACTCCGGCCACGGCGGCGATCATCGCTCGGCGCTCCTCCAGGGTGCGGGCCTTGTACAGGTAGGCGATGCCTTCTTCGGTGAGCAGGTGGGTGACGTCGTCGCCATAGATCATGATCGGCGCCAGGGGCATGCCGCTTTTCTTCGCCACGTCCACCGCGTCCAGGGTCTCGACGAAGGTCGGTTTGCCGCCCTCCTGGAAGGTCTCGACCATCTGCACCACCAGCTTCTTGCCCCGCTCCAGCAGGGCCTGCGGCGCCGCGCCCTGGTCCAGGCGCATGTCCAGCCAGGCCGGGGTGCCATGGCGCCGGCCCCGGGGATCGTGGCCCATGTTCGGCGCTCCGCCGAAACCGGCCAGGCGGCCACGGGTCACGGTGGAGGAATGGCCGTCGCCATCCACCTGCAAGGTGGCGCCGATGAACAGGTCCACCGCGTATTGCCCGGCCAGCTGGCAGAACATCCGGTTGGAGCGCAGGGAACCGTCGCGACCGGTGAAGAACACATCGGGACGGGCGGCAATGTAGCTTTCCATGCCCAGTTCGGTGCCAAAGCAATGCACGCTGTCCACCCAGCCGCTTTCAATGGCCGGGATCAGGGTCGGATGGGGATTGAGGGTCCAGTTGCGGCAGATCTTGCCCTTGAGCCCCAGGGACTCGCCATAGGTGGGCAGGATCAGCTCGATGGCCGCGGTATTGAAGCCGATGCCGTGGTTCAGCGATTGCACGTTGTGCTTCTCGTAGATGCCACGGATCGCCATCATCGCCATCAGCACGTGCACCGGCTTGATATGGCGCGGGTCGCGGGTGAACAGCGGCTCGATGTAGAACGGCTGGTCGGCCACCACCACGAAGTCCACCCAGGAGGCCGGGATATCCACCCGGGGCAACTCGCTGACGTCGTCCACCAGCTGGTTGACCTGGACGATGACGATGCCATCGCTGAAGGCCGCCGGTTCCACCAGCGCCGGGGTGTCCTCGGTGCTCGGGCCGGTGTAGATGTTGCCGGCGCGATCGGCCATGAAACCGGCGCACAGCACCACGTTGGGCGTCAGGTCCACCACCAGCCGGGCATAGAGTTCGATGTAGGTATGGATGGCGCCGACCTCCAGCAGCCCGTCTTCGAGCAACTGGCTGATGCGCAGGCTCTGGGTCCCGGCGAAGGAGAAGTCGAGCTTGCGGGCGATACCGCGTTCGAACAGGTCCAGGTGCTCGGCGCGACCGACGCTGGGCATGATCATGTGCAGGTCGTGGAGCCTGGCCGGATCGACCTTGGCCAGGGACCGGGAAAGGAAGTCCGCCTGCTTCTGGTTGTTGCCCTCCAGCACCACCCGGTCGCCGGGCAGGATCAGCGCCTCCAGCGCCGCGACGATCTTGTCGGTCGGCAACACCACGCCATCGGCGATGGCCCGCACCTGCTCGAGGCGCCGCTGCTTCTCGCTGCGCCGCCGCGACCAGCGCGGGTCGGGAGATAGTGTCGTTGTCATGCTCGCTCCACAGGTTCGCTGTCGTGGCAGCCACCATAGGAGCGCAGCCCGGCGGGCATCAATCAAGCTCGGCGTGGGAAAGTTACGCCAAGCGTAACGATTCGCCGGCCGGTTCCAGGCCCGGCGCGTTCCTGGCGCGACTCAACGATCTTCATACCACCCGGCGATGGCATCCCTCCTGGCGCCCGGTACACAATGCGCGCCGGATTGGCCGCTCAACGGCCGGAACACATGATGAGAGTCAGCATGGACACACCGATTCGCTCCAACCAGGACTTGCTGGGACAACTACAACGCGGCCTCAAGCCCGACTACCTGATGTTCTGGGGCCACCAGCCGCCCCGGGACGGACGGGTTTCCCAGAGCTGTTTCAGCCAGTGGTTCGACGCTGGCTTCGAGATCGATGGCATTCACTACCCCACCGCCGAGCACTACATGATGGCCGGCAAGGCCCTGCTGTTCGACGACCAGCAAACCCACGGGCGCATCCTCAAGGCAACCACCCCGGCGGACGTCAAACAGTTGGGCCGCGAAGTACGCGGCTTCGATGACACGCAATGGCAGGCAGCGCGTTTCGACATCGTGGTGCGCGGTAACCTGGCCAAGTTCAGCCAGCATCAGGCCCTGGGCGAATACCTGCTGTCCACGCGGGATCAAGTGCTGGTGGAAGCCAGCCCGGTGGATCGGATATGGGGCATTGGCCTGACAGCGGACGATGCCAAGGCCAGCCGGCCTGAGCAGTGGCGCGGGCTCAACCTGCTGGGCTATGCCCTGATGGAAGTGCGCGACCGCCTGCTGGCGGCCGAGGCCTAAGGCGCCAGCCCGGCCTCCACCAGCAGCTCCTCGAGGGCCGGCAGGTCCGGCACCCTGGCCACCTGCTCGGCGACCTGCACCGCGGCTTTCTCCAGGGAGGCCAGGGGTACGTCGACATAGCTGAGCTGGCTGTCGAGCTTGCAGGAGCGCGGGATGCCCTGCACCAGCAAGGCGATGAACTTCAGCTCCGGGCGCCCGCCCAGGGCATTGAGCACGACGATTCGCGCTCGCTCGCCGATCACCGTGGGGTTGCCACAGGCCGCCTCGAAGCTGACCAGCGCGATCTGCCGGTCGCGCCACAGCACTCGCCCCAGGTACCAGGGTGGCGAGTCCAGGTCGAAGCGCCCCTGCTGGTAGTCGATCAGCTCGGCCACCGCCACGTTGGGCAGGATCAGGGTGCGGTCGGCCAGGGGCAGCAACAGCCCGGTGAGGGTGCTGGAGCGATGGTCAAGCATGGTTCTTGCTCCACAGGGCGATGCTTTCCAACAGCACCGACTCTTGATAGGGCTTGCCGAGGTAGTCGTTGACGCCGATGGCCATGGCCCGGTCGCGGTGCTTCTGGCCGGTGCGCGAGGTGATCATGATGATCGGCAAGCGGTGCAGGCGCGGATCGTTGCGCACCTGGATCGCCACTTCGAAACCATCCATGCGCGGCATCTCGATATCCAGCAGCATCAGGTCCGGCGTGTGCTCGGCCAGCAACGCCATGGCGTCGACGCCGTCCTTGGCGGTCAGCACGCTCATGCCATGGCGCTCCAGCAAGCGGCTGGTGACCTTGCGCACGGTCACCGAGTCGTCCACCACCAGCACCAGCATCGGCCGCGGCGCCTGCGCCTCGCCGGCACCCTCCTCGCCAGGCGCCCGGGGCTGCGGCGGCGCGTCCTGGCGGGCGCGGATATGGGCCAGCAGGTCGAGGATCAGCACCACCCGGCCATCGCCGAGGATGGTCGCCCCGGACAGCCCCTGGACCGCGGCGAACTGCGGCCCCAGGCTCTTGACCACGATTTCCCGGGTGCCGAAGGTAGCATCCACCTGCACCGCG
Organism: Pseudomonas sp. MSSRFD41; assembly: GCF_014230245.1. Taxonomy (NCBI): domain Bacteria; kingdom Pseudomonadati; phylum Pseudomonadota; class Gammaproteobacteria; order Pseudomonadales; family Pseudomonadaceae; genus Pseudomonas; species Pseudomonas sp. MSSRFD41. The sequence goes on along the minus strand of NZ_JACKZK010000001.1, from coordinate 553,601 downwards.
ACCCGCTGTTCGTTGCATTGCACCAGCAACACCGGCAGCGCCTGCACCTGGCCCAGCAGCTTGGGCCGCGGCACGGTGTGCAGCAACTCGCCCAGATAGCACAGCTGGTAGCACTGGCCGGCGTACTCGTAGCGCGGCGGGTCGAGCTGGTAATAGGCGGCCAGCTCTCCCGGCATGACCCGCACGATGCCGTCCACGGTGTTGAGCGGGATCGCGTAGTGCTCGTCGCCACACTGGACCATCAACGCCCGGTTGACCGAAACGGTGAACGGCAGGCGGATGCGAAAGTGCACGCCCCTGCCGGCCACCGAGTCGATGCTCATGCTGCCGCCCAGCTGGCGCACTTCCTCGTGGACCACATCCATGCCCACCCCGCGCCCGGAGATCTGGGTGATCTTCTCGGCGGTGGAAAACCCCGGCTGCATGATGAACTGCAGCACCTCGCGGTCGCTGACCTGCGCCTGCGGGTCCAGCAGGCCACGCTTGATGGCCTTCTTGCGCACGGCTTCCAGGGGCACGCCGGCGCCGTCGTCACGCATGTCGAAGACGATATCGCCGCCCTCGCGGGACAGGTCCAGGGTGATCCGCCCCTGCTCCGGCTTGCCCGCCGCGCGCCGCGCCTGGGCTGACTCCAGGCCGTGGTCGACGGCGTTGCGCAGCATGTGCTCGAGGGGCGCGACCATGCGTTCCAGGACATTGCGATCCATTTCGCCTTCGGCGTTGCCGACCACGAACTCCACATCCTTGCCCAGCTCTTCGGCCACCTGGCGGACGATACGCCGCAAGCGCGGCACCATGCGCTCGAACGGCACCATGCGGGTACGCATCAGGCCTTCTTGCAACTCGGTGTTGATGCGTCCCTGTTGTTGCAGCAAGTCGGCAGCATCATGGTTGCGCCGGTCGAGGGTGTCCTTGAGGTCCAGCAGGTCCGAGGCCGACTCGAACAAGGCCCGGGATAGCTGTTGCAGCTGGGAATGGCGGTCCATCTCCAGCGGGTCGAATTCTTCGTAGCCCAGGCGCTCGGCTTCCACCTGCTGGCGGCTGAGGATCCGGCCCTGGGTCTCGGTATCCAGGCGGCGCAACTGGTCGCGGATCCGCTCGATGGTGGTTTCCATCTCGGTCAGCGCCACCCGGGCGTCATTGACCTGTTGTTCGATGCGGCCGCGAAAGATCGAGGTCTCCCCGGCCAGGTTCACCAGGTCGTCCAGCAGCTCCGCCGAGACCTTGACCATGTCGGCCGCGGCCGCCACCTCCGGCTGCGGCGCGACCGGCTCGGGTTTGCCGACCGGCGCCGCCAGTTCCGGGGTCGGGGTCGCCGCCCCCCGCGGATGGCTCAGGTCGTGGATGGCATCGATGAGCTTGCGGGCAGCCTCGATCGGTTGCCCGGCCCGGGCGGCGTCGAGCATCTGGGCCAGGCGGTCGTGGCTCTTCTGCAACAGGGTGAAGAGCACCGGGCTGGGTTGCAGCAAGCCGGCGGACAAGCCTTCGAAGAGAAACTCCAGCTCATGGGCCAGGTCGCCGATGGCGCTGATCTCCACCATCCGCGCGCCGCCCTTGAGGGTGTGCAGGTCGCGCAGCAGGGTCTCCACCTCCTGGCGGGACTGGGGATCGGCCTGCCAGCGGCTCAGGGCGGCGGCGGAGCTGTCGATGATGTCGAAGCCTTCTTCGAGGAAGATTTCCAGCAGTTCCGGGTCCTGGGCCGAGTGATCCGCCTCCTCGCTCTCGGCCCCGCTCTCGCCAGGGCCACTGGCCTGCTGCCGATAGCTGCGCAGTGCCTCGACCTGGGCCCGGGAGTCGTCCAGCGGCCGTTGGCCCTGCAACTGCCGGAGCAGCACCGCCAGTTGCTCATGGCTGCCACGCAGCAGCAGGCCCAGGGGTTGGCCATGGCTGTAGCGACGATCCACCAAGCCTTCGTACAGCGACTCCAGCTCCTGGGCCAGCTCCGCCACCGGCGCCACCTCGGCCATCCGCGCACCGCCCTTGAGGGTGTGCATGTCCCGTTGCAGGGAGGACAGCGGCGCGCCGTTTTCCGGATCGGACAGCCAGCGTTGCAGGGCCTGGTCGGCGCTGTCGAGGATATCCACCGCTTCCTCGAGGAAGATGTCCACCAGCTCGTCATCGGCTGCCTGCGGCGCCTGTTGCGCAAGGCCCGCGGTGGCAGCGCCCAGCTCGCTGATGCTCAGGGCCCGGCTGCCATCGCTCTTGACCAAGCCGGTGGCGGACGGATCCAGGCTTTCGTCCAGCAGCGCACGCAAGGCCCGGAGCCGCTCGGGCTGCGGGCTGACTTCCTGGCCGGCGGCCAGTTCGTCGAGCATGTTGATCAGCGCCTCATGGGCGCCCTGGGCCTCGTGGAAAAAGCGCTCGCTGACCGCCAGGCTGCTTTCTTCCACCGCGCCGTACAGGTCGAGCAAGGCTTCGCACAGTTCATCCACCGGCTGCAGGTCGGCCAGGTGCGCGCCTTCGCCCAGGGTGGTCAGCTCATCCAGCAGGTCGTTGAGTTCCTGGCGCTCGCCGGGATGCTGCTGCCAGCGCAGCAACAGGGTTTCGGCATCCAGCAGGATGTCCATGCCCTGGGCCAGGAAGTCGTTGATCAGTTGCGGGGCGCGCTTGGCCCGCGGTGCGCTGTCCGGGGCATCGAGCACGGCTTCCAGGCGTTCGCCGAGCAGGGCCAGGGCCCGGCCGGCCAGCGCCCGGGCGCCGTCGATGGCCGCCAACGGCGTGCTGTCCAACTGACGCAGGCCCTTGCGCAGCAGGCCCTCGGCCTCCAGCAGCAGCTCTACCTCGTCCAGGTCCAGGGGGATCAGGTGGGCGCGATACTCGCGCGCCAGCTGGTCGAAAGGACCGGCCAGCTCGGCGATCGGCCACACGCCGGCCATCGAGGCGCTGCCCTTGAGGGTGTGCAGGGCCCGTTGCAGGGCATCGCTGGCCTGCAACGGCAATTGTTCGGCGGCCTGGTCGAGGAAACGGTTGACGCTGTCCAGGTGGGTCTGGGCCTCGGCACGGAAGATCTCCAGCAACTGCGGGTCCAGGGCATCGTCGCGCGGCGCCGTGGGCGTGGCGCCGCTGGCCAGGGCATGGGCCCGGGCCGCCAGGCGGTCGACATCATCACGCTGGCGCTGGGCATGGGCGGCGTACTCGGCGATCAGTTCCGGCAACAGGCCCAGGGTATCGCCCACCAGCTGGCGCACCTGGACGCTGGGCTCCACGCTGTGTTCCAGCACCCGGTTGAGCAGGTTCTCCACCGCCCAGGCCAGCTCACCCAGCACCAGGGCCCGGACCATCCGCCCGCTGCCCTTGAGGGTATGGAAAGCCCGGCGCAACTCGCTCAGGGCGGACCGGCCCTGGGGATCGGCCTCCCAGCGCGGCAGGTACTCGCGGAGCATCTCCAGCACTTCCTCGGTTTCTTCGAGAAAGACTTCGCGCAGCTCGTCGTCCACCGGCGCCTCGCCCACCGGCGGCGGCAGCAGGCTGCCGGGGGTGCTCAGGGCCGGCGGATTGAGGAGCGAAACCGGCGTGGCCAGGGCGTCGGCCAGGGACTGCGCGACCTGGGGATCGTCCGCCAGCGTCAGCGCCTGCTCTTCGTGCGCCGGCAGCGGTGCCTGGGCCTGCGGCGCATACCCCAGGGCCACCAGCCCCTGCTGGGCGATGTCGAGGATCTTTTCTCCCGGCGCCTCGGGATCTTCGTTCAAGCGTTCCAGGTAGTAGTCCAGGCTAGCGATCACGTCCGCCAGGTGATCCAGCTGCTGCCAGTCCGGCAGGGCCCTGGCCGTCAACAGCCGCTCGCCGATAAAACCATTGCAGGCCTGCAGCAGCCCCGCCGCCCGGGGCAAGGGGATCATCGCCAGGGCTCCGCGCACCTGGGTCAGCAGCTCGGGCAGGGCCAACAGTGGCTCATGCTCCCAATCGGCCTCGATGGATTCGAGCAACAGTTCCTTGGCCTGTTGCAGGCAGGCCCGCGACTCCTTGATCACCAGTTGGTGGATCTGGGTCAGGTCGGTGGTGGGCAGGCGGCTTTCCTCGCGGCTCTCCGGCTCCACGGTGCCGGCCATGCCCGCCAGGGTAGCCTCGACGTACAGCAGCGCCCCGGCCACGTCCATCAGCACCGCGTCGTCGGGCGCGCGCTGGCCCTGGGCCAGGCTCTGGATCACCGCCAACTGGTCGATGATCACCTTGCGCGGCTGGCCGAAACCCAGCACTGCCAGGGTGTCGGCGATCTGCCGCAGGGGCGCGAGCAGGCCATCCAGGTCGTCGGCATGCTGGCGGTCGCTGCGCACGAACAGGTCCAGGCGTTCCTTGACCCGCACCAGGCCGTCGCACACCGCGGTCAGCACCGAGCGCAGGGCATCGCGGTCGGGGCCGGCCATGCGCGCCCGCTCTTCATCGACCACTGCGCTGTCGGGCAATGCGTCGTCCAGTCCGTAACGTTCTTTCATGGTCAGCATCAATGGGGTGGGATGGCGCGCCTTGGCGATATAGAACAACAGGCTCTTGAGCAGCTCTTCGGGGGCGGCCCGGTTGACCCCGGGCATGCCCTGCTCTTGCAGGCGCTTGAGTTCCTTCTCGGCATCCTTGAGCAAGCTGCGCACCGCCGGGCTGTTGGCAACCACGCCCTGGCGCATGCCTTCCACCAGCGCCGAGGCGATATGCCACAAGGGGGCCAGCGGCGCATCCTGGCACAGGGCTTCCAGGCGCTCGAAGACCTTGGCCATATGGCCCAGGCTGATTTCGTCGTCCTGCTCGCGCAGCAGGTCCACCAGGGCGGTTTGCAGCATATGCCGCAACTTGCGCAACTGGGTCGCCAGCTCCTGGGGCTCCAGCGCCGCCAGGGCCTTGTCGGTCAGCGGCGGCAGGCTGGGCAACTGCGGGCTGAACAGGCTGGTTTCCGAAAGCAGGCTCTCGCCACGGGCGCTGCGCAGGTCGTTGAGCAACGGCAGCACCACCAGCGGCAGGTCGCGACGTGCGCTCTGCACCCGGTCCAGGTACTGCGGCAACTGGCCAATGGCCTGGCGCAGCAGGCGCAGGGCTTCGTCGCGCTGGGCCACGCGCTCCTGCTGCAGGGCCAGGGCGAGCTTTTCCATCTCTTCGGCCAGCAGCGCCGCGCCGTAGAACTCCGCCATCTGCAAGCTGCCGTGGACCTGATGGATGCCTTCCAGGCATTGCTCGAGGGCATCGGGCGCCCGGGGATCCTCGGCCAGATGCTCCAGCGCCTGATACGCCAGCTTCAGGGTTTCGGCCATTGCGCCCTTGACCCATTCCAGGGCCACGTAGTCGTGCCGATCAACCATAACCACTCCAGTCAAAGCCTTGTTTCAGTCAGCGGTTGTCATTGGTGGCAGGCGCCCGGGTCGCCGGCAGGGTGAAGCCGGAAACCGAGCGGCGCAGCTGGCTGGCCATCTTCGCCAGGTTGCCGATGCTCTCGGCGGTCGCCGTGGAGCCGGACGAGGTCTGCGAGGTGATCTGCTGGATCACGTTCATGGTCAGGGAAATCTGCCCGGCCGAGGAAGTCTGCTGCTGGGCCGCGTTGGAGATGCTCTGGATCAGCGCCGCCAGGGTCTTGGATACGCCTTCGATCTCCTCCAGCGCCACTCCGGCATCCTGCGCCAGGCGTGCCCCGCGCACCACTTCGGTGGTGGTCTGCTCCATGGAGATCACCGCTTCGTTGGTGTCGGTCTGGATCGCCCGGACCAGGGTCTCGATCTGCCGGGTCGCGGCCGAGGAACGTTCCGCCAGCCGCTGTACCTCGTCGGCCACCACGGCAAAACCGCGACCGGCATCACCGGCCATGGACGCCTGGATGGCCGCATTCAAGGCCAGGATATTGGTCTGGTCGGCAATGTCGTCGATCAGGCTGACAATATCCCCGATCTCCTGGGAAGACTCGCCAAGGCGCTTGATCCGCTTGGCGGTGTCCTGGATCTGCTCGCGGATGTTGTCCATGCCATGGATGGTGTTGTGCACCACCTCGTTGCCCTTGTTGGCGATCTCCACCGAACGCTCGGCCACCGCCGAGGACTCGGCGGCGTTGGCCGATACCTGGTCGATGGATTGGGCCATTTCGTTGATCGCCGTGGAGGCTTCGGAAATCTGCTGCGCCTGGTGCTCGGAGGCTTCGGCCAACTGCATGGCGGTGGTCTGGGTTTCCTGCACCGCGCTCGCCACCTGGCCGGCGGTGAGGTTGATGGTGGCCACCAGGTCACGCAACTGGTCGACGGAGTAATTGATGGAGTCGGCGATGGTCCCGGTGAAGTCCTCGGTCACCGAGGCGGTCACCGTCAGGTCGCCATCGGCCAGGTCCTCGATCTCGTCCAGCAGGCGCATGATCGCGTTCTGGTTGCGCTCGTTCTTCTCGGCGGTCTCGCGTAGCTGGCGGTTGGTCTCGCGGACCATCACCAGGCCGATGAGGATGATCGAGGCCAGGGCCAGCAGGCCCAGGACATAACCGCCGATGGTGTCCAGCTTGCGGCTGCCGGCCAGGTTCTCGAAGCCGATGGCCAGGCGCGAGGCTTCGTCCAGCAGGGTCTGGGACAGGCTGAAGATATTGCCGGCCGACTCACGCACCTGGAACAGCTCGGGGGACGTCTCGAGGATTTCGTCCACGGAGCCTGAGACGAACTCGAACAGCTCGGAAATCTCCGTCAGCCGCGCCCTGGCATCAGGGTCCTCGACCTGGCTGATCTTCAATCCCGGGTTGCCTTGCAGCATGCCGTTGAGCACCTGGCCGAAGCGTGCGGCGTCGCGACCGAAGGCATCGGCGGCCTGCACGGCATTCTCGTCCCCGGCCAGCACGGTGTTGACCGCGCCGAGGATCCGCTCGGCCAGCAGCGACTGGCGCTGGGCCATGGCCACCTGGCTGGCGGGGGCGCCGCGCTGGAGGAGGATCTCCACCACCTTCTCGTATTCCACCTGCAACTGCGGCACGGTCTCGGCCAGGGTCGCGGCCACCTGGTGCAGCGACAGCACCGTCTGCTCGCTGGCGAGGATCGCGTCGGCGTTCTTCAGCAGTTTTTCCCAGTCCAGCTGCACCGCGCGCATCTCCTGGCGCAGCGCCACCGGGGCACCCGGCAGGCCGGTGGCCGGGTCGCCCTTCTTCAGGTAGCCCCAGCGCTGGGCAAAGTCATTGCGGGCATCGGCCAGCAGCTTGAACGCGGCAGCCTTGCCGGCCGCGGCCTCGGTGGCGTTCTTGGCGATGCGCTGGGACAGTACCCGCAGCTCGCCGGCATGGCCGATGTACTGCTTGTCGTAGGTGGCCTGGGTGTTGAGGTAGGCGAAGTTGGCGAACAGCAACATGATGAACACGATCAGCGCGATGAACAGCGCGACGATCTGCGAGCGGCTGCGGGAGCCTTCCTGGGGCTTGCCGGGTTTGGCTTTGGTCATCGATCAGGCCTGTGGCGAGCGGGGGATCCCGCATTCGGTCGCCCGGGACAGCCAGGCGGCGTGGATAGATCCAGGAAGGCCGGGGCCTCCCGTGGTACTGCGAACGGGTAATGCAGGCGCCTGGGCGCGGTTCACGCCGCCACCTCCAGGAACCCTGGCGAACGGACCAGGGCGAAGGGGCTGAACACTTGCCAGATCTGCTCGCGGCGAAACTGTCCCTGCAGATAGGGATTGATCGCGGTGTCGGCAAGATCGCTGAGGCCGGGCTCCAGGGTGTCCTGGGCAAAATGCTTGAGGCCCGCCACTTCATCCACCAGAAGGCCGACGAACAGCTCCTTGTATTCCACCACCAGCACCCGCCGCTGCAAGCGCAAGGGCGACACCTCGTGGCCGAGGAATGCGCACAGGTCCATGATCGGCAGCAGCCGCCCGCGCAGGTTGGCCACACCGCGAACCCAGGGCTTGACCCTCGGCAACAGGGTATGGCGCGGCTCGTGCAGGACTTCACTGACCTCGCCCATGGCCGCCACGTACCAGCGGTTGCCCAGGCGGAAACCGATGCCGCTCCAGCTGTGCTGGCGGGTTTCCTGGGATGGCAGGTCGGCGGCCAGCAAGCGGCAGCGCTGGTCGATCTCCAGCAGCAGTTCGAAGGCGGTCCGGGATTCGCTCATGGCACGGGCGGTCAGCCGGCCAGGACGTTGTTCAGGGTCTTGATCAGGGTCTCTTCTTCCACCGGCTTGGTCAGGTAGTCCCTGGCGCCCTGGCGCGTGCCCCAGACCTTGTCGGTTTCCTGATCCTTGGTGGTGATGATGATCACCGGGATATGGCTGGTCTCGGCATCCTTGGTCAACTGGCGGGTGGCCTGGAAGCCGTTGAGGCCGGGCATGACGATGTCCATCAGCACTGCATCGGGCTTCTCTTCCCGGGCCAGGGCCACGCCGTCGGCGCCATTCTCGGCCTTGAGCACTTCGTGGCCGTGCTTTTCCAGCATGCCGGTGAGTTTGTACATTTCGGTCGGCGAGTCATCGACGATCAGGATACGAGCCATGGTCTTCCCCATACGGTATAGGCGCGCGATCCACTGGCCGGGCGCCGCTGTGCGTGTCTACTGTGGCGCAAGCGCGACGAAGTCCGGGACATGGGCCCTGATCGCGCTGAGCAGTTCTTCCTTGCTGAAGGGTTTGGTCAAAAACTGGTCGGAGCCGACGATGCGGCCCTTGGCCTTGTCGAACAGCCCGTCCTTGGAGGACAGCATGATCACGGGAGTGGACTTGAACGCGCTGTTGTTCTTGACCAGCGCACAGGTCTGATAACCGTCGAGGCGCGGCATCATGATGTCGACGAAGATGATCCCGGGGTGATGGTCGACGATCTTGGCCAGGGCTTCGAAGCCATCCACCGCGGTGATGACCTCGCAGCCGACGTTCTTCAGCAGCATCTCGGCCGTGCGGCGAATTGTCTTCGAATCGTCGATCACCATGACCTTCAAGGCGTTGGATTGCTGTTCCATGTCTGCTCTACCGTCGCCCCAGCGAATCGATTTGATCGGGTACCGCTGGCCAATGCCCCAAACCCTTGAACTTCAAGGCCCCGGCCCGGCATGCGAGCCTTTTTAGCACACTCTCCCCCCTGCAATCCATGGACTACGCAGGGCAGTGGTTTTTCCTTGACCCAGGTCTCTGTCAGCGCCACTCTGACGCCACTTTCAGGAGCTGTTCCCGTGTGTCCGGCAACGCCGGCCCGTCACCGGACAGCGACCGACCCCCAGCCTGCTTCCACCCATTTGATTGAAGGAATCCGCCCCATGAGCGTTCGCGTCGGGATTGTCATGGACCCTATCGCCAGCATCTCCTATAAAAAGGACAGCTCGCTGGCCATGTTGCTGGCCGCCCAGGAACGCGGCTGGAGCCTCTTCTATATGGAGCAGCGCGATCTCTATCAGAGCGCCGGCGTGGCCCGGGCCCGCATGCGCCCGCTGCAGGTCTTCGCCGACCCACAGAAGTGGTTCACGCTGGAAGACGAGATCGACAGCCCGCTGAGCGACCTGGACGTGATCCTGATGCGCAAGGATCCGCCCTTCGACATGGAGTTCGTTTACTCCACCTACCTGCTGGAGCAGGCCGAGAGCGCCGGCGTGCTGGTGGTCAACAAGCCCCAGAGCCTGCGCGACTGCAATGAAAAGCTGTTCGCCACGCTGTTCCCGCAGTGCACCCCGCCCACGGTGGTCAGCCGCCGCGCCGATGTCCTGCGCGAGTTCGCCGCCCAGCATGGCGACGTGATCCTCAAGCCCCTGGACGGCATGGGCGGCACCTCGATCTTCCGCCACCGTGCGGGCGACCCGAACCTGTCGGTGATCCTGGAGACCCTGACCGTGCTGGGCAGCCAGCAGATCATGGCCCAGGCCTACCTGCCGGCGATCAAGGACGGCGACAAGCGCATCCTGATGATCGACGGCGAACCGGTGCCCTATTGCCTGGCGCGGATTCCGGCTGCCGGCGAAACCCGGGGCAACCTGGCCGCCGGAGGACGTGGCGAAGCCCGCCCGCTGAGCGACAAGGATCGCTGGATCGCCGCCCAGGTCGGCCCGACCCTGCGGGCCAAGGGCTTGCTGTTCGTCGGCCTCGACGTGATCGGCGAGCACCTGACGGAAATCAACGTCACCAGCCCGACCTGCATCCGCGAAATCGACAATGCCTTCGGCACCAACATCGGCGCGATGCTGATGGATGCCATCGCAAGCAAGCTGCAAGCCGCAAGCAACAAGCCGCAAGCTTGACCTGCATCACATGCAGCTGGTCGCTTGAAGCTTGAGGCTTACAGCTTGAAACCAACATTGCGTTATCATGCGCCGCCTGTGAAACCGTGATGTTGGTTTGTGCAATGCCTGCTGTGATGTCGAACTGCCAATGAGCCTTACGTCCGACCTGCCACCCGAGCTGGCCCACGGTGGCGTCCGCGCGGCCGATCGCCTGGGATTCACCCTGTTCCTCGCGGCGCTCCTGCACCTGGTGCTGATCCTCGGCCTGAGCTTTTCCTTCGCCGAGCCCCAGCAGATCAGCAAGACCCTGGAAATCACCCTGGCCACCTTCAAGAGCGAGACCAAGCCGAAGAAGGCCGACTTCCTGGCCCAGGACCACCAGCAGGGCAGCGGCACCCTGAACAAGAAGGCCATTCCCAAGACCACCGAAGTAGCGCCCTTCCAGGACAACTCGGTGAAAAAGGTCGTGCCGCCACCGTCGGTCAAGCCGCAAGTCAAGGAGGCCGCGCCCAAGGCGGCCGTGGCCACCACCGCGCCCAAGCCGAAGAAGACCGTGACCCAACGCGAAGAGGTCAAGCGCGAACCGACGCCCAAGGCCGACGCGCCATCGTTCGACAGCTCGCAGCTGTCCAGCGAGATCTCCAGCCTGGAAGCCGAACTGGCCAACGAACAGCAGCTGTACGCCAAGCGCCCACGGATCCACCGCCTGAGCGCGGCCTCGACCATGCGCGACAAGGGCGCCTGGTACAAGGACGAATGGCGCAAGAAGGTCGAGCGCATCGGCAACCTCAACTACCCCGAGGAAGCCCGGCGCAAGCAGATCTACGGCAACCTGCGGTTGATGGTGTCGATCAACCGCGACGGCTCGCTGTATGAAGTGCTGGTACTGGAGTCTTCCGGCCAGCCACTGCTGGACCAGGCCGCCCAGCGCATCGTGCGCCTGGCCGCGCCGTTCGCCCCCTTCACTGGCGACCTGTCGGACATCGACCGCCTGGAAATCATCCGTACCTGGCGCTTCGCCCGGGGCGACAAGCTGTCCAGCAACTGACCGCCCGGCCAGCGCCACGCCCCTGCTCGCGGGCGCATCGCCAGCTTGTCAGCCGGGCCCGCCACCGCCACACTAGCGCTCATGAAGAACCTCAGCCCCAGCTACCTCAAGCATCATTTCCTGATCGCCATGCCGCACATGGCCGACCCGAACTTTGCCCAGACCTTGACCTACATCGTCGAGCACAACGCCAATGGCGCCATGGGGCTGGTGATCAACCGCCCGCAGGACCTGAGCCTGGCCGATATCCTGGAGCAACTGCGCCCTGACGAAGACCCGTCGCTGCTGTGCCAGCACGTGCCGATCTTCAGCGGCGGCCCGGTGCAGACCGATCGCGGCTTCGTCCTGCACCCCAGCGGCCCGATCTACCAGGCCACGGTGGAGCTCGATGGCGTCTCGCTGTCGACCTCCCAGGATGTCTTGTTCGCCATCGCCGACGGCGTGGGCCCGACCAAGAGCCTGATCGCCCTGGGCTACGCCGGCTGGGAAGCCGGGCAACTGGAAGCCGAGCTGGCCGACAACGCCTGGCTGACCTGCCCGTTCGACGCCGACATCCTGTTCAACACCAGCAGCGAACTGCGCCTGGAAGCGGCCGCCCGTCACCTGGGGGTCAACCTCAGCCTGCTCACCAGCCAGGCGGGCCACGCCTGATGGCCTTGCGACTGATCCTGGGCTTCGACTACGGCACCCGGCAGATCGGCGTTGCCGTGGGCCAGGCCATCACTGGCCAGGCCCGCGAGCTGTGCACCTTGAAGGCGCAGAATGGCGTGCCGGACTGGAACCAGGTCGAGGCCCTGTTCAAGGAATGGCAACCCGATGCGGTGGTGGTGGGCCTGCCCCTGAACATGGACGGCACCCCGAGCGAGATGTGCCAGCGCGCCGAGAAGTTCGCCCGGCGCCTGAACGGCCGCTTCAACGTGCCCTTCTATACCCACGACGAACGCCTGACCACCTTCGAGGCCAAGGGCGAACGCCTGGCCCGGGGCGGCCAGAAAGGCAGCTACCGCGACAACCCGGTGGACGCCATTGCCGCCGCCCTGCTGCTGCAGGGCTGGCTCGACGAGCACGCCACGCTGCTGAATACCTAGCGACCGAATCCTGAGGATGCGCGGCCTGCGGCTGCGCGCCTCCTGGCCCGACACCAGCCACAAGAACCTGCCGACGATCCAGCGAGCGATGCTCGGGCGAGTCAGGAATGGCGCAGAAAGCGGAGTTTAGACACCTAAATGAGCATTTCGAAGCCACTTGCAACGCCCCACGAGCCAAGCGCAGCAGATCCCGGGCAAGTTCCAAGTCACCGCGCCCCGCTATCGGACAACAAGGCGCGAGCCCAAGAAGGAGCCACCATGAGCCTGCCCAATCCCGCCGCCCTGATCAGCCAGATGGCCATCGATCTCAACGCCCACCTGGTCCAGCGCGCCATCAGCGAGCCTCGCTTCATCGGTATCCGGACCGGCGGTGTCTGGGTCGCCCAGGCGCTGCTGGAAGCCCTGGGCAGCGACGCGCCCCTGGGCACCCTGGACGTTTCCTTCTACCGCGATGACTTCAGCCAGAACGGCCTGCACCCTCAAGTGCGCCCGTCCGAGCTGCCGTTCGAGATCGAAGGCCAGCACCTGGTGCTGATCGATGACGTGCTGATGAGCGGCCGGACCATCCGCGCCGCCCTCAACGAGCTGTTCGACTATGGCCGCCCGGCCAGCGTGACCCTGGTCTGCCTGCTGGACCTGAACGCCGCCGAGCTGCCGATCCGGCCGAATGTGGTGGGCGCGACCCTGTCGCTGGCGGCCCACGAGCGGGTAAAATTGTCCGGTCCTGCGCCGCTTCAACTCGAGCTCCAAGACCTCGCCCTCTAAACCCGCCCTTTTAAAGAGTCCATTGCGATGACGCCTCTAGACGCCAAGCGCCCGCTGCAGCTCAACGATCAGGGCCAGCTGCGCCACTTCCTCTCCCTCGACGGCCTGAACCGCGAGCTGCTGACGGAAATCCTCGACACCGCCGACTCCTTCCTCGAAGTCGGCGCCCGGGCGGTGAAGAAAGTCCCGCTGCTACGCGGCAAGACCGTATGCAACGTGTTCTTCGAGAACTCCACCCGCACCCGCACCACCTTCGAACTGGCCGCCCAGCGGCTGTCGGCGGACGTGATCACCCTGAACGTGTCCACCTCCTCGGCGAGCAAGGGCGAGACCCTGCTCGACACCCTGCGCAACCTCGAGGCCATGGCCGCCGACATGTTCGTGGTGCGCCACGGCGATTCCGGCGCCGCGCACTTCATCGCCGAACATGTGTGCCCGCAGGTGGCGATCATCAACGGCGGCGACGGCCGCCACGCCCACCCGACCCAGGGCATGCTCGACATGCTGACCATCCGCCGGCACAAGGGCGGCTTCGAGAACCTCTCGGTGGCCATCGTCGGCGACATCCTGCACTCGCGGGTCGCGCGCTCGAACATGCTGGCGCTCAAGACCCTGGGCTGCCCGGATATCCGCGTGATCGCGCCCAAGACCTTGCTGCCCATCGGCATCGAGCAGTACGGGGTGAAGGTCTACACCGACATGGCCGAAGGCCTGAAAGACGTCGATGTGGTGATCATGCTGCGCCTGCAGCGCGAGCGCATGCAGGGCGGCCTGCTGCCCAGCGAAGGCGAGTTCTACCGCCTGTTCGGCCTGACCACCACCCGCCTGGCCGGCGCCAAGCCCGACGCCATCGTCATGCACCCGGGCCCGATCAACCGTGGCGTGGAGATCGAGTCGGCGGTGGCCGACGGTCCGCATTCGGTGATCCTCAATCAGGTGACCTACGGCATCGCAGTGCGCATGGCCGTACTGTCCATGGCCATGAGCGGGCAGACCGCCCAGCGACAATTCGAGCAGGAGAACGCCCAGTGAAGCTCAGCATTCTCGGCGCCCGCGTCATCGATCCAAGCAGCGGCCTGGATCAAGTTACCGATCTGCACCTGGAAGCCGGCAAGATCGCCGCCATCGGTGCCGCTCCGGAAGGTTTCAACGCCGTCACCGTGATCGACGGCAAGGGCCTGGTGGCCGCCCCCGGCCTGGTGGACCTGAACGTCGCCCTGCGCGAGCCCGGCTACAGCCGCAAGGGCAGCATCGCCAGCGAAACCCGCGCCGCCGCTGCCGGTGGCGTCACCAGCCTGTGCTGCCCGCCACGCACCAAGCCGGTGCTGGACACCTCGGCGGTGGCCGAGTTGATCCTCGACCGCGCGCGCGAAGCCGGCAACAGCAAGGTGTTCCCGATCGGCGCCCTGAGCAAGGGCCTGGACGGCGAGCAACTGGCCGAGCTGATCGCCCTGCGCGACGCCGGTTGCGTGGCCTTCGGCAATGGCCTGGAGGGTTTTCGCAGCACCCGGACCCTGTGCCGGGCCCTGGAATACGCCGCCACGTTCGACCTGACGGTGATCTTCCATTCCCAGGACCGCGACCTGGCCGAAGGCGGCCTGGCCCATGAAGGCGCCACCGCCAGCTTCCTCGGCCTGCCGGGGATTCCCGAAAGCGCCGAGACCGTGGCCCTGGCCCGTGACCTGCTGCTGGTGGAACAAAGCGGGGTGCGCGCGCACTTCAGCCAGCTGACCAGCGCCCGCGGCGTGGAACTGATCGCCCAGGCCCAGGCTCGCGGCCTGCCGGTCACCGCCGATGTCGCCCTGTATCAGTTGATCCTGACCGACGAGGCGCTGATCGACTTTTCCAGCCTCTATCACGTGCAGCCGCCCCTGCGTTCGCACGCCGACCGCGAGGCCCTGCGCGCAGCGGTGAAATCCGGCGTGGTACAAGCCATCGCCAGCCATCACCAACCTCACGAGCGCGATGCCAAACTGGCGCCGTTCGGCGCCACCGAGCCGGGTATCAGCAGCGTCGAGTTGCTGCTGCCGCTGGCCCTGACCCTGGTGCAGGACGGCCTGCTGGACCTGCCGACCCTGATGGCCCGCCTGAGCGCCGGCCCTGCCGACGCCCTGCGCCTGCCGGCCGGCAAGCTGGTGGTGGGTGGCGCGGCCGACCTGGTGCTGTTCGACCCTGCCAGCTCCACCGTGGCCGGCGAGCGCTGGCTGTCCCGTGGCGAGAACTGCCCGTTCCTTGGCCACAGCCTGCCGGGCGCAGTGCGCTACACCCTGGTGGACGGCCATATCAGCCACCAGGGCTGATTGACCCTGTAGCCGCTGCCACAGGTGGCGGCTACAAGGATCGCCATCACCCCAGGCGATGACGGGATCAAAGGCGCTTGGCGTTCTCCAGGGAGACCTGGTCGTTCAGGGTCCAGAAGTCATACAGCACCCCGATGAAGAACAAGCCACCGGTGAACAGGTAGAGCACCCCGCTCAGCCATTTGCCCTGGTACATGCGGTGCACGCCGAACACCCCGAGGAAGGTCAGGAGTATCCAGGCCACGCTGTATTCCAATGGACCGGCGGTAAAGCGCAGGTCCGCTTCCCGATCCATGGAAGGGATCAGGAACAGGTCGATCAGCCAGCCAATGCCCAGCAGGCCGAAGGTGAAGAACCAGAGGGTCCCGGTCACTGGCTTGCCGTAATAGAAGCGATGGGCGCCGGTAAAACCGAATATCCAGAGCAGGTAGCCGATCACCTTGCTGTGGGTGTCGTGGGTCGCGGAATCCTGGCGATAGCTGTTCATCAAATGCCTCTTGGCGGGTGATAGATAAATTTTCTCAAAAACTTTGTGACTTTTTTACAGGCGCTCGACGTGTGGTCGATGCTACCTTCTCTTCCGCCAAAGCCTTGTGTTGCCTGACTTCTGACGGTTTTCTGCGTCAAGTTGCCGCCTCTTTGCCGAAGTTGACCCCAAGGTCTAGTCGACAAACGGCCTCGGAAGTGACCTGAAAGCTGTTATAAAGTTGCGCGCTAATCAATAAGAGCCTTGCCTAATGCGTCCATTTATCAAGACATGGCTGACCATTTGCCTATTAATGCCACTGGCCGCCCACGCCACCAACCGTGAGCAACGACTTCCCAACATCAACGGCTACACCCCGAAACCCCATGTTTCGACGGTCTCGGCCAAGCACAAGACCACGAGCCGGCACTCTACCCAACTGGCAAAGGTCGACAGCAAGCTGGTACCCCAGATGGGCGCCAAGCAAAGCAGCAACGTCCTCAGCCGCGCCGTCAATGCCCTGGGCACGCCTTATCGCTGGGGCGGCAGCAGCCCGAGCAAGGGTTTCGACTGCAGCGGCCTGGTGAAATACGCCTTCAACGACGTCGCCGCCGTGGACCTGCCACGCACTTCCAATGCCATGGCCAGCGGCCATGGGCAGAAGGTCGAGCGCAAGGATCTCAAGCCGGGCGACCTGCTGTTCTTCAACATCAAGAGCCGCAAGGTCAACCATGTAGCCATCTACCTGGGCAACGATCGCTTCATCCATGCTCCACGGCGCGGCAAGTCGGTCACCATCGACACCTTGAAGAAACCCTACTGGGACAATCACTACGTGGTTGCCAAGCGGGTCCTGCCCAAGGAACAGAAGACCCTGCGGGTCGTCCAGCGCTGATCCCGCCTCGCCGCCAGGCCAGCCTGGCGGCGCTTGCCCTCCCCTCACAGGCTCTGCGGCATTCGTGCCTTCTCCCGCGCCTGTTCGCGACTGATCAAGCCCTTTGCCAGCAATGCCTTCAGGCTCATGTCCAGGGTCTGCATGCCCTGGGCCCCGCCAGTCTGGATCGCCGAATACATCTGCGCCACCTTGTCCTCACGGATCAGGTTACGGATCGCCGTGGTGCCCAGCATGATCTCATGGGCCGCCACCCTTCCCCCCCCGATGCGCTTGAGCAGTACCTGGGCGATCACCGCCTGCAATGACTCGGCCAGCATCGAGCGTACGAGGGCCTTCTCCTCCCCTGGGAACACATCCACCAAGCGATCGATGGTCTTGGCCGCCGACGAGGTGTGCAGGGTGGCGAGCACCAGGTGCCCGGTTTCCGCAGCGGTGAGCGCCAGGCGGATGGTCTCCAGGTCCCGCAGCTCGCCCAGCAGGATCACATCCGGGTCCTCGCGCAGGGCCGCGCGCAAGGCCGTGGCGAAGCTCTGGGTGTCGCGGGCCACTTCGCGCTGGTGCACCAGGCAGCCTTGCGGCGGGTGGATGAATTCGATGGGGTCCTCGATGGTCAGGATGTGCTGGCGGCGAGTCCGGTTCAGGTGATCGACCATCGCCGCCAGGGTGGTGGACTTGCCGCTGCCGGTGGGGCCGGTCACCAGCACCAGCCCACGGGGCAACTCGCTGACCTGCCGGAATACCGGCCCCAGCCCGAGCTCTTCCAGGCTCTGCACCCGCGCCGGAATCAGCCGCAGCACCGCTCCCGCACCACGGGCATGCTGGAACGCATTGACGCGAAACCTGGCCACCCCGGGCAGTTCATGGGCGAAATCCAGGTCCTGCTGGCGGGCGAAGGCCTCGCGCTGCGACTCGCTCATCAGCTCATGGATCAACGCCAGCACCTGGGACGCATCCAGTACTGGCCCCTGCAGAGGGCAGATATCGCCATCGATGCGCAACAGCGGCGCCAGCCCAGCGGACAGATGCAGGTCGGAAGCGCCGCGCGAGACGCTCGATAGCAACAACTCGGTGATGTCCATAGTGCCCCCCAATTCCAGTAGAATGCCGCGAGCTTCAGACCCGTGCGCAGCCAACAGCCCGGCGGCCTGGTGCCGGACAATGCCCGGCGGGGCCCAGGAGCGTGGCTCGGGCCGATCGGCAGGCAGGGACTGGTGGATTCACGCGGCAGGTGGCGGCCCGGTTCGCAGGCTCCCGGCCGCAGATACTTTTGAGACGGAATCGAATGTCCACGATAGCAGACAACATCGCCCAGGTAGCCGAGCGCATCCACAGCGCCTGCCAGGCCGCACAGCGTGCCCCGGACAGCGTCCACTTGCTGGCCGTGAGCAAGACCAAGCCCGCCGCCGCGCTGCGCGAGGCCCATGCCGCCGGCCTGCGCGATTTCGGTGAGAACTACCTGCAAGAAGCCCTGGGCAAGCAACAGGAACTGGCCGACCTGCCCTTGAGTTGGCACTTCATCGGCCCCATTCAGTCGAACAAGACTCGCGCCATCGCCGAACACTTTGACTGGGTGCATTCCGTGGACCGCCTGAAAATCGCTCAACGCCTGTCCGAGCAACGCCCGGCCGAGCTGCCGCCGCTGAACATCTGCCTCCAGGTCAATGTCAGTGGCGAAGCCAGCAAGTCCGGCTGCACGCCCGCCGAGTTGCCGGAGCTGGCCCGCGCCATCGCTGCCTTGCCACGCCTGCGCCTGCGCGGGCTGATGGCGATTCCCGAACCCACCGAGGACCCTGCGGCCCAACACGCTGCGTTCGCTGCGGTACAGGATCTGAACAACCACCTGCGCGGCAGTCTCGGACTGCCCGTGGACACTCTATCGATGGGCATGAGCCACGATCTCGAAGCGGCCATCGCCCAAGGCGCCACCTGGGTGCGGATCGGTACCGCGCTGTTTGGCGCCCGCGACTACAGCCAGTCCTGAGGGACTGGCCCTGACCCCTGATAAGGACCTGTCATGAACACGACTCGTATCGCTTTTATCGGTGCCGGCAACATGGCGGCCAGTCTCATCGGTGGCCTGCGGGCCAGGGGCCTGGACGCCTCGCAGATCCGTGCCAGTGACCCGGGCGCCGAAACCCGGGCCAAGGTGGCCGCCGAACACGGCATCCAGGTTTTCGCCGACAACGCCGAAGCCATTGCCGGGGTCGATGTGATCGTCCTGGCGGTCAAGCCCCAGGCCATGAAGGCCGTTTGCGAAGCCCTGCGCCCGAGCCTGCAACCCCGGCAACTGGTGGTCTCCATCGCCGCCGGCATCACCTGCTCGAGCATGAGTGCCTGGCTGGGCGAGCAACCGATCGTGCGCTGCATGCCCAACACCCCGGCCCTGCTGCGCCAGGGCGTCAGCGGCCTGTATGCCACCGACCGGGTGAGCGCCGAGCAACGCCGCCAGGCCGAAGAACTGCTGTCCGCCGTGGGCACCGCCCTGTGGCTGGAGCAGGAGCAGCAACTGGATGCGGTAACCGCGGTTTCCGGTAGCGGCCCCGCGTACTTCTTCCTGCTGATCGAGGCCATGACCGCCGCCGGCGAGAAACTCGGCCTGCCACGGGAAACCGCCGCCCAACTGACCTTGCAGACCGCCCTGGGCGCTGCCCACATGGCGGTTTCCAGCGATGTCGACGCCGCCGAGCTGCGCCGTCGCGTGACCTCGCCGGCCGGCACCACGGAAGCGGCGATCAAGTCGTTCCAGGCCGACGGCTTCGAGGCCCTGGTGGAAAAAGCCTTGGGTGCCGCCGCGCACCGTTCGGCGGAAATGGCCGAACAACTCGGTCGCTAATTCGCCCCTACAAAGGAATCGATATGTTCGGACTCAACGACGCTGCCATCCTGGTGATCCAGACCCTGGGCAGCCTGTACCTGCTGGTCGTCCTGCTGCGCTTCATGCTGCAAGCGGTGCGGGCCAACTTCTACAACCCCATCAGCCAGTTCATCGTGCGGGCCACCCAGCCGCTGCTCAAGCCGCTGCGCCGAGTGATCCCCAGCATGTTCGGCCTGGACATGTCCTCGCTGGTGCTGGCCCTGGTGGTGCAGATGGTGCTGTTCGCCATCGTCCTGACCCTCTACGGCATCCCCTTCAACGTGCTGGGGCTGCTGATCTGGGCGCCGATCGGCATCTTCGCGCTGTTCCTCAAGATCTGGTTCTTCGCCATGATCATCAGCGTGATCCTGTCCTGGGTCGCGCCTGGCAGCCAGAGCCCCGGCGCCGAGCTGGCCTATCAGCTGAGCGAGCCGCTGCTGGCGCCGTTCCGCCGCATCGTGCCGAACCTGGGCGGCCTGGACATCTCGCCGATCCTGGCGTTCCTGGTGATCCAGCTACTGCAACAGGGGCTGATCCCGCGCCTGGCGTACTACGCCTTCATGCCCCGCGAGCTGTTCGGGCTGATCTGATGAGCTACTTCCGCTGGGACGGCGACGACCTCTTGCTCGATTGCCACCTGCAGCCCAAGGCCAGCAGCGATGAGTTCGCTGGCCTGCATGGCGATCGGCTGAAGATCCGCCTCACCGCCCCGCCCGTCGAAGGCAAGGCCAACGCGCACCTGATGGCGTTCCTGGCCAAGGCCTTCGGCATTCCCAAGAGCCATGTCAGCCTGGTCAGCGGTGAGTTGAACCGGCAGAAGCGGGTACGCCTGCAAGCGCCGAAGAAACTCCCCGAGCTGCCGGGCCTGGCACGTCCGGCCTGATTCGCAGGCCGTCCTTTCCAGTAGCCAAATCCAGGCCCGGGCTTTGCTTGCCGCTGGACACAGCGGTCTTTAGACTTACGCCTCATTTGAATGAGAGCAGGGTCGATGCCAACTGCCTTTCCCGCCGATTCCGTTGGTCTGGTCACACCTCAGGTTGCGCACTTCAGCGAGCCCCTGGCCCTGGCGTGTGGCCGCTCGCTACCGGCCTACGACCTGATCTACGAAACCTATGGCCAGCTCAACGCCAGCGCCAGCAACGCGGTGCTGATCTGCCATGCCCTGTCGGGCCACCACCATGCGGCCGGCTACCACAGCCCGGAGGACCGCAAGCCCGGCTGGTGGGACAGCTGCATCGGCCCGGGCAAGCCGATCGACACCAACAAGTTCTTCGTGGTCAGCCTCAACAACCTCGGTGGCTGCAACGGCTCCACCGGCCCCAGCAGCCTCAACCCGGAGACCGGCCGGCCGTTCGGCGCCGATTTCCCGGTACTGACCGTGGAAGACTGGGTGCACAGCCAGGCCCGCCTGGCCGACCGCCTGGGCATTGGCCAGTGGGCCGCGGTGATCGGCGGTAGCCTCGGGGGCATGCAGGCCCTGCAATGGACCATCACCTACCCGGACCGGGTCCGGCATTGCCTGGCCATCGCCTCGGCGCCCAAGCTGTCGGCGCAGAACATCGCCTTCAACGAAGTGGCCCGCCAGGCGATCCTCACCGACCCGGAATTCCACGGTGGTTCGTTCCAGGAACAGGGCGTAATTCCCAAGCGCGGCCTGATGCTGGCGCGGATGGTGGGGCACATCACCTACCTGTCCGACGACTCCATGGGCGAGAAATTCGGCCGCGGCCTCAAGAGCGAAAAGCTCAACTACGACTTCCACAGCGTGGAATTCCAGGTGGAAAGCTACCTGCGCTACCAGGGCGAGGAGTTCTCCGGGCGTTTCGACGCCAACACCTACCTGCTGATGACCAAGGCCCTGGACTACTTCGACCCGGCGGCCAACTGCGACGACGACCTGGCCAGGACCTTCGCCAACGCCACGGCCAAGTTCTGCGTGATGTCCTTCACCACCGACTGGCGCTTCTCCCCGGCCCGCTCGCGGGAACTGGTGGACGCGCTGATGGCCGCGCGCAAGGACGTCTGCTACCTGGAGATCGACGCCCCCCAGGGCCACGACGCCTTCCTGATCCCGATCCCGCGCTACCTGCAGGCATTCGGTCACTACATGAACCGCATCACGCTGTGAGGACACGATGAGAGCCGATCTGGAAATCATCCAGGAATGGATCCCCGCCGGCAGCCGCGTCCTCGACCTGGGCTGTGGTAATGGCGAACTGCTGAGCTGGTTGCAGCAACACAAGCAAGTCACCGGCTACGGCCTGGAGAACGATGCCGACAACATCGCCCAGTGCGTGGCCAAGGGCATCAACGTCATCGAGCAGGACCTGGACAAGGGCCTGGGCAATTTCGCCAGCAACAGCTTCGACGTCGTGGTCATGACCCAGGCCCTGCAAGCCGTGCACTACCCCGACCAGCTGCTGGACGAGATGCTGCGGGTCGGCCGCCAGTGCATCATCACCTTCCCCAACTTCGGCCACTGGCGCTGCCGCTGGTACCTGGCCAGCAAGGGCCGGATGCCAGTGTCGGAATTCATGCCGTACACCTGGTACAACACGCCGAACATCCACTTCTGCACCTTCGAGGACTTCGAGGAACTGTGCCGCGAGCGCCAGGCGCGGGTGATCAATCGCCTTGCGGTCGATCAACAACACCGCCATGGGTGGGCCAGTAAGCTATGGCCTAATCTGTTGGGAGAGATCGGCATCTACCGCCTCAGCAGTCCCGGCCTGCAGGATCACCAGGTCGCGGTTTGACCCACATCGCATCGAGGAGAACGATCATGGGACGTCTGGTCACTTTTCTATTGTCTGCCTGCCTGAGCCTCTCGGCCCTGGCGGCGGACCCGATCAAGGGCGAACGCCAGGAAGTGTTCGGCGACATCACCGTGCACTACAACACCTTCAACTCCACCTACCTGCAACCTGACATCGCCAGGGCCGCGGAGCTGGTTCGCAGCAAGAACCAGGGGGTGATCAACGTTTCACTGATCAAGGACGGCAAGCCATTGGTCGGCCAGGTCAGCGGCACGGTCAAGGACCTGACCAGCAAGAGCTTTCCCCTGAAGTTCCGCCAGATCACCGAACAGGGCGCGATCTACTACATCGCCCAATTCCCGGTGGAACAGCAGGAAAACCGCACCTTCACCATCAGCGTGCAAGCGGGTGGCGATACCAACAGCTTCAGCTTCAACCAAGAGCTATTCCCGGGCGAATGATGAACCTCACGCAACTCGTACTGGCCAGCCATAACGCCGGCAAACTCAAAGAACTCCAGGCCATGCTCGGCGCCTCGGTGCAACTGCGCTCGATCGGCGAATTCAGCAGCATCGAGCCCGAGGAAACCGGACTCTCGTTCGTCGAGAACGCCATTCTCAAGGCCCGCAACGCCGCGCGCATCTCCGGCCTGCCGGCCCTGGCGGACGACTCCGGCCTGGCGGTGGACTTCCTCGGCGGTGCCCCGGGTATCTATTCGGCGCGCTACGCCGATGGCCAGGGCGACGCGGCCAACAACGCCAAGCTGCTGGAGGCCCTCAAGGAGGTTCCCGAGCAACAGCGCGGTGCGCAGTTCGTCTGCGTCCTGGCCCTGGTTCGGCATGCCGACGACCCGCTGCCGATCCTCTGCGAAGGCCTGTGGCATGGGCGCATCCTTACTGCCGCCAGCGGTGCACACGGCTTCGGCTACGACCCGCTGTTCTGGGTGCCGGAGCGCAATTGCTCCAGCGCCGAACTGGACCCGGTGGAAAAAAACCAGCTCAGCCACCGCGCCCGCGCCATGGCCATCCTGCGGCAACGCCTGGGCCTGCAATGAACCATGATCCCGCCGCGTCGCCGCTGATCCTGGGCGGCGCGCAAGCGCCCCGGCCGGCCCTGCCCCAATTGCCGCCCCTGGCGCTGTACATCCACATCCCGTGGTGTGTACGCAAATGCCCCTATTGCGACTTCAACTCCCACGCCGCCAGCCCGACGCTGCCGGAAGAGGAGTACGTGGACGCCCTGCTGGCCGACCTCGACCAGGACCTGCCTGCCGCTCATGGCCGGGAACTGAGCTCGATCTTCTTCGGCGGCGGCACCCCGAGCCTGTTCAGCGCCCAGGCCCTGGGCCGGCTGCTGGCCGGGGTACAGCAACGCATCCCGTTCGCCAGCGATATCGAGATCACCCTGGAAGCCAACCCCGGGACCTTCGAGCAGGAGAAGTTCACCGCCTACCGCGCCCTGGGGATCAACCGCCTGTCCATCGGCATCCAGAGCTTCCAGGAGCAGAAGCTCCAAGCCCTGGGCCGCATCCACAGCGGTGCCGAAGCCGTACGGGCCGCCGACATGGCGCGCCAGGCCGGGTTCGACAACTTCAACCTGGACCTGATGCACGGCCTGCCAGACCAGTCCCTGGAAGATGCCCTGGGCGACCTGCGCCAAGCCATCACCATGAAGCCGACCCACCTGTCCTGGTACCAGCTGACCCTGGAGCCCAACACGGTGTTCTGGAGCCAGCCGCCGACCCTGCCGGAAGACGACATCCTGTGGGACATCCAGGAAGCCGGCCAGGCACTGCTGGCCGCGCATGGCTACGCCCAGTACGAGGTCTCGGCCTATGCCCAGTCCGGCCGTGCGGCGCGGCATAACCTGAACTACTGGAGCTTCGGCGACTTCATCGGCATCGGCGCCGGGGCCCACGGCAAGCTCAGTCACCCGGACGGGCGCATCCTGCGTACCTGGAAGACCCGCCTGCCCAAGGATTACCTGAACCCGGCCAAGCCGTTCAAGGCCGGCGAAAAGGCCCTGGATAACGATGAGCTGCCGTTCGAGTTCCTGATGAACGCCCTGCGCCTGACCGATGGCGTGGACGCGGCGCTGTTCGCCCAGCGCACCGGCCTGGACCTGGCCAGCCTCGCCGAAGGCCGGCGCCAGGCCGAACAAAGCGGCTTGTTGCAGGTCGAACCGTCACGCCTGGCGGCCACTCCCCGTGGGCAACTGTTCCTCAACGACCTGCTGCAATTCTTTCTGATCTAAGGAAATCACATGGATCTGGTACTCGACCTGCTTGCCACCGTGTCCCGCTGGAGCCGCAGCAACCTCTCGGAAATCTCCCTGGCGCTGGTGGGCTGCCTGCTGGTGCTGTTCGGCGCCGACATCAAGGGTTGGGTCGAAGCGCGCCTGGGCGGCCTCGCCGGCGCCCTGCGGGTACCGTTGATGGCCCTGCTGTGCATGATCGGCAGCGGCCTGGCGCTGATCTATGCCACGCCGTGGATCGTCCGCGGCCTGAGCCAGTTCAACAACTACAGCCTGGCGCCCGTGCTGCTGGTGGTGCTGGTGCTGATCGGCGTGGTCGCCGATCGCCGCTGATGCGGATCCCTGACTGAACAAGGATGCCTATGAGCAAGAGCCTCATGGAGACCACCAGCAAGTTCCTCAGCTATGTGCTGCGCCATGAGCCCCAGGCCATTGGCCTGGAACTGGACAGTGAAGGCTGGGGCGAGATCGACGCGCTGATCGCCGGCGCGGCCAGCGAGGGCCGGCCACTGACTCGGGAACTGATCGAGCAGGTCGTGCGCGACAACGACAAAAAACGCTTCACCCTGTCGGCCGACGGCCAGCGCATTCGCGCCGCCCAGGGCCACTCCAGCAAGGCCGTGCAGCTGCAACTGGAAGAACGCCAGCCGCCCGCGGTGCTTTATCACGGCACTGCCACGCGCTTCATGGATTCAATCAACCGGAAGGGCCTGATTCCAGGCTCGCGCCATCACGTGCACCTGTCCCAGGACCCCGACACTGCCCGCTCGGTGGGCCAACGCTACGGCCAGGTGGTGCTGCTGCAGGTCGACACCCAGGCCATGCAGGCCCAGGGCTGCAAGTTCTACCAGGCGGAGAATGGCGTGTGGCTGGCCGACCAGGTGCCGGCCAGCTGCATCACCGAGGTGTAGCGACCGGGCCATTGCAGGGCCCGGCAAGAGCCCCTCGGGAAGAGGGGCGGCAGGTCAGTCGAGCTTCTCGAACTTCAGGTCCCAGACGCCATGGCCCAGGCGCTCGCCGCGGCGTTCGAACTTGGTGATCGGACGCTCGGCCGGACGCGGCACGTACTTGCTGTCCTCGGCCAGGTTGCGATAACCCGGGGCGACGTTCATCACTTCCAGCATGTACTCGGCATAGGGCTCCCAATCGGTGGCCATGTGCAGGATACCGCCGACCTTGAGCTTGCTGCGCACCAGCTCGGCGAAGGACGCCTGGACGATACGGCGCTTGTGGTGCCGGCTCTTGTGCCACGGATCGGGGAAGAACAGCATCAGGCGATCGAGGCTGTTATCGGCCACGCAGCGGTTGAGCACTTCGATGGCGTCGCAGTCGTAGACCCGCAGGTTGGTCAGGCCCTGGGTCAGCACGCCGTTGAGCAGCGCGCCGACGCCCGGACGGTGGACCTCCACGCCGATGAAATCCTGCTCCGGGGCCGCCGCCGCCATTTCCAGCAGCGAGTGGCCCATGCCGAAGCCGATTTCCAGGGAGCGCGGCGCCGAACGGCCGAACACCTGGTCGTAATCCACCGGGGCATCGGCCAGGGGCAGCACATACAGCGGGGCGCCCTGCTCCAGGCCGCGTTGCTGGCCTTCGGTCATGCGTCCGGCGCGCATCACGAAGCTCTTGATACGGCGGTGCTGGCGTTCGTCGCCAGCTTCCGGCTGGATTGGCGTGTCGTTTGATTCAGTCATCAATGGCTCTTACTTGATCAGACCATCCAGCGGCGAGGATGCGCTGGCATAGAGTTTCTTCGGCATGCGACCGGCGAGGTACGCCAGGCGGCCCGCGACAATCGCGTGTTTCATGGCTTCGGCCATCAATACCGGTTGCTGTGCATGGGCGATGGCCGAGTTCATCAGCACCGCCTCGCACCCCAGCTCCATGGCGATGGTGGCATCGGAGGCGGTGCCGACACCGGCATCCACCAGTACCGGGACCTTGGCTTCTTCGAGGATGATCTGCAGGTTGTAGGGGTTGCAGATTCCCAGCCCGGTGCCGATCAGGCCGGCCAGGGGCATGACCGCGATGCAGCCCATTTCCGCCAGCTGGCGGGCGATGATCGGGTCGTCGCTGGTGTAGACCATCACGTCGAAACCTTCCTTGACCAGCACTTCGGCGGCCTTGAGGGTTTCCAGCACGTTGGGGAACAGGGTCTTCTGGTCGGCCAGGACTTCCAGCTTCACCAGGTTGTGGCCATCGAGCAGCTCGCGGGCCAGGCGGCAGGTACGCACGGCTTCCACCGCGTCATAGCAACCGGCGGTGTTGGGCAAGATGGTGTAGCGGTCCGGCGGCAGGACATCCAGCAGGTTCGGTTCGCCCGGGTTCTGGCCGATGTTGGTCCGGCGCACGGCGACGGTCACGATCTCGGCTCCGGAGGCCTCGATGGCCAGGCGGGTTTCTTCCAGGTCGCGGTACTTGCCGGTGCCTACCAGCAAACGCGACTGGTACGTCCGACCGGCCAGGACGAAAGGCTTGTCACTACGAACGTTGCTCATCGGAAATCCTCTGTTGGGGTGAGGTTCTTGCAGAATTCTTTGGTAGATCGAACGCCACGGGCAGGTAGTGCGCAGGAAAGGCAGAACAGGCGCCAATGCAAGGCCAGCCGACTGGCTGGGCATCGTGGGCGGCTTCAGCGCAGCGCTGCCGGGCGCGGCAGTTGCTGGCTAGCCGCCGCCGATGGCATGGACCACTTCCACCTGGTCACCCTCGTTGAGGGAGGTTTCAGCGTGCTGGCTGCGCGGAACGATATCCATGTTGAGCTCTACCGCGATTCGCCGTCCGCTCAGGTCCAGGCGCGTCAGCAGGGCCGCGACGGTCGAGCCATCGGGCAATTCAAAGGATTCACCGTTCAACTGAATGCGCATGCTCGAGGCCGCCATCACTTTTTAGGGGCCAGCATTCTAGCCCGATCATGACCTAAAGGTCAGCTACAAGCGTCAGGCCGCCGCCTGCAGGCGCCAGGCGGCAAGCCCCAGCAACAGCCAGCCGGCAAGGAAGGCCAGGCCGCCAAGCGGAGTGATGATGCCCAGCTTGCCGATACCGGTCAGGGTCAGCAGGTACAGGCTGCCGGAAAACAACAGGATGCCCAGGGTGAAGGCCGCTCCCGCCCAGGTCACCAGGCGTCCCGGCACTTGGGTGGCCAGCAGCGCCACGCCGAACAAGGCCAGGCAGTGCACCAGCTGGTAAGTGACTCCGGTGTGAAAAATGGCCAGGTACTCGGCGCTGAGGCGATTCTTCAGGCCGTGGGCGGCGAAGGCACCCAGGCCCACCCCGGTGAAACCGAAGAAAGCAGCCAGCATCAGGAAGCCACGCAACATGGGGAACTCCAGTCAGATTCCGCGCAAAGGGCCTGTATAATGGCGCGCTCAAACGGTTCGGCCAAGCCATCTCTATGCTGCGTTATCTGTTTCGTCGTCTGGTAAAAGCCTTGAAGTGGTTCGTCGTCGGCAGTATCGCGCTGGTGCTGCTATTGCGCTTCATACCGCCGCCAGGCACGGCCTTGATGGTGGAGCGCAAGATCGAATCCTGGGTCGACGGCGACCCCATCGACCTGCAGCGCAGCTGGAAACCCTGGGACGAGATCTCCGATAACCTCAAGGTCGCGGTGATCGCCAGCGAAGACCAGAAATTCCCCGAGCACTGGGGTTTCGACTTCGATGCCATCCAGGCAGCCCTGGCCTACAACGAACGCGGCGGCAAGATCCGCGGCGCCAGCACCTTGAGCCAGCAAGTGTCGAAGAACCTGTTCTTGTGGTCCGGCCGCAGTTACTTGCGCAAGGGCCTGGAAGCCTGGTTCACCGCCCTGATCGAGGTGCTCTGGCCGAAGCAGCGAATTCTCGAGGTCTATCTCAACAGTGCAGAGTGGGACGAAGGCGTGTTCGGCGCCGAAGCCGCCGCACGCCATCACTTCGGCGTCAGCGCCGCCAATCTCAGTCGCCAGCAAGCCAGCCTGCTGGCGGCGGTCCTGCCCAACCCCCGGGTCTGGAGCGCGGCTCGCCCCAGTACCTACGTGCTCCAGCGTGCCGGTTGGATCCGACGGCAGATGAGCCAACTGGGCGGGGCCGACTACCTCAATCGCCTGGACGAATCACGCCGGGCGCCCTGGGCCGAGTAGAACATCAAGGCACAAACAAAAACGCCCCGATCATCTCGGGGCGTCTGGTTTGTGGCCTGGCTGGCGCTTAGGCGGCAATGGACAGCTTCAGTTTGTTCATCGCGCTCTTTTCCAGCTGGCGGATCCGCTCGGCGGAAACGTTGTACTTCTGCGCCAGGTCATGCAGCGTGGCCTTCTCTTCGGCCAGCCAGCGCTGGTAGAGGATGTCGCGGCTACGCTCGTCCAGCACTTGCAACGCTTCATGCAGGTTGCTGGTGGAGTTGTCGCTCCAGTCAGCGTCTTCCAGCTGCAACGCTGGATCGTAGCGGTGATCTTCCAGGTAGTTGGCCGGCGACTGGAAAGCGCTGTCGTCATCGGCTTCGACAGCCGGGTCGAAGGCCATGTCCTGGCCGGTCAGGCGACTTTCCATCTCACGCACTTCACGCGGCTCAACGCCGAGGCTTTCCGCCACGCGATGGACTTCCTCGTTGTTCAGCCAGGCCAGGCGCTTCTTCTGGCTGCGCAGGTTGAAGAACAGCTTTCGCTGGGCCTTGGTGGTCGCGACCTTGACGATCCGCCAGTTGCGCAGGATGAACTCGTGGATTTCCGCCTTGATCCAGTGCACGGCAAAGGACACCAGGCGCACGCCCATCTCGGGGTTGAAGCGCTTCACGGCTTTCATCAGGCCGACGTTGCCTTCCTGGATCAGGTCGGCCTGGGCCAGCCCGTAGCCGGAATAGCTGCGGGCGATATGTACGACAAAACGCAGGTGGGCAAGCACCATCTGCCGAGCTGCCTCAAGATCCTGCTCATAGTAGAGACTCTCGGCCAGTTCACGCTCCTGCTCCGGCGTCAGCAATGGAATGCTGTTCACCGTATGCACATAGGCCTCCAGGTTTGCGCCTGGAACCAATGCGTAAGCAGGTTGCAAAGAAGTGGTCATACGAAAAAACCTCCGACTCACATAACTCGTGCAGTTCAGCACTGCGAAAATTGACCGGAAACCGCTAAACAAGTTCCCATGAACGCTGAAAGGTCAATACAAGCAAAAAGACACTACTTCGGTGCCAGCTCCCTCAGGTGACGGGCCACCGCAATCCACGCACCGATATAACCCAACAGCACCGCCCCTAGCAAGAGCGACAGACCGTCGGCGACAGGTACCCCCGCCAGGGCGAAATCGCTGCCGTAGAGGCCTGCCAGGCCCACCACCGCATCGTTCAACCAGTCCAGGCCGAAGGCCAGGACACCCCAGGACAAGATCCCCGCGCCGAAGCCATACAACGCGCCCATATAAAGGAAAGGACGTCGCACGTAGCTGTCTGTGCCGCCGACGAGTTTAATCACTTCGATCTCCGTGCGGCGGTTTTCAATATGAAGACGAATGGTATTGCCTATCACCAAAAGTAATGCAGAGACCAGCAGCACCGTCAGGCCGAAGACAAAACGATCGCCCAGCTTGAGGATCGCCGCCAATCGCTCGACCCAGACCAGGTCCAGCTGGGCCAACTGCACCTTGGGCATTTCCGCCAGGCGCTGGCGCAGGGCCTCCAGGGTGGTCTTGTCCACTTCCTGCGGCGTGACCAGGACCACGCCCGGCAGCGGGTTATGCGGCAGCTCGCGCAAGGCCTCGCCCAGCCCGGATTGCTGCTGGAACTCTTCCAGGGCCTTTTCCTTGCTGATGAATTCGGCATCCGCCACGCCCGGCAGGCCCTTGATCTGCTCGCTGAGGCTCTCGCCCTCGTTGGCCGATGCCCCCAGATCCAGGTACAGCGAGATCTGCGCCGCCCGCTGCCAGGAGCCGCCCAGGCGCTCGATGTTGTTGAGCAGCAGCGACAGGCCCATGGGCAGGCTCAAGGCCACGGCCATCACCAGGCAAGTGAAGAAACTGCCGATCGGCTGCTTGCCCAGGCGCCGCAGGCTGTCCAGCAGACTGGCGCGATGGCTTTCGATCCAGGCGTGCAGCAAGGTACCGAAGTCGGGACCATCGTCTTCGTCGCGTTTTTTCTTCGGCGGCGGTGCCTCGGAGGCCTTGGGCGCCACGCGCTCCGCCACTTTAGGGGTACGGGTGGCACTCATACGCCGGCCTCCCCATCGCCGATCAGGCGGCCACGTTGCAGGGTCAGCATGCGATGGCGCATGCGGGCAATCAGGGCCAGGTCGTGGCTGGCGATCAGCACGCTGGTGCCCAGACGGTTGATATCTTCGAATACGCCCATGATTTCCGCCGCAAGACGCGGGTCGAGGTTACCGGTGGGTTCATCCGCCAGCAGCAAGGCCGGACGGTGGACGATGGCGCGAGCGATGCCGACCCGCTGCTGCTGGCCGGTGGACAGGTCGCCCGGGTAGAGCTCGGCCTTGTCCGACAGGGCCACGCGTTCCAGGGCCGAGTCCACGCGCTTGGCGATCTCGGCCTTGGACAGGCCGAGGATCTGCAGCGGCAGGGCCACGTTGTTGAAGACCGTACGATCGAACAGCAGCTGGTGGTTCTGGAACACCACGCCGATCTGCCGGCGCAGGAACGGGATCTGCGCATTGCTGATCTGCCCCAGGTCCTGGCCGGCCAGCAGCAGTTTGCCCGAGGTCGGACGCTCCATGGCCAGCAGCAGGCGCAGCAGGGTGCTTTTACCGGCGCCGGAATGGCCGGTGACGAACAGGAATTCGCCGCGCCGGACGCGAAAGCTCAGCTCATGCAGGCCAACGTGACCATTGGGATAGCGCTTACCGACCTGTTCGAAACGAATCATGAACGCTCCCGCTCGGCAAACAGTGCCTGGACAAAGGGTTCTGCTTCAAAGGTGCGCAAGTCGTCGATGCCTTCGCCGACGCCGATGTAGCGGATCGGCAGGCCGAACTGCTTGGCCAGGGCGAAGATCACCCCGCCCTTGGCGGTGCCATCGAGCTTGGTCAGGGCCAGGCCAGTCAGCTCCACGGTCTGGTTGAACTGCTTGGCCTGGTTGATGGCGTTCTGGCCAGTACCGGCGTCCAGCACCAGCAGCACCTCATGGGGTGCGTCGGCATCCAGCTTGCCGATAACCCGACGAACCTTCTTCAGTTCTTCCATCAGGTTGTCCTTGGTGTGCAGGCGCCCCGCCGTATCGGCGATCAGCACGTCGATGCCACGGGCCTTGGCGGCCTGCACGGCGTCGAAGATCACCGAGGCCGAGTCGGCGCCCGTGTGCTGGGCGATCACCGGGATCTTGTTGCGCTCGCCCCAGACCTGCAACTGCTCCACCGCCGCGGCGCGGAAGGTGTCGCCAGCGGCCAGCATGACCTTCTTGCCTTCCAGCTGTAGCTTCTTGGCCAGCTTGCCGATGGTGGTGGTCTTGCCGGCGCCGTTGACGCCGACCACCAGGATCACGAACGGCTTGTTCTGCGCCACGACTTTCAGCGGCTGCTCCACCGGCTTGAGCATGCTCGCCAGCTCGGCTTGCAGCGAGGCGTACAGCGCGTCGGAGTCGGTGAGCTGCTTGCGCGCCACCTTCTGGGTCAGGTTCTGGATGATCACCGAAGTGGCCTCGACCCCGACGTCGGCGGTCAGCAGGCGGGTCTCCAGGTCCTCGAGCAGTTCGTCGTCGATGGCTTTCTTGCCCAGGAACAGGCTGGCCATGCCCTCGCCGATGCTGGCGCTGGTCTTGGACAGGCCTTGCTTGAGGCGGGCGAAGAAACCGACCTTGCTCTCCTCGTTGGGACGAACCGGCTCGACGGCCGCTACCGGCTCCGCGACAGGAGCAGGAGCAGGAGCAGGAGCAGGAGCAGGAGCAGGAGCAGGAGCAGGAGCAACAGGCTCGGGCGCGACGAACACCGGGGCAACAGGCGCCTGGACCTCAACCACAGGAGCGGCCACCGGGGCCTCGGCCACGGTCTCAGGTGCCGGAGCCACGGCCGGAATCGCCGGCGTCACATGCTCGGCCTGGACGTCCTCCACCAGCGCCACGGGCTCCTCGGCCACCGGCAAGGTCAGCCAGGGTTTGTGCTCTGGGTTCGGCGTCAGGGGCAGGTCGGGGGCGGCCGGCGCGGACGAATGCGGCTGGGCCTGGGGTTGCGCCAGCGATTCGGCGAGCGGCGCGGCCACCGGCTCGACCGGGGCGACACTCGGCGCCGGCTCGATGACTGGAGCCGCTACCGGCTCGGCCGGCACGGGTGGCGGCTGGACGACGGGTTCCTGCGGCTTCTTGCGCAGCCACCCGAACAGGCCTTTCTTCTCGCCAGCCGCGGCTGGAGTCTTTTTGTCGTCGTTGGAACCAAACATGGAGACGGCTATCTCAAGGTAGCGATGCGCCAGCAGGCGCCTCGGTAAATAAATTTTCGATGCAGAACAGACTATGTTTCATCCAGCTTGTTCACGCGCAACATACTGTCGAAATGCTCGGAAGCACCTCAAGGATCGATTTTACTAAAGGACTGGAGTGGCAAAATCGGCGAAACGTCGAATTTTAGCTGATAAATCAAGGATTATTGCCGGTAACTCATACAACCCGATCAAGTTATCGCCGACCCGCGAGAACCTGATAGGCGTGGCCGCCAGTAAAACGGATCAGTATCCTAGGGCGTGTCACCCCTCATTACCAGTACCGCGTGGCCACCCACAGCGCCCGGCCTGGCAATGAACGACGACACGCCCCAACCTCTCGCCCGCAGGCCGTTATCCGGCGGGCAGCCCAACAGGTTAAAAAACGAATGAATGCTCTAGCCCGCCGCGCCGCAGGCCTGCTGCTCAGCACAGTTTGTCTGCCTTTTGCAGCCCTGGCTGCCGATCCGCAACCCACCCACGAATTCACCCTCGACAACGGCCTGAAGGTCGTGGTCCGCGAAGATCATCGTGCCCCGGTGGTGGTCTCCCAGGTCTGGTACAAGGTCGGCTCCAGCTACGAAACCCCGGGCCAGACCGGCCTGTCCCACGCTCTGGAACACATGATGTTCAAGGGCAGCGAGAAGGTCGGCCCCGGCGAAGCCTCGTTGATCCTGCGGGACCTGGGCGCCGAAGAGAACGCCTTCACCAGCGACGACTTCACCGCCTACTACCAGGTGCTGGCCCGTGACCGCCTGGGTGTGGCCCTGGAGCTGGAGGCCGACCGCATGGCCAGCCTGCGCCTGCCGGCCGACGAGTTCAGTCGCGAGATCGAGGTGATCAAGGAAGAGCGCCGCCTGCGCACCGACGACAAGCCCATGTCCAAGGCCTACGAGCGCTTCAAGGCCATGGCCTACCCCGCCAGCGGCTACCACACGCCGACCATTGGCTGGATGGCCGACCTGAACCGGATGAAGGTCGAGGAGCTGCGTCACTGGTACCAGTCCTGGTATGTGCCCAACAACGCCACCCTGGTAGTGGTCGGCGACGTCACCCCGGACGAGGTCAAGGCCCTGGCCCAGCGCTACTTCGGCGCGATTCCCAAGCGTGACGTGCCGCCGGCGAAGATCCCCATGGAACTGGCCGAGCCCGGCGAGCGCCTGATCACCCTGCACGTGAAGACCCAGCTGCCAAGCCTGATGCTGGCCTTCAACGTCCCGAGCATCGCCACCGCCGAAGACAAGCGCGCGGTCAACGCCCTGCGCCTGGCCTCGGCCTTGCTGGACGGCGGCTACAGCGCGCGCATCCCGACCCAGCTGGAGCGCGGCGAAGAGCTGCTGTCCGGCGGTTCCTCCAATTACGACGCCTACACCCGCGGCGACAGTCTGTTCATGCTGTCGGCCACCCCCAACAGCCAGAAGAAGAAAACCATCGCCCAGGCCGAAGCCGGGTTGTGGCGCCTGCTGGACCAGTTGAAGACCACCCCGCCTTCCGCCGAGGAACTGGAGCGCGTGCGCGCCCAGGTGATCGCCGGCCTGGTCTACGAACGCGACTCGATCACGAGCCAGGCCACCGCCATCGGCCAGCTGGAAACCGTCGGGCTGTCGTGGAAGCTGATGGACACCGAGCTTGCCGAGCTGCAAAGCGTCACCCCGGAAGATATCCAGAAGGCTGCACGCACCTATTTCACCCGGGAACGTATGAGCGTGGCCCACGTACTGCCTGAGGAGTCCGCCCATGACTAAGCGCAAGAATGCTTCGCCGATCCTGCTGGGTGCCGCGCTGGTGGCGCTGATCACCGCCGGCGGCCTGTACCTGTCGCGCTCCGGCGAAAGCAACGCCAGCCAGGCCCTGGACAACGCCAAGAGCAGCCAGAAGCTGCAGTCCCTGGCCGAACTGGACGGCAAGGCCCCCGGCCACCGCAACCTCAATGTGCAGACCTGGAACACCGCCGAAGGCGCCAAGGTATTGTTCGTCGAAGCCCGTGAATTGCCGATGTTCGACATGCGCCTGACCTTTTCCGCCGGCAGCAGCCAGGACGGCGACGCCCCGGGCCTGGCCCTGCTGACCAACGCCATGCTCAACGAAGGCGTGGCCGGCCAGGACGTCGGCGCCATCGCCCGTGGCTTCGAAGGCCTGGGCGCGGACTTCGGCAACGGTGCCTACAAGGACATGGCCGTGGCCTCGCTGCGCAGCCTGAGCGCCACCGCCAAGCGCGAGCCGGCCCTCAAGCTGTTCGCCCAGGTGGTGGGCAAGCCGACCTTCCCGGCCGACTCCCTGGCACGGATCAAGAACCAGATGCTCGCCGGCTTCGAGTACCAGAAGCAGAACCCCGGCAAGCTGGCCAGCCTGGAGCTGATGAAGCGCCTGTACGGGGCCCACCCCTATGGCCACGCCAGCGACGGCAATGCCCAGAGCATCCCGGCCATCAGCCTGGCCCAGCTCAAGGCCTTCCACGCCAAGGCCTACGCGGCCGGCAACGTGGTGATCGCGCTGGTCGGCGATCTCTCGCGCAGCGATGCCGAGGCGATTGCCGCCCAAGTCTCCGCCGCCCTGCCCAAGGGCCCGGCCCTGGCCAAGATCGCCCAACCCAGCGAGCCCAAGGCGAGCATCGGCCATATCGAGTTCCCTTCGACCCAGACCAACCTGCTGCTGGCGCAACTGGGGATCGACCGTGACGACCCGGACTACGCTGCGGTCTCCCTGGGCAACCAGATCCTTGGCGGCGGCGGTTTCGGCACCCGGCTGATGAGCGAAGTCCGGGAAAAACGCGGCCTGACCTACGGCGTCTATTCCGGGTTCACCCCGATGCAGGTTCGTGGCCCGTTCATGATCAACTTGCAGACCCGCGCCGAAATGAGCGAAGGCACCCTCAAGCTGGTGCAGGACGTGTTCGCCGAGTACCTGAAGAACGGCCCGACCCAGAAGGAACTGGACGATGCCAAGCGCGAACTGGCCGGCAGCTTCCCGCTGTCCACCGCCAGCAACGCCGATATCGTCGGCCAGCTGGGCGCCATGGGCTTCTACAATCTGCCGTTGAGCTACCTGGAAGACTTCATGCGCCAATCCCAGGCGCTGACCGTGGAGCAGGTCAAGGCCGCCATGAACAAACATTTGAGCGTCGACAAGATGGTGATCGTCAGCGCCGGCCCGACCGTCGCCCAGAAGCCGCTACCACCCCCTACTGACAAACCCGCCGAGCAGCCGCTCGGGGTTCCGGAGCACTGATGGCCCGTCCAGCCCGTCCCACCAAGAAACCCGCCCACAACCCACACAACGGCGTGGGCCAGCTGCGCATCATTGGCGGCGAGTGGCGCAGCCGCAAGCTGAGCTTCCCCGACCTGCCGGGATTGCGCCCGACCCCGGACCGGGTGCGCGAGACCCTGTTCAACTGGCTCGCGCCCTACGTGCCCGGGGCCAAGGTGATCGACCTGTTCGCCGGCAGTGGCGCGGTATTTCTCGAGGCCCTGTCCCGTGGCGCCGCCAGCGGCCTGGCCCTGGACAACAGCAGCGTCGCGGTATCCAGCCTGCGCGAGCATCTGGGCACCCTGCGCTGCACCGTCGCTCAAGTGCAGACCGCCGACGCCCTGCGCTACCTGGAGACCCAGCCGGCGAGCGCCTTCGACCTGGCGTTCCTCGACCCGCCCTTCCACCAGGACCTGCTACCCACCGCCTGCGCCCTGCTGGAAGAGCGCGGCTGGCTGGCGGACGACGCCTGGATCTACACCGAAAGCGAGGCCGCCCCTTCCTCCCTGGGCCTGCCGATGCGCTGGCGCCTGCACCGTGAACAAAAATCCGGGCAGGTGTATTACGCCTTGTGGCAACGTATGGCAGACAACGCTGGCTAACGCCGGCCGGAACAAGGTACGCGGCCCGGCCGGGCCGCGTACCGCTGCATCGAGATACTCCCCGTGCCCGACTCGCCAGATCGCTTCATCCCCGCCTTCGGCCTAGGCAATCCGCACCTGCAGACCCTGTGGGGCCCGCTGTGGCGTCCGGCCACCGCGCTACAGCACCAGCGCGAACGCCTGTGGCTGGACGATGGCGACTTCCTCGACCTGGACTGGCACGGCCCCCATAGCGCCGAGGCACCGCTGGTGCTGGTGTTGCATGGACTGACCGGCTCCTCCAGCTCGCACTATGTGGCCGGCCTGCAGCAAGCCCTGGCGGCGCAGGGCTGGGCCAGTGCGGCGCTGAACTGGCGTGGCTGCTCCGGCGAGCCCAACCTGCTGCCACGCAGCTATCACTCCGGCGCCAGCGAAGACCTGGCCGCAGCCATCGCCCACCTGCGGGCCAAGCGCCCCCAGGCACCGCTATACGCCGTGGGTTACTCCCTGGGTGGCAACGTGCTGCTCAAGTACCTGGGGGAAACCGGTAGCGCCAGTTTCCTGCAAGGCGCCACCGCGGTGTCGGTGCCATTTCGCCTGGACCAGTGTGCCGATCGCATCGGCCAGGGGTTTTCGCGGATCTACCAGGCGCACTTCATGCGCCAGATGCTGGCCTACATCAAGGACAAGCAGCGCCAGTTCCAGCACGACGGCCGCCATGAAGGCCTGGCGACCCTGGCGCAGTTGGGCCCGCTGACGCGGATGCGCACCTTCTGGGACTTCGATGGCCGGGTCACCGCGCCGCTGCATGGCTTTGCCGATGCCCAGGACTATTACCGGCGCGCCTCCAGCCGCTATTTCCTCGGGGAAATCCGCACGCCGACCCTGATCATCCAGGCCGCCGACGACCCATTCGTGTTCCCCCACAGCCTGCCCGAAGCCAGCGAACTGTCGACCAGCACCCGCTTCGAGCTGCAGGCCAAGGGCGGCCACGTGGGGTTCGTCGACGGCACCCTCAAGCGTCCCGGCTACTATCTGGAGCGCCGGATTCCCCAGTGGCTGGCAGGCCTGGGACGCCATGGATAAGTCGTCCCGGGAGTCGATTCACTTCTGGCAAAGCGCGCCCCTGACCGGAGTCGAGTTGCTGTCCGCGCGCTACATCGAGCACCGCTTCGTACCCCATGTGCATGATGGCTTCGTGATCGGCATGATCATGGCCGGCGCCCAGCGCTACCGCTATCGGGGCGCCGAACACCTGGCGGGCAGCGGCACCCTGGTGCTGATCAACCCCGATGAACTGCACACCGGGGCCAAGGGCACCGAGGACGGCTGGCTGTACCGGGCCTTCTACCCGGACAACCGACAGGTGCTGGGGCTGCTGGACGAGCTGGAGCTACCCAGTGGCACCTTGCCAGCCTTCGGCGCGACGCTGTACCGCGACCCGGATCTGGTCACGGGTTTCAGTCATCTGCATCACCTGCTGGAAAGCCCGGCCACCGCCCTTCAACAACAGACCCTGTGGCGGGACATGCTGCTCCTGCTGCTGCAACGCCACGCCAAGGTCAAGGCGCCCCGCGAACCCGGGCAGGAACATCGGGCCATAGTGCAAGCCAAGGAATTGCTGCGTAGCCGGTTGGCTGAACCGCCCTCGCTGGAGGAGCTGGCGGCGGCGGTGAACCTGTCGCCATTTCACTTTGCCCGGGTATTCCGCCGCGCCACCGGGATTCCGCCTCACACCTGGCTGATGCAGCAGCGCATCGCCAAGGCCCGGGCCCTGCTGCGCGACGGCTGCCTGCCGCTGGAGGTGGCGACCCAACTGGGGTTCGCCGACCAGAGCCATCTGAACCGGCAGTTCAAGCAGGTCTATGGGGTAGCCCCGGCGGCCTACCGCAGCGCCTTGCAGGCACCCTGAACCCGGCATGCTCGCGTAAAGGCCAGGCTTGGGCCTGGTGGAGGTGAAGCGCGGCCTGGGGCTGCCAGGCCCGCCACAACGGCTCAGTCGCCCTTGGCCACAGGCCGCTGGGAATCGGTGATCCACTCGCTCCAGGAGCCGGCATACAGGCGGGCCAGGGGGTACCCGGCCAGGCACAGGGCGAACAGGTTATGACAGGCCGTCACGCCCGAACCGCAATAGGCCACCAACTGCTCCGGTGAACGCCCGGCGAGTTTTTCGGCAAAGCGTTGCTTGAGCTGCTCGGCCGGCAGGAAACGCCCATCACTGCCCAGGTTGTCGGTGAACGCCGCGCACTGCGCGCCGGGAATGTGCCCGGCCACCGGATCCATAGGTTCCACTTCGCCACGAAAACGCGGCAGGGCCCGGGCGTCCAGCAGGGTCAGGTCCGGCTGGCCCAGGCGCTGTTGCAAGTGCGCCGCGTCCAGCAGCAGGTGCGGGTCCGGCTGGCCGCTGAAGTGGCCGAGGACGGCGGGCGGCGGATCCAGGCTCAGGGGCAGGCCCGCGGCATGCCAGGCCTTGAGGCCGCCATCGAGGATGAACACGCCTTCACGCTTGCCCAGCCAGGCCAGCAGCCACCAGGCGCGGGCGGCATAAGCGCCGGGGCCATCGTCATACAGCACGATCTGGCTGTCGTTATCGATCCCCCAGGCTTGCAAGCGCTCCACCAGCCGGGCCGGGTCCGGCAACGGGTGCCGGCCGGTCGCGCCCTTGACCACGGGTCCGCTCAAGTCCCGGTTCAGGTCGGCGAAGTGCGCCCCGGCCAAGTGCCCCTCGGCATAGCTGCGTTGCCCGTAGTCCGGGTCTTCCAGGGCAAAGCGACAATCCAGAATCACCAGGCCGGGCTGCTGTCTCTTCTGGTCCAGGGCTAGCGGGCTGATCAATTGCGCGAGGGGCATAGCGGGCTCCTGTGAATACGTGTCGAAGGCTCGATCCTACTGCACTTCTTCCAGGGCTTGGGCCAGGGGCACGTAAAACTCTTCGAACAGTTTGTTGACCTCGTCCCGCGCCTGCTCGGTGACGAAGCCGGCTTCCAGGACCAGCACCTGGTAGACGCCACGCTTGATCGCTTCTTCACTCAGGTGGGTGGAGTTCTCGCGGGTGGTGCACAGGAACCGCACCCAGGAGGTGAGGATGATCCAGGCATTGAGGGTCAGGGATTCGATCTGCACCCTGTCCATGGCGATGATCCCGGCATCGACGAAACGCCCGTAGATAGCCATGCCCTGGATCAGGCAGCGCTGGGAGAAACGCCGGTAGCGCGCCGCCAGGTCGGGATCGCTGTCCAACAGGTGCTCCAGGTCGCGGTGCAGGAAGCGGTAGCGCCACATGGCCGCCAGCAGGGCCTGCAGGTAATAGCGCTTGTCCTCCACCGTGACCGCGCGCCCGGGCGGTGGGCGCAGGAAGCTGTCCACCAGGCTTTCGTATTCGGCGAAGAGCACGGCGATGATCGCCTGCTTGTTGGGGAAGTGGTAGTACAGGTTGCCCGGGGAGATTTCCATATGCGCCGCAATATGGTTGGTGCTGACGTTGCGTTCGCCCTGCTGGTTGAAGAGTTCGAGGCTGAACTGGACGATGCGCTCGCGGGTTTTTATACGTGGGGCCATGGATACGGGCTTTATTCGGAAGACTGGGGGCAGTTTACGACCTATCCCCCTGGGGATAAATCGAGAGCGGCATGGGAGGAGCAATTGACAATCTAGAGTATAAGCTCTAAAAAACTAGCCACCTCACAAAATTCGGAGCCCGATCATGTCTGCCGAGATCGCCTACCTTCAGGATTCCCTCCAGCAACAGGACGGGCTGCTCGAGCTGTTCGAAGCTCAGCGCCGGGCCTATGCCGCCCATCCGATGCCGCCAGCCGCCCAGCGCGACCAATGGCTCAAGGCCTTGCAGGACTTGCTCAACACCGAACGCCAGGCGCTGATCGACGCCATCAGCCAGGACTTCAGCAACCGCAGCGCCGACGAAACCCTGCTGGCGGAAATCATGCCCAGCCTGCATGGCATCCACTATGCCCGCAAGCACCTCAAGCGCTGGATGAAACCCTCCCGCCGCGCCGTCGGCCTGGCCTTCCAGCCAGCCTCGGCCAAGGTGATCTACCAGCCCCTGGGCGTTGTGGGC
Organism: Pseudomonas sp. MSSRFD41; assembly: GCF_014230245.1. Lineage (NCBI taxonomy): Bacteria > Pseudomonadati > Pseudomonadota > Gammaproteobacteria > Pseudomonadales > Pseudomonadaceae > Pseudomonas > Pseudomonas sp. MSSRFD41. The sequence goes on along the minus strand of NZ_JACKZK010000001.1, from coordinate 512,755 downwards.
ATCATCGTGCCGTGGAACTACCCGCTGTTCCTGTGCATGGGACCGCTGACCGGCGCCCTGGCCGCCGGCAACCGGGTCATGCTCAAGCTCAGCGAATCGACCCCCGCCACCGGCCTGCTGCTCAAGCAACTGCTGGCGCGGATCTTCCCCGAAGACCTGGTCTGCGTGGTCCTGGGCGAGGCGGAAGTGGGCATGGCCTTCTCCAAGCTGCGCTTCGACCACCTGCTGTTCACCGGCGCCACCAGCATCGGCAAACATGTGATGCGCGCCGCGGCGGAGAACCTGACCCCGGTGACCCTGGAACTGGGCGGCAAGTCCCCGGCCATCGTCTCCCATACCGTGCCGCTCAAGGATGCCGCCGAGCGCATCGCCTTCGGCAAGACCATGAACGCCGGCCAGACCTGCGTCGCCCCGGACTACGTGCTGGTACCGGAGGACCGTGTCGAGGCCTTCGTCGACACCTATCGCCAGGTGGTGCGCGGGTTCTTCCCGACCCTGGTGGACAACCCCGACTACACCGCGATCATCAACCAGCGCCAGCTCTCGCGGCTCAACGGCTACCTGAGCGACGCCACCAGCAAAGGCGCGCAGTTGGTACCGCTGTTCGACCAGGGCCAGGAGCGCCGCCTGCCCCACAGCCTGCTGCTCAATGTCAACGACGACATGACGGTGATGCAGGACGAGATCTTCGGCCCGATCCTGCCCATCGTGCCCTACAAGACCCTGGACCAGGCCCTGGCCTATGTCACCGAGCGGCCTCGGCCCCTGGCGCTGTACTACTTCGGCTACGACAAGGCCGAGCAGCAGCGAGTCCTCACCGAGACCCACTCCGGCGGCGCCTGCATGAACGACACGTTGCTGCACGTGACCCAGGATGACCTGCCTTTCGGTGGCATCGGCCCCTCGGGCATGGGTCATTATCACGGCCACGAGGGCTTCCTGACCTTCAGCAAGGCCAAGGGAGTGTTCATCAAGCAACGCTTCAACGCCGCCCGCCTGATCTACCCACCCTACGGCAAGTCGATCCAGAAACTGATCCAGAAGCTGTTCATCCGCTAGGCGCCTCGAAACCGCAGCGATTGCCAGGGCAGTCGCTGTCCGAGATTTTTCAACCAGTCGATCGCAGGGTAATAACAACAATGACCCCTAGCCTGTCTGAAACACCCGCGCTGTCGCGGCGCGGCCTGCTGAAAATCGGCCTCTGCGCCAGTGCCTTCCTGGCTACCGCCGGCCTTGGCGCCAGCCTCAGCGGTTGCTCGGCCAGCACACCGGCCAACGGTTATGCCATCTTGCGCAGCAATGAGTTGCCGTTCCTGAGGGCCTTGATCCCAGTGATGCTCGAAGGTGCCGTGGCGGCGGACAGGATGCCTGCCGCCGTCGACGGCGCCCTGATAAACCTGGACAACGCCCTCAACCATTTATCTCCGGAGATGCTCAAGCTCACCCAGCAACTGTTCGACGTGCTGGGCATGGCCGTGACCCGCGGACCCCTGACGGGAATCTGGGGCAGTTGGGAGAACGCCAGCGCCGACGATATCCGCAACTTCCTCAGTCGCTGGGAAAACAGCTACCTGTCGCTGCTGCGCATGGGCCACGCCTCGCTGCTGCAACTGGTGATGATGGCCTGGTATACCCGCCCCGAGTCCTGGGCCCACTGCGGCTACCCCGGGCCGCCCAAGGTCTGACCCAGCCAGCCGTTGGCACTGGCCGCGTCCGGGAGAGGCGCGGCTACCGTGCCGTTGCGCCACGACATCGATAATAAGAGAGCACCCGATATGCCTGTACCTGATCTGTTTCGCGAAGGCCTGACTCGTGGCTGGAAAACCTACAACGGCTCGCAACTGGAGCAGGACCTGACCCTGGAGGCTGATGTCGCCGTCGTCGGCAGTGGCGCCGGGGGCGGTACCACGGCCGAGATCCTCAGCGCCGCCGGCTACAAGGTGCTGTTGATCGAAGAAGGCCCGCTCAAGACCAGCGACGATTTCAAGATGCTCGAGGACCAGGCCTACACCAGCCTGTACCAGGAAGGTATCGGGCGCATGAGCAAGGACGGCGCCATCACCATCCTCCAGGGCCGCGCCGTGGGCGGCACCACCCTGATCAACTGGACCTCGAGCTTCCGCACCCCCGACCCGACCCTCGAGCACTGGGCCCGGGAGCATGGCGTGGTGGGCCACAGCTCGGCCGAGATGGCCCCCTGGTTCGAGAAGATGGAGCAACGCCTGGGCGTCGCGCCCTGGGTCATGCCACCCAACGCCAACAACGACGTGATCCGCAAGGGTTGCGAAGCCCTGGGCTACAGCTGGCACGTGATCCCGCGCAACGTGCGCGGCTGCTGGAACCTGGGCTACTGCGGCCTGGGCTGCCCGACCAACGCCAAGCAGTCGATGCTGGTGACCACTATCCCGGCGACCCTGGAGAAAGGCGGCGAACTGCTGTACCTGGCCCGGGCCGACCGCCTGCAACTCGATGGCGACCGGGTCACCGGCCTGCAATGCCTGGCCATGGACGCTCGCTGCGTGGCGCCCACCGGCCGCAAGATCATGGTCAAGGCCAAGCACTACGTGCTGTCCGGCGGCGGCATCAACAGCCCGGCCCTGCTGCTGCGCTCCGATGCCCCGGACCCGCATTCGCGCCTGGGCAAGCGTACGTTCCTGCACCTGGTGAACTTTTCCGCCGGACAGTTCGATGAGGTGATCAACCCCTTCTACGGCGCGCCGCAGTCAATCTATTCCGACCATTTCCAATGGCAGGACGGCACCACCGGCAAGATGGCCTACAAGCTCGAGGTACCGCCGCTGCAACCCGCCCTGGCCAGCACCCTGCTGGGCGGTTTCGGCCCCCAGAGCGGCCTGACCATGGAGCAACTGCCCCATACCCACGCCATGCTGGCCCTGCTGCGGGACGGCTTTCATCCCGACAGCACCGGCGGCAACGTCGAACTGCGCGGCGATGGCAGCCCGGTGCTCGACTACCAGGTCTCGCCCTATGCCTGGGACGGCCTGCGCCGGGCCTTCCACAGCATGGCCGAGATCCAGTTCGCCGGCGGCGCCAAGGCGGTCAAGCCGCTGCACAGCGATGCACGGTTCGCCAAGACCCTGGCCGAGGTCCGCAGCCAGATCGACGGCCTGGAGCTGGCCCTGTACCGCACCCGCCTGGGCAGCGCCCATGTAATGGGCGGCTGCGCCATGGGCCAGGACCCGAAGGTCGCCGTGGCCGACAGCCTCGGCCGTCACCACCAGTTGCATAACCTGTCGATCCACGACGGCTCGCTGTTCCCCACCAGCATCGGCGCCAACCCGCAGCTGTCGGTGTACGGCTTGACCGCGCAGCTGGCCACGGCCCTGGCCGAGCGCTTGAAAACCGCGTGATGAGGCTCGGTATCGATGATGCCCGCGGGGACTGGTACTCCAAAAGGCGACTTGGCCGACCGGAAAGGCTGCGATACCATCCGATTCCCCAACGGATTCCCGCCAGGACGACGCGATGAACCGAGTGCTGTACCCAGGAACCTTCGACCCTATTACCAAGGGCCACGGCGATCTGGTCGAACGCGCCTCGCGGCTGTTCGACCACGTGATCATCGCCGTCGCCGCCAGCCCCAAGAAAAACCCGCTCTTCCCCCTGGAACAGCGCGTGGAGCTGGCGCGAGAGGTGACCAAGCACCTGCCCAACGTTGAAGTCGTGGGCTTCTCGACGCTATTGGCGCATTTCGCCAAGGAGCAGAACGCCAATGTCTTCCTGCGCGGCCTGCGGGCCGTTTCGGATTTCGAATACGAATTCCAACTGGCCAACATGAACCGCCAGCTGGCTCCGGACGTGGAAAGCCTGTTCCTCACCCCGTCCGAACGCTATTCGTTCATTTCCTCGACGCTGGTCCGGGAAATCGCGGCCCTGGGGGGCGATATCACCAAGTTCGTCCATCCGGCCGTCGCCGAAGCCTTGACCCTGCGCTTCAAGAAGTAAGCCATCTGGCCCCCGCCAAGGGGGCCTGTGCCCGCTGTCAGCCATCGCGCCCGCGTGCACTGCGGGCGTCAATGCGGCACAATTGCGCGCATTCGTTTCTACATGCCCGGGCCCACCGCCCAGGCCGGAGTACCCCATGTCCCTGATCATCACCGACGATTGCATCAACTGCGACGTCTGCGAACCCGAGTGCCCCAACGCGGCCATTTCCCAAGGCGAAGAGATCTACGTCATCGATCCGAACCTGTGCACCCAGTGCGTCGGCCACTACGACGAACCGCAGTGCCAGCAGGTGTGCCCGGTGGATTGCATTCCCCTGGACGAGAACCGTCCGGAAACCGAAGAAGAGCTGATGGCCAAGTATCGCAAGATCACCGGCAAGGCCTGATCCGTTCGGCCCCTGGCGGCCCAGGTGCTTGCCAGGGCACGACGGGATGGATGCTGGCACGCAGCGCCAGTAACGCCCGGATCAGCTCTGGCAGCGTGGGCAGTAGACGCTGGCGCGCTGGCCCAGCTTGATTTCGCGCAATCCCGTGCCGCAGACCTTGCAGTGCTCCCCGCCTCGTCCGTAGACGAACAGTTCCTGCTGGAAGTAGCCGGGCTGGCCATCGCCGCCGATGAAGTCGCGCAAGGTGGTGCCACCCTGCAAGATGGCCGCCGCCAGGATCCGCTTGATCTCGATCGCCAGCTTCAAGTAACGCGCCCGGGAAATACCCTTGGCCTCGCGGCGTGGGTCGATGCCCGCGGCGAACAGGGCCTCGGTGGCGTAGATGTTGCCCACCCCCACCACCACGGCGTTGTCCATGATGAACGGCTTGACCGCCATGGAACGCCCACGGGACAGCTGGAACAGGCGCTCGCCGTCGAACAGGTCGGTCAGTGGCTCCGGGCCCAACCGCGAAAGCAACTCGTGGTTCAACGGGTCGAGGCTCCAGAGCATGGCGCCAAAGCGCCGTGGATCGGTGTAGCGCAGGGCCAGCCCCGACTCCAGTTCGATATCCACATGCTCATGCTTGGCCGCCGGCAGGCCGACTTCCACCAGCCGCAGGTTACCCGACATGCCCAAGTGGCTGATCAGGGTGCCGACTTCGGCATTGATCAGCAGGTACTTGGCCCGGCGGTCGACCTGGACGATCCGCTGCCCGGACAGGCGTATGTCCAGGTCCTCGGGGATCGGCCAGCGCAGGCGCCGGTCACGGACGATCACCCGGCTGACCTTCTGGCCCTCCAGGTGCGGCGCGATCCCGCGCCGGGTGGTTTCGACCTCGGGGAGTTCAGGCATCAGTGGGCGCCCAGCTCGCGCACGGTTTCCTTGAGGTTCTCGAAGTCGTAGTCCGACAGGCCGACATAATCGAGGACCAGGTGGCCGATGCTGTTCCATTCATGGTCTTCGACCTGGTTGCCCAGTACCCGGTACGAGGAGCAGATGTGCTCGGCCATCTTCAGGATCGCCAGCAGGTTCTTCAGCTGGCTGTTGCGCGAGGACTCGTCGCTGAAGATCGCCAGGGCGTTGTGATGGTTGGCGATGGCGTTGGTCACGTGTTCCGGCAGGCGCCAGGACTTGGCCGTGTAGTAGCCGACCACCGCATGGTTGGTGTTGAAGACCCGGTTCTCGGTATCCACCACCCGCTGCTCGGGCCCGGCACCGCCGTAGGCTTCTTCCAGTACCGTCATGTAGTCGGGGAAGCGCTTGAGCATCAGCGGCACGCCGCAGTCATGGAACAAGCCCAGCGCATAGGCCTCGTCCACGGCCTGGGCGCCAGTGCGCTTGGCCAGGGTCAGGCAGGTCATGGCCACGTCCTGGGCGGTGTCCCAGAAGCGGTTGAGGGTGACGATGGTCTCGTCGCTCATCTCGCCCTTGATCGACTGCGCGTTGATCAGGTTGATGATCGAGCGGCTGCCCAGGAGGTTCACCGCACGCTGGATCGAAGCGATCTTGTTGCTCAGCCCGTAATAGGGCGAGTTGACGATCTTCAGCAGCGCGCCAGACAGGCCAGGATCCTGGGAGATCAGCTTGGCGATCACCTCGAGGTCGGGATCGGGCATGTACTGCTCCATCTGCAGATCCACCATGATCTGCGGCTGGGGCGGCACACTGATGCCTTGCAGGGCCTGTTGAATCTGTTCGGCGGATAGCTCTTGGGACATAAGTACACACTCTGGGTCAGGCGGCGATTCTAACCCCTATCTCGGCAATGTTGGGCAAACCGACAGGAACTTTACCTTGCGCATTTAGCCGCAGGTCCAATGGCCATCACCGAACGCCTGCGAAGGGGTATAATCGCGCCCTTTTTTCCGGAGCGACGTCATGTCCCTGCCAAGCCTGCGCCTCAAAGCCAACGCCGACCGCCGCCTGCGCGCCGGCCACCTGTGGGTCTACAGCAACGAGATCGATGTAGCCGCCACTCCCCTGCACGGCTTCAAGGCAGGCGACCAGGCGCTGCTGGAAGCTGCCGGCGGCAAGCCCCTGGGCATCGTCGCCATGAGCCCCAACAACCTGATCTGCGCTCGCCTGCTGTCGCGCGATGCCAAGCTGGCCCTGGACAAGTCGCTGCTGGTGCACCGCCTGAACGTGGCCCTGTCCCTGCGCGAGCGGCTGTTCGACAAGCCCTTCTACCGCCTGGTGTACGGCGATTCCGACCTGCTGCCAGGCCTGGTGGTGGATCGTTTCGGCGACATCCTGGTGGTGCAGCTGGCCTCCGCCACCATGGAACGCCACAAGGACGACGTGATCGCCGCCCTGGTCCAGGTGCTCAAGCCCAGCGGCATCCTGTTCAAGAACGACTCCGCCGCCCGTGACGCCGAAGGCCTGGAACGCTACGTCGACACGGTGTTCGGCGTCGTGCCGGAATGGGTCGCCCTGGAAGAGAACGGCGTGAAGTTCGAAGCCCCGGTGATGGAAGGCCAGAAGACCGGCTGGTTCTACGACCACCGCATGAACCGCGCGCGCCTGGCCCCTTATGCCAAGGGCAAGCGCGTGCTGGACCTGTTCAGCTACATCGGTGGCTGGGGCGTGCAGGCCGGTGCGTTCGGCGCCAGCGAAGTGTTCTGCGTCGACGCTTCGGGCTTCGCCCTCGATGGCGTGGAACGCAACGCGGCGCTGAACGGCATCGCCGACAAGCTCACCTGCATCGAAGGCGATGTATTCGAGGCCCTCAAGGAACTCAAGGCCGCCGAAGAGCGCTTCGACGTGATCGTTGCCGACCCGCCCGCCTTCATCAAGCGCAAGAAGGACCTGAAGAACGGCGAAGGCGCCTACCGCCGCCTCAACGAGCAGGCCATGCGCCTGCTGACCAAGGACGGCATCCTGGTCAGCGCCTCGTGCTCGATGCACCTGCCCGAGGACGACCTGCAGAACATCCTGCTGACCAGCGCCCGCCACCTGGATCGCAACATCCAACTGCTCGAGCGCGGCGGCCAGGGCCCGGATCACCCGGTGCACCCGGCCATCCCGGAAACCCGCTACATCAAGAGCATCACCTGCCGCCTGCTGCCCAACAGCTGAGGCCGGCCGGCTGGCCATTGCCGTCCGTGACGGGAATGGCCAGCGCCATCCATTGACTTTGCAGGGCCACGACTCGATCCTCGGGACCACCTCAAGGCCCGAGAAGCCGCCTCATGGACCACGCATCCAACGCCACGCAGAAGACCTCGGCCATCATCCTGTTGATGACCATGACCCTGCTGGGAGTCTTTCCGCTGGATGTCATCCTGCCCTCCTTCCCTGCCCTGGCCGAACGTTTCCAGACGTCGAGCGCCGACATCGCGCTGTCGGTCAGCCTGTTCGCCATCGGCCTGTCCTTTTCCCTGATGCTGGTTGGCCCGCTATCGGACTCCCTGGGCCGCAAGAAGCTGTTGCTAGGGGGCATGAGCGTGGCCCTGGTCGGCGCGGCCGGCTGCGTCGTCGCCAGCCAGTACTCGTGGTTCCTGTTCTTTCGTGTGATCCAGGCCTTGGGCTGCGGTTGCTTCGTTCTGTCCCAGGCCCTGGTCCAGGACCTGTTCGAAGGCCAGGAACAGGAACGCCTGCGCATCGCCATGGTCACCGCCAGCGGGATCTTCATTTCCCTGTCCCCGCTGTTCGGCACCTGGCTACAGGAACGACTCGGTTGGCAAGGCAGCTTCGAGGTGTTCGTGGTCATCGGCCTGCTGGTGATCCTCATGGCCTGGCTGCTGCTGGAAAACACCCCGGGCACGGCCACGGGCCGCCAGCGCAATATCTTCGCCGCGTACCGGCGGGTCTGCGCGGAGCCGCGCTTCGTGGGCTACTGGATGATCTCGGCGCTGGCCTTCGCCTGCCATTTCTCGTTCATCGTCATCTCGCCGATCATCTTCATGGAACAGTTGCAGCTCTCGCCCTACCAGTATTCCCTGGTGCTCCTGCTGTACGGCGCGGCCTATATCCTGGGCGGGTTCGCCGCCGGTGCGATGAACCGGCACCTGCGGACCAGTACCCAGATCGTCGCCGGCTTGTTGCTGATCGCCCTGTCCGGGCTGCTGATGCTGTTTCTCCAGCGCTTCGAACCGAGCGCCAGCAGCGTGCTGCTGCCGATGATCGTCTGCACCGCCGGCACCACCATCACCCGGCCGGTCGCCACGTCCCGGGCCATGGGCCTGTTCCCGCAGAACGCAGGGACCTCGGCCTCGGCCGGCAACATGATCATCTTCACCTGCGGCGGCCTGATCAGCGGCTTCATCAACCTGGCCAGCGATAACCTGGCCATGGCCCTGGGCCTGTGCTTCCTGGTGCTCAGCGCCAGCGCCCTGGGCCTGAACAGCCTGGTCAACCGGCACAATCAACGGGCTTGCGCCTGAGCCCCCTGGCGCGCCATGACTGGCCGAGAAACAGCGCAACCGAGAACGCCAGGGTCGGGCCGGCAAAGAAGGCCAGCGCCAGCACCTCGCTCTTGAAGGGGTCCAGGTGCCGATAGGCAAGCCAGAGCTTGAACAGCTTCTGCGCCAGCCAGGGCCACGGCAGCGCCAGCAGCAGCCACAGGCCGTTTTCCAGCAGGCGTCGCGCCAACCGGGGGCCATCCTGGGCCAAGGTGGCACCCACTAACACAATCACCAACAGCACAGCAGCGACGCCATACACCACCCGCAGGGTCCCGGGCAGCGCCTGGCATGCCAGCGCCAGCGCTGCCGAGACCAGTCCCACCAGCAGCACGGCGACCCAACTGCGCAGCCGGCGCCACTGCTCGCCCTGCAATTGCAAGGTGGTGCCGCCCGCCAGCAAGGCAGCGGCCAGCACCGCCATGGCGCTGGAGCCCCAGCCGCTATGGAGCAGCAACCACATCAGCACGATGCCCTGCACCGCGCCAACCACCAGGTACAACCTCAACGAGCGAAAAGCAGCGAGCATTCCAGTTCCATTGGCATGTGATCCAAAGGCCGCGAGTCTAAAGCAAGGGCCGGGCTGCGGTCGCGTGCGGAACGATGGAAACCGCGGGGCGGCCACGGCATTCCTTCCTGACGCCAGCGGTGTAGAATCGGGCGTATTCATCGCCAGTCATCCCCCGGCGGGTTTATGAGCTCAGGCTGAGTCTCGCGGCGATCCCGCGGTGTCATCGGCAGCTTCGGACACACGGCCATTTCTGAGTGTTCCCGAGGTCAGTAGAAGCTCACTCCCCATTTGTCACCTGATTAGCCGCCTGGAGTGCTTCATGCCTGATTACCGTTCGAAAACGTCCACCCACGGTCGCAACATGGCCGGCGCCCGCGCCCTGTGGCGCGCCACGGGAATGAAAGATGCCGACTTCAAGAAGCCGATCATCGCCATTGCCAACTCCTTCACCCAGTTCGTCCCGGGCCATGTGCACCTCAAGGACCTGGGCCAGCTGGTCGCCCGCGAAATCGAACGCGCCGGTGGCGTGGCCAAGGAATTCAACACCATCGCCGTGGACGACGGCATCGCCATGGGCCACGACGGCATGCTGTATTCGCTGCCCAGCCGCGAGATCATCGCCGATTCGGTGGAATACATGGTCAACGCCCACTGCGCCGACGCCATCGTCTGCATCTCCAACTGCGACAAGATCACCCCCGGCATGCTGATGGCCGCCCTGCGCCTGAACATCCCGGTGATCTTCGTCTCCGGCGGCCCGATGGAAGCCGGCAAGACCAAGCTCGCCTCCCACGGCCTGGACCTGGTGGACGCCATGGTCATCGCCGCCGACTCCAGCGCTTCTGACGAGAAGGTCGCGGAGTACGAGCGCAGCGCCTGCCCGACCTGCGGTTCGTGCTCCGGCATGTTCACCGCCAACTCCATGAACTGCCTGACCGAAGCCCTGGGCCTCGCCCTGCCGGGCAACGGTTCGACCCTGGCCACCCATGCCGACCGCGAGCAGCTGTTCCTCAACGCCGGACGTACCATCGTCGAGCTGTGCCAGCGCTACTACGGCGAGAACGACGAGTCGGTGCTGCCGCGCAACATCGCCAGCTTCAAGGCGTTCGAGAACGCCATGACCCTGGACATCGCCATGGGCGGCTCGACCAACACCATCCTGCACCTGCTGGCCGCCGCCCAGGAAGCCGAGGTGGCGTTCGACCTGCGCGACATCGATCGCCTGTCACGCAAGGTGCCGCAGCTGTGCAAGGTGGCGCCGAACATCCAGAAGTACCACATGGAAGACGTGCATCGCGCCGGCGGCATCATCAGCATCCTCGGCGAGCTGGCCCGTGGCGGCCTGCTGCACACCGACCTGCCGACCGTGCACAGCCGTAGCATGGAGGAAGCCATCGCCAAGTGGGACATCACCCAGACCGATGACGAAACCGTGCACACCTTCTTCAAGGCAGGCCCGGCCGGGGTCCCGACCCAGACCGCCTTCAGCCAGTCGACCCGCTGGGACACCCTGGACGCCGACCGCGAGAACGGCTGCATCCGCAGCGTCGAGCACGCCTACTCGCAAGAAGGCGGCCTGGCCGTGCTGTACGGCAACATCGCCCTGGACGGCTGCGTGGTGAAGACCGCCGGCGTCGACGAGTCGATCCACGTGTTCGAAGGCACTGCGAAAATCTTCGAAAGCCAGGACAGCGCGGTGCGCGGCATCCTCGCCGACGAGGTGAAGGAAGGCGACATCGTGATCATCCGCTACGAAGGCCCCAAGGGCGGCCCGGGCATGCAGGAAATGCTGTACCCCACCTCGTACCTGAAGTCCAAGGGCCTGGGCAAGGCCTGCGCCCTGCTCACCGACGGCCGCTTCTCGGGCGGAACCTCGGGCCTGTCGATCGGCCACGCCTCGCCGGAAGCCGCCGCCGGCGGCGCCATCGGCCTGGTGCGCGACGGCGACAAAGTACTGATCGACATCCCCAACCGCTCGATCAACCTGCTGGTCAGCGACGAAGAGCTGGCGGCCCGCCGGGTCGAGCAGGACCAGAAAGGCTGGAAGCCGGCGGAGGTGCGTCCACGCAAGGTGACCACCGCCCTGAAGGCCTATGCCCTGCTGGCCACCAGCGCCGACAAGGGCGCGGTCCGCAACAAGGCCCTGCTCGACAGCCTGTGATCGCCACCGGCGAATGAAAATGCCCCGCCATGTGTGCGGGGCATTTTTTTGCCTTGCGCCAGTGCAGGCTCAGGGCATGCGTTCGCCCAACTGAGCGCGCAGGAAGCGATACAAGCCGTCGGCGCTCTTGCGATAACCATCGGCGGTCAGGTGGATCAGATCGTTGCGCGCCAGGTCGCTGGCCTGCCACTGGCTGATGGAGCAGTCGCCGCCCATGAACGCCTGCCAATCCCAGAACAGCGTGCGGCTGGTCTTGGCCACGTCCTTCTGGATCTGGATGATCTGGCGCAGCGGCTGCGGCTGCGAGGCAGCGCAACTGCCGGCATTGCGCCGCTTGATCGAATCCGGCGGGCCCACCAGCAGGATCACCGTCTTGGGCAGGTTCTTGCGCAGCAGCGCGACCTTCTCCTGCAACTGGCTGCGATACAGCTGCAGATCGATATCGTCGTCGAAAGCCTCGTTGGTGCCGTAGGCCAGCACCACCATGTCCGGACGCAAGGCCTTGAGGGCCTCCAGCCAGCCGGGCTGCCACTTGTCCAGCACATCCAGGCGCGCGCCGTTGATGCCCAGGGCGGAATAGATCACCCCGGCGCTTTTCTGCCCGAGGATGTTCCAACCGCCCAGGGCCAGGCCCTGGCTGTTGGCCACGCTCAGGTCCAAAGGCAGGGTCAGGTTGTTGAACGGCGGGCTCAGGCGCCATTGTCCGCCAGTGGCGGCGAGCATGCGGCTGCCCTTGTTGAGGTTGTCCCACGCGGTCAGGGTGCTGTTGCTGGACGCCTGGTACAGGGCCGAGATGCGGTATTGCTGGTTGCTTGGCTGGCGCTCGGCGATGTGCACCCGGGCCCCCGGGGTCTGCGGCAGCGACAGGTAGCCGCCCAGGGGAAACTGCGTGCTCTGCTGGTTGCGCGCCGACACCAGCGACCACTGGCGCTTGGCCGCGCTGAGGATCACTCGCTCGTAGCGCGTGCCGGGTACCGGGGTCGCCGCCACGAAGCCGATGCCGCCATCACCGTACTGCGCCTGCAGCAGGCGGCGCAGCTCGCCGCTGAACAGGTCGGCCGCGGTATGCGAGTCGCCCAGCTGCACGATGTGGATCGGCGTACGGTTGGAAGTACTGAACTTGCGTGCCAGCAGCGCCAGGTTCGGATCACTGCCGGTGGTGACCACCTTCTTCTGGCCCGCACCAGGCCTGGCCAGTGCCGAGGCAGGAGTGGCCTGGACCTCGGTGGTCGGGCTGCAACTGCTCAGCAAGGTGATGCCCAGCAACAGCGCAATACCTTGCAAACGCCCCATCTCAATGCTCCGTCAATTGTTGGCTGGGGAAGTTGATCATCGAGATCACGCGCTCGGCGATCAGCTTCTGCCCAGTAGTGGTGAAGTGGATACCGTCATCGACCCGGGTCTTGATCTTCTGCCCGTCGCCATTGATGCGGTAGTAGGAAAACTCGTCGTGGCGGTAGCCGAGAATCTCGTTGGCCGACACGAAGTGCTGGTGATACTGCTCGATCTGGCCCTTGTACAGCTCGCTCAGGTAAGCCATGGCCGTAGACAGCTTGGCCTTCTCCATGTTCGGCGGCCCGACCCAGATCACTTGCACATTGTGCGCCTGGGCGGTGTCGAGGATCGAATCGATGCGCCGGCGATAGGCCTCCTCCCAGTCCGGGGTCTTGAAGCGCAGGAACGGCTTGCCCTTGACCTCGGGCATGTCCCAGGGATCGTTGGGGCCGAGGAAGATCACCATCAGGCGGATGTTGGGGTTGCTGGCCAGGGTGCTTTCGACGGTCTTGGGCCAGTTGAAGAAGCTCGGGTAGGCAAGGCCGGTGCTCTGCTTGCTCAGGTTCAGGCTCTTGACGTTGTAGCGCTTGCGCAAGGTGTTGGCCATGTGCGGCGCCACGCCCTGCATCAACGAGTCACCGACGAAGAACACCTCGTCGCCAGTGCCCAGGCTGACCATCAGCGGCGTAATGCTTCCCTGCTCGACCTTGGGCGGCTGGCTGGCCACAGGCGCCACGGCCACCGCTTGCGGCGCAGCGACCGCTGCCTGATGCGCGACCGGATGGGCGTTGGCCGCCGGAGCCTGGTGCGCCGCTGCCGGCTGCTTGGCCTGCGGCGCGGGTGCGGCTGGTTCCGGCTCTGGCGCCGCCTGGACCTCGGCCACCAGGTTCAGCTCGGCCTGGCCGGCGAAGCTGTCGACGAAGGCCACCCGGGCGTTTTCCAGGGCCTGGTTGAGTTGCGCGCCGAAACGCCACTGCGGGTTCTGCGCCAGGCCGGGAATCTCGCAGCTCTGGTGGTACTTCTGCTGGCAATACAGGCGGATCGACTGCTGGTTGAACCACACCAGCAACAGGCTGGTCACCAGCAATGCATAGAACACCTTGGCCGCGCTGCCCAGGCTGATCGACAAGGGTGAAGGCTTAGAAACTGGCATAGATGAACCCCGGCACGCCCGATGGAGAGGCAAAGATGACCACGCAGATGAACAGGCCCAGCGGCACTGGATACAGCAGCCACGGCAAGCCGGTGGCAGCTTCGAACAGGCGGCGCAGCAACGCCACGATCCGTGGGTAGAACGCCACGAACAACAGGCAGCCCAGCAGCGACAGGGCACTGCCGGCCAATCCGGCCAGGGACAGCCCGCCCAGGCCGCTGAGCATGTCCAGGGCATCGGACAGGGTCGCGCAGCGGAAGAAGATCCAGGCCAGCGCCACGTAGTGGAAGGTCAGCAGGCGCGCCGCCAGGTCGGAGCCGATCCAGCGCGGCCCACGGGCCAGCAGTGGGCTGCACAGCTTGTACAGCGCCAGGCCGACGCCATGCAGCGCGCCCCAGATGATGAAGTTGGCGCTGGCGCCGTGCCACAGGCCGGAGATCAGCATGGCCAGCAGCATGTTCAGGTTGCCGCGCCAGACCGGTCCCCGATTGCCCCCCAGGGGGATGTACACATAGTCGCGGATGAAGGTCGACAGGCTGATGTGCCAGCGGCCCCAGAACTCCTTGAGGTTGCGCGCCGCATAGGGGTAGTTGAAGTTCTCCGGCAGGCGGAAACCCAGCAGCAGCGCGATGCCGGTCACCAGGTCGGTGTAGCCGCTGAAGTTGAAATAGATCAGGAACGAGTAGCCGTAGACCGCCCGCAGGATCTGCTCGGCGGAATAGGCCACCGGGCTGTCGAAAACCGGGTCGACCCACTCGTTGGCCAGCCACGAACTGAGGAAGAACAGCTTGACCACCGCCACCGCGATCAGCCCCAGCGCCCGCTGCGGCTCCAGCACCTGGCGCAGTTGCGGCGGATTGATCTGCCCGAGCATCGGCACCGCCCGGTTCACCGGTCCGGCGATCAGGCTGGGGAAGAACGCCAGGTACAGCGCCAGGTCGAACGGCGAGCCGGCCGCCAGCTCGCGCCGGTGGATCGACACCAGGTAGCTGACCGAATGGAAGGCATAGAACGACAGCCCCACCGGCAGCAGCACTTCCAGCAGCGGCAGCGATACCTCCACGCCGAACTGGGCGAAGGCGTTCTGTACGCTGCTGGTGAAGAAGTCCTGGTACTTGAACAGGTAGAACGCCCCCAGCACCAGCAACAGCATCAGCCCGTTGACCCAGCCGCGTCCGGGATACCGCTGGCTGAGCAGGCCCAGCAAGTACACCAGGGCGGTGTAGCCCAGCAGGATATAGAGGAAGTTCAGGCTGAAGCTGGCCAGGATGGCGTAGCTGGCGGCCAGCAGCAGGACGTTCTGCAAGCGCAGGCTGAAGCCCAGGCCCCAATACAGGACGAAGAACAGGATGAAGCAGAAGCCGAATTCGATCGAGAGATAGCTCACAACGTAGTCCATTACGGGCAGACGGGGCATGGCCCGGCACAGGGAGAGCAGGCGGGAGGAGTGCAAACGGGCGCGATTATGGCAGAGGGGCTTTGGCTGTCACAAGTTGAAACAGTCCCCCGACCAAGGGCCGCGGGGACCTGGCAGGCGTCCTTGCCCCCAGTGGCCCAAACACCCCGGGCGGGGCCGTGCCACTGGGCGCAGGCAGGCTTACTGGATGTCTTCGGGCTTGACGATCACCCAGTTCTTGTCGGCGGTCACCGCCAGCCCTTCCTTGGCCTGGGCCGCGGCGTGCTTGGCGATCATGCCGTTGAGCTGGTTCATGTACTTGTCCTTGCGGTTGATCCACAGGTGGATGCCGCCCTTGGCCACGTCCACATCGTGGAACAGCATGTAGCCATCGCTGGTGGGAGTGTCGCCCCCCACCAGCACCGGCTTCTTCCACTCATCGATATAGGTGAGGATCGCGGCGTGCTTGCCAGCCATCCAGGTGGCCGGAGTCCACAGGTAAGGCGTCAGCTCCAGGCCGAGGTTGGCCTGCTGGTCATACTTGCCCTCGGCGATCTGCTTGCGGGCGGTGGTCAGGGCCCCGGTCTTGCGGTCCTTGAGCAGGGTAGTGACGCCGATGACGTTCTGCGGCTTGACGTTGTAGCCGTACTTGGGGTCCGCGGCGACCATGCGCACCAGCTCCTCGGAAGCAGCGGTCATCACGTAGACCTCGATGCCGTTCTCCATCAGCTTGTTGTACAGCTCGGCCTGGCCGCTGAAGACCTTGGGCGGGTTGACCTCGATGGTCTTGACCACATCGCCGTCGTAGTAGGTGCTCGACACCGGCTTGCCGGAGGCCATCAGCTCGTCCACATGGCCCTTGAGCTCCTTGAGGGTAAAGCCTGCGAACACCTGGGCGACCCAGGGGTAGCAGACCATGTCGTCGATCTCGCAGAGCCGGTAGTAGTAGCTGAACAGGCTTTCCTTGTGCTCGGCGGTGTCCTTGAACGGAATCAGCTTCAGCGACGGATCGAGGGTGTCGCGGGTGATCAGGCCCTTGTTTTCCAGGTAAGGCAGCAGGGCTTCTTCCAGGTCGTAGCGGTAACTGGTGTTGTCCATGTCGAACACCGCGTAGTTACCCTTGTTGGCGTTGGCCGCGATCATCGCCTCCAACTGCTTGGCCTGTTCTTGCGGCCAGTGCTTCAACTCGGTGGCGAAAACCTGGCCGGCGAGGCCCAGGCAAAGGGCGGCGGCGAGCAGCTTGGGTGCGAATTTCATCGGCGATTTCTCCCTGGGTGAAAGTCATCGACGCTAACAAATCCTTGTGACAGTTCTCGTCTGTGCGCGACTTTTCGTGTCCCCTGAGCGCCAACCCCATGTGCTATAGCGTCACCGGCTTATTCCAAAAACGACGATAGCCATGCGATATCGTTATTAATTCAATAGATTTCAAGCTGTTAGGCTTGCCGGTTCGCAATCGCCCCGAGCCGCGATTGGCACATGTTTACCGGAGCCCCAATGAATCTGCCGCTGATCCTCAACCTGCTGGTGTTCCTGGCCCTGCTGCTGGGCCTGGCACAAACCCGCCATACCACCTGGAGCCTGGCCAAGAAGGTCCTGCTGGCACTCGTGCTGGGCGTGGTGTTCGGTCTCGCCCTGCACAGCATCTACGGTGCCGGCCACCCGGTCCTCAAGGCCTCCATCGGCTGGTTCGACCTGGTGGGCAACGGCTACGTGCAATTGCTGCAAATGATCGTGATCCCGCTGGTGTTCGCCTCGATCCTCAGCGCCGTGGCCCGCCTGCACAACGCCTCGTCCCTGGGCAAGATCAGCTTCCTGACCCTCGGCACCCTGCTGTTCACCACCGCCATCGCGGCCCTGATCGGCATCGGCCTGACCAACCTGTTCGGCCTGAGCGCCGAAGGGCTGGTGGCCGGCACCCAGGAACTGGCTCGCCTGCAAGTGATCCAGAGCGACTACGCCGGCAAGGTCGCCGACCTCAACGTGCCGCAGTTGCTGCTGTCGTTCATCCCGCAGAACCCCTTCGCCGACCTGGCCCGGGCCAAGCCGACCTCGATCATCAGCGTGGTGATCTTCGCCGCGTTCCTGGGCGTGGCGGCGCTGCAACTGTTCAAGGACGACGCCGATAAAGGCCAGAAGGTGCTCAATGCCATCGACACCCTGCAAGCCTGGGTGATGCGCCTGGTGCGCCTGGTGATGAAGCTCACGCCCTACGGCGTGCTGGCCTTGATGACCAAGGTGGTGGCGGGTTCCAACCTGCAGGACATCATCAAGCTGGGCAGCTTCGTGGTGGTGTCCTATATCGGCCTGGGCCTGATGTTCGTGGTCCATGGCCTGCTGGTCGCCCTGGCCGGGATCAACCCGTTGCGCTTCTTGCGCAAGGTGTGGCCGGTGCTGACCTTCGCCTTCACCAGTCGCTCCAGCGCCGCGAGCATTCCCCTGAGCATCGAGGCGCAGACCCGGCGCCTGGGGATCCCGCAGTCCATCGCCAGCTTCGCCGCCTCGTTCGGCGCCACCATCGGCCAGAACGGCTGCGCCGGCCTGTACCCGGCCATGCTGGCGGTGATGGTCGCCCCGACCGTGGGCATCAACCCGCTGGACCCGCTGTGGATCGCCACCCTGGTGGCCATCGTGACCTTGAGTTCGGCCGGTGTGGCCGGCGTCGGCGGCGGCGCGACCTTCGCCGCGCTGATCGTACTGCCGGCCATGGGCCTGCCGGTGTCCCTGGTGGCCCTGCTAATCTCGGTGGAGCCACTGATCGACATGGGGCGCACCGCGCTGAACGTCAGCGGTTCGATGACCGCCGGCGCCATCACCAGCCAGGTGATGGGACAGACCGACAAGGCCCTGCTGGACGCCGACGAGCACGAAGACCTGGCCCACGCCTGAGCCAGGGGTAGCCGCTGCCGCAGGCTGCGCATGGCCCGCAGGGCCACGGGGCATCGGAATCGCTGAAGGTCCTGCGGACCTTTACGCAGCCTCGCAGGCTCGGCAGCGGCTACAACTCAGGCTCGTTCCCAGACTTCGAAGCTGTAGGCCGGCTTGTCGCCTTCCGCCGGGTTGGGCAGGTCGGACACCCGCTTCCAGCGCTGTTCATCGAACGCTGGAAACCACGCATCCCCTTCCGGGCTCAAGGCCACCCGCGTCAGGTACAGGCGATCCGCCTGCTCCAGGCCCTGGGTGTAGAGCTGCGCGCCACCGATCAGCATCAGCTCGCTGGCGCCCTGTTCCAGGGCCCATTGCTCGGCGCGCGCCACCGCGGCTTCCAGCGACGGGTACACCTCGGCACCTTCGAGCACCAGATCGGTCTGACGACTGACCACGATGTTCAATCGCCCGGGCAACGGCCGGCCAAGGGAATCCCAGGTCTTGCGCCCCATGATGATCGGCTTGCCCAGGGTCGTGGCCTTGAAGTACTTGAAATCCCCCGGCAGGTGCCAGGGCATGCTGTTGTCGATGCCGATCACGCGGTTTTCAGCGAGTGCCGCGATCAGGCTCAGGGGGAGTGATTTTTTCATGCCGGCGAGCATACCAGAGGGCCGGGGATCTGTTCCCGCCCCATGGCGAATCCCGGCGACCTAACCCGACCAACGCTGCAGCAGTTATGCTCAGCGCACTCTTGAGCGATGGAATGACGCGTGACCGCAATGACTCCCCTGCAACGACTGTGGCTGACCGAAACCGTGCGCCTGCGCGAGGAACACGCCGGCCCCCTGGATGACCAGGAAGCCAACCGCGTGGCCCGGCAACAGGGCGGCGACCTGGCCACCCGGATCCAGGCCCGGGCCCTGTGGCTGGCCCGGCGCGACGGCTTGGACAGCGCGCTGCTGCACTGGTGGCAAGGGGCACGCCTGGCCTTCCTGGTCCTGGCGGTGCTGGCGGTCCTCAGCGGAGCCGGCCTGGCCTTCAGCGCCCTGGGCGACACCCGCGAGCCGGTGAACGTGTTCTGGGCCCTGGGCAGCCTGCTGGGGATCAACCTGCTCCTGCTGCTGGGCTGGCTGGCCGGGTTGCTGCTGTTCGGCGGCCATGACTCCGGGCTGGGCCGCCTGTGGCTATGGCTCAGTGAAAAGTGCTCGCGCGATGCCAAGGCCGCCCAGTTGCCGCCGGCGCTGCTGCTCCTGCTGCAACGCCGCAAGCTCAACCGCTGGGCCCTGGGCACCCTGGTCCACGGCCTGTGGCTGCTGGCCCTGCTCAGCGCCATGAGCATGCTGCTGGCGCAACTGATCACCCATCGCTACGACTTCGTCTGGGAGAGCACCCTGCTGGGGGCCGACGCCTTCGTCTCGATCACCGACTTCCTGAGTGCCGGCCCGCGGGTCCTGGGCTTCGGCGTGCCGACCGTGGAAATGATCCAGGCCAGTACCCGGGACGTCTACAACACCGAGCTGGTGCGCCAGTCCTGGGCGGTGTGGCTGGTGGCGTCGCTGGTGATCTACGGCGTGCTGCCACGCCTGGTGCTGATGCTGCTGTGCCGCTGGCGCTGGGTCCACGGCCGGGCCCGCCTGCAACTGGACCTCGAGCTGCCCGGCTACGCCCAGCTGCGCGAGCGGCTGATGCCCAGCAGCGAGCGCCTGGGGGTCAGCGACCTGGCGCCGGAACACCTGCATCAGATCGCAGGCGGCAGTAGCAGCCTGGACAGCAGCGGCGCCTTGCTGGTGGCCATCGAGCTGGACGACCAACGCACCTGGCCGCCGCAATTGCCGGAAGCGGTCAAGGACGCCGGGGTCCTCGACAACCGCGAATCGCGCCACCGCCTGCTGGAGCAGATGAGCCGCTTCCCCCCGGCCCGCCTGCTGATCGCCTGCGATCCTCGGCGCTCGCCCGACCGCGGTAGCCTGGGCTTGATCGCCGAACTGGCCCGCAATGCCGGCGCCACCCGCATCTGGCTGTTGCAGGCCCCGGCCGGCCAGGCCCTGGACGCCGAGCGCCTGGGCGACTGGCACGCCGCCCTGGAGCGACTGCAACTGCCGTTCGCCGACTGCGCGCCCTTCAACTGGCTGGAGACCGGCCATGACTGATACCCGCACCCGGCCGCTGACGCTGGCGGTGGTCGGCCATACCAACGTTGGCAAGACCTCGCTGCTGCGCACCCTGACCCGGGATGTGGAGTTTGGCGAGGTGTCCCATCGCCCCAGCACCACCCGCCACGTGGAAGGCGCGCGGCTGTCGGTGGATGGCCAGCCGCTGCTGGAACTCTATGACACCCCGGGCCTGGAAGACGCCATCGCCCTGCTGGACTACCTGGAACGCCTGGAGCGTCCCGGCGAGCGCCTGGATGGCCCGGCGCGCCTGGCTCGCTTTCTCGATGGCAGTGAGGCGCGCCAGCGCTTCGAGCAGGAAGCCAAGGTCCTGCGCCAGCTGCTGGCCTCGGACGCCGGGCTGTACGTGATCGATGCCCGGGAACCGGTCCTGGCCAAGTACCGCGACGAACTGGAAGTGCTGGCCGGTTGCGGCAAACCGCTGTTGCCGGTGCTGAACTTCGTCAGCAGCGCCACCCAGCGCGAGGGCGACTGGCGCGAAGCCCTGGCGCGCCTGGGGCTGCACGCCCTGGTGCGGTTCGACAGCGTGGCCCCGCCGGAAGACGGCGAACGGCGCCTGTACGAAAGCCTCGGGCTGTTGCTCGAACAGGCCCGCCCGGCGCTGCAGCGCTTGATCGACGACCAGCAGGCCCAGCGCCTGGCACGCCGCCACAGCGCGGCCCGGCTGATCGCCGAGTTGCTGGTGGATTGCGCGGCTTGCCGGCGCGGCGTGGCCAGCGAGGCCGAGCAGGAGCGCCAGGCCATCGCCAGCCTGCGCCAGGACGTACGTCAGCGTGAGCAACGCTGCGTCGAGGCCTTGCTCAAGCTGTACGCCTTCCGTCCCCAGGACGCCTGCGCCAGCGACCTGCCATTGCTGGACGGGCGCTGGGGCGATGATCTGTTCAACCCTGAAACCCTCAAGCAGCTGGGGGTCCGGGTCGGGAGTGGGATCGCCGCTGGCGCGGCGGCCGGGGCCGGAGTGGACCTGCTGGTGGGCGGCCTGACCCTGGGCGCGGCGGCCATCGCCGGGGCCATCGCCGGTGGCGCCCTGCAAACCGCCCGCAGCTACGGCAACCGCCTGTTGGGCAAGCTTAAGGGCCAGCGTGAACTGACCGTGGACGATAGCGTGCTGCGCCTGCTGGCCCTGCGTCAGAAGCAGCTGGTGCAGGCCCTGGACCTGCGCGGGCACGCAGCGCTGGAGAGCATCCAGCTGGCCACCCCCGAGGATAAAAGCTGGCGCGAGGGCAAGCTGCCGCAAGCCCTGGGCAAGGCCCGGGCCCACCCGCAGTGGTCGTCCCTCAACCCCGGCAAACGCCAGGAGCAGGCCGAACGCCAGGAGCAGATCGAAATCCTGGCCCAGGATCTGTAACCGCTACCGCTGCGCATGGCCCGCAGGGCCACGGGGGCTGCAAGATCGCTGAAGGCCTGCGGCCTTGGCGCAGCCTCGCAGGCTCGTCAGCGGCTACAAGGGTTGCAGCAGGGCGGCGGCCTTGTCCTTGAGGATCTGCAGGTCCATCACCGGCACCCACTGCTGCTTGGCCTGCTCGTCCCACTGGCGCAGGCGCAGGCTCAGCGCACACAGCGGGTCCTGCTCGAATGCCGCGGCTTCCTCGGCCGTCATCACCCCGCCCTGGTACTCCAGGGTGCGGCGACTGGCCTCGCTCAGGCGCTGGAAATACCCCGGCTCCTTGAAGGTCAGGTAGCGCTTGGCCTGCACGTGGTACTCCACCAGTTTCGCCAGACGCTCGCCGAAACCGGCCCGGCGCAGGTAGTCGGCCCCCAGCCGCTCATGGCTGACCACGCCAAAACCACCCATGTTCTCGGCATCCTGCTGGCAGATATGCCCGATATCGTGGAAGAACGCCGCCAGCACCACTTCATCGTCATGCCCTTCGGCCAGGGCCAGCTGCGCGGCCTGGGACATATGCTCGATCTGCGAGATCGGCTCGCCAATGTAGTCATGGTCGCCAAAACGCTCGTACAGGCCGAAGACCTCGGCGATCGCCCGCTCGCGGTCCATCAGGCTTCCTCCAGCAACTGCGCGATGTTGCGCTCGGCCAGCGCCGGGCCGACGCTCATGCCGACGCCGGTGTGCATCAACGCCGCATGCACCCCGGGCATCGCTTGCAGGAACGAGAACGGCCCCGGCCCACGGGCGCCGTAGACACCCTGCCAGCGCTCCACCACCTGGACCTTGCAGCCCAGGGTCTGTTCGGCCAGTTCCAGCAGCCAGCTGTCCACCTGTTCGCTGTTGAAAGGCGACGGATCGCTGCCGTAGTCATGGGAATCGCCGATGATCAGCTCGCCATATGGCGTCGGGCTGATCAGCAGGTGGATGCCGTGTTCATGCAGATGCGCAGCCTCGCGCAGGATCTGCGCCTGGACCGCCTGTGCCTCGGGCAGGTCGGCGAAAGCGCCGTAGTGCACGCAACTCAGGCCGGTGAGCAGGGCATGCTGCAGGTTCAGGCTGACCTGGGGCCGGGCACGCAACATTTGCAGGCGGCAGATCTGCGGCTGCAGGGCGGCGATCTGTTCGGCCAGCAGGGTCTGGTAGTCGTGCCCCGAGCACAGCAGGATGCGCGGTGCCTGGAAGGTCCCGGCGGTGCTGCGCAGCAGGCCTGGCTCGATATCGCGCACCAGGGTCGAAAAGTGGAACTGCACGCCCAGGTCCCGGCGCAGGTAGTCGATCAGCATCGGCAGCGCTTCGCGCGAATACAGCTGCTGGTCGTCCAGGCCATGCAAGGCGGCGCGGTGATGACGGAACTGGCCGCCGTACAGATCGTTGAGCGCTGCCCCCTGCACCAGCTCGACCCGATAACCATGCTCCCGCGCACGCCCGGCGCAGAAGGCCTCCAGCAGTTGCTCCTCGGCCTCCGTGCGAGCGAACAGGTAGGAACCATTGCGCTTGAGCTGCAGCCCGGCCAGTTGCTGCCAGTCGGCCCAGATCTCCCGGCTGGCCCTGGCCAGCTCGAGCATGGTGCCCGGCGGCTGGCCGGTCACCAGGGCCTGGCCGAAGTTGCGCACCGACGCCCCTTGGGGGGTCGCGCTGCGCTCGAATACTCGCACCCGCAAACCGCGCTTGGCCGCCGCATAGGCGTGGGACAGGCCCAGGATGCCGGCGCCGACGATCAGCAGATCGCTGTGGTTGGTCATGTTCATGTCTCGTTGGTGATGGCGAGGGAGCAAGCTCCCCCGCCATGGCAAGTACCTGGCGTTATTGCGCGGCGACCTTCTCCGACTTGCCGTCGTAGCGCTTGCGCCACTCGGCGAGGATCTCGTCGCGGTTCTTCGAGGCCCAGGCGAAGTCGTTCTTGATCAAGCGTTGCTCGTAGTCCGCCGGCAGTTCGGTCTGTGGCTTGGCGATGCCCGGCTGGGCCAGCACGGCGAAGTTTTCCTTGTACAGCTCCATGGCCGCCGGGCTGGCGGAGAAGTCGGCGAGCTTCTTGGCCGCATCTTCGTGAGCGGTGCCCTTGATCACCGCCGTCGCCTCGATTTCCCAGCCCAGGCCTTCCTTGGGCAGCACGATGTCCAGCGGCGCGCCCTTGCGCTTGAGCTGCACGGCCGGGTATTCGAAGGAAATACCGATGGGGAACTCGCCGGCGGCGGCCAGCTTGCACGGCTTGGAGCCGGAGTGGACGTACTGGCCGATGTTCTGGTGCAAATCGTCCATGTACTTCCAGCCCTGCTTCTCGCCGAAGGTCTGCAACCAGGCGCTGACATCGAGGAAACCGGTGCCCGAGGAGGCTGGGTTAGGCATGACGATCTTGCCCTTGTACTCGGGCTTGGTCAGGTCTTGCCAGCTCACCGGCTTGCTCAGCCCCTGTTTCTGGGCTTCCACGGTGTTGAAGCAGAGGGTGGCGGCCCACACGTCCATGCCGACCCAGGCCGGCGGGTTGGCGGCGTCGCGGTAGTTGCCGCCGATCTTGCCCAGGTCCTTGGGCGCATAGTTCTGCAGCATGCCTTGCTGGTCGAGGATCGCCAGGCTGGAAGCCGCCAGGCCCCAGACCGCATCGGCCTGCGGGCGATCCTTCTCGGCCAGCAGCTTGGCGGTGATGATCCCGGTGGAATCACGTACCCACTTGATCTCGATATCCGGGTTGGCCTGCTCGAAGGCCTGCTTGTAGGACTTCAGCTGCTCGGCTTCGAGGGCGGTGTAGACCGTCAGCTCGGTCTTCGCAGCAAAGGCGTTCAGGCTGACAGCGCAGAGGACAGAAGCGGCAAGAGCCAGAGGCTTGAACATGGTGCGGTTCCTTAGTGAGTGCGGATCAGAGTGGGGGGTGGATGAAGCCCTTCAGTGGCCGGGCGCGGTCTGGCGCCAGGCCTGGGAGCGACGCAGCAGGCCGCGCGAAGCACCGGCCAGGAGCAGCGACACGCCGATCGAGGTGAACAGGATCAGGGTCGACATCGCCGCGGCGCCGCCGACGTTGCCGGCGTCGTCCATGTTCAGCACGGCCACGGCGGCCAGGATGGTGTCGGGGCTGTAGAGGAAGATCGCCGCCGAGACCGTGGTCATGGCCGAAACGAACAGGTAGCGCACGATGTCCAGCAGCGCCGGCAGGCAGATCGGCACCGTGACCCGCAGGTAGTGGCGGTACAGCGGCGCCTTGAGCGACAGCGCCGCCGCCTCGAACTCCGCGTCCAGCTGGCGCAGGACGGTGGTGGCGGTCATCTGCGCGGTGGTCAGGTAGTGGGCGATGGTGCACACCACCAGCAGCGCCATGCTGCCGTAGAACACATGCAGCGGGTTGCCGTTGAGATTGAAGAAGAAGACATAGCCCAGGCCCAGCACCAGCCCGGGCACTGCCATGGGCACGAAGCTGAGCAGGCGCAGGGCCAGGTTCAAGCCGCGCTGGCCGCGGGTCTTCTCCATCAGGTAGGCGCCGGTGAAGATCACCACGCTGCCGATCAGCGCCGTGCCCAGGGCCATGGTCAGGCTGTTGCGATAGGCCAGCCAGCCACCGCCGGCGGTTTCGTCGAACTGGTAGTGGTTCAGCGACAGCGACAGGTTGTAAGGCCAGAACTTCACCAGCGATGAGTACACCGCCATGCCGAACACCAGCAGCAGCGCCGCGCAGATCAGCAGCACGATGGCCAGGTAGCAGCCATCACGCAGTCGCGAGGGCGCCGGCTTGAACACCTGGGCCCGGCCGCTCATGGAGTCGCCATGGCGCCGGCGCAACCAGGCATCGACGCCGAAGCTCAACAGGGCCGGCACCAGCAGCACCATGCCGATCAGCGCACCACGGCCGAACTGTTGCTGCCCCACCACGGCCTTGTAGGCCTCCAGGGCCAGCACCTGGTAGTCGCCGCCCACCACCACCGGCACGCCGAAATCGGTGATGGTCAGGGTGAACACCAGGCAGAACGCGGCGAACACCGCTTGCCGGGTGGCCGGCCAGGTGATGCTGCGGAACGCCTTGGCCGGGCTCGCGCCCATGCTCGAGGCGGCATCGAACAGCCGCGCATCGGCCAGGGACAGCGCCGACAGCAGGATCATCAGGGCATGGGGAAAGGTGTAGATCACCTCGCCCAGGACGATGCCCCAGAAGCCGTAGATGTTGTCGGCGAACAGCCCGCGCAGCAGGCCCTGGTTGCCGAACAGGTAGACCAGGGCGATGCCCGGCAGCATCGACGGCGCCATCAAGGGCAGCAGCGACAGGCCGCGCCAGATGCCCTTGCCGGGGATCAAGGTACGTTGCAGGGCGTAGGCGAACAGGTAGGCCAGGGGCACGACGATGGCGGCCACGCTCAGGGAGACTTTCAGGCTGTTGCCCAGCAGCCAGTGGAAGTTGGCGCTGGTCACCAGCTCGCGGGCGGCCAGCCAGCCACCGCCCTGCCCGGCCTCGGCACTGAAGCCGCGCCAGAAGATCGCCAGCAGCGGCAGCAGCACCGCGACCCCCAGCAACACCAGCAGCAAAACCTTGCCGCCGATGACGAACACTCGATCGCCGATCTCGGCACGGGAAACCTGGCGCGCCCGTTTGGCGGGTAGCGGCAGGGACATTTCGACGGCCATCTCAGGCAAACACCTGCAGGCTGCGCGGTGGCAGGGCCACCCAGATGTCCTGGGCTCCCAGGCGCGGCATGGCCTCCGGTGCCAGCTCCGCCAGCAGCGGATGCCCCGGCAACTGGTCGAGTTCGAAACTCATGCGGCAGCGGTTGCCGAGGAAGGTGATCTCGCGGACCTTGGCCGGGAACAGGTTTTCCTCATGCACCGGCGGGTTCACGCTGATGGCCTCCGGACGGCAGAACAGGCGCCCCGAGGCGGCCTTGGCCGAGTCGTCGGCCAGGCGCAGGTTCATCCCGCCGACCTGGGCATGGCTGTCGCTGCTGCGGCTGAAGGGCAGCCAGTTGCCCTGGCCGACGAACTCGGCGACGAACGGCGTGGCCGGACGATCGTAGATTTCCTGGGGCGTGGCGTACTGCTCGACCTTGCCGTTGTTCATCACAGCGATGCGGTCGGCCATCAACATGGCCTCGTCCTGGTTGTGGGTCACCATCAGGGTGGTGATGCCCAGGCGCCGCTGCAGCTGGCGCAGCTCGGTGCACAGGTGCTCGCGCACACGGGCGTCGAGGGCCGACATCGGCTCGTCCAGCAACAACAGCGACGGCGAAGGGGCCAGGGCCCGAGCCAGGGCCACCCGCTGCTGCTGGCCGCCGGACAACTGGCCGGGGTATTTCTTCTCGCTGCCGGCCAGGCCCACCAGTTCGAGCATCTGCGCCACGCGCTGGCGGGCTTCGTCACGGCCACTGCCAGCCAGGCCATAGGCGATGTTGGCCTCCACCGTGAGGTTGGGGAACAGTGCATAGGACTGGAACAGGATGCCGTAGTCCCGGGCCTGCGGCGCCAGGTTCGAGACGTCACGCTGGCCCAGGTACAACTCGCCCGCATCCTGGCGCTCCAGGCCGGCGATGCAGCGCAACAAGGTGGTCTTGCCGCAGCCCGACGGCCCCAGCAGGCACACCAGCTCGCCGGCAGCCACGTCCAGGGACACGTTGTCCAGGGCGGTGAAGGCACCGAAGCGCTTCTGGATGCCGCGCACCTTCATCGGCGCGCCAGGGTTGCTCAGGGCGGTTGCGGGGGAGTTGTTCATGGACGGACCTCATCTGGCAGATGCAGGCCATCCTAGGGAGCGAATGCGTAGGTCTGATGGCAATCAGGTAAAACTTGCCGATAGAGGTATTGGCAGATTTGGGTTGGTGCTCGACCCCGACTCAGAACCTCATGTTCGAGGATTGCTCCAGGCGCATGCTCAGGGAGTGCTTGGTGGAGCCCACCATGGCCCGTAGCCGCCGCAGCTCGCCCTGGTCCGAGGTGCTGCGCAATCGGGCAGCCAATCCTTGCCAGTGCTGTTCCAGGCACGGCTCCAGCTCGGCCAGCGCCATGCCCCGGTGCTTGATCAGCCAGTGCATGACCAGGTACAGGTGCCCATGCAGCATGGCGTGGACCAGCCGCCCCTGGCCAATCGGGACATCCGGCATGTGGGCCCAGGTATCGGGCGCCAGCGGTACACGTAGCTCCTGACAGATGGGGCGCACCCGGGCCGGGTCCATGATCGTGTTGTCCAGGTCACGCAGTAACAGCCGCACCGGCTTGCCACCGCGCAGGACGATGTAGCTGTTCTGCATATGCGGTTCGAGGCAGATGCCCCATTGCACGCAAAGCTGCAACGGGCCGGTCATCAGCACCTCGGCGTAGCGCCGGAAGCTATCGAGGCGGTCGCGGTGGCTGTCCAGCTTCAGCAGGGCCGCGGCCTGTCCGGTCGGGCTCCAGAGGTTCAGGGCCGGCACCACCACCTCGCCAGCTCCTGCCAGACAAGGCCCCCTGACGATGGCGCTCAGGTGTTCGCTGACCAGGGCATCGTCCCAGCACAGGGAGGCGACGTCGTATTGGAAGCCGATGCTGGCGATCTCGCTGCGCCGGTGGATTTCACGGACGATGCTGGAAACGAAGGGTGCGTTGTAGCTGTTGAGGCGGTACAGCAAGCGGCGCTCCCCGGTCAGGGTGGCATCCAGCGCCAGCTTGACGTCGTACCCTGTCGCCAGCACCCGGCACGTGCGCTGGGAAGCCAGGGGCACCACTTGCAGCTGGGTCGGCGCGAGGGAGACCAGGTCCCTGCGCAGGAGTTCGCGGACCACCGGAGACAGTCGCAGTTGCCAGGGATGGACAGGCAGCAGGCCCTCCTGGCCGGCCATATCCGGTCCGCCCCAATGCTGCGCGCAAGACTGCGGGTCCGCATAGTCGCTGGAGTGGAACCTGAAACCGGCGGCATTCACCAGGAACAGCGGGACCGGTTCTGGCGACAGGTTCGAGACATCCACCACGTCCTGGATGCAGGGGCCGATCCGCAGCGCCGGAAACGGGTAATAGCCATGGCCCCGGCACACCGGCTCGATGGCACACCCGGGTTGCCCGGCACGCCGACCCAGCGCCAGGTTGAGGATCAGGTTGCAGAAGCTGTTGCGGTAGTCGTGCGCCAACGCCGGCAAGTGCTTGCCATAGGGCGTTCCTGCAAGCACCTGGCCCAGGGCACGCAAGAAGGGCCCGGACCAGGCCAGCTCGCGGCACCGGCCTGCGTCGTCCAGCCTGGGGTTGGTGAGCAACTCGAAATACACCTGTGGAGCATCGCCCACCAACTGCATCCGCAACCTTGGCCCCAGCCCCAGCCCCAGGCACAAGCGCAGGCCGCCCTCGCCTGCCGCGTGGGTTATTCGCTCATCGCACAGATGCTCGAGAAACACGTAGTGCAACAGGCGCGCCATGCAGATGAGGTGGGCCTCCCGATAGATCGCGCGCAGGCCCTGCCTGTCCAGGCCATTGCACAGGCACCAATGCCTGACCGTCGCCAGGGATACCGTCGCTGGAGGGCGCATGTCCTTCATCCCGGGGTGGAGTCGCTCATTCGAAGACCCGCTGCTCAAGTTCATGGCGGGTGATGGCATCGAAGTCATCCATGCGTTCGAGCATCAACGCCTTGGCCTGCGCCGCCTCGCCCTGGATGCAGAATCCTTCGATGAGCCGTGCGGTGTAGGCCACATGTCGGGTTTCATCGAGCAGCAGGCGGTCGAGGATCCGCGCCAGCCGGGGCCTGCTGTCCACCGGGCAGAACTGCAGCAGGATCGGCCGCTGCATCAAGTGATGCACGCGAGTACGGATCTCGGCGATGTTCATCTGGATCAGGTCGTCCAGGGTAATGGGGTGGGCAAAGGCCGAGCCGGGCACCGCCACCGGCGCTTGCTGCCGGGAATAGCCGGGAGACAGCGTCAGCAACTGGGCGTGGAGCTTGCGGTCCACCGCCCCGGGAAAGGCGATGTCCAGCATCTGTACATAGGCCCGGGCATGGTGGGACTCATCGATGGCGTGCTGGCGTATCTGCGCGGCCAGCCCGGCGTCGGGCGTACTGGCCGCCAGGCTCCACAAGCGAGTGGCGCCATCCCCTTCGCGCTCGGCATTGGTAATCAGGGAGATCGCCAGCCATTGCGGATCGCACGCGGCCTCATGGTAGATATCGGCATAAGTGGTTTCACCGAACAACGGCGGACTTTTCTGGCAGGCATGACAGAGCAGGTCGTCGTAATGAAACAGCAACGGCACATTCTGTTGGCGCAGTGCCTGAAGGGTGGAATGGGCAATGTCGCTCATGACGCATCCTCTTGCGTGGCAGTGAAGCAAGAGCCAGGGGTTGCACGGCGTTGTTACAGGCAACCCGGACCTGGAAAGATCAACCAGCAGCAACTACCGAAGTCTGCGCGATGAACAGTCGAAAGAATTGGGGCAGCGAATATCTCCGGCATACCCCAATCACTCCAGCGTGCAGAGTTCAATAGTCATGCTTCGGATATATCGGCTAGTACGTTCTGAACGGAGCGTTGACCGCCACGAAAGACAAGTTGGCCTGCGGGTGCGTCCTGTTCAGCTCGGCCAGTGACTCAGGGTCGATCTCCAACTTGCCGTTCTTGATCGAACCGACGATTTTCACCGTATGCCCGTCGTCCGCCAGCTTCTTGAGCGACTCCGACAACCGCCCTGGTTTTTTTGCCGTACCTGTTTCGTCCTTCTTCATGATTCCATCCTCGTTGCGTTCAGTGACCCCCACGCGCAACGTTAGTGCATGGTTCTTATACATCTGGCTCAAGCGGACGGACGGCCAGATATAAAGCGCGATTAGTATTCGAGAATTATGAGAATTCACTATTAGCCGAGCTTTACAGTCCATAACGACTAATTAAAAGCATGTAAGCCGATGCTCTGGACACATAAAAGCACCCACAACCCATGCAACTAACTGCAATAGGATGAATGAACTTTTGATATAGCCTGGAGTTCAGGGAGAAACCGGGGCCATCTCCTGGGCCAGGCCGAGGAAGGCTGCCGGCAGGCGGGCGTTCTTGCGCTCCTTGAGGCAGTACAGGTATTCGGCGATCTGCGGCGCATGTTCGATGGTCAGCACCTTGAGCTGCGGGTCGTGGGGCACTTCCTGGCGGGCGATGATGCTGATGCCGATATTGCGCAGCACCGCCTCGCGGATCGATTCACGGCTGCCGATCTCCAGCAGCGGGCCAAAGCTGACGTTGGCGCTCTTGAGCAGCTCTTCAGTGAGGCTGCGGGTGGTGGAGCCCGGCTCGCGCATCAGCAGGGTATGGCCGGCCAGGGCGCTGAGCGGCACGTGTTCCAGGGCCGCCAACGGATGGTTGCGATGCACCGCCAGCACCAGCGGATCGCTGCCCAGCACCCGGCGCACCAGCCGCGAGTCCTCCAGCAATTGCGAGGATGCAGCCACGTCGACGCGGTATTCCTCCAGGGCCTCCAGCACCTGCTGGGAGTTGCCGATTTCCACCGCCACCTCCACTTGGGGCAGGTGCTGGCGGAAGGTCTTCACCAGGTCGAGGATGTAGTACGGCGCCGTGGCGGCAATGCGCAACGTGCCCTGGACCTGCCCGCTGTTACGCAGGAAGAACTCGATGTCGGCCTCCTTCTGCAACAGCTCCTTGACCATCGGCAGCAGGCGCGCGCCCTCGTCGCTCAGGCTCAGGCGCCGGCCACCGCGGTAGAACAGCTCCACCGAGTACTGGTTTTCCAGGTTGCGGACCTGGGTGGTCACCGTGGGCTGGCTGAGGCCGAGTTTCTTCGCCGCCTGGGTGATGCTGCCCAGGCGGGCGACCATGTAGAAGGCCTTCAGCTCGGCACTCAGCATGGCGGCTTGTCGCAGCAGCAAGATTGCAGCGCCAAGCCACAAGCTGGAGCGGGTGGGTATGGGTTCATCACTCTGGTTCTCATCTCAGTTGCTGGTCGCTTGCCGCTACATGGGCCTATTTGCGCAGCAGGCGCAAACCGTTGAACACCACCAACAGGCTGACCCCCATGTCGGCGAACACGGCCATCCACATGGTGGCCAACCCGGCAAAGGTTACCCCAAGAAAGATCGCCTTGATGACCAGGGCCAGGGCGATATTTTGCTTGAGCACCGCCGAGGTCTGGCGCGACAGGCGGATAAAGGCCGGGATCTTGCGCAGATCGTCGTCCATCAGCGCGACATCCGCAGTCTCGATGGCGGTGTCGGTGCCGGCGGCCGCCATGGCGAAGCCGATCTCCGCCCGGGCCAGGGCCGGGGCATCGTTGATGCCGTCGCCCACCATTCCCACCCGGTGACCCTGGGCATACAGGTCCTCGATGGCTTGCAGCTTGTCGGTGGGCAACAGGTCGCCCCGGGCCTGGTCGATCCCCACCTGGGCAGCGATGGCCTTGGCGGTGTGGGGGTTGTCGCCGGTGAGCATCAAGGTCTTGATGCCCAGCCCGTGCAACTGCTGGATCGCCTCGCGGCTGGACTCCTTGACCGTATCGGCCACCGCGAACAGCGCCAGCGGGCCCTTGTTGTCCAGCAGCAGGACCACGGTCTTGCCTTGCTTCTCCAGGGCGAAGAGCTTTTCTTCCAAAGCGGGCGAGCACAGGCCCAGTTCCTCCACCAGGCGGTGGTTGCCCAGGTGGTACAACTGGCCGCCGATTTCACCGCGCACGCCACGGCCGGCCAGGGCCGCGAAATTATCCACAGGGTGCATGGCCAGCTGTTTATCCACAGCCGCCTGGGCGATGGCCAGGGACACCGGGTGGTCGGAACGGCCAGCCAGGCTGGCGGCCAGCGCCGGGGCGTTGTCGTTGGCCAACGGGTCCAGGGGCAGGAAGTCGGTTTGCACCGGTTTGCCGTGGGTGATGGTGCCGGTCTTGTCCAGGGCCAGGTAATCCAGCTTGTAGCCACCTTCCAGATAGACCCCGCCCTTGACCAGGATGCCCTTGCGCGCCGCGGCGGCCAGGCCGCTGACGATGCTCACCGGGGTCGAGATCACCAGGGCGCATGGGCAAGCCACCACCAGCAGCACCAGGGCGCGGTAGATCCAGTCGAACCATAGGCCGCCCATGAACAGCGGGGGAATCAGCGCCACCGCCAGGGCGAAGGCGAACACCGCCGGGGTATAGATCTTCGAGAAGCTGTCGACGAAGCGCTGGGTCGGCGCCCGTGCGCCCTGGGCCTGTTCCACGGCATGGATGATCCGCGCCAGGGTCGAGTTGTTGGCCGCAGCGGTGACCCGGTACTCCAGGGCGCCGGCCTGGTTGATGGTGCCGGCGAACACCTTGTCGCCCACGGTCTTTTCCACCGGCAGGCTTTCACCGGTGATCGGTGCCTGGTCGATGGTGGAACTGCCGCTGGTCACCTCGCCATCCAGGCCGATGCGCTCACCGGGACGCACCCGTACCAGGGCCCCCAGCTCGACGCTTTTCGCCTCTTGTTCACGCCAGCTGCCATCGTTCTGCTGCACCGTGACCTGCTCCGGAGTCATCTGCATCAGGCCGCTGATGGCATTGCGCGCGCGGTCCAGGGAGCGTGCCTCGATCAACTCGGCCACGGTGAACAGGAACATCACCATGGCCGCCTCTGGCCACTGGCCGATCAGCACCGCGCCGGTCACGGCGATGCTCATCAGCGCATTGATGTTGAGGTTGCGGTTCTTCAGGGCGATCCAGCCCTTCTTGTAGGTGCCCAGCCCGCCGCTGAGGATCGAGACCAGCGCCACCAGCGCCACCAGCCAATCCGGCCCGGCACTGGTGAAGTGAATGACTTCGGCGGCCAGCGCACCGACGCCGGACAGCGCCAGGGGCCACCAGGGCTTCTTCACTGGTTGCGCACTGGCAGGTTGGCTATCGCTCCCTGCCTCCAGGGGTTCGGCATGCATTCCGAGGGACTTGATGGCCTCGACGATCGGCGCGGTGTTCGGCAAGTCGTGAGTGACGCCCAGCACCCGGTTGATCAGGTTGAACTCCAGGGCCTGGATGCCGGCCAGCTTGCCCAGCTTGTTCTGGATCAGGGTCTGTTCGGTGGGGCAATCCATGGCCTCGATGCGAAAGCTGCTCGAGCGCGCACCCGCGGCCGACGCCTCGCCCAGGACCACCCGGGATGGCGCGGCAGCCACGGAGCCACAGCAGGAACCGCCATGGCTGGCATGTGCGTGGGGCTTGAGCGGTTGCAACTTGCCCACGGCGGCAGGGGCATGGCTGTGATCGTGATCGTGATCGTGATCGTGATCGTGGCCAGCATGGGCATGCTGGACGTCGGGCTTGCGCGGGTTATGGAGAGAATCGCTCATCGGGTCGCTTCCATATGAAAAGGTGCTTGTTGCCAAGTGAACACCCTGTAGCCACTATAGGGTCAAGCACCCAATGGGAGACGACGGCGATGAAGATTGGCGAATTGGCGAAACTCACCGACTGCCAGGTCGAGACCATCCGTTATTACGAGCGCGAGGGCCTGCTACCGGAACCGGCCCGCAGTGAAGGCAACTACCGTCTCTACACCCAGGCCCATGGCGAGCGGCTGACCTTCATCCGCAACTGCCGCAGCCTGGACATGACCCTCGAGGAGATCCGCAGCCTGCTGGACCTGCGGGACAGCCCCCAGGACCAGTGCGCCAGCGTCAACGCCCTGATCGACGAACACATCCACCACGTCAAGGCGCGGATCGATGGCCTGCTGGCCCTGCAGGAACAACTGCTGGACCTGCGCCAGCGCTGCGGGCAGGAGCCGGACCTTGAGCCGTGCGGCATCCTCCAGCGCCTGGAGGTCAGCGGCTCGGTGGTGCCCAGCGAAACCGAGCCTTCCCACGTTGGCCGCAGCCACGGCCATTGAGCCTGCCCGCCAGGCGCCCGGCGCTCAGGAACCGTGGCGCCGCGGCAGCAAGCGCAGGTAGGCCCCTTCCAACAGCGCCAGCAGGCGCTGGTCCAGCTGATGCCAGGCGATGCCGCGGCGCACCAGCCAGGCACTCCCCAACCCCACCAGGCAACCGCCGAGGATGTCGAACGGGAAGTGCACCCCTAGGTAGACCCGTGCCCAACCCACCAGCAATGCCAGGATCAGCATCACCAGGCCGGTCTTGCGCAGGGACGCCAGCAACAGCGCGAAGCCCATGGCGAACATGCCGCTGGCGTGGTCGCTGGGAAAGGACGCGCCGGGTGCATGAGCCAGGAAGTTCTGCCCCAGCTCCAGCATGAACGGCCGCGGGTGGAACCACAGGCCGCGAATCAGCAGGTTGCTGGCCAGGGCCAGGATGATGCTCAAGGTCGCCAGCAGGACGATCATCCGTTGGCGCCGGTCGCCGAAGACCCAGAACAGCAACAGCAGCAATGGCACGGCCAGGACCAGCCATTGCGCCATGAACAGCGCCAGGTCGCGCATGGGCAGCGATGCTTCGGCACTGGCATTGATGGCCAGGAACAGGCTGCGGTTGAGTTCTTCCATTCGGTGGCTCACGTTCAGAAGGCACAGAGAGCGCCGCTTCCAGGAGCATAGTCGCCCACCAGGCACGGCGATGCCCGGAGTACATTCCGGGCAGGCTCGATAAAGACAACAGGGAAAAACGGCAGGGCCGGGCGATATCCAGCGTCCAACCCCAGGTGACGCGGGGGACGATCAGACCGCCATGGGTGCGGTCATCGGCGCATGGTGTTCGTAGCCTTCCAGGGAGAAGTCGCTCGGCTCGATCAGCTCCAGCCACTGCGGCTGGTACACGCCAGTCTTGGCGAACTCCGGCACCCGGTCGGAGATCACCAGCTTGGGCATCGGGAACGGCTTGCGCTTGAGCTGTTCGTTGAGCATGTCCAGGTGGTTCTCGTAGACATGGGCATCGCCGATGAAATAGGTGAACCAACGTGGGGTGTAGCCGGTCAGGCGCCCGATCAGGCTCAGCAGCGCCGCGCCTTCGGTGAGGTTGAACGGCGTGCCCAGGCCCAGGTCGTTGGAGCGGATGTAGAGAGTCAGGGAAATTTCCCGGGTCTGGACATTCGGATGGAACTGGTACAGCAGGTGGCATGGCGGCAGGGCCATTTCATCCAGTTGCGCGCAGTTCCAGCCGTGGAACAGGATCCGCCGGCTGCCCGGGTCGTTGATGATGGTGTCGACGCACTGGCGCACCTGGTCGATGGCCTTGTACAGCACCACGTAGGCCTCGCCCTCTTCCTCGCCCGCGGCGATCTGCCGGTAGCCCTGGCTCAGCGCCAGCTCGATGGCGGCCTGGTTGGCGACCTTGATCTGCTTGTAGGCCGGCCACTTGCGCCACTGCACACCGTAGATCTCGCCCAGGTCGTCCTCGCCCTGGCGAAACGGATTGGCCAGCCACTGGGCGTTCTCGTTGGCGTTCTGGTCCCAGACCTTACAGCCCAGGGCACGGAACTCGGCGGCGTTGTTGACGCCGCGCAAGAAGCCGACCATTTCGCCGATGGCCGACTTGAACGCCATCTTGCGCGTGGTGATGGCCGGGAAGCCTTCCTTGAGGTCGTAGCGCAGCATCGCCCCGGGGAAGCTGATGGTGTTCACACCCGTGCGGTTGGCCTGCTTGGTGCCGTTGTTGATGACGTGGGCCACCAGATCGAGATATTGCTTCATGAGTTACCTGCATCCTTGAACCCGGGAGCTGCGTCCTGGGATTCGAATTTATTGCGCGGCGTTCTTGGCCGGAGCGCGATGATAAGCCAGCCAGATCAGTCCGAGGCCACCGAGGATCATCGGTACGCACAGAATCTGACCCATGGTCAGCCAGTTCCATGCCAGGTAGCCCAGCTGGGCATCCGGCACCCGCACGAATTCGACGATGAAGCGGAAGATCCCGTAGAACAGCGCGAACATCCCGGAGACCGCCATGGTCGGGCGCGGCTTGCGCGAGAACAGCCAGAGGATCAGGAACAGCGCCACGCCTTCCAGGGCGAACTGGTAGAGCTGCGATGGATGGCGCGGCAACTGGGCCGGGTCGCTGAAGGGCGGGAACACCATGGCCCAGGGCAGGTCGGTGGCCTTGCCCCACAGCTCGGCATTGATGAAGTTGCCGATACGCCCGGCGCCCAGGCCGATCGGCACCATGGGTGCGACGAAGTCCATCAGTTCGAAGAAGGTCTTGTCGTTGCGCTTGCCGAACCACCAGGCCGCCAGCATCACCCCGATGAAACCGCCGTGGAACGACATGCCGCCCTTCCACACTTCGAAGATCAGGGTCGGGTTGGCCAGGTAGGCGCTGAGGTCGTAGAACAGCACGTAGCCCAGGCGCCCGCCGACGATCACGCCCATGGACAGCCAGAACACCAGGTCCGAGAGTTTTTCCTTGGTCCAGGTCGGGTCGAAGCGCTTGAGCCGGCGCGACGCCAGCAGCCAGGCGCCGCCGATGCCGATCAGGTACATCAGGCCGTACCAGTGGATTTTCAGCGGACCGATGGCCACGGCCACCGGATCAATCTGCGGGTAAGGCAGCATTACGACTCCTCGTAAGGGTTGGGACTTCGGTTCCGGGCGAAACTGTCACGCCAGGATTAAGCCAGGATTGCGTCACGACTCAGAACAGGAAGCTGACCCCGACGCAAAACAGCAGCGCGGCGAACATCCGCTTCAACAGTCGCGGTGACAACTTGTGGGCCAGGCGCGCGCCGATACGGGCGAACACCATGCTGGTCAGGGCGATGCCCAGCAACGCAGGCAGATAGACGAAGCCCAGACTATGAGCCGGCAACAGGGGATCATGCCAGCCCAGAATCATGAAACTTAATGCACTGGCCAGGGCGATGGGCAAACCGCAGGCCGAGGATGTGGCCACCGCCTGCTGCATCGGCACGCTGCGCCAGGTGAGAAACGGCACCGTCAGCGAGCCGCCGCCGATGCCGAAGATCGCCGAGGCCCAGCCGATCACGCCGCCGGCGGCGGTCAGGCCGAACTTGCCGGGCACCTCGCGGCTGGCCTTGGGCTTGAGTTCCAGGGCCATTTGCATGGCGATCACCAGGGCGAACACACCGATGATCTTCTGCAGGTGCGGGCCGGAAATCGCTTCCGCCGTCAGCGCCCCGAAACCGGCGCCCATGAGGATGCCCAGGGTCATCCAGGCGAATATCGGCCAGCGCACAGCGCCCCGGCGATGATGTTCGCGGACCGAGTTGATGGAGGTGAAGATGATGCTGGCCAGGGATGTGCCCACCGCCAGGTGGGTCAGCACCGAAGCGTCGAAGCCTTGCAGGGTGAAGCTGAACACCAGCACCGGAACGATGATGATTCCGCCGCCGACGCCGAACAGCCCGGCCAGTACGCCCGCACAGGCGCCCAAGAGCAGATAGAGCAGAAATTCCATGGGAGCATCCAAAAATGAGTCCGGCATGGTAACGGATGCACGGCCCGGGACTCCACCGGCTGACGATGGATACCCGCCGGTTCTGTGCGTAAAGTGGGCAAAAAACACACAGGGGGCCACCTTCATGTGCTTGATTGTCTTCGCCTGGCGGCCGGGTCATGCCCAGCCACTGATCGTCGCGGCCAACCGCGACGAGTTCTATGCCCGGCCCAGCCTGCCCCTGGCGCAATGGCCGGAATTGCCGCAGATCCACGCCGGACGCGACCTTGAAGCCGGCGGCACCTGGCTCGGGGTCGGCGCTGGCGGGCGCTTCGCCGCCCTGACCAATATCCGCAACCCACACCAGCCTCCGGCACGGCGCTCTCGCGGGGAGCTGGTGGCGCGCTTCCTGGCCGGCACCATCGACCTGGACGAATACCTGCGTGACGTAGTGGGCCGCTCCCTGGAGTATGCCGGCTTCAACCTGTTGCTGGGCACCGCGGACCAGCTCTGGCACTACAACGCCCAGGATGCGCAGCCGCGCCAGCTGGAAGCCGGTGTCTATGGCCTGTCCAACGCCGGCCTGGACACCCCCTGGCCCAAGCTGCTCAAGGCCAAGGCAGCGCTCCGCGAAGTGCTACACGACCCGCACCCCCAGGCCTTGCTGGCGCTGTTGGGCGATCCGCAGACCGCGCCTTTCGCCGACTTGCCGGACACCGGCGTGGGCCTGGCCACCGAGAGCCTGCTGTCGAGCGTCTTCATCGCCAGCCCCAGCTACGGCACTCGCGCCAGCACTGCGCTGATCGTCCACGCCGACGGTTCCCGGCATATGGTCGAACGCAGTTTCGGCCCTTATGGCGGGCACCTGGGAGAGATAGAACTGAGGATTTGAGTGCAGCCGGCGGCCGGTCCCGAGGGGGACCGGCTCGCCTACTAGAGGGTCTTGTTCGACGCGGGGTTGATCATCCGCGCCAGGCCGAGCTTCTTCAGCGCCAGCTGCAGCGAGCTGTGGATAACTTGCGGGTTGTCGATGGTCATCATCTCGTCCAGCAGTTCCCTGGCCTTGGTCATGCTGATCTGGCGCAGCATCCACTTCACCTTCGGCAGGTTGGTGGCGTTCATCGACAGGCTGTCGAAGCCCATGGCCATCAGCAGCACCGCGGCGGCCGGGTCGCCGGCCATCTCGCCACAGATACTCACCGGCTTGCCTTCGGCGTGGGCGTCACGGACCACCGTCTGCAGGGCTTGCAACACCGCCGGGTGCAGGTAGTCGTAGAGATCGGCCACCCGCGGGTTGTTGCGGTCCACCGCCAGCAGGTACTGGGTCAGGTCGTTGGAGCCCACCGACAGGAAGTCCACCTGGCGCGCCAGTTCCTTGGTCTGGTACACCGCCGCGGGAATCTCGACCATCACCCCCACCGGCGGCATCGGCACGTCGGTTCCTTCGTCGCGCACCTCACCCCAGGCCCGGTGGATCAGGTGCAGTGCCTCTTCCAGTTCGTGGATGCCGGAGATCATCGGCAGCAGGATGCGCAGGTTATTCAGGCCCTCACTGGCCTTGAGCATGGCCCGGGCCTGCACCAGGAAGATCTCCGGGTGGTCGAGGGTCACGCGGATGCCGCGCCAGCCCAGGAACGGGTTGTCTTCCTTGATCGGGAAATAGGACAGCGATTTATCGCCGCCGATGTCCAGGCTGCGCATGGTCACCGGCTGCGGATGGAACGCCGCCAGTTGTTCACGGTAGATCGCCAGCTGTTCCTTCTCGCTGGGGAAGCGCTGGTTGATCATGAACGGCACTTCGGTGCGATACAGGCCCACGCCCTCGGCGCCACGCTTCTGCGCCCGGGCCACGTCGGCCAGCAGGCCGGTGTTGACCCAGAGCGGCATGCGGTGGCCATCGGGGGTCACGCACGGCTGGTCGCGCAGCGCATCCAGGCCCTGGGCCAGTTGCCGTTCCTCTTCCACCACATCGGCGAACTGCTTGCGCAGCACATCGCTGGGGTTGGTGTAGACCTCGCCATGGTAACCGTCGACGATCATCTGGATGCCGTCGACCTTGGAGTACGGCAGGTCGACCAGGCCCATCACCGTCGGGATGCCCATGGCCCGGGCCAGGATCGCCACGTGGGAGTTGCCCGACCCCAGCACCGAGACCAGGCCCACCAGCTTGCCTTCGGGCACTTCGCCGAGCATGGCCGGGGTCAGCTCTTCGCTGACCAGGATGGTGTTGTCGGGGTA
Source organism: Pseudomonas sp. MSSRFD41 (assembly GCF_014230245.1). Lineage (NCBI taxonomy): Bacteria > Pseudomonadati > Pseudomonadota > Gammaproteobacteria > Pseudomonadales > Pseudomonadaceae > Pseudomonas > Pseudomonas sp. MSSRFD41. Next base: position 472,579 of record NZ_JACKZK010000001.1, on the reverse strand, counting down.
GACCAGGGTCTGCTGGCGCTCCTCCTGCAGGTAGGCCAGGAGCCGCCGACCCAGGTCCTTGACGTCCGAAGCGCGCTCACGCAGGTAGGCGTCGTCCATCAGTTCGAAACGGTTGACGTGATCGCTGACCACCTGGCGCAGTGCGCCCTGGGCCCACTGCCCGGTGCGGATCACCGCCTTGACCTCGCTGCCCAGGGACGCGTCGTCGAGCATCATCAGGTAGACGTCGAACAGTGCCCGCTCTTCGGGGCGCAGCTGGGTCGCGAGTTTTTCCGACAGCGCCCGCATGTCGGCGCGCACGCCTTCCAGGGCGCTCTTGAACAACGCCAGCTCGGCGTCGATATCGATGATGTGCTTGTCCGGCACCACGTCCAGGTCGGCCGGCGGCAGCATCACCACCGCACTGCCCACCGCGGCGCCGGGAGAACCCGGCACACCGACGAACTTGGCTTCCTGGATGCCCTTGCCCTGGCGTCCCAGGCCACGGATCGAACCGGTGGCCTCGGCATGGGCGATAACCCCGGCCAGCTGGGCGCTCATGGTCACCAGGAAGGCTTCTTCGCCCTCGTCGAACTGGCGACGTTCCTTTTGCTGGATGACCAGGACCCCGACCACCCGCCGGTGATGGATGATCGGCGCCCCGAGGAAGGAGGCGTAGCGCTCCTCGCCGGTCTCGGCAAAGTAGCGGTAGCGGGGGTGATCGGCGGCGTTTTCCAGGTTCAGGGGTTCTTCCCGGGTGCCTACCAGGCCCACCAGGCCTTCGTTGGGAGCCATGCTGACCTTGCCGATGGAACGCTTGTTCAGGCCTTCGGTGGCCATCAGCACGAAACGGTTGGTTTCCGGGTCCAGCAGGTAGACCGAGCAGACCTGGCTGCCCATGGCCTCTTTGACACGCAAGACGATGATCCCCAACGCCGTCTTGAGATCCTTGGCGGAGTTAACTTCCTGGACGATCTTGCGCAGCGTATTGAGCATGGCTCGGGGTCGAACTCCGTCGTCAGTCGCGCACTAGAAGGCGCGGGGCAAGCTCTTTGAGAGCGCGGCGATACACTTCGCGCTTGAATGTCACCACCTGGCCCAACGGGTACCAATAACTGACCCAACGCCAGCCATCGAATTCCGGTTTACCGGTCAAGTCCATCCGCACCCGCTGCTCGTTGGAGATCAGGCGCAAGAGAAACCATTTCTGCTTTTGGCCGATGCACAGCGGTTGGCTGTGGGTCCTTACCAGGCGCTGCGGCAAACGATAGCGCAACCAGCCGCGGGTGCAGGCGAGAATTTGCACATCTTCGCGCTCCAGGCCCACCTCTTCGTTCAACTCGCGATAAAGAGCGTCTTCCGGCGTCTCGTCGGGGTTGATGCCGCCTTGGGGAAACTGCCAGGCATCTTGATTGATACGGCGAGCCCATAGCACCTGGCCGGCATCATTCGTCAGAATGATCCCGACATTGGGGCGAAAACCATCGGGGTCGATCACGGCTACAACCTCGCAAACGCATGTCGCCGCATTGTTCCATAAAGCTTGGGAATGCAGCAACGAGGCTGCCAAGCTTATGTGCACTCTTGTGAAAAGACCGTATTCTGGGGACCTTTTCCAAGACTTTTCAGTGAGTAACCGCAATGCGTCTGGCTTTATTCGACTTGGACAACACCCTCCTGGGCGGCGACAGCGATCACGCCTGGGGCGACTATCTGTGCGAAAAGGGCCACCTCGATCCAGTGGCCTACAAGACCCGCAACGACGAGTTCTACCAAGACTACCTGGCTGGCAAGCTCGACAACGCCGCCTACCTGAACTTCTGCCTGGAAATCCTCGGCCGCACCGAAATGGACGTGCTCGCCCAATGGCACCGCGACTACATGCGCGACTGCATCGAGCCGATCCTGCTGCCCAAGGCCCAGGCCCTGCTGGCCCGGCACCGCGAAGCCGGCGACAAGCTGGTGATCATCACCGCCACCAACCGCTTCGTCACCGCCCCGATCGCCGAGCGCCTGGGCGTGGAAACCCTGATCGCCACCGAGTGCGAGATGCAGGACGGCCGCTACACCGGCCGCAGCACCGACGTCCCGTGCTTTCGCGAGGGCAAGGTGACCCGCCTGCAGCGCTGGCTGGAGGAAACCGGCCACGACCTGCAAGACAGCTATTTCTACAGTGACTCGATGAACGACCTGCCGCTGCTGGAGCAGGTGACCACTCCGGTGGCTGTCGACCCTGATCCCAACCTGCGCGCCGAAGCCCAGAAACGCGGCTGGCAGGTAATCAGTCTGCGCGATTGAACCGGCGCCCCGGGCCGCACTGCGGTCCGGGGCCGCTCATGGTCGTCAGGCCGGCTTGGCCACCATCAGGTAGAAGATCGCCATGAAGGCCAGGAACGCCGGCCAGCCCAGGGCGAACCACCAGCGCATATAGAGAGTGGCGCGCATCGGCATCGGCGTCCCATCGCGCAAGGCTTGTTCAGCCATCTTGTGCACCCGGATCTGCAGCCAGACCACCGGCAACCAGCACGCCCCCGCCAAGACATAGAGCCCCAGGCTCCACATCAGCCAGGACTGCTGGATCGACCACCCCGCCAAGTGGATCAAACCCAGCCCGCTCAGCGGCTGGAACACCGCCGTGGTCGCGGTGAAGGCCCAGTCGGCGAACACCAGGTGCCTGAAGGTCACGGCGATCACCTGCACCTGGCCACTGCGCCAGGCCCGCAAGGCGTAGTAGGCCGACCCGGCACCCAGGCCGAAGAGCACGGTGGAAGACAGGATATGCAGGGTTTTCAGCAGCAGGTAAGCGCTCATCGACGAGGTTCGGTCCACAACAGCCAAAGGGTCGCCACCATCAGCACCAGGTTCTTGGCGACGGCGGCATAAGGGTCAAACCAGAAATGCGGCAGGATCAGGCTGATGATCAGCGTGTAGCCGAGCATCAGCAGCAACTGCGCCTGCATGGCCCGCCGGCGCCAGCGCCGTAGCAGCAGGCCGACGCCCAGTGCTGCGTCGCAGAGCGAACCGCCGATCACTGCCAGCACCGCCCAGGCGCCCTGTACCCCGGCCTCGGCCATGATCCGCAGGCCCCAGTCGTAGCCGGGACCGACGCACACCACCGCCGTGCCGAGCCAGATCAGCACCATCACTGCCAATAACAACGGCCGCAGCACCCACTGGGTGGTCTGCCCGGCCTGGGGCCAGTCTTGCAGGCGCGTCGCCAACGGCGCGGCGTGATAACCACAGACCGATGCCAGCGCCTCGGGGTCGGCCAGGTTGTCTTGCCGGGCCATGCTCAGGCTTTGCCGGCTCAAGGCCCGCCAACCCAGGCGCTCGCCCAGCAGCGCGGCCAGGCCCAGGAACGGCCCCGGCAGTTGCAGGTAACGAGCTGGCGCCCAGCCCTGGGCTGCCCGCAGGCGATCGAGCAATTGCCCCATGGTCATCCGCTCCGGGCCGACCAGCGGCAAGACCATGGACTCTTGCGGCCAGTGCCGCAGCAGCGCCAGCACCGCGGCGCTCAAGTCATCCACATGCAGGGGCTGCATCCGCGCCTGGGCGGACAGCAGCGGAATCAGCGGCCAGGGCGACAATCGCGCCAGCCAGCCACTGCTGGCGCCCCCGGCACCGAGCACCAATGACGGGCGCAGCACTACCGCCGGAATATTAAGGCCCAGCAGATAATCGTCCGCCATGGCCTTGCTCGCCAGGAACGGCACCCGGGGCTGGCTGCCGGCGCCCAACGCGGAAATCTGCAGCACCCGGGCGCCGCGGGCCGCAGCCAGGTCGAACAGTGCCCGCGTGCCCAAGTCCTGGGTCAGGCTCAGGGCCTGGGGATCATTGCTCAGCAGCCCGGCGGCATTGATCAGCAGGTCGGTATCCGCCGGCAGCTCGAACGAACCGGGCTCGCGACCGAGGCGATCCAGGTCCAGTTGCAGCCACTGCACCCCGGGCAAACCCCGAGGTTGTGGCTGGCGACTGGTAGCGATCAATTGATGGCCGGCGGCGTGCAACGCTGCCAGCAGATGACGGCCGACGAACCCCGTGGCCCCCACCAGAACGACCTTCATGGCAATCCTTAAAGCCGGGTCAGACCGGCTTGGCCCCCATGAGGCCGGCAATGGTGACGAAGCACAGGGCGCTGAAGACCGCCAGGACCAGGGTAAAGGCCAGACCACTGGCGGCCTTGGCCACGCGCAGCCGATTGAGGCGCACCATCAGCCATAGCCAGGCCAGCGCGCCCAGGGTGTAGAGCACGCTGGAGCCCAGGACCCAGGTCTGCCCCAGCGGCCAGCCCACCAGGTGCACCAGCCACCAGCCGGTGACCGGCAGGGTCACCAGGCCCAGGGCCAGCAGCAGCCAGCCGAACAGGCCCGGACGATGCAGCACCCGGCTATAGACGGTCGCGTCACCCTGGCGACGCAGGCGCCAGACCCAGATCGCCAGGCCCAGCGCGCTGCCCAGCAGCAGCACCGTGGCCAGTACATGAAGTGTCTTGAGCGTGGTCAGCGTTTCCATATTCTCGCGTCCTTAAGGCCTCGATCCTCAGCGTAGCCGCTCAGCCCAGGAACAGCTGGTAGGCCGGATTGTCGCTTTCGTCCCAGTACGGATATCCGATCTGCTCCAGGGCCGCCGGCACCAGGTGGCGCTCCTCGGCCGGCACTTGCAGGCCGGCGACCACTCGCCCGTCCGCCGCGCCGTGGTTGCGGTAGTGGAACATGGAGATGTTCCAGCGTCCGCCCAGCTTGTTGAGGAAGTTGAACAAGGCGCCCGGACGCTCCGGGAACTCGAAGCGCAGCACCAGCTCGTCGCTGACCTTCTCCGCCCGGCCGCCGACCATGTAGCGAATATGCAGCTTGGCCAGCTCGTTGTCGGTCAGGTCGATCACCGGGAAGCCCTGCTCGCTCAGGTTGGCGATCAGGGCACTGCGCGGATCGCTTTCCGGGTGGGTCTGCACGCCAACGAAGATATGCGCCTCGCTGCCGGTGTTGTAGCGGTAGTTGAATTCGGTGATCTGGCGCTTGCCCACCGCCTCGCAGAACGCCTTGAAGCTACCGGGCTGCTCGGGAATGGTCACGGCGATGATGGCTTCGCGGCCCTCACCCAGCTCGGCGCGCTCGGCCACGTGGCGCAGGCGGTCGAAGTTGACGTTGGCGCCGGAATCGATGGCCACCAGGGTCTGCCCGGTGATGCCACACTGCTCGACGTACTTCTTGATCCCTGCCACCCCAAGGGCCCCGGCAGGTTCGGTGATCGAGCGGGTATCGTCGTAGATATCCTTGATTGCCGCACAGATCTCGTCGGTGCTGACCGTGATGACCTCGTCGACATGGTCCTTGCAGATATCGAAGGTGTGCTGGCCGATCTGCGCCACGGCCACGCCGTCGGCGAAGATGCCCACGCTCGGCAACACCACCCGCTCGCCGGCGGCCATGGCCATTTGCAGGCAGTTGGAATCGTCCGGCTCGACACCGATGACCCGGACCTCCGGGCGCAGGTATTTCACGTATGCGGCGATGCCGGCGATCAGGCCGCCGCCACCGACCGGTACGAAGATCGCATCCAGCGGGCCGGGATGCTGGCGCAGGATCTCCATCGCCACCGTGCCCTGCCCGGCAATGGTGTGGGGATCGTCATAAGGATGGATGTAGACGTAGCCCTTCTCGTCCACCAGCTTCAGCGAATAGGCCAGCGCCTCGGGGAAGGTATCGCCGTGCAGCACCACCTTGCCGCCACGGGAACGCACGCCTTCGACCTTGATCTCGGGAGTGGTCTTGGGCATCACGATGGTGGCCTTGACCCCCAGCACCTTGGCGGCCAGGGCCAGGCCCTGGGCATGGTTGCCCGCCGATGCAGTGACCACGCCACGGGCGCGCTCGGCGTCGGTGAGCTGGGTCAGCTTGTTGTAGGCGCCACGGATCTTGAACGAGAACACCGGCTGCAAGTCTTCGCGCTTGAGCCAGACCTGGTTGCCCAGCCGCTCGGAGAGCTGGCGGGCGGCCTGCAATGGGGTTTCCACGGCAACGTCATAAACGCGCGAGGTGAGGATCTTCTTTACGTACTGTTCGAGCATCGGAAAGCATCACTGAGCGGGTTGGGCAGGGCCAAGGAGTCTAACCCAGCGTTTGCCCGGGCGACCACACGAATCCAGAGGTTTTAGCCTGCCTGCGGGCCCTGTGGGCAGCGCCGCCGGGCGAGTGGCCAGACGGGCAATGACCTGGCCGGCGCCGACGCCTATAATGCCGGGCTTTGTGCCCCCCCTGCCCGCTTCGGAGCCCGCATGACCCAGGATCAACTCAAACAGGCCGTCGCCCAGGCCGCCGTCGACCTCATCCTGCCGAAACTCGACGACAAGAGCATCGTCGGGGTCGGCACCGGCTCCACCGCCAACTGCTTCATCGACGCCCTGGCCCGGCACAAGGGCGCCTTCGATGGCGCCGTGGCCAGTTCCGAAGCCACCGCCGCGCGCCTCAAGGGCCACGGCATCCCGGTGTATGAGCTCAACACCGTCAGCGAGCTGGAGTTCTACATCGACGGCGCCGACGAAAGCGATGCGCACCTGAACCTGATCAAGGGCGGCGGCGCGGCCCTGACCCGCGAGAAGATCGTCGCGGCCGTGGCCAAGACCTTCATCTGCATCGCCGACGCCAGCAAGCTGGTCTCGGTGCTGGGCGCCTTCCCGCTGCCGGTGGAAGTCATCCCGATGGCCCGCAGCCACGTGGCTCGCGAGCTGGTGAAGCTGGGCGGCGATCCGGTGTACCGTGAAGGCGTGATCACCGACAACGGCAACATCATCCTCGACGTGCACAACATGCAGATCAGCAACCCGGTGGAGCTGGAAAGCCAGATCAACGCCATCGTCGGCGTGGTCACCAACGGCCTGTTCGCCGCGCGTCCCGCCGACGTGCTGCTGCTGGGCACCGCCGAAGGCGTGCAGACCCTCAAGGCCTGATCACGCTCCCCCTGCCGGATTGGCCGCTGTGGCGAGCCAATCCCGGCAACGCCCGGGCTAGCGCGCGGGTTTCTTGAAGACGTAGAACAGGTTCGGTTCGCTGACCAGGTACAACGTGCCTTCATCGTCCATGGCGATACCCTCGGCCTGGGGCACCGCCCGGTCCAGGCCCTGGCGGCCCTTGCCCAGCGCCAGGGTGCTCAGGGGGCGCCCCTGGGCATCCAGCTCCAGCACCAGTCGCGACTCATCCGACAACGCCAGCAGATGGCCGCTGCGCTCATCGTATTGCAGGCTGGAAAGATCACGCACGAACAGCGCGGCATCCCGCTTGGGGTTGTTCACCACGTGCATGCCATAGGGCGTGTCCGGCTCGCTGTCGGGAAACCCCTGCACCTCGTAGATCAGCATCGGATCGCGCTCCTTGGCGACGAACAGGCGCTTGCCCCGGGAGTCGTAGGCCAAGCCCTCGAACCCCTTGTTGCCGCTCAGGTGCACACCGAGGGTCACCTGCTCGGACTGCGCCGCATCCACTACCTGGGTGTCGTCCTGCAGATGGATCTTGATCAACCGCTGCTGGCGCTCGTCGCTGATCACATAGGTCCCGGCACTGATGAACTCCACCGCCTCGGGATCGGCGAACCCCACCAGGGCGATGCGCCGCAGTACCTGCCCGTCCAGGGACAGCTCGATCAGCTCCGGTTGCTTGTTGGTCACGGTGAACAGGCTGTTGCGCAACGGGTCGTAGGTCAGCGCCGAGACATCGTCCAGGCCCTCGATGGGCTGGGCCTCGCGCACCATTCGGTAATCGCCCAGACCCAGCGAATGCGGATCACCCGCCTGCCAGTAGGCCTGCCAATCGAACCAGGCGCGCTGCCACAGCCGATGGTTGTGGGCGAATGCCGCCAGCAACACGACTACAAGACCAAGGAGCAGGTAGAGGGGATGGAGACGACTCAGGCGATACATGGCAGGCAAGCTCGAAAACAGGACAGCCCCATGAATATCATCGGCGCCTGAATTCAAGCTTAATCGGCAGGCCCCGGACAACGCCTGGGACCGGTGTTCAGCGCTTCTCGAAGCGGTAGAACAGGTTGGACTCGCTGACCATGTACAGGTTGCCCGCCTCGTCCATGGCTACGCCTTCGGCGCGGGGGATGGTGTTCTTCAGGCCGTTGAAACCACCGAGCAGGGTCATGAAGCTGACTTGCTCACCCTGCTCGTCCAGCTCCAGCAGCAAGTGCGACTCGGCCGACAGCACCAGGGTGTGGCCGGTACGCGGATCGATACCCAGGGCCGACAGGTTGCGCAGGTCGAGCTCGTCGCTGGGCAGCCTTTGCTTGTCGCCCTTGAGCACACGACCGTCGCTGCTCCAGGTGAACAACGCTGGTGGCCGTTCCTCGCCCAGCAGCAACTGCTGCTTGCGCGGATCCCAGGCCACGGCTTCGAAAGCCTTGTTCTGGTCTTCCGAAGGGCCCAGGTCGTACTTGGGGAAATCGGCGATGTTCAACTGGCTGGTGGAGCCATCGACCTTGACGATCACCAACGAATGTTCGCGCTCGTCGACGATGGCCATCAAGCCATCCTCCATGACCGCCACGCCTTCCGGATTGCTCCAGCCCACCAGCGGGATCTTGCGCAGGACATCGCCCTGCAGGCTCAGCTCCACCAGGAAAGGATGCTTGCCCATCACCGAGAACAACGTCTTGGTCCTGGGGTTGTACGAAAGATCGGAAGCTTCGTCGCGCTCCAGGCCAGGCAGCAACTTGGCATCGATCACCGCCCGATAGGCCGGCAACCAGATACTGGCACTGCGCTCTGCAGGAGTGACGAAGCCTTCCTGCAACCAGAGCACGCCGCGATCGTCCCAGTGCATGATGCTGGCCAGACCATAGCTGATCACCCCGGCCAGCAGCAGCCAGGAATACCAGCGCATGCGCAGTCGCAGACGGCGAGGGACATTGGATTTGGTCAGAGGTTGGGCATCCATTTCACAGATTCCAGAAGCTCGGCCTTAGGTAATAGCACGCGAATTTGAACGCTGCGAACCATAAACTGCAGGATTATCCGGGTGAAATGTGAAAAAACGGTAAAAGCGCGGAAGGCTTTCTGCGAGATGTCCGGCTTTTCGGTGCCTCGCAGAAAGTTTCCGATCAACGGACAGTGCTGGTGAAGCGGCTGGCGCCCGGCAATTCCAGCACCAGCTCGTCACCGACATTCAGCGGACCGACACCCACCGGAGTACCCGTGAGGATCACATCGCCGGCCTGCAACGAAAAGCAGCCGGCCATGTACTGGATCATCGGCACGATAGGATTGAGCATGATGCTGCTGTTGCCATCCTGGCGTACCTCGCCATTGATGGTCAGGCGAATGCCGATGTCGGTCAGGTCGGCGAAGGTGCTGCCTACCACGAAAGGCGCGATTACCGCGGCGCCGTCGAACGACTTGGCGATTTCCCAGGGCAGGCCCTTGGCCTTGAGCTCGGCCTGCTTGTCGCGCAGGGTCAGGTCCAGAGCCGGGGCGAAACCGGAGATGGCATCCAGCACTTCTTCGCGACTGGGCTTGGGGGACAGCGGCTTGCCGATCAACACCGCGATCTCGGCCTCGTAATGCACCGAACCACGCTCGGTGGGAATGGCAAAACCGTCTTCCAGGGGCACGACACAGCTGCCCGGCTTGATGAACAGCAGCGGCTCGGTGGGAACCGGGTTGTCCAGCTCCCTGGCGTGCTCGGCGTAGTTGCGACCGATGCATACCACCTTGCCCAGGGGAAAATGAATCCGGGTACCGTCGACATACTGGTGCTGATAGCTCATTACCGACTCCTGTTCGTACGCGTGTTCAGGGCTGCCCGGACTCAAGCAGCGAAGATCTTGCCCGGGTTCATGATGCCGTTCGGGTCGAAGACCGCCTTGACGGCCTTCATGTACTCGATTTCCACTGGCGAGCGGCTGTAGGTCAGGTAGTCGCGCTTGGTCATGCCCACGCCGTGCTCGGCGGAAATCGAACCATTGTGCTTCTCGACGGTTTCGAACACCCACTTGTTGACCGTGGCGCACTTGGCGAAGAACTCGTCCTTGCTCAGGTTTTCCGGCTTGAGGATGTTCAGGTGCAGGTTGCCGTCGCCGATGTGGCCGAACCAGACGATCTCGAAATCCGGGTAGTGCTTGCCGACGATGGCGTCGATTTCCTGGAGGAATGCCGGCACCTTCGATACGGTGACCGAGATGTCGTTCTTGTAGGGCGTCCAGTGGGAGATGGTCTCGGAGATGTACTCACGCAGCTTCCACAGGTTCTGCAGCTGGGTTTCGCTCTGGCTCATCACGCCATCCAGGACCCAGCCCTGCTCGACGCAATGCTCGAAGGTTTCCAGGGCGTGGTTGGCCACTTCCTCGGTGGTGGCCTCGAACTCCAGCAGGGCATAGAACGGGCATTGCGATTCGAATGGCGCCGGTACGTCGCCGCGGGCCAGGACCTTGGCCAGCGCCTTGTCGGAGAAGAATTCGAAAGCCGTCAGGTCGACCTTGCCCTGGAATGCATGCAGCACCGGCATGATCGAGTCGAAGTCAGGCGTGCCCAGGACCATGGCAGTGAGATTCTTCGGCGCCCGGTCCAGGCGCATGGTGGCCTCGACCACGAAACCCAGGGTGCCCTCGGCACCGATGAACAGCTGGCGCAGGTCGTAGCCGGTCGCGTTCTTGATCAGGTCGCGGTTCAGCTCCAGCAGGTCGCCCTTGCCGGTGACCACCTTCATGCCAGCCACCCAATTACGGGTCATGCCGTAGCGAATGACCTTGATCCCGCCGGCATTGGTGCCGATGTTACCGCCAATCTGGCTGGAGCCTGCCGAAGCGAAGTCCACCGGATAGTACAGGCCGTTTTCTTCCGCCAGGTTCTGCAGTTGCTCGGTGACCACGCCTGGCTGGCACACCGCGGTGCGGTCGGTCAGGTTCAGGTCGAGAATCTGGTTCATGTAGTCGAAGGCCACCACCACCTCGCCGTTGGCCGCTACCGCTGCCGCCGAAAGCCCGGTGCGACCGCCCGAAGGCACCAGCGCCACCTTGTGCTGGTTGGCCCAGCGGACGATGGCCTGGACCTGTTCGATGGTCTTGGGGAACACGATGGCGGTCGGCGCGGGGGCGAAGTGCTTGGTCCAATCCTTGCCGTAGGCATTCAGCGAGTCAGCGTCGGTCAGCACCTTGCCGGGCTCAACCAGGGTCTTCAGCTCATCAATCAGGGCAGGATTGGTCATCGACAGAACTCTCGAACAATTCATGGTCATCCTGAGAACGCTTCACGTCGCAGGAATGAGTGTTTAGCGGGGCGCGTATGCTAGCATACCGCCCCCGCAGAAGAGTGCCCAAGGGCCTTCTGCGGTGTCGGCCGCGCGCCGCCCAGGTCAGCTCAAGCTGTCCACTTCCCTGCCAATTTTCTCCGGGACACAGGTTTACGCAGATGAGCAAGACTTCTCTCGATAAGAGCAAGATCAAGTTCCTTCTCCTCGAAGGCGTCCACCAATCCGCTGTCGACGTGCTCAAGGCCGCCGGCTACACCAACATCGAGTACCTCACCAGTTCTCTGCCCGAAGCCCAGCTCAAGGAAAAGATCGCCGATGCGCATTTCATCGGCATTCGTTCCCGCACCCAGCTGACCGAGGAGATCTTCGACCACGCCAAGAAACTGGTCGCGGTGGGTTGCTTCTGCATCGGCACCAACCAGGTTGACCTGTCCGCGGCCCGCGAGCGCGGCATCGCGGTGTTCAACGCGCCTTACTCCAACACCCGCTCGGTCGCCGAGCTGGTACTGGCCGAGGCCATCCTGCTGTTGCGCGGTATCCCCGAGAAAAACGCCTCCTGCCACCGTGGCGGCTGGATCAAGAGCGCAGCCAACTCCTTCGAGATCCGTGGCAAGAAGCTGGGCATCGTCGGTTATGGCTCCATTGGCACCCAACTGTCGGTCCTGGCCGAGGGCCTGGGCATGCAGGTGTTCTTCTATGACACCGTGACCAAGCTGCCACTGGGCAACGCGACCCAGGTGGGCAACCTGCACGAGCTGCTGGGCATGTCCGACATCGTCACCCTGCACGTGCCGGAAACCGCGGCCACCCAGTGGATGATCGGCGAGAAGGAAATCCGCGCCATCAAGAAGGGCGGCATCCTGATCAACGCCGCGCGCGGCACCGTGGTCGAGCTGGACGCCCTGGCGGACGCGATCAAGGACAAGCACCTGATCGGCGCGGCCATCGACGTATTCCCGGTCGAGCCACGCTCCAACGACGAAGAGTTCGAAAGCCCGCTGCGTGGCCTGGACAACGTGATCCTGACCCCGCACATCGGTGGTTCCACCGCCGAGGCCCAGGCCAACATCGGCCTGGAAGTGGCCGAGAAACTGGTCAAGTACAGCGACAACGGCACCTCGGTGTCCTCGGTCAACTTCCCGGAAGTGGCCCTGCCTGCCCACCCTGGCAAGCATCGCCTGTTGCACATCCACGAGAACATCCCGGGCGTGATGAGCGAGATCAACAAGGTCTTCGCGGAAAATGGCATCAACATCTCCGGCCAGTTCCTGCAGACCAACGAAAAGGTCGGCTACGTGGTGATCGACGTCGACGCCGAGTACTCGGACCTGGCGCAAGAGAAGCTGCAGCACATCAACGGCACTATCCGCTGCCGCGTGCTGTTCTGACAGAAGCTTCAAGCGGCAAGTCTCAAGCTGCAAGCAAGGGCCCGCCCTGGTTTGTAGCTGCAGCCTTGTAGCTAGCCGTACAAAAAAGGGAGCCTTGATGGGCTCCCTTTTTTGTACGGCGTTTACGCTTATTTCACGGTCACTGTGATTTTCTTCGAAACGATCACCGGGTCGAACGGTACGTGGTTCTTGTCCCCCAGTTCCAGCTGAAGGGTGTGCTTGCCCGGGGCCAGGGTCACTTCGGTCTCGGTCTGGGCCTTGCCGAAGTGCAGGTGGTTGGCGTCCATCGGAATCGGCAGGTTCTCGGCCGGTAGCTGGTCGACATCGATCAGCAGGTGGTGATGGCCAGTGTTGGCGGTCTGGTCGCCCGCTGGCGCCAGGGCGATGCCCTCGACCCCGAACTTGACCTTGAAGGTCTTGTCCACGGTTGCTCCATCAGCCGGGGAAACAATCGACACCTTGGCACCGGCAGGGGCCTGCGTACGAGGAATTTCAGCCGCGCCGGCGAGCATCGAGGCTCCCAGCAACAAACCCGCCAGGGCCGCACAAGACATATACTTTTTCATTATCTTCTCCAGTTTTCCGCGATTCTTTTACGGTTATGACAACTTTGTGGCTGTTCGTTGTCGAAGGCACTCAACACCTTAGCAAAGCGAGCCTGAACAGCGCATCGCTCACATGAATTCAAGGAGTGACCATGCGTTTTTTGCCTGGCCTGATACTTTTGCTGCCCCTGGCGAGCACCTGCGTCCACGCCGAGTTGATGGATGACATCAACGACCGCGGGGAACTGCGTATCGCCCTTGAAGCCGATACTCCACCCTTCAACTTCAAGGATGACGGCAAGCTCAGCGGCTTCGAAGTCGAGCTGGGGCAGTTGCTGGCCAGCGAACTGGACGTGCGCGCGGACTTCGTGGTGACCGACACCGACGAGTTGCTGCCCGGCGTCGAGAGCGGAAGGTTCGACGTGGCCATCAATCACATAGCAGTGACACCGGAGCTCAAGGACCGTTTCGACTTCAGCGAGCCCTACAGCTACTCCAGCGCCCAACTGATCGTGCGCAAGGAAGAGCAGCGCCCGCTGTTTTCCCTGCAATCCCTGCGTGGCCGAGCCCTGGGCGTGGCCCAGGGCAGCCAGTTCGTCGACCAGGCGCGGACCGTCGAAGGCATCAACCTGCGTAGCTATGCCGATGCCCAGCAGCCGATCAAGGATGTGGCGGACAAGCAGATCGACGCCGCCATCAGCGACCGCCTGCTGATACCCTATGCGATTCGCGACAGCCGCCTGCCGGTGAAGGAAGGCGCCAAGGTGGGACCGACCCTCAGCCTGGCGATCCCCTTCCAGAAAGGCAACCCGGCATTCCGCGCCAGCCTGGATAGCGCCTTGCAGCGGATCAAGGCAGATGGCCGGCTGATGGCCCTGTCGGAGAAATGGTTCGGCATGGACGCCAGCAAGCCGCCCAAGGGCCAGGCCGAGCAATAAGCCTGACCTGTAGCCGGCGCAGGACGCAGGGACTTCATGGCCGCCAGAGGTTGGCGGGAAAGCACCCAGCAAGGCTCTTCAGGCCTTTTCGCAGCCTCGCAGAAACTCGACAGCGGCTACGAGGACAAGGCAGCGAGGGCGCTGGCGGCCTCGCGCAGTTGCAGTTCGCTGAAGACCTGCACACCGTGCTGCTTGAGCAAGGCGGCGGTGACCCCCTCTCCCGGGACCTTGACCCCACTGAAGGTGCCGTCATAGGTCCACAGGTTGCCGCAAGACGGGCTGTTGGCCTTGAGCACGGCAATACGGATGCCATGCTTTTCCACCAGGGCCAAAGCCTGCCGGGCCCCGCAAAGGAACTCGGCGCTGACGTCTTCACCTGCCGTGCTCATCACCGGCGCCCGACCCTGCAGCACATCGATGCCCTGGCCGCCCGGGATTTCCGCCGCGGCCCGCGGTGTCGGCAAGCCACCAGCCACTTCCGGGCACAGGGCCACCACCCGCCCCTCCTGCTGCCAGGCCGCCAACTGATCGAAAGGACCACTGGCGCCGCCGTCGTAGCGTACGCGGTGGCCCAAAAGGCAGCGGCTGACCAGGATCTTGTGCATCGTCAGAACGGCTCGTTGCCACGGCGCCGGAACCAGCCGGTCAGGGACAGGCGCTCGCGGGTCGCGGGCAGGACCTCATGGGGCAGCTCGCCGGAGAGGAACACCACCAGCCGGCCGCCGAGCGGGTCGACATCGTGCTGCCCCTGGTCCTCGAGGTACATGCGCAATTGCCCGCCATGCTCGGGCAGCCATTGCGAGTTGAGGTAGATCACCGCCGACACCATGCGCCGGTCATCGTCGCGAAAGCGGTCCACATGGCGCTTGTAGAAGGCACCCGGCGGATACATCGCGAAATGGCACTCGAAATCCTCCAGGCCGAGGAACAGGCCACGGTTCAAGGCTTCGCGCAGGCTGTCCATGAGCGCCAGGTAGGCGTCGCTGGCCTCGGCCTGGCCGGGTTCGAGCCACTGGATATGGTCGCCACGGATACCCTCGCGGATTTCCTGGGCGAGCCCGCGCCCGACCGCCGCTGGAGCCAGTTCGCCCTCGGCCGCGCGTTTACGGCACTCGGCAGCCAGGTCGAGGGTCAGAGCCTCAGGCAGGAAAAGATCCTGCTGCGACCAGCCACGGGCGGCCAGGTCGTCGACGATGCTCAACAACAGCGGATGATCAGAGGGTATGTGCATGGCGCGCATAGTATCCAGCCGCAGATAAATCCGACAGAGCCGCAGGGCGGCAGATTCAGCTTTTTTTCCAACGCGCCTGGAACCGTGACTTCATCTGATACGAATTCTCGACAACCACCGCCTTGCCCCGGAGAATAGTCGCCTGCTGACAGGAGTCCTTATGCGTCGTTTGCTTTTCTCACTGTTGATGTTCTGCGCCTTGCCTGCCTGGGCAGACAGCCACGACCAGTTGTACAAGGTCGCCGGTTGGGCAGAGCAGCGCGCGCATTTCAGCGATGCCCTCAACGCCGCCCAGCAGCGTTACCAGAACAGCCTGCCGCCAGCGGTCTACCAGGCCCTGGTGGAAAACAGCAACCAGCGCTTCGCGCCCCAGTCGGTGGATCGCCGCGCCGAGGAGCAACTGCGCCAGAACCTGGCCGACCCCGCTCCCGCCCTGGCCTTTTTCCAGTCGCCCCTGGGCCGCAAGATCGTCGCCGCCGAACTACTGGCCACCCGCCGCGACCAGCTGGCCAAGAATGCCCAGGGCTTGCCGAAGATGCAGGCCAGCGATAATCGCCAATTGATCATCGGCCACCTGGCCCAGGCCCTGCCCGCCCGCGAAGCCGGCGCGGAAGTCAGCCTGGCCATCGCCGGGGTCGCCGCCGACAGCCTGAGCCAGATGATTCCCGGCTTGCTGGGCAACGGCCAGGCCCAGGGCATGCTCAATGGCCAGCGCCAGCGCCTGATGCAGCAGATCGGCAATGACCTGAACAACACCCTGCTGTACGTCTACCGGGACCTGTCCGACACGGAACTGGAAGAGTTCGCCACTTTTGCCGAGTCCGCCGAAGGCAAGGCCTATTACCAGGCGGCCCTGTCTGCGATCCGCGCCGGCCTGGCGGTGGGCCAGAGCACCTCCAGCCTGGCTCCCTGACCCGGCTACTCACCTGCCCCTGCCGAGCCCGCGAGGCAGGCGCGCTCCCGGGACTCAAACGTGCCGGGTCAGGAAGGCGAAATACTGGTCGCGGTACAGCGGCACCTCGTTGGCCAGGTGGTGCCGCGCTTCCGGCAGCATCAGCACCTCGGGTGCGCTGAACTTGCTGCGGATCACTTGCAGGTTGTGCTGCCAATCCACGGTCATGTCCGCCTGCCCCTGCACGATCACCGGCTGCCGGTCGCTGCGCGGGGCCGCCTCCAGCCGCTTGATCCAGCGCGCCAGCGCACCGACCCAGGCCGTCGGCAGGCGCTGGGGTTGCAAGGGGTCGGCCTGGAGGAAGGCGAGGAAGTCGTGGTCGTTGGAGTTCTCGCTGAAACGCCGGGCAATGCCGCTTACGAAGGGCCGCAACAGGTAGTAGCTGAACAACGACCAGCCCCAGGCCCGTGGCCGCACCAGCGGCGAGAGCAAGATCACCTGGCCCTGGGCCGGGCTCTGGGCGCCCTGGTGCAGCAGGTGGTCCATGACGATCGCCCCGCCGGTGCTCTGCCCGAACAGGTGCCAGGGCTGGGGCAATTCCAGGGTCCGCGCCTGCTCGAACAGGCCCTGCAATACCCGCTGGTACACCGCGAAATCGTCGATGCTGGCGCGCTCGCCGCTGGACAGTCCATGCCCCGGCAGGTCGCAGGAAATCACCACGAAGTCGCGCTGCAGCGCCCACTCGATTACATGCCGGTACAAGCCCATGTGATCGTAGAAACCATGGAACAGGAACAGCGTCGCCCGGGTTTGCTCCGGCCACCAGGCCTGGGCGACCACCTCATAGCCATCCACCTGGAAGCGCCCCAGGCGACTGCGCGGCACCCGGGCGCGGTCGGCGAAATCCAGCCCGTAGAAACGCTGGTAGGCCTGGCCCTGGGCCGACAGCGGCTGGCCAGCCGCCAGGGGTTGCAGGCTGGCACGCAGGAGGTCGGGGTCGAAGGTCATGGGCAGGGAGGTTTGCAAAACGGGGACACCAGAGCAAAACGGGCTTTATGGGCCTGCGATATTCATCTGTCGCGGCAAGCATGGCAAGCTACGCGACCTTCGAGGACCTATCTCCATGCGCCAGCCCTACCGCACATCCCTGCTCGCTAGCCTGCTCGCCCTGATCTGCGCCGTGGTCCTGTGGAGTGCCTACGACTGGTTCCAGGGTCGCTACCTGCGGGCCTTCAGCGAGCACACCGCGATGTTCTCCGGCGATCCATTGCAACTGCCCGCCGAACTCGCCGGACCGGGAGCGATCCGCCTGGTGCACTTCTGGGACCCGGCCTGCCCTTGCAACGTCGGCAACCAGCAGCACCTGGCCGAACTGATCGAAACCTACGGCCCACGGGGCGTGGAGTTCTATTCGGTGCGCAAGGCCGGCAGCCACGGCCAGTTGCCGGTCACCCTGGAGCGCCTCAAGTCCCTGGAGCACCTGCCCGGCGCCGAGCAGATTCCCGCCAGCCCCGCCGTGGCGATCTGGGACCGCAACGGCAAGCTGGCCTACTTCGGCCCCTATAGCGAAGGCTTGACCTGCAACTCCAGCAACAGCTTCATCGAGCCCATCCTCCAGGCCTTGCAAGAAGAGCGCGCGGTCAGCGCCACCCATACCCTGGCGGTCGGCTGCTATTGCCCATGGGCCAACGGCGCCGAGCAAGGCATTCGCGACTAATCGAGGACTGCCTCCTGCGCACCGCAGGCCAGATGTGCTACATGTCTGCTGCCCGACCAGGGCGGCACCGAACATAACAACGCAGCAAGGAGCCCGCATGAAACGCAGCCTCACCATCGTCGCCGTGTTGATCCTCGCCCTGTTGGTGGGCCTCGGCGGCTACCTGTACAGCAAGCAGCCGGTGCGTCAGGGCCAGGTGGAGCTCAGCGGCCTGCAGGGCTCGGCCACGGTGCGCTACGACGAGCGCGGCGTACCGCATATCCGCGCGGAGAACGAAACCGACCTGTACCGCACCCTGGGCTACGTGCATGCCCAGGACCGGCTGTTCCAGATGGAAGTGCTGCGCCGCCTGTCCCGTGGCGAGCTGGCCGAGATTCTCGGGCCCAAGCTGCTGGACACCGACAAGCTGTTCCGCAGCCTGCGCATCCGCGAGCGGGCCGACAGCTACGTGGCCGGGCTCGACCGCCAGTCTCCCGCCTGGCAAGCCCTGCAAGCCTACCTGGACGGTATCAACCAGTATCAGGACAGCCACCCACGGCCCATGGAGTTCGACATCCTGGGCATCCAGAAGCGGCCCTTCACCGCCGAAGACACCGTCAGCGTCGCCGGGTTCATGGCCTACAGCTTCGCCATGGCGTTTCGTACCGAACCGCTGATGACCTACATTCGCGACCAACTGGGCAACGACTACCTGAAGGTGTTCGACCTGGAGTGGCAGCCCAAGGGCGTCCTGGCCAACGGCAAGACCCCAGTCACGCCGCACCTGGCCGCCATCGACTGGCAGGACCTGGCGCGAATCGGCCACCTGAGCCAGCAGGCCCTGGCCGACGCCGGCCTGCCGCAATTCGAAGGCAGCAACGCCTGGGCCGTGTCCGGCAGCCGGACCAAGAGCGGCCGCCCGCTGCTGGCCGGCGACCCGCATATCCGCTACTCGCTGCCATCGGTGTGGTACGAGGCCCAGCTCTCGGCCCCGGGCTTCGAGCTCTACGGCCACTACCAGGCGCTGGTGCCGTTTGCCTTCCTGGGTCACAACCTGGACTTCGGCTGGAGCCTGACCATGTTCCAGAACGACGATCTGGACCTGATCGCCGAGAAGGTCAACCCGCAGAACCCCAACCAGGTCTGGTTCCATGACCAATGGGTGGACCTGATCAGCAGCGAGCAGCAGATCGCCGTCAAGGGCCAGGCACCGGTGACCCTGACTCTGCGCCAGTCGCCCCATGGCCCGATCATCAACGACATGCTCGGCAGCACCGTGGGCAAGGCCCCGATCGCCATGTGGTGGGGATTCCTGGAGACGCCCAACCCGATCCTCGACGGCTTCTACCAGCTCAATCGCGCCGACACCCTGCCCAAGGTCCGGGCGGCCGCGGCCAAGGTCCATGCGCCGGGACTGAACATCGTCTGGGCCAATGCCAAGGGCGATATCGGCTGGTGGGCCGCCGCCCTGTTGCCCAAGCGCCCGGCCGGAGCCAAGCCGAGCTTCATCCTCGATGGCAGCACCGCCCTGGCGGACAAGGATGGCTTCTACCCCTTCAGCGCCAACCCCCAGGAAGAAAACCCGGCCCGGGGCTACATCGTCTCGGCCAACTTCCAGCCGACCTCCCCCACCGGCATGGAGATTCCCGGCTACTACAACCTGCCCGACCGAGGCCAGCAACTGGATCGCCAGCTCAGCGACAAGACGCTGAAATGGGACCTGGAGAACACCCAGAAGCTGCAACTGGGCACCACCACCGCCTACGGCCCGCGCTTGTTGGCGCCTTTGCTGCCAGTGCTGCGCGAAGTGGTCGTAACCCCCGAGGAACTCAAGCTGGTGGAGCAACTGGCGCAATGGCAAGGCGACTATCCGCTGGAATCCACCAGCGCCACCCTGTTCAACCAGTTCCTGTTCGAACTGGCCAACGCCACCTTCCATGAAAAGCTCGGCGATGCCTATTTCGACGCCCTGATCCAGGCCCGGGTGGTGGATGCCGCCCTGCCGCGCCTGGCGGCAGACCCCGACTCGCCCTGGTGGGACGACCGCACCACAGCGCAGCGGGAAAGCCGTGCCGATACGGTGAAACAAGCCTGGCGCGCCAGCATCGACCACCTCAAGCGCACCCTCGGGCCAAACCCGGCGCAATGGCGCTGGGGCAGTGCCCACACCCTGACCCATGGCCACCCGCTGGGCATGCAGAAGCCCCTGGACCGCGTGTTCAACGTCGGGCCGCTGGAGGCCCCCGGCAGCCATGAGGTACCGAACAACCTCACCAGCAAGATCGGCCCGGCGCCCTGGGCGGTGGTCTACGGCCCTTCGACCCGGCGCATCATCGACTTCGCCGACCCGGCCCATAGCCTGACCATCAACCCGGTCGGCCAGAGCGGTGTGCTGTTCGACAAGCACTATGACGATCAGGCCGAGGCCTACATCGAAGGGGTTTACCAGCAGGCGCACTTCAGCGAAGAGGAAGTCACCGCCAACACCCGCAGCACCCTGAAGTTGCTGCCGGCGCGCGTCGCCCAGTAATGGATCCGCCCAGGTCGGCCGCGGGATCGTCTACAGGGCCCGACGCAGCCGGCCTGGAGCCCTGAAACTGGCAGCGCAGATCGAGGCCGCCATCAAGGCCGGCGCCACCGCGAGGAAGTGGCCACGACACTGGCCACGGCGATTTCGCTGAATGCCGCAGCGGCCTATATCTATTCGCTGAGCACGCTGGAGGCGTATGACAACCTGAAAGGAAATGCCAGGCTAAGGAACGTGTAGGAGCGAGGCTTGCCCGCGATGGACTTCAGAGCGCTGCGTTTATCCCGTCAACACGCGCTAGCGTCAACGGCCCTCGCGAGCAAGCCTCGCTCCTACGGGGATCACCTCGCGTAACTGGCTGGCATTGGTCAGTTACGCGAGGTTTTTTCAGGGCGATACGCCGGTCAGGCGGTTTCCGCCCGCTGCGGCCGACGAACGTCCGGCTGTTTCCAGGAGTCGGCGGCGCTCTCTTCGATGGCTTGCTGGATCGCCCGCTTGCGGGCCTCCTCGGCGCGCCGGCTGAAGAACCAGACCAGGAAGGTCACCAGCGATACCGCCAGCAGGATCAGGCTGGCCACCGCGTTGATCTCCGGCTTGACCCCCAGGCGCACCGCCGAGAAGACTTCCATCGGCAAGGTGGTGGAGCCCGGGCCGGACACGAAGCTGGCCAGCACCAGGTCGTCCAGCGACAGGGCGAAGGACATCATGCCGCCCGCCGCCAGGGACGGGGCGATCATCGGGATGGTGATCAGGAAGAACACCTTGAACGGCCGTGCTCCCAGGTCCATGGCTGCTTCCTCGATGGACAGGTCCAGCTCGCGCAGGCGCGCCGACACCACCACCGCCACGTAGGCGGCACAGAAGGTGGTATGGGCGATCCAGATGGTGGCGATGCCACGCTCCTGGGGCCAGCCGATGGCCTGGGCCATGGCCACGAACAGCAGCAACAGCGACAGGCCGGTGATCACCTCGGGCATCACCAGTGGCGCGGTGACCAGGCCGCCGAACAGGGTGCGACCCTTGAAGCGGCTGATCCGGGTCATGACGAACGCCGCCAGGGTGCCCAGGGCCACCGCCGCCACGGCGGTATAGCAGGCGATTTCCAGGGAGCGCAGCACCGAGCCCATCAGCTGGGTGTTGTCCAGCAGGCCGACATACCAGCTGACCGACCAGCCGCCCCACACCGTCACCAACCGCGAGGCGTTGAACGAGTAGATCACCAGGATCAGCATCGGCAGGTAGATGAACAGCAGGCCCAGGACCAGCATCAGGTTGGAGAAACTGAAGCGCTTCATTCCTTGGCCTCCATTTCTTTGGCCTGGCTACGGTTGAACAGGATGATCGGCACGATCAGGATCGCCAGCATCACCACCGCCAGGGCCGAGGCTACCGGCCAGTCGCGGTTGTTGAAGAACTCCTGCCACAGCACCTTGCCGATCATCAGGGTCTCCGGGCCGCCGAGCAATTCAGGAATCACGAACTCGCCCACCACCGGGATGAACACCAGCATGCAGCCGGCGATGATGCCGTTCTTGGACAGCGGTACGGTGATCCTCCAGAAGCTGTTGAAGGTTCCCGACCCCAGGTCGGCGGCGGCTTCCAGCAGGCTCGGGTCATGCTTGACCAGGTTGGCGTACAGCGGCAGCACCATGAACGGCAGGTAGGAATAGACCACGCCGATGTACACCGCAAGGTTGGTGTTGAGGATCTGTAGCGGTTCGCTGATCCAGCCCATGGACATCAGGAAGCCGTTGAGCAGGCCGTTGTTGCTGAGGATGCCCATCCAGGCATAGACGCGGATCAGGATCGCGGTCCAGGTCGGCATCATGATCAGCAGCACCAGCACGGTCTGCATTTCCTTGCGGGCACTGGCGATGGCATAGGCCATCGGGTAGCCGATCAGCAGGCAGAGGATGGTGCTGATGAACGCCATCTTCAGCGAGCCGAGGTAGGCGGCGATGTACAGCTCGTCGTCCCCGAGCATCGCGTAGTTGCCCAGGTTCAGCAGGATCTGCAGCTTCTGGTCGACGTAGCTGTAGATCTCGGTGTACGGCGGGATGGCCACGTCCGCTTCGGCGAAGCTGATCTTCAGGACGATGAAGAACGGCAGCATGAAGAACAGGAACAGCCAGATGAACGGGATCCCGATGACCAGCTGGCGGCCTCCAGGAATTATTCGGTCGAGTCGGCGCTTGAGCTTTCGCATGTTCATGAGCGCAGTACCACGCCGCTGTCGTCTTCCCACCACACGTAGACCTGGTCACCCCAGGTCGGCCGCGCGCCACGGCGCTCGGCGTTGGCGACGAAGGATTGCACCAGCTTGCCGCTCGGCAGCTCGACGTAGAACACCGAATGGCCACCCAGGTAGGCGATGTCATGGACCTTGCCGCTGGACCAGTTGTACTCGCAGGTCGGCATCTCGGCGGTCACCAGGAGTTTTTCCGGGCGGATGGCGTAGGTCACCGACTTGTCCTGGACCGAGGTGCTGATGCCGTGGCCGACGTAGATGTTGCGGTCCACGTCCTTGCAGGTGATCAAGGCATGGCCTTCGGCATCGTCCACCACTTCGCCCTCGAAGATGTTGACGTTGCCGATGAACTCGCAGACCAGGCGGCTGACCGGGGTCTCGTAGATATCGATCGGGCTGCCGATCTGGGCGATCCAGCCCAGGTGCATGATGGCGATGCGCTCGGCCATGGTCATGGCCTCTTCCTGGTCGTGGGTCACCATCACGCAGGTCACGCCTACGCGCTCGATGATCTCCACCAGCTCCAGCTGCATCTGCGAGCGCAGCTTCTTGTCCAGGGCACCCATGGGCTCGTCGAGCAGCAGCAGCTTGGGTCGCTTGGCCAGGGAGCGGGCCAGGGCCACGCGCTGGCGCTGGCCGCCGGAGAGCTGGTGCGGCTTGCGCTTGGCGTACTGGCTCATCTGCACCAGCTTGAGCATCTCCGCCACCCGGGCGTCGATCTCCGCCGAAGGGATCTTGTCCTGCTTGAGGCCGAAGGCGATGTTCTGGGCCACGGTCATGTGCGGGAACAGCGCATAGGACTGGAACATCATGTTGATCGGCCGTTCGTAGGGCGGCATGTCGGTGATGTCCACGCCATCGAGGAAAATCCGGCCCTCGGTAGGCCGTTCGAAGCCGGCCAGCATGCGCAACAGGGTGGACTTGCCCGAACCGGAGCCGCCCAGCAGGGCGAAGATCTCGCCTTTCTTGATCTCCAGGGACACATCGTCCACGGCCACCGTCTCGTCGAACTTCTTCGTGACCCGGTCGATCTTGACCAACACCTGCTTGGGTGTCTGGTCGCCCTCGAGGGCTTTCTTATAGGCGCCGGAGGCAACTGCCATTTGCGAAACTCCCAACAAAATTTTCAGCCCGCCCCTGGTGGACGGGTCCCGGATAGTTTGAGCCTGTAGAACTATTTACCCGTCTTGACCTTGGTCCAGCTGCGGTTCATCAAGCGTTGGATACTGGCTGGCAACTCTATGGACACGTAAGTCTTGTCGAGCACGGCCTGCGGTGGATAAACCGCTTCATCGGCGCGGATGGACTGGTCCATCAACTTGTCCGACCCGGGGTTGGGGTTGGCATAACCGACGTAGTCACTGACCTGGGCGATCACCTCAGGTTGCAGCAAATAGTTGATGAAGGCGTGGGCCTCGTTGACGTTGCTCGAGTCCTTGGGGATGGCGAGCATGTCGAACCACAGGGCACCGCCTTCCTTGGGGATGGCGTAGGCGATGTTCACGCCCTTGCCGGCATCGGCAGCCCGGGCCCGGGCCTGGAACACGTCGCCGGAGAAGCCGATGGCCACGCAGATATTGCCGTTGGCCAGGTCCGAGATGTACTTGGACGAGTGGAAATAGGTCACGTAGGGGCGTACCGCCAGGAGCTTGGCCTCGGCCTTCTTGTAGTCCTGGGGATTGGTGCTGTTGGCGTCCAGCCCCAGGTAGTTGAGCACCGTGGGCATCATTTCGTCGGCGGAATCGAGGAAGGCCACGCCGCAGCCGCTGAGCTTCTTGATGTTCTGCGGTTCGAACAGAGCGCTCCAGGAGTCGATCTTGTCCACACCCAGGGCGGCCTTCACTTTCTCGACGTTGTAGCCGATGCCGTTGGTGCCCCACAGATAAGGCACCGCGTATTGGTTGCCCGGATCGTTGGCTTGAAGGCGCTTGAGCAACTGCGGGTCGAGGTTGGCATAGTTGGGCAACAGGTTCTTGTCGAGCTTCTGGAAGGCCCCGGCCTTGATCTGCTTGCCCAGGAAGTGGTTGGACGGCACCACCACGTCGTAGCCGGTGCGGCCGGCCAGCAACTTGCCTTCCAGGGTTTCATTGGAATCGAACACGTCATACAGCGGCTTGATACCCGTGCTCTTTTCGAAATCTGCCAGGGTGCTCTGACCGATGTAGTCGGACCAGTTATAAATATGCACGGTCGATGCCGCCTGGGCGCTTGCCACCAGCGTCAGGCTGGCGGCGGCCAGCATGGCTTTGCGAAATAAAGTAGTAGGCAAGTGGAGGTCCTCTTGAATAGTTGGGCCAAAGTTGCCCCGCGCTACCTGACAGCCCCCAAGCTGCCCAGCAA
The DNA here is from genome assembly GCF_014230245.1 of Pseudomonas sp. MSSRFD41. NCBI lineage: Bacteria > Pseudomonadati > Pseudomonadota > Gammaproteobacteria > Pseudomonadales > Pseudomonadaceae > Pseudomonas > Pseudomonas sp. MSSRFD41. Next base: position 447,552 of record NZ_JACKZK010000001.1, on the reverse strand, counting down.
CAAAACCGGCGCGCAACTTACCCTCGATAAACCAATCCAGCAAAACTTTCTGTCATTTATTTATTTCCTGTTGCCGCCCTCGCCATGACGACGGCAACAGGCATCGCTGCAAATCGGCTTATTTGCCGGATTTGATCTTGGTCCAGCTGCGGGTCAGGATGCGCTGGGTCGCGGCCGGCAGGTCGGCGATCGCGTACAACTTGGCCTGGACATCGGCAGGAGGGTAGACGCCTGGGTCGCTGGTGATGTCTTTATCGACCAGAGGAGTGGCGGCCGCGTTACCGTTGGGGAAACGCACGGCGTTGGTGATCTCGGCCATGATTTCCGGCTTCTGCAGGAAGGTCATGAACTTGTAGGCGCCCTCGACGTTTTCCGCATCCTTGGGAATGGCGACCATGTCGTAGAAGCTGCCAGCACCTTCCTTGGGAATGTTGTAGCTGACCTTGACCTTGTCACCGGCCTCGGCGGCGCGGGCCTTGGCCTGGTAGATGTCACCCGAGTAGCCCACGGCCACGCAGATGTTGCCGTTGGCCAGGTCCGAGATGTACTTGGAAGAATGGAAATAACCGATCGAAGGACGGATCTTGAGGAACAGCTTCTCGGCCTCGTCCAGTTGTTTCTTGTCCTGGCTGTCGGTCGGATAACCCAGGTAATGCAGTGCCACCGGGATCATCTCGGTCGGCGAATCGAGGAAGCTGATGCCGCAGGACTTCAACTTCTCGGCGTTTTCCGGCTTGAACAGCAGGTCCCAGGAGTTAGTCGGAGCGTCGGCACCCAGTGCGGCCTTGACCTTCTCGGCGTTGAAGCCGATGCCGATCGAGCCCCACATGTAGGGGAAGGCATGCTTGTTGCCCGGGTCGCTCACCGATACCGCCTTGAGCAGCGATTCGTTGAGATTCTTCCAGTTCGGCAACTTGGATTTATCCAGTTCCTGGTAGACACCAGCCTTGATCTGCTTGGCCAGGAAGTTATTGGAAGGCACTACCACGTCATAACCGGACTTGCCGGCCAGCAACTTGGCTTCCAGGGTTTCGTTGCTGTCGAACACGTCATAGACCACCTTGATGCCGGATTCGGCTTCAAACTTCTTGATGGTGTCCGGCGCGATGTAGTCGGACCAGTTGTAGACGTGCAGCACTTTATCGTCCGCTTGTGCCGCCGTCGCCATCACGCCCATCAGGGACATGGCGAGGAGGGTCTTGCCAGCTAACTTCATACCTAATGCCTTCATGCGTAATGCTCCAATTGTTCTTTTTAAGCACATTCTCGGTGACCCGCTGCCGGGTGCCACTGTCCGGGCCCCCTGAAAACGGCGGCTAGTCTGGCAAGATCCAAGGCCGGCTTTCAAGGCAAGTTCCGGCCTTTATATCCGCTTTGAGCGCAGTGCCCGCAAGCACTGCGCTCAAAGCCTAGCACTCAGCCCCGCAGCGCACCCAAGGTCAGGTCCAGGCACTTGCGCGCCTTGGCCACCAGCTCGTCGATTTCCGCCTCGCTGATCACCAGCGACGGGGCGATGATCATGGTGTCGCCCACGGCACGCATGATCAGGCCGTTGTCGAAGCAGAACTGCCGGCAGATCATGCCCACGCCCCGGCCTTCGTAACGCGCCCGAGTGGCCTTGTCCTTGACCAGTTCGATCGCCCCCAGCATGCCCAGGCCGCGAACTTCGCCCACCAGCGGGTGGTCGCTGAGCTCGCGCAAACGCTTCTGCAAATACGGTGCCGTCCGGTCATGTACCTTCTCGACGATTTTCTCTTCGCGCAGGATGCGGATGTTTTCCAGGCCCACCGCCGCTGCCACCGGGTGGCCGGAATAGGTGAAGCCGTGGTTGAAATCACCGCCCTCGCTGAGCACTTTGGCCACGGTGTCACGCACCACCACACCACCCATGGGGATGTAACCGGAGGTCAGGCCCTTGGCGATGGTCATGAGGTCAGGTGCAAGGTCGTAGTAGTCGGAGCCGAACCACTGGCCGGTACGGCCGAAACCGCAGATCACTTCGTCGGCGACGAAGAGGATTTCGTATTTGGCGAGGATCTCCTTGATCTTCGGCCAGTAGGTTTCCGGCGGGATGATCACACCGCCCGCGCCCTGGATCGGCTCGGCGATGAAGGCCGCGACGTTGTCCTCGCCGACTTCGAGGATTTTCTTCTCCAGTTGCTCGGCAGCCCACACACCGAACTCATCCGGCGTCATGTCGCCGCCTTCGCCGAACCAGTATGGCTGCGGGATATGCACGATACCCGGGATCGGCAAGCCGCCCTGCTCGTGCATGCCGCTCATGCCGCCCAGGCTGGCGCCGGCCACCGTGGAGCCGTGGTAGCCGTTGATACGGCCGATGATGGTCTGCTTCTTCGGCTTGCCCTTGAGCGCCCAGTAGTGACGGACCATGCGCAGCACGGTGTCGTTGCCCTCGGAGCCGGAGCCGGTGAAGAACACGTGGCTCATGCCTTTGGGCGCGACGTCGATGATCGCCTTGGCCAGCTCCAGCGCCGGCGGGTGGGCGGTCTGGAAGAACAGGTTGTAGTACGGCAGTTCGCGCATCTGCTTGCTGGCCACTTCGGCCAGTTCATCGCGGCCGTAACCTACGGCCACGCACCACAGGCCGGCCATGCCGTCGAGGATCTGGTTGCCTTCACTGTCCCACAGGTACACACCCTTGGCATGGGTGATGATCCGCGGCCCCTTCTCCTTCAACTGGTTGAAGTCGCTGAAGGGTGCCAGGTGGTGATCACTGCTGAGGGTTTGCCACTCGCGGGTTTGCGGGTTTTTATGAGTCATCAATGTCTCCTTGGTATCAGTGAAGGCGCCACCGACGGGCAGCGGCGCCTGGCGTATCAGACGGCGAACAACAGGAATTCCCTCTCCCAGGAACTGATCACGCGCTTGAAGTTTTCATGCTCGGCTCGCTTGACCGCGACGTAGCCGGTGATGAACTTGTGGCCCAGGTACTTCTCGATGGTCTTGCTGTTTTCCATGCGCTCCAGGGCGTCCTCGATGGTCAGCGGCAGGCGCAGGTTGCGGCGCTCGTAACCACGGCCCACCACCGGTGCGCTCGGGTTGTGCCCTTCGACCATGCCGATGAAGCCGCACAGCAGGCTGGCGGCGATGGCCAGGTAGGGGTTGGCGTCGGCACCCGGCAGGCGGTTTTCCACCCGGCGGTTCTGCGGCCCGGCATCCGGCACCCGCAGGCCCACGGTGCGGTTTTCCTCGCCCCACTCGACGTTCACCGGCGCCGAGGTATCGGGCAGGAAGCGGCGGAACGAGTTGACGTTGGGGGCGAACAGCGGCAGCAACTCGGGGATGAACTTCTGCAAGCCGCCGATATGGTTGAGGAACAGCTGGCTCATGGTCCCGTCGTCGTTGGAGAAGACGTTCTTGCCGGTGCTGATGTCGACGATGCTCTGGTGCAGGTGCATGGCGCTGCCCGGCTCGCCGGTCATGGGCTTGGCCATGAAGGTGGCGGCCACATCATGCTTGAGCGCCGCTTCGCGCATGGTGCGCTTGAACACCAGGATCTGGTCGGCCAGGGACAGGGCGTCGCCGTGACGGAAGTTGATCTCCATCTGCGCCGTGCCGTCCTCGTGGATCAGGGTGTCGAGATCCAGCTCCTGCAACTCGCACCAGTCGTAGACGTCCTCGAACAGCGGGTCGAATTCGTTGGCGGCCTCGATGGAGAACGACTGGCGCCCGGTTTCCGGACGCCCGGAGCGGCCCACCGGCGGCTGCAGCGGGTAGTCGGGGTCGTCGCTGCGCTTGGTCAGGTAGAACTCCATTTCCGGCGCCACGATCGGCTGCCAGCCATGGTCGGCATAGAGCTTGAGGACCTTCTTGAGCACGTTGCGTGGCGACAGCTCGATGGGGTTGCCTTGCTTGTCGTAAGTGTCGTGGATCACCTGGGCGGTGGGCTCGATGGCCCAGGGCACCAGGTACACCGCGTTATGGTCCGGGCGACAGATCATGTCGATGTCCGCCGGGTCCAGCAGTTCGTAATAGATGTCGTCTTCGACATAGTCGCCGGTCACGGTCTGCAGCAGCACGCTCTCGGGCAGGCGCATGCCTTTTTCGGCGATGAACTTGTTGGTCGGCGAGATCTTGCCCCGGGTGATACCGGTCAAGTCGCCGATCAAGCATTCGACTTCTGTGATCTTGTGGTCTTTCAACCAATCGGTGAGCTGGTCGAGGTTGGTACTCATAAATGCCTCTAGGCTGAGTTTCCTGACTCTCTATTAAGTCAGGCGTTGTGTGACGCCTGGGCGTCGCGCTGTTTTGCCCGCTCGCGGCAGGCATCACCAAAAGCCTGGAAGATGGCCAGGTAGTGAGGATTGCAGCTTACCTGCCATTCGGGGTGCCATTGCACCCCCAAAGCAAAAGCCTTGCTCCTGTCTACGGAAATCGCCTCGACCAGCCCGTCTGGAGCACGCGCCTCGACCCGCAAGCCCGGAGCCAGACGCTCCAGGCCCTGGGCATGGATGGAATTGACTTGCAGGGTTTGCGGCAGGCCCAGGTCGGCCAGCACGCCACCGGCCTCGACATGCAGGTCATGGGCCGGGGCGTACCAGGCATCCAGGGGCTGGCCAGGTTCATCCCCATGGCGGTGGTCCATGAACGGCGGCACCTGGTGTACGTCCTGGTGCAGGCTGCCGCCCAGGGCGACGTTCATTTCCTGGAAGCCGCGGCAGATCCCCAGCACCGGAACCCCGGCCTCGACGGCGGCCCGCAGCAGCGGCAAGGTGGCGGCGTCCCGTGCAGAATCATGAGCAGTGCCCGGCGCGCTGGCCTGGCCCTGGTAATGGAAAGGTTCGATATTGGAGGGGGAACCGGTAAAGAGGATGCCGTCCAGTCCGTCCAGGATATCGCACGGTGCCAGCAACGCAGCCAGGGATGGGAGGATCACCGGCAGGCCCTGGGCCGCGGTGGCCACCGCCTGGACATACTCGTCGCCACTGATGTGGTAAGCGTGCAGACCGATCTGCCTGGAGCAGGCGGTGACGCCGATTAACGGCCGGCGAGACATGAAACACCCCGGTATTATTGATGTTATGGGTTTGAGCCGAGCTTAGCCTTGTTCATTTTTTTACACAACACCCCTGTAAAAGATACAACACAGCTCACTCAAGCACGGGGTGGACAGGGTGCCCAAACCCATAAAAGCGCCCTGTTTTACGGCAAAAATGCCCCGCCAGCCCTTTATTAGGGCATAAAAGGCCTCGCTTGACTTCGGCATGCCGTTCGGGTTGACTGAAACCAGAAAAGATCAATGATTGATATTTTTAACAACAAAGGTATTGCATCATGTCGGTACCCCCGCGTGCCGTTCAGCTTAACGAAGCGAACGCGTTCCTTAAGGAACATCCTGAGGTCCTGTACGTCGACCTTCTGATTGCGGATATGAATGGTGTGGTGCGCGGCAAGCGCATCGAACGCACCAGCCTCCACAAGGTCTACGAGAAGGGCATCAACCTCCCGGCTTCCCTCTTTGCCCTGGATATCAATGGCTCCACGGTGGAAAGCACCGGCCTGGGCCTGGATATCGGTGATGCCGACCGGATCTGCTATCCGATCCCCGATACGCTCTCCAACGAACCCTGGCAGAAGCGTCCCACCGCACAGCTGCTGATGACCATGCACGAACTGGAAGGCGAGCCGTTCTTCGCCGACCCCCGTGAAGTGCTGCGCCAGGTAGTGAGCAAGTTCGACGAACTGGGCCTGACCATCTGCGCCGCGTTCGAGCTGGAGTTCTACCTGATCGACCAGGAGAACGTGAACGGCCGTCCACAGCCTCCACGCTCGCCGATCTCCGGCAAGCGCCCGCAGTCGACCCAGGTCTACCTGATCGACGACCTCGACGAATATGTCGATTGCCTGCAGGACATCCTCGAAGGCGCCAAGGAACAAGGCATCCCGGCCGACGCCATCGTCAAGGAAAGCGCCCCGGCGCAGTTCGAAGTCAACCTGCACCACGTCGCCGACCCGCTCAAGGCCTGCGACTATGCGGTATTGCTCAAGCGCCTGATCAAGAACATCGCCTACGACCATGAAATGGACACCACCTTCATGGCCAAGCCTTACCCAGGCCAGGCGGGCAATGGTCTGCACGTCCATATCTCGGTGCTGGACAAGGATGGCAAGAACATCTTCACCAGCGAGGATCCCGAGCAGAACGCCGCGCTGCGTCACGCGATCGGCGGTGTGCTCGAGACCCTGCCAGCGTCGATGGCGTTCCTGTGCCCGAACGTCAACTCGTACCGTCGTTTCGGCGCCCAGTTCTACGTGCCGAACGCGCCGAGCTGGGGCCTGGACAACCGCACCGTGGCCCTGCGCGTACCTACCGGCACGCCGGACGCAGTGCGTATCGAGCACCGGGTTGCCGGCGCCGACGCCAACCCCTACCTGCTGATGGCCGCAGTGCTGGCGGGCGTGCACCACGGCCTGACCAACAAGGTCGAGCCCAGCACCCCGATCGAGGGCAACGCCTACGAGCAGGTGGAGCAGAGCCTGCCGAACAACCTGCGCGACGCCCTGCGCGAGCTGGACGACAGCGAGATCCTCAACAAGTACATCGATCCGAAGTACATCGACATCTTCGTCGCGTGCAAGGAAAGCGAGCTGGAGGAGTTCGAACACTCCATCTCCGACCTCGAGTACAACTGGTACCTGCACACCGTCTGAACGGCTGGCAGCCAAGAACGCCGCGTGGCCCAAGGCTCGCGGCGTTTTTTTATGCCCCTGATACGTGATCGCGGCTCGTGCCTGCCACTACAGGAAACAGCGCCCTCGCGTACAATGCCGGCTGCCCGACAGGAGACCCCGATGACCCGCACCGCCCCTCTTCGCAAGCCCCAGGCTCGCAGCCAGGCCCGGATCGACTCGATACTCGACGCCGCCCGCACCCTGCTGGCCGCCGAGGGCGTGGCCAGCCTGTCGATCTACAGCGTGGCCGAAAGGGCGCAGATTCCCCCCTCATCGGTCTATCACTTCTTCGCCAGCGTCCCGGCCCTGCTGGAAGCCCTCACCGCCGATGTCCACGCTGCGTTCCGCGCCTGCCTGCAGGCCCCCATCGAGCACGACCAGCTCACCAGCTGGCGGGATCTGTCACGCCTGGTGGAGCAGCGCATGCTGGCCATCTACGACGAAGACGCCGCGGCCCGCCAGTTGATTCTGGCGCAACACGGCCTCACCGAGGTGACCCAGGCCGACCGCCAGCATGACCTGGAACTGGGCGAGCTGATGCTCCAACTGTTCGACCGGCACTTCGAACTACCTGCACTGCCCCGGGATGTGGACGTGTTCGCCCTGGCCATGGAACTGGGCGATCGGGTGTATGCCCGCTCGGTACAGCAGCACGGGCAAATCACCGCCCGCATGGCCGAGGAAGGCATGCGAGTGTTCGATGCCTACCTGGGCCTGTACCTGCCGCCCTACCTGCCCAAGCGCTCCACGCAGCCCTGAAGCCGGACCTTGACCTGAACGTCAGACCTGGCGCAGCAGCAGTTTGTCGATGTGGTGGTCCACGGTCTTGTGGATGATCAGGTTGGCTCGCTCCCGGGTAGGCAGGATGTGCTCGACCAGGTTCTTCAGGTTCACACGGTCCCAGGTATCGGACGCCATGGCCAGGGCCTCGGGGTCGGAGAGCCCCTTGAACTTGTTGAAATAGGAATCCGCCGACTGGAACGCGGTGTTCTTCAAGTAGACGAAGCGCTCCAGGTACCAAGTCTTGATGGCCTCCGGCGCGGCGTCGACATAGATCGAGAAGTCGATGAAATCCAGGGCATGCAGGCCCTGCCCTTGCACGCCCTGCAGGACATTCAGGCCTTCGAGGATGACGATGTCCGGCGCTTCCACCGACTGCATTTCATCGGCCAGGATGTCGTAGCGGACATGGGAATAGATGGGAATCTGCGCAGTCTCGCCCCGCCGGCACACCGCCTGCAGGAACTCCAGGAACAGCGGTTCGTCGTAGGACTCGGGAAACCCCTTGCGGTGCAGGATGTTCTTTTCCTGCAAGGTGGCCAGGGGGAAAAGAAACGAATCGGTGGTCACCAGATGCACATTGGGCTTGCCTGGCCAGTAGGCCAGCAACGCTGCCAGGACCCGGGCAAAGCTGCTCTTGCCCACCGCGACACTACCGGACACGCCGATCACATAGGGCACCCTGGCCCCGGCCTGCGGCGCCTTCAGTGCCTGCACCCGGGCTGCATGCAAGTGCAGCAGGCGCGACAAGGGCAGCAAGATCTGCCTCACTTCCTCGGGCGCCATGGGCTGGGTCGGACTGGTCAGCGCCTCCATCTCGGACGGCGCCAGGCTCATGGGTTCCCCGGCCCGGAGAGCGGCCCAATGGTCGCGATCGAACTCCAGGTACCCTGCGTTTGGACCCTGCTTTGTTGTCATGTCTGTACTGTTCAGGCCGTGCGAAAGCAGGGAAAGTATCAAATCTGACCGGTATTTACAGCGTCCATGAAAAAAGCCCCGCAGGGCTCCTACCCTCCGGGGCCGTCTATGGCGGCATTCACAGCTTGGCGATCGAGACCTCGGTGGACTTCACGAAGGCGATCACTTCACTGCCGATGGACAGCTCCAACTCCTTGACCGAGCGGGTGGTGATCACCGAAGTGACAATGCCGGAAGCGGTCTGCACGTCGATTTCCGACAGCACGTCACCCTCGACGATTTCCTTGATGGTGCCCTTGAACTGGTTGCGAACGTTGATGGCTTTGATGGTCATGGTATTTCTCCTGGGGTCGAAAAACAGAGCTGCAAGTTTCAAGCGGTCAGTTGCAAGCCCAAGCACGATACTCTTGCTTGCCGCTGCTCTAGAGCGCCCAACGCAACTGCGTGGGCAAGGGTGAAACAGGTTCCGGCTCGGGCGGCGACCCGGGCAATGACAACACGCGATTGAGCACTTCGGTCTCCAGCGCCGCCAGGCGATGGGAACCTCGCACTCGCGGGCGCGGCAGCTCGACAGGCAGGTCGAGACCGATCTCGCCGTCTTCGATCAGGATCACCCGATCGGCGATCGCCACCGCCTCGCTGACATCGTGGGTCACCAGCAGCACGGTGAAGCCATGCTGCTGCCACAAACGCTCGATCAACTGCTGCATCTCGATCCGGGTCAGCGCATCCAGGGCCCCCAGCGGCTCATCCAGCAGCAACAGCCGCGGTTGATGGATCAGCGCCCGGGCCAGGGCGACACGCTGCTTCTGGCCACCGGACAAGGCCGCTGGCCATTCGTTGGCCCGATCCGCCAGGCCCACCGCCTCCAGGGCCTCCAGGGCCTGGGGACGCCAGTTGCCCTTGAGGCCGAGCCCGACGTTGTCGATCACCTTCTTCCAGGGCAGCAAGCGTGCGTCCTGGAACATCAACCGGGTGTCCTCGCGAGCCTCGGCCAGCGGCGCGGCACCAGCCAGCAACTGGCCAGCGCTGGGCTGGTCGAGGCCGGCCAGCAAGCGCAGCAAGGTGCTCTTGCCACAGCCGCTGCGCCCCACCACCGCGACGAACTGCCCTGCGGGAATGTGCAAGTCGATGTCCCGCAGCACCTGCCGCGAGCCGAAGGTCTTCTGCAGCTTGCGCACCGCCAGCGGGATACCCCGCAGCAGCCGCGGCGGTTGCTGGGCAGTCATTGCGCACCTCCCCTGGCGACCCGGTAGGCCGGGTGCCAGCGCAGCCAGACCCGTTCCAGGCCGCGTGCGGCGAGGTCCGCGAGCTTGCCCAGCACGGCGTACATGACAATCGCCAGGACCACCACGTCGGTCTGCAGGAACTCCCGGGCATTCATCGCCAGGTAGCCGATCCCGGAGCTGGCGGAAATGGTCTCGGCGACGATCAAGGTCAGCCACATGAAACCCAGGGCGAAGCGCACCCCCACCAGGATCGAAGGCAGGGCACCGGGCAGGATCACCTGGCGAAACAGAGCGAAGCCCGACAGCCCATAGCTACGGGACATTTCCACCAGTGCCGGATCGACGTTGCGGATGCCGTGGTAAGTGTTGAGGTAGATCGGGAACAAGGTCCCCAGGGCGACCAGGAAGATCTTCGCCGACTCATCGATGCCGAACCACAGGATCACCAACGGGATCAGCGCCAGGTGCGGCACGTTGCGGATCATCTGCACCGAGCTGTCCAGCAGGCGCTCGCCCCATTTCGACAGGCCGGTGATGAAGCCCAGCGCCAGGCCGATACCGCCGCCGATCAGGAAGCCCAGCCCGGCGCGCCAGCCGCTGATGGCCAGGTGGGTCCAGATATCGCCGCTGCGGATCAGGTTGGCCCCGGCCTCGATCACCGCGCTGGGTGCCGGCAGGATGCGCGTCGACAGCCAGCCGGCCGAAACCGCCAGCTGCCACACCGCGAGCAACAGCAGCGGCAGCACCCAGGGCGCCAACCGTTGCACTATGCGTTCTCTGTTCATGGCCGCACCTCAGCTCTGGGACGCGGCTTTGGGGATGATGTCGTTGGCCACCATCTCGCCGAACGGGCTGACATAACCGGCAGCCTCCGGCAGCTTGGGCCGCTCGATGTCCAGGTGCGGGAACAGCAGTTCGGCCACCCGATAGGACTCTTCCAGATGCGGATAACCGGAGAAGATGAAGGTATCGATCCCCAGGTCCGCGTACTCCTGCATCCGCGCCGCCACCGTAGGCCCGTCGCCTACCAGGGCGGTGCCAGCGCCACCGCGCACTAGGCCGACGCCGGCCCAGAGGTTGGGGCTGACTTCCAGCTTGTCGCGACGACCGCCGTGCAAGGCCGCCATGCGCTGCTGGCCCACGGAGTCGAAGCGCGCCAGGGACGCCTGGGCCCGGGCGATGGTCTCGTCATCCAGGTGGGAGATGAGTTTTTCCGCGGCTTTCCAGGCCTCTTCGTTGGTTTCGCGCACGATCACGTGCAGGCGAATGCCGAAGCGCACGCTGCGCCCTTGCCGAGCGGCCTTTTCCCGCACTTGCCGGATCTTCTCGGCCACGGCGGCAGGCGGCTCGCCCCAGGTCAGCACCATGTCCACCTGTTCAGCGGCCAAGTCCTGGGCCGCTTCCGAAGAACCACCGAAATACAGCGGCGGACGCGGTTGCTGCAAGGGTGGATAGAGCAGCTTGGCGCCCTTCACGCTGATGTGCTGGCCGTCGTAGTCGACGGTCTCGCCTTCCAGCACTCGCCGCCAGATGCGGGTGAACTCCACCGAAGCCTGGTAGCGCTCCTCATGGTCGAGGAACAGGCCATCGCCCGCCAGCTCGTCAGGGTCGCCACCCGTCACCAGGTTGAACAGCGCCCGTCCGCCGGACAGTCGGTCCAGGGTCGCTGCCTGGCGCGCCGCCACCGTCGGGGAAATGATCCCGGGGCGCAGGGCCACCAGGAACTTCAGGCGCTGGGTCACCGGAATCAGCGAGGCGGCCACCAGCCAGGAGTCCTCGCAGGAACGCCCGGTAGGGATCAGCACGCCACCGAAACCCAGGCGGTCGGCGGCCTGGGCGATCTGCTGCAGGTAACCGTGATCGACGGCGCGGGCGCCTTCGGCGGTGCCAAGGTAATGGCCGTCGCCGTGGGTGGGCAGGAACCAGAAGATGTTGAGGCTCATGGAGTGGTCTCCTAAGGGGTCGGGTTACGGCGCTTTGGCCACGGCGGCGCCGGGCGTCCAGATCACGTCTTTGATGTTCAGGGGCTTGGGAATCAGCTTGAGCTGGTAGAAGCTGTCGGCGATTTTCTGCTGGGCGGCGATCACTTCCGGGGTCAGGAAGCCCGCGCCATAGCCCTGGCGCTTGACCGAGGTCAGGGTGATTTCGGGAGACAGGCCCAGCAGCGGCGCCACCTGTTGGGTGACCTCCTGCGGGTTGGCCCTGGACCACTCGCCCACCGCCCGCACTTCTTCCACCAGGGTCTCGATCACCTCAGGGTGCCGTTGTGCATAGGGCTTGGTGGCCAGGTAGAACTGGTGGTTGTCGACGATGCCGCTGCCATCACGCAGGGTTCGCGCTTGCAACTGCTGCTCGGCGGCGGCCTGGTAAGGGTCCCAGATCACCCAGGCATCGACGCTGCCACGCTCGAAAGCGGCGCGGGCATCGGCCGGAGGCAAGAACACAGTCTGGATGTCGCTGTACTTCAGGCCGGCATCTTCCAGGGCGCGGACCAGCAAGTAATGGACGTTGGAGCCTTTGTTCAGCACCACCTTCTTGCCCTTGAGTTCCTGCACCGAGCGGATCGGCGAGTCCTTGGGCACCAGGATCGCTTCGCTCAGGGGCGCCGGCGGCTCATAGGCCACGTAGAGCAGGTCGGCGCCGGCAGCCTGGGCGAACACCGGCGGGGTTTCGCCGGTCACGCCGAAGTCGATGGAGCCGACATTCAGCCCCTCCAGCAGCTGCGGACCACCGGGGAACTCGGTCCACTGCACGTCGACACCCTGCTGGGCCAGGCGTTTCTCCAGGGAGCCCTTGGCCTTGAGCAGGACCAGGGTGCCGTACTTCTGATAACCGATACGCAGGGTCTCGGCCTGGGCTTGGACAATGGCACCGAAGGACACAGCCGCAGCAAACAGAGCGACCAAGCCACGGCGCAAAATGACAGGGCGCATGGCGCTCTCCTTTTGGCTCTTGGGTTATGGCTGCACCTGCTTGCCCGTTGGCGGGCGAGTAAGGCCAGTGATGCGAATCAGGGGTGCGGCTCAGATACTCCAGCGAGCACTGAGCAGGCGTTCGTTCAACAGACTCGGGTCCAGCGGCCTGGGTCGGCGCGCCAGGGCGCTGTGAAACTGCTCGAGGGCTTCACGCAAGCGCTGCTCCAGGGCGTCGGCCAATTGCGGCTGGGCGCTGCCTTCGCCGTAGGCGATCTGGCTGTCCTCGGCAAAGATGCCCTGCAGCATTTCCTGGGCCTTGAGCGCCGACAGCACCGGTTTCAAGGCGTAATCCACCGCCAGCATATGGGCGATGCTGCCGCCGGTGGCCATGGGCAGCACCACCTTGTGGTGCAAGGCGCGCTCGGGCAGCAGGTCGAGCAGGGTCTTGAGCGCACCGGAGAAAGACGCCTTGTACACCGGGGTAGCGATCAGCAAGCCATCGGCCTGTTCGATCTGTTGCAGCAGGTCGATGATCCTGGGGCTGTCGAAGCGGGCATGGAGCAAGTCTTCGGCGGGGAAATCCCGCACCTGGTAGCTGACCACCTCCACGCCCTGCTGCTGCAACCAGCGCCTGGCCAACTCCAGCAACACCCCGGAACGGGAGCGTTGGCTGGGACTGCCACCGAGAGAGACCACCAGCATGCAGGGATTCCTTGAGCGATTGGGGCGATTCGCGGGATGCGATCTCGCCGGACTGAACAGACCTTAACAGTCTATTTTTATATCCATAAATCTTATTTTTTCATTTATTTATTCCTTATATGAATATGAGGAACACTGTTTCGCAGGCCAAAAAAAAGGCCGTCGAAACGGCCTGAAAACCCCTGCTTTATGGATAGGTCACGCGCCTCAACGGTTGGGTTGTGGAGTCAGGCGCAGGTAGGGCTTCACTACGCGGTAGCCTTTGGGAAAACGCCGCTTGATTTCCTCTTCGTCCTTGAGGGAGGGCACGATCACCACTTCGTCACCGTCCTGCCAGTTGGCCGGGGTGGCCACCTTGTAGTTGTCGGTGAGTTGCAGCGAGTCGATCACCCGCAGGATCTCGTGGAAATTGCGCCCGGTGCTGGCCGGGTAGGTGATGGTCAGGCGGATTTTCTTGTTCGGGTCGATGATGAACAGCGAGCGCACGGTCAGGGTGTCGCTGGCATTGGGATGGATCAGGTCGTAGAGGTCCGAGACCTTGCGGTCGGCATCCGCCAGGATCGGGAAGTTGACCCGGGTGTCCTGGGTCTCGTTGATGTCCTCGATCCAGCGGTGATGGGAATCCACCGGGTCCACCGACAGGGCGATGGCCTTGACCCCGCGCTGGGCGAATTCGTCCTTGAGCTTGGCGGTAAAACCCAGCTCGGTGGTGCAAACCGGGGTGAAGTCCGCCGGATGGGAAAACAGCACGCCCCAGCTATCGCCCAGCCACTCGTGGAAACGAATCTTGCCGGCACTGGAATCCTGTTCGAAGTCGGGGGCGATATCGCCCAGTCTGAGGCTCATGGATGCTGCTCCTGTGAGTGCGTGATGGGCCTACTCTGCCTGGGGCGCAGATTATTTAAAAAGAATAAATATCGATTTATTAAGATCCTATAGGAATATTAAAAATCTCTTCACTGGACTCGCGGACAGGCCGGGAACACTCTTGGCCACAAGGTTCGAGAAGGCCTTGAGTAGCTGCAAGAAAGAGGGGAATTCAGGAAGGGCTCACGGGGGTGGGCCTGACTTGGAACGAAGCCTCGCCCGGCATTGCGCCGGGCGAGGTTTTTATTGCCGATTACAGCAGCGGGATCGAGTAGCTGACGATCAGGCGGTTTTCGTCCTGGGAACGAGTGTTGGCCAGGTCGGTACGCCACATGGCGTTTTTCCAGGCAAAGCCCAGGTTCTTCAGCGGGCCTTCCGGAATGACGTAGGCAACGGTCAGGTCGCGCTCCCACTCGGTCTTGCTGCCCAGGGCGGTATCGATGTTGTTGCCACGCAGGTAGACCGCGTTGGCGGTCAGGCCTGGCAGGCCGACCTTGGCGAAGTCATAACCGTAGCGAACTTGCCAGGTACGCTCGCCAGCACGGGCGAACTTCTGGATCTGCATGTCGGTGATGGTGCTGTTGGACGAGCCATCGCCCTGGTTCAGCCAAGGGAAGTCGCTATCACCCTTGGTGTACTGGTAGCCGGCGCCGAAGGTGTGGCCTTCGATCGAGTACAGGGCCAGGTAGCTATACAGGTCGTTGTCGACCTTGCCCTTGGTGACCTTGTTGCCGTAGTAACCCGTGGTGTAGTAGCTCGAGGTGTCGCCGTTGCGGCCATCGTCGCGGCTGCGGTAGTAGCGCAGGTCGCTCTTCAGGACACCCGGGCCGATTGCCCAGTTATGCACCAGGCCGAGGAAGTTCTGGTTGTAGAAGTTCTTCAGTTCGCCGTAGTAGTACGAAGCAGTCAGATCCTTGGTGACCTTGTAGTCGGCACCGGCGTAGTAGAACTTGTTGCTGAACTCGCCTTTCGGGTAGTTCGAGCCAGCGTTGGCGCCCGCGATGGACAGGCCTTCGTTGTTGCTCGAGTTACGACCCTTGGCGCGCTCGACCTGGCCGGCAGTCAGGGTCAGGTCCTTGAATTCGTTCGAGGTGATCTGGCCACCCTGGAAGGTTTGGGGCAGCAGGCGACCGTCGTTGTACTTGATCACCGGGTTGTTCGGCAGCAGGGTGCCGATCTTCAGCTCGGTCTGGGAAACCTTGACCTTGCCGGTCAGGCCCAGGCTGGCGAAATCATGAACAGCCTTGTTGCCATCGCTCGGGAAGATGGTGCCGCCGGAAGCGGTACCAGAAGAGTTACCGCTCGTGGCCGGCGAGGAATCCAGGCGCAGGCCATACAGCGCAATGGCATCGACGCCAAACTGGACAGTGCCCTGGGTGTAACCCGAGGTGAAACGCAGATCGAAGCCTTGGCCCCACTCTTCGTTCTTGTTCGGGCCAGTACCGTCACGGTTATCGGTGTTGATGTAGAAGTTACGCAGCCCCAGAGTGGCCTTGCTGTCCTCGATGAAACCAGCGGCGCCTGCCTGCTGCGCCAAAACCCCTACGGCCACAGCCAGGGCCAAGGTGGACTTGTTCATGTATCGCTCCTCTCGTTTTCTAATTCTTGTGGTTCCTGGCCCCAGATCGAAACGCCCGGGTGCCACAGATGCGCGATTAGCGCCAGACCGTGACTGATAAGTCAATCGTAACGATCTGTGTCTTCGACCAATGTCTAATCGCAGTTATTGAGTCCATGCAGGTTAATGAATTACTCATAAACCCAAAAAGAATTATTCCATTCTTTCTCATACTCTTCAGGAATAAGAAACGCCATCCGCTAGTCAAAAGCTCCAGCGTAGACGCTTGCGAGCCTATTCCTGAAAAATATTTTCCCGCCGCTATACCTTCCAGGCCCTCGGCCAGGTCAATGAATAACGTCATAAGGGATCAAAAAAGCGACGCAATATTGGCTAAGGGCCTATCCTCCCGTCAATTTGTTACAGTTTTAGTATCGAAATGAAATTATTCTGAAATACACAGCGCCGCGGTCCGATCCCATGATCGAGCCGCGGCGCTGGCGAACAGCTGGAAGGATTTCAGAGGGCTTTTTCGAAGATCTTCGAATTGCGCTGATAGTTGTACAGCGAGGCCCGCGCCGATGGCAGGCGCTCCACGCTGCTGGGCACAAAGCCCCGTTCACGGAACCAGTGAGCGGTGCGAGTGGTGAGCACGAACAGGGTCTTGAGGTCCTGGGCCCGGGCCCGGGCCTCGATCCTTTCCAGCAATTCATCGCCACGCTTGCCGTGCCGATACTCCGGGTTCACCGCCAGGCAAGCCAGCTCGCCAGCGTCGGAGTCGGCGATCGGGTACAGCGCAGCGCAGGCGATGATCATGCCTTCGCGCTCGACCACGCTGAACTGCTCGATCTCCCGCTCCAGCACTTCGCGGGAACGCCGCACCAGGATGCCCTGTTCTTCCAGCGGGCTGATCAGCTCCAGCAGGCCGCCAACATCCTCGATCGCCGCCTCGCGCACCCGCTCGAACTGCTCCTGGGCCACCAGGGTGCCACCGCCATCGCGGGTGAACAGTTCGGTCAGCAAGGCGCCATCCTCGGCATAGCTGACAATATGGCTGCGCCCTACCCCACCCCGGCAAGCCTCGGCCGCCGCATCCAGCAACTCGGCCTGGTAGTTGGCGCCCAGACGCTGCAAATGGGCAGGCACCTGTTGCGGACGCAGTTCACGCACCAGCTTGCCATTCTCGTCCAGCAATCCCGGGTCAGCCCCGAACAACAGCAGCTTGTCGGCGCCCAGGTCGATGGCGGCACGGGTGGCGACGTCTTCACAGGCCAGGTTGAAGGTTTCCCCGGTAGGCGAATAGCCCAGGGGCGACAGCAGGACGATGGATCGCTCGTCCAGCAGGCGATTGATACCCTTGCGATCGACCCGACGCACCTCGCCGGTGTGATGGTAGTCGACGCCCTCGAGCACGCCGATCGGCCGCGCGGTCACCAGATTGCCACTGGCGACCCGCAACCGCGAGCCCTGCATCGGCGAGGCCATGTCCATGGACAGGCGCGCTTCGATGGCGATGCGCAGCTGGCCCACGGCGTCGATCACGCATTCCAGGGTGGCGGCATCGGTGATCCGCATCCCGTGGTGGTAATGCGGAGTCAGGCCGCGGGCGGCCAGGCGTGATTCGATCTGTGGACGGGAACCATGCACCAGCACCAGGCGCACTCCCAGGCTGTGGAGCAGCACCAGGTCGTGGACGATATTGCCGAAGTTGGGATGTTCGACACCATCGCCGGGCAGCATGACCACGAAGGTGCAGTCGCGATGGGCATTGATGTAGGGAGACGCATGGCGGAGCCAATTGACGTATTCGGGCATGAACCTGAGCCTGTAAATAAAAAGCAGCCTATGAAAGGACGAAACGGAAAACGCACAACGGGCTGATGGTTATCGTCGGAACAGGCTTGGCGACACGCTTACTCTCCTCATGGGTACGGACAGGGACGACGGCAATTTACTGAAATTGGGCCGGCTTCAGGCAGTAATGTTCAATCAATTCCCGTAATAGATGCACGGTAGGCTGCAAGCGTGACATTTCCAGGTATTCCCCCGGCTGGTGGGCGCACGCGATATCCCCCGGGCCGAGCACCAGGGTCTGGCAACCAAGGCGCTGAAGATAAGGCGCTTCGGTGCCGAACGCCACTGCTTCGGCACGATGCCCGGTCAAGCGCTCCGCCACTCGCACCAGTTCGGCGTCCTCGGGCTGCTCGAACGGCGGAACGGCAGGAAACAGCGGCGCATAGTCGATCCGCACTTCGTGCCGTTCGGCCACCGGCCTGAGCCGCTGGCGGATCGCCTCGCGCAGGGCTTGCGGGTCCATGCCCGGCAGGGGCCGCAGGTCGAACTCCAGCGAACACTGGCCACAGATTCGGTTGGGGTTGTCGCCACCGTGGATACAACCGAAGTTCAGGGTCGGCTGTGGCACGCCAAATTGCGGATTGCGAAACTCTCGCTGCCATTGCAGGCGCAGGCCGCGCAGTTCGCCGATGGCATCGTGCATGGCCTCCAGAGCGCTGCGGCCCAGGCTCGGATCCGATGAATGGCCGCTGCGCCCGAGGATGTCGATGCGCTCCATCATCACCCCCTTGTGCAGGCGGATCGGCTTGAGCCCGGTGGGCTCGCCGATCACCGCCGCGCGTCCCAGGGGCCGTCCGGCATCCGCCAGGGCCCGGGCTCCGGCCATGGAGCTTTCCTCGTCGCAGGTGGCCAGGATCAGCAGCGGCTGCTTGAACGGTTGTTCGAGCAACGGCCGCACCGCCTCAATGGCCAGGGCGAAGAAGCCCTTCATGTCGCAGCTGCCAAGGCCGACCCAGCGCCCGTCGACCTCGGTCAGCTTCAGTGGGTCGGTCTGCCACAGCGCGGCGTCGAACGGCACGGTGTCGCTGTGCCCGGACAGCACCAGGCCGCCAGGGCCACTGCCGAAGCTGGCCAGCAAGTTGAACTTGCCGGGGCTGACCTGCTGGATGTCGCAGGCAAAACCCAGGTCGCCGAGCCAACCGGCGAGCAGGTCGATGACCGGCCGGTTGGACTGGTCCAGAGCAGGCTGGGTGCAACTCACCGAAGGGGCGGCGATCAACGCGGCGAATTGATCCTTCATCGACGGCAATGGCATGGGCGGGCTCCGGAATGTCCAAGACGAGGCCCATCATAGGGGCTGTTGCCCCACCGAAGGAACCGCGGCGGCACCTGTCGGCGCCTTGTCCTGTACACTGCACGACCTTGGCAGCCAACTCTTCCCCGGCTGCGCTCCCGATCCTGGATTGTCCGGCCATGCAGAAAGAAACCGAAATCAAACTCCGCGCCAGCCGCGAGACCCTCGCCGCCCTGCGCGAGCACCCGCTGCTGAAGAAACGCAACAAAAGTGGCTGGGAACGCCGTGAATTGATGAACCAGTACTTCGACAGCCCGGACCGCGACCTGGCCCAGGCCAAGGTGGCCCTGCGCCTGCGCCGCGATGGCGACGTGGTGATCCAGACCCTCAAGACCCGTGGCCAGAGCATCGCCGGCCTGTCCGAGCGCAACGAATACGACTGGCAGTTGCCCAAGGCCAAGCTCGACCTGAAGAAACTCGACGGCCAATGCTGGCCCGAAGCCCTGGCCGAGCTGGACAAAAAGACCCTCAAGCCGATGTTCACCACCGATTTCGTCCGCGAGCGCGCGGAAATCGCCTGGGGTCGCGGAAAGGCCAAGGTGGTGATCGAAGCGGCCCTGGACCTGGGCCAAGTGGTCGCCGGCAAGCACAAGGAAGAAATCTGCGAGCTGGAGCTGGAACTGCGGGAAGGCGAACCGGCCGCCTTGCTGGAACTGGCCTCGGAACTGGCCATGACCCTGCCACTGATGCCCTGCGACATCAGCAAGGCCGAACGCGGCTACCGCCTGTTCGATGCCGGCAGCTATTCCCTGAGCCTGCCGGCCCCGCAACTGACTGCCGAAACGCCGCTGGACGAAGCCTTCGCCGCCCTCGCCTGGCACCTGCTGGGCAGCAGCCAGCGCCTGGCCGAACAGTACCGCTTCAACGGCCATTGGCGACTGCTGCAGGAGTGGGTGGAAAACCTCGCCGAACTACGCGCCCTGGCCAGCAGCCTGGGTCAGGCGGCGCCACGCCAAGCCACCGCCGAACTGCGCAGCGCCCTGGACGCGCTGCTCGAAGACTGGCGCCCGCTGGTACAAGCCGGCCTCGATGACGAAGACGTGCGCAAGGCCGCACCGGAGCAGTTCCTCGAAGAGCTGCAGGACGTACGCTGGGGCCTGTTCTCGCTGACTACCTCACGCTGGTTGCTGGCCCGGGCCTGGACCGCCGAGCGCAACACCCGCGGCAATCGCCAGGGTGCCGCGCGCCTGGACAGCTGGCTGCCACGCCTGCTGGCCGAAGAAGCCAGGTCCCTGCAATTGCCGCGCTACCAGCAGCAACCCGAGGACCTGGCCGAGCAACTGCCGCGCATCGAGCGCATCCAGGCCTGGCTGCACCACGCCCGCGGCGTGCTGGAGATCCCCGAGCTGGACCGCCTCTATGGCGAGCTGAACAAGCTGGCGCAACTGGCCAACGAGCCGCTCGGCGACGAAGCCCTGGCGGCACGCAAGCAGCAAGCCATCGCGGTGTTCCAGAACCGTGCCTGGAAGACCCTGCTGCGCATGTGATCAGCGCAGCAGCGGCAGGCTGGTGGTGGACTTGATCTCCGACAGGGCAACGATCGAGTTCACCTCCTGGATACCCGGCACCATGGACAGCTTCTCGAAGAAGAAGCGCTCGTAGGCCTCGATGTCCGCCGCCACCACCCGCAGCAAGAAGTCCACCGCTCCCATCAGCACGTAGCACTCCAGCACTTCCGGGAAACCACGGATCGCCTCGGTGAACTCGGTGAAGTTGGAACGACCGTGGGCATTGAGCTTGATCTCGGCGAAAATCTGCGTGTTCAGCCCGATCTTCTTGCGATCGAGCAAAGTCACCTGGCCGCGAATCACCCCTTCTTCCTTCAAACGCTGGATCCGCCGCCAGCATGGCGACTGCGACAGTCCCACCTGCTCGGCGATCTGCGCGCTGGATAGCGAGGCGTCTTCCTGCAACAAGGCGAGAATCCGGCGGTCATAGGCGTCCAACTCGCTATGCATGATCAATCTCCAAATCAGCTAGATAACGAATATTTCAATTCGCCAAATCTGAAAAACATCCCATCTTAGATAAGAAATACCCAAAACCGAATGTAAAAATTTCTCCACTGAACTGGAGATCACCATGCCCCCTTTCGACACCGCCTCTGGCCCCTCGCCCCGACCTGATGTCTGGAACCCCAGCCAAGCCCATTGCCGTGTGCACTACCAGTTGGCAGCCGACGCCGAAGCCGATGTGCTGTGCCGGGTCCTCAACCATTTCGCCTTGCAGTTCCTGGTGCCACAGCGGGTCTCGGTGCAACAGCAGGACGATATGTTGCACCTGCAAGTGGAACTCGATGGCTTGAGCTGGCATCGCGCCGGGGTGATCGCCGATAAACTGCGCAACCTGGTGTGCGTCTGCTCGGTCGAGTTGCAACAACTGGACCCCATGCGCCTGCAAGCCGCTGGCTGAGGCCGGCAAAACCCTGCAACCCTTGGTTGCCCGCCCTGGGTCCGCCCAAGGCTACCCTTGGCTGTTCCGGTCGGGATCTCGACCACGAACAGGGAGAACCCCATGGGTACCGACAACCTGTCCCGGGACTGCAAGCTGGAGCTCGGCACGTTGCTGCGCGACTTGCAGGCCCAGGGGCGGATCAGCCAGGAGTCCGCCGATCAAGTCATGGCGGCAAGGCAACATGAGATCGGTGAGCCCCGGCACCCGCTGGAGAGCATCGCCGAACAGCACTTGCCAGACCTGCGCCACCCGGGCCGCCAGCTGGACCTGGACAGCCTCACCGCCTGGCTCGCCCAGGAGGCCGGCCAACCCTATCTACGCCTGGACCCACTGCAGATCGATGTAGCCGCCATCACTCCACTGATGTCCCGGGCGTTCGCCCAGCGACACAGGATCCTGGCCGTCGCCGTGGATACTCGGAGCGTGACCGTGGCCAGCGCCGAGCCCTATGTCAACGGCTGGGAAACGGACCTGGCCCATGCCCTGAAGCGCTCCGTGCGGCGGGTGCTGGCCAGCCCGGCGCAGATTCGCCACCTGACCCAGGAGTTCTATCGCCTTGCCAGGTCGGTCAACGGCGCCAGCAACGAACATCGAGGCAGCGGTCCCGGCAACTTCGAACAATTACTGAAGCCGCGCAGCGGCGACCAGGCGCCGGATGCCGACGACGCCCACATCGTCAATATCGTCGATTGGCTGTTGCAGTACGCCTTCGCACAGCGAGCCAGCGATATCCATATCGAACCTCGGCGTGAACAGGGCAACCTGCGCTTGCGTATCGACGGCCTGCTGCACACCGTCTATGCCTTTGAACTCCATGTGGCCCTGGCCATCGTCAGCCGCCTCAAGAGCCTGGGCCGGATGAACGTCGCGGAACGTCGCAAACCCCAGGATGGGCGGATCAAGACCCTCACTCCCGAGGGCAATGCCGTCGAGCTGCGGCTCTCGACCCTGCCCACCGCCTTCGGCGAGAAACTGGTGATGCGTATCTTCGATCCCCAGGTTCTGCTCAGGGACTTCGACCAACTGGGTTTCGGCGCCGAGGACCTCGCGTGCTGGCAAGCCATGACCGCCCAGGCCCACGGCATCATCCTGGTCACCGGCCCCACGGGCTCGGGCAAGACCAGCACCCTCTACGCCACCCTGAAGAAGCTGGCCACGCCCCAGATCAACCTGTGCACCATCGAAGACCCGATCGAGATGATCGAGCCATCCTTCAACCAGATGCAGGTACAGCACAACATCGACCTGGGTTTCTCCAGCGGCGTACGCGCGCTGCTGCGCCAGGATCCGGACATCATCATGATCGGCGAGATTCGCGACCTGGAAACCGCCGAGGTGGCCATCCAGGCGGCCCTCACCGGGCATCTCGTCCTGTCCACCCTGCACACCAACGATGCCCCGGGCGCCATCAGCCGCCTGCTGGAGCTGGGCGTGCCGCACTACTTGATCAAGGCCACGCTGCTCGGGGTCATGGCCCAGCGCCTGGTGCGCACCCTGTGCCGCCATTGCAAGCAACCGGTGGATCTGGACGCGGATCAATGGCGCAGCCTGGCCCCGCCCGAGCGACTGCCGGCGCCCCTGCACGCCCACCGCGCCATTGGCTGCGCCGAGTGCCGGGGCACCGGCTACCGCGGGCGGGTCGGAGTCTATGAAATCATGCGCTTGAACGATGCCTTGAGGCCCCTGATCCAGCCGGAGCTCGATCTGGCCGGACTGCGCCGCCAAGCCGCTGCCACCGGTATGCGCAGCCTGCGCCTGGCGGCCGCGCACAAGGTGACGCAAGGGCAGACCAGCCTGGAGGAAGTCTTGCGGGTCACGCCCTGTAACGAGTCCTGAAAGTGCCGCAAGGGCACACCCCAGGAGCTGGACTACGCTTTAGGCACAGCCGAAACGCGCAGGGAGCCGGGCATGAACATCCGCCATAACATGATCACCTCGGGGGCTATCAGCCTGCTGGCCATCGCCCTGGTGGCCGGCATCGGTCTCTGGGGCCAGGCGCGCCTGGCCAGCGCCCTTCACGACAACGAACTCAATGCCAGCGCCCTGCGCAACCACCTGGAGGCCGACATGATGCATGACGCCCTGCGGGCCGATGTACTGCAGGCGCTGAGCAGCCAACCCGGTGACGAAGCGGCGGGCAACGAGGTCCGCGACAGCCTGCGCGAGCACGGCGACTGGTTCCGCAAATCCCTGGCCGAGAATGCCCGGCTGCCCCTGGCACCGGATATCCGCGAGGCCATCGGTGAACTGCAACCGGTGCTGGAGAACTACATCCGGGCCGCCCAGGACATCGCCGGGCTGGCCCTCAAGGATCCCCAGGCAGCACGCCTGCAGATGCCGGAGTTCTCCCAGCGCTTCACTGAAGTGGAAACCCGCAACGAGGCCCTGAGCAGCAAGATCGAAGCCAGTAGCGCGCAGACCCGCGCCCGCAGTGAAACAGCCGTGCGCCAGGCCGCTGGCTGGCTGGTCGGTGGCAGCCTGTGCGCTGCCCTGGCCCTGTGCCTGCTGACCCGACAACTGCTCAACCGCGTGCTCAAGCCCCTGGAGAAGTCCGTGGCCACGGCCCGGGCCATTGCCCAGGGCGACCTGACCCGCAACATCAGCGTCGACAGCCAAGACGAAGCCGGCCAGTTGCAACAGGCCCTGGGCGAAATGCAGGACAACCTGCGGCGGATGATCACCACCATCCGCCATGAAAGCGAGGAGCTGCGTGGCCGCTCCCACAGCCTCAGCGGTACCTCGTCGAACATCGCCGACGGCGCCAGCGAGCAGGCCGATGGCGCCACCGACATGGCGGCGGCCATGGAACAGATGATCAGCAACATCGCCCAGGTCGCCGAACATGCGCGCAACGCCCAGAGCATTTCGGCCCACTCCGAATCCCTGGCCGGCAGCGGCGGCCAAGTGATACTCGGCGTGGTGAACGGCATGAGCCAGATTGCCGAGGCGGTCAACCAGTCCTCTGCAAGCATCACGGCCCTGGGCCAGTCCTCCGAAGAAATCCACTCGATCATCCAGGTGATCAACAGCATCGCCGAACAGACCAACCTGTTGGCGCTCAACGCCGCCATCGAGGCCGCCAGGGCCGGCGAGGCCGGACGCGGCTTCGCCGTGGTCGCCGACGAAGTCCGCAACCTGGCGGCACGTACCGCGCAATCGACCCGGGAGATCACCGGCATGATCCAGCGCATCCGGGAGACCACCGAACAAGCGGTCAGCAGCATGCAGACCGGAGTCAGCCGGGTGAACGAGGGGGTGAACATGGCCCAGCAGGCGGGTACCTCGATCAACGAAATCCGCCAGGGCGCCCAGCGCTCGGCGCTGATGGTCCAGGAGATCTCCCACACCATCGGCGAACAATCCAAGGCCAGCAGCGAAGTCGCCCAGCGAGTGGAAATGATCAGTGAAGTGGCCCGGCGCAACAGCCAGGCCATGCGCGACCTGAGCCTTACGGTGGAACAGATGGAGAGCTCGGTAGCCACCCTGCAGACCTCGGTCACGCGCTTCCAGCTGTGAAGCCGAGTCCAGCCCCATGGACCAACACTTGAACAGGTGAGCCTGATGCAGATCACAAGCGTGCTGCTACTTTTCGTCGGCCTGGCCGTGGCCCTGGTGTTCATGGGCTTCAAGGTGGTGCCCCAGGGCTACCAGTGGACCGTGGAGCGTTTCGGCCGCTACACCACCACCCTCAAGCCAGGGTTGAACATCATCATCCCGGTGATGGACCGTATCGGGCGCAAGCTCAACGTCATGGAGAACGTCCTCGACATCCCGCCCCAGGAGGTCATCACATCCGACAACGCCACGGTGCAGATCGATGCGGTGTGCTTCTTCCAGGTGGTCAACACTGCCCAGGCCGCCTATGAGGTCAACAACCTCGAGCATGCCGTGCGCAACCTGCTGCAGACCAACATCCGCACCGTGCTGGGCTCCATGGAACTGGACGCGATGCTCAGTCAACGTGACGCGATCAACGAGAAACTGCTGAAGACCGTGGACGAAGCCACCGCGCCCTGGGGAATCAAGATCACCCGCATCGAGATCAAGGACATCAGCCCACCGGCCGACCTGATGGCTGCCATGTCCGGGCAGATGAAGGCCGAACGGGTCAAGCGTGCGCAAATCCTCGAAGCCGAGGGCCTGCGGGCGGCGGCCATCCTTACCGCGGAGGGCAAGAAGCAGGCGCAGATTCTGGAAGCCGAGGGCGAGCGCCAGGCGGCCTTCCTCGAATCCGAGGCCCGTGAGCGCCAAGCCGAGGCGGAGGCCCGGGCGACCCAGGTGGTGTCCGCAGCCATCGCCAGCGGCAACGTCCAGGCGATCAACTACTTCGTGGCGCAGAAGTACGTCGACACCCTGGGCAAGCTGGCCTCGGCCAACAACACCAAGGTGATCCTGATGCCGCTGGAGGCCAGCCAGGTGATCGGTGCCGTGGGCGGCATCAGCGAGATCGTCAAGGCCACCTTCGACGGCAAGAAGACCTGAGGCGACCGCCATGTCGGCATTCCTGCAAGCGCTTTCATTCTGGGACTGGCTGGCCCTGGGCACCGTCCTGCTGATCCTCGAGGTGTTCGGTGCCGGCGGCTACCTGCTATGGATCGGCTTGGCCGCGATCTGCGTGGGAGTCCTGGCGTTCCTGGTCCCGAGCCTGGCGTGGGAAGCGCAATTGCTGCTATTCGGCCTGCTGTCCCTGCTGACCGCCCTGTACTGGTGGCGACGCCAGCGCAGCGCGATCCGCGCCAGCGACCAGCCGAACCTCAACCTGCGGGGCCGCGAGCTGATCGGCAAGACCTTCGTGGTGCATCAGGCGATCGTCAACGGCCGGGGCCGGATCAAGGTTGCCGATGGCGTCTGGATCGCCAAGGGCACTGACGCTCCAGAGGGCGCGCGAGTCCGGGTGGTGGGCCAGGAAGGAACGATCCTGCTGGTCGAAAATCTCGACTGAACGGTCACGGAACTCGACCGGGGAAACTAGAATCAAACGCTGTAGTTCCCCCCTAGTCGGAGTCACCCATCATGCGTCTGAAAACAGCTGTCGCCACAATTGCCCTGCTGTCGCTCCCCGTAGGTTCGGCAATGGCCGACACCTTCTGGCGTAACGTCATTTCCTCCGGTGCGACCACAGGTTCCACCTACCTGACCTTCAAGGATCACAAGCTGATCGTCGCCGCCCAGGACGACGCTGGCAGCTTCGTCGCCAGCCAGGGCAGCATCCGCGGCCCGTACCTGGAGGCCGCTATCCAGAAGGTCCGCTCCGAGAATCCTGGCCTGCAGGCCAGCGACATGGAATTGGCCAATGCCATCCTGGCGAAGAACGCCGTAGCCCAGGAGTAAGGATCGTCCCAGGGATAGCGCACAAACGCCGCCCCCAGGGGCGGCGTTTTTTTGCCTGGCAGATCCCTAACCGGCCTTGGCGGCCCGGGACACCGCCTGCAAACCGGCCAGCGCATAGCTCATCATGTGTTCGATCAACTCGGGCGGATCGAGCTGCAAGCCGGGCAGCACATTGCGCTGCAACTGGCCATGGGCGATCAGCAGGAACAGGCAGGGCGCGAATACGTTGACCGCACAGCGCAAGGTGGCTGGATCGTCGGGCGAACGCTGCATGATCTGGCCAAGGATGGTGCGCACGATCAGCGCCTTGGGGAAGGCCTGCTCCTCGAGCACCTCGGGCAGGACCGAAGAGGGCGACAGCAACTCGCGGGTCAGCACCTTCAAGGCCCAGCCCTGGCGCGCGCTCCCCAGGCCCTCGATCAGCATGGTGATGATCGCCCGCAGCTTGTCTTCAGGGCTTTGCTGGCTCTCGCTCAGGCTGATCATGGTTTCTATTCCAACCAGGCGGTCATGGGCCTCGCGCAACACCGCCCGATACAGGCCGTCCTTGTTCTCGAAGTGATAGTTGACCGACGCATTGTTGGCCCTGGAGCTCTCGCAGATCTGCTTGCTGGTGGTATTGGCATACCCCAGCTCGGCAAACAATTGACCGGCCATCTCCAGAATCTGCTGGCGAGTCGCCTGGCCATCCTGGCGCGGTGCACGAACTACAGCTGCCTGCGGGGAAACGGGAACGACCATGAGTTCCTCACTAAGTTAAATTCAAATTTGACTTTTGTTTATGGACTGCTTAGCTACAAAGCGCCAGTTTCTCGTTCAACCAGGCTCCAAGGTTGCTGTGAAGTGGCGGCTACTCGTCTATTCAGCCAAAGGATATCAGCATGGAAGCACGCGTCATGACTCCCTTCACCTACTTCTCCCTGCCCATGCAGAAGCTGTTCCTGCATAACCAGGCGGAGGTCAGGAACAAGCCCTACGCCAAGTACTTTCGCGGGGACATGCAGGTGCCGCTGTCCGCCGTGCGCAAGATCCAGCAAGGCCCCATGCCCCTGAAGGACACCCTCACCCCGAGCATCGAGGACATCAATCGCCTGCTCGATCCGGACTTCGTCAGCGAGGAGTCCGGCTATGCCCTGCTGCCGGGGCCGATGGCCTATGTGCAAAGCCGCAAGTTCTTTCCCGACTGCACAGCCGACATGTTCAAGTGGTGGTTCATATGGCACCCGCTGGAGTCGGAGCGTTACACCCTGTGGTTCCCCTATGCCCATGTCAGCAACCCTTGTGTGAAGCATCAGCGCCTGTGCGACGAATCCTTGAGCTTCGAAGAGCGACTGTACGGCAACACCTTCTGCGCCTCGGAGTATGTCGGCGACCGCCTGATGCACCTGCATATCGACTTCCAGGAGCCAGGCAAGCTGGGCCTGGACCCCGATCTTTATCGCGAAGCGAAGATCGACGGCAGCGTCAGCGCCCTGATGAGCCTGGCCGATCATCCACAGGTGCCGGTCTCATTGATGGTGCACTTGTTCAAGGAGGTACCGGGCGGCATGTACTTGACCAGCCGCTACTGGGTCGGCGCACATCCTTCCATGGCCCGTTTTCCCGGGGCAGAAAAGGCGGCGGCCATCCTCGGGGAAAACGGCTTGGGTGCCACCGAGCTGGAAACCCTGGCCTATGAATTCGCCGTACACGACATGTGCGAGTTCAACCACCTGGCCAGCTTTCTTCCGGATCTGTATCGGGAGTTCGCGAAGCCTTCAGCTTGAAGCACTAAACCACCGAGCCCACGATGTTCGCGGGCTCGGTGGTTGGAATGAATCAACGTTGTGCACCAGGGCAAATACCGTTGATCAACATGCAAGTGAACTCCTCGATGTCCTGCTCCATCGTCAACTGCTCGGTCAGCAGTCGATACCAGCAAAAACCGAAGATCATATCGAGCAACAATTCACGGTTGGTGTCCTTGGGCAACTCACCATTGCTGATGGCATTCTCCACCAGCTTTCTGGGCAACTCCCTCCTGCGCTCCATGAATTGATCCTTGAGCTGGATCAATGTTGCTGGATCCAGTTGCGCTTCAGCTATCACGCAACGGAAAGCTTCCCCGCAAATGGTTTCCCTCCAGACTTTCCAGAGATTGCGCAGCAAAAAATCGAGATCTTTCTTGAAAGAGCCGAGATCAGGAGCCTTTCTAACTTGTTCGCTCTCGTTTTCGTAGACTTCTGCGATCAACGCCGCCTTGTTCGTCCACCAGCGGTAGATCGTCGGTTTGCTGGCACCGGCTCGACGAGCCACAGACTCGATACTGAGCCCGGAATAGCCGCATTCCTTAAGGATTTCGATAGTGGAAGTGAGGATGGCTTTATGAGTATGAGGACTTCGCAAAGAGCCGATGGAGCTGCGAGATGGTGTACGAGCCACGATAAAAAAATCTCCAGGCAGGGCGCTTGACAAACGCAACGCAGAGTATAGGATTCCCCCGAATCGGAATGAAACGGTCCGTTTCGTTTCATTCTAAAGAGATCTACGAATTTCTTGTACCGGTCCATCTAGATTTTTTGATTATTGCCTCACAGCCAATTAATACGGGGCATTAGACAGGTACGACTTCGAATTCAAGGCTTCAATCTTTTGCTTTCAAGAACAAAGATCACCCTAGATTCTTATTAAACGAAACGTTCCGTATTATAACATAACGAGGTGAAAAAAAAACTGCTTTCGCCTGGCTTTCTTCCATAGAAGAACCGCTCTACTTTGCGGGTTTGCATGACGCCGGCCAGTTGAAGGCAGCAAAACAGTTTTCCATATGTTTCAAGACTGCTCCCGAAGCAGGCACGCCCCAGTTTTCTGAAGAGAATGGAATCAAGAGGAAAATGAACGTGAAAAAAGTAGGCATAGTCAGCTATGGCGCGGGCATTCCGGTCTGCCGCCTCAAAGTGCAGGAAGTCATCAACGTCTGGAAGAACACCGACCTCAAGCTGGTCGAGGAGAACCTGGGCGTCACCGAAAGAGCCGTGCTGCAGCCGGATGAAGATGTCATCACCCTCGGCGTACTGGCAGCACAACGGGCCCTGGACAAAGTCCCCGGCCATGAACTCCAGGCCCTGTACCTGGGAACCTGCACCAACCCCTATGACTCGCGGGCCTCGGCCTCGATCATCCTGGAAATGCTCGGCAGCGGCTACGACGCCTATTGCGCCGACGTCCAGTTCGCCGGCAAATCCGGTACCTCCGCCCTGCAGATCTGCCAGGCCCTGGTGGCCTCGGGCATGACCGGCAGCGCCCTGGCCATCGGCGCCGACACCATCAACCGCAACACCGCTCCCGGCGACCTGACCGAATCCTATGCCGGTGCCGGCGCCGCCGCGCTGCTGGTCGGCACCGAGAATGTCATCGCCGAATTCGATGGCAGCTTCTCTTGCGCCGCCGACATCGCCGACAACATCCGTCCCCAGGGCGATCGCTACATTCGTTCCGGGATGGGCCTGGGGTCGGACAAGAACAGCATCGGCCTGGAAGACCAGACCCGCCGCGCCGCCGAAGGGCTGATGGCCAAGCTGCACACCAGCGCCGCCGACTACGACTACGTGGTGTTCCAGCAAAACCTGGTGTCCACGCCCTACTCCCTGGGCAAGCACCTGGGCTTCAACGCCAAGCAGATCGAACCGGGCATCTACGCCGGCAACGTCGGTGATACCGGGGCGGCCAGCCCGTTGCTGGGCCTGATCAACGTCCTGGACCAGGCCCGTCCAGGACAGAAGATCCTCATGGTGTCCTACGGTTTCGGCGCCGGCAGCGACGCCATCGCCCTGACCGTCACCGACGCCATCGAGCAGTACCAGAAGCGCAACAAGCCGCTGCGCCAGCTGCTCGAGAACAAGACCTATGTCGATTACGGCACGTCCATCAAGTACGAGTTCAAGTACCTGCGGGCTGACTATGCCCTGACCGCCTATCTCTGATTACGCCTGTCTACGCAAGGAGCATGTACATGTGCGCACGTCGTGTTGCAATAGTTTCGGCTGCCTATACGCCGAAGCCCGGTAGTTCACGAGTTCGGCAGACGTTCAAGGAAATGATCGTCGAGTCCGCCTACAAGGCCATCAAGGATGCCAAGATGCACCCCCGTGAAATCCAGGGCGTTGCCTATGGTTATCACGGTGAAGGCATCTCCGAATATGGCGGCCTGGGCCCGACCATTTCCGACGCCCTGGGGATCAGCCCGGCGCCGACTTTCATGAGCACCGCCAACTGCACCAGCAGCTCGGTATCCTTCCAAATGGGCCATCAGATGGTGGCTTCCGGGGAGTACGACATCGTTCTGTGCGGCGGTTTCGAGAAGATGACCGACCACTTCAACTATGCCGAATACATCGGTTCCAGTACCGAATGCGAGTACGACTACTTCCTCGGCATCTCCCACACCGACGCTTTCGCCCTGGCGACCGCCGAGTACTTCCAGAAGTTCGGTTATGCCGGCCGCGAAGCCGACGTCCTGGCCACCTTTGGCCGGCAGATGCGCATCTATGCGCACAACACCCCTACCGCCACCCGCTATGGCCAGGCGATCCCGACCCTGGAAGCGCTGAAGAACAGTGAAGCCTGCGGCTCGATGCTGGCCTGGGGCGAAGCCAGTGGCTGCGCGATCCTGGTCGCCGAGCACCTGGCCCACAAGTACACCGACAAACCGGTGTTCGTGCGGGGTTGCGCCTATACCGGGGTTTCCCACTACTTCGGTACCCGCTTCCACAACCCGACCCTGCATCACCCGGGCCTGCCCAAGGACGTGGGCATGGCCGTCTCGGCCAACTCCATCGCTTGCGCGGAGATTGCCTACAAGAAAGCCGGGATCACCCCCAAGGACATCGACGTCGCCCAGGTCTACGACCTGCTCGGCGCCGGCCTGATCCAGATGGAATCCATGGGCGTCTGCGGCAAGGGCCAGGCTGGTGACTTCGTTCTCGAAGGCGGTATCGCCCTGGACGGCCAGCTGCCACTGAACACCGACGGCGGCAACATCGGCCGCGGCCATGCTTCCGGCTGCGACGGCATCCTGCACATCACCGAGCTGTTCCGGCAGCTGAGGGGTGAAGCCGACAACCAGGTCAAGGGCGCACGCATCGGCGTGTCGCAGAACCTTGGCGGTTATGCGGCGCACAACTCGGTGATTGTCCTCTCGAACGACTAAGGAGCCCGGACCATGTCCATGTACCCAGAACAGATCCACAGAATGACCACCGCCAGCATGCTCCGCGAATGGCGCGAGCATGGTGGCAAGTACCGCCTCGAAGGCAGCCAGTGCGAAGAATGCAACGAGATCTTCTTCCCCCGGCGTACGGTCTGCGGCGCTTGCAACTCCATGAGCGTGAAGCCCTATCGTTGCGCCCGCACCGGGAAGATCGAAGTCATGGCCCACGCCGACAACCCGATCCTGGCGGCCATGGGCTATGGCGAGACCGTACCGCGCTGCATGGCCATGGTCCGCCTGGACGACGGCCTGGTGATCGCCTCGGAAATCGTCGATGTCTGCGATGCCCAGCAACTGAAGGTCGGGGCGCCGGTGCGCATGGTGGTGCGCAAGCATGTGCGCGAAAGCAACCTGGCCTGGCAATACGCCTACAAGTTCGTTCTGGATAAATAACGTGTTGTTCAAGGTGCCTTGCCAAAAGGCACCTTGAAGTAAGCCATAAAAATAAAATCCAACTTAAAAGCTGCATCAGCGGCAACTTCAGTTCTGGAAGTTGCCCTTGGGCCCCGGTTTTCTTGGGCTCTATGAATTCTATTGCCTATTAACGGGGACACTCCCCAACACTTACTTATTGGCCTGAATACGGCCAAGGATGGGTCATGTCTACTCTTTGCCTCCCACACGTAATGTTTCCGAAACACAAGATCACCCAGCAGCAGATGGTCGATCACCTGGAAGGCCTGCACGCCGACCACCCCCGCATGGCCCTGGCCAAGCGCATGATCGCCAACACCGAGGTCAACGAGCGCCACCTGGTGCTGCCGATCGACGAGCTGGCGGTCCACACCGGCTTCACCCACCGCAGCATCGTCTACGAGCGTGAAGCACGGCAGATGTCGTCGGCCGCCGCACGCCAGGCCATCGAGAATGCCGGGCTGCAGATCAGCGACATCCGCATGGTGATCGTCACTTCCTGCACCGGCTTCATGATGCCGTCGCTGACCGCGCACCTGATCAACGACCTGGGCCTGCCCACCTCCACCGTGCAACTGCCGATTGCCCAGCTGGGCTGCGTGGCCGGTGCCGCGGCGATCAACCGGGCCAACGACTTCGCCAGCCTCGATGCGCGCAACCACGTGCTGATCGTGTCCCTGGAGTTCTCCTCGCTGTGCTACCAGCCGGACGACACCAAGCTGCACGCCTTCATCTCGGCGGCGCTGTTTGGCGATGCGGTCTCGGCCTGCGTACTGCGTGCCGACGACCAGGCCGGCGGCTTCAAGATCAAGAAGACCGAGTCGTACTTCCTGCCCAAGAGCGAGCACTACATCAAGTACGACGTAAAGGACACCGGCTTCCACTTCACCCTCGACAAAGCGGTGATGAACTCCATCAAGGACGTGGCACCGGTCATGGAGCGCCTCAACTACGAGAGCTTCGAGCAGAACTGCGCGCACAACGACTTCTTCATCTTCCACACCGGCGGCCGCAAGATCCTCGACGAACTGGTGATGCACCTGGACCTGGCGTCGAACCGCGTCTCGCAATCGCGCAGCAGCCTGTCCGAGGCCGGCAACATCGCCAGCGTGGTGGTGTTCGACGTCCTCAAGCGCCAGTTCGATTCCAACCTGAACAAAGGCGATATCGGCCTGCTGGCGGCCTTCGGCCCGGGCTTCACCGCGGAGATGGCGGTCGGCCAATGGACCGCCTGATGTGAAACCCCGCGTCTGTCCGACCTGACGCTGCCGGGCTACAAGGCAGCGTCAGGCCGTACCCCCACGGCGCCTCGCGCCGAGTTCATGGTTTGCCAAGGAAGCTGAGCGATGAACACTGGAATGCCAATCACGGCGGCCAACAGCCGCTACGAAAGATCCATGGTGCTATTGCTGTCATTGAGCTTCGGGCTGGTGGGGCTGGATCGCTTCATCATCCTGCCGCTGTTCCCGGTGATCATGCATGACCTGCACCTGGACTATCAGGACCTGGGCTACCTGTCCGCCGCGCTGGCCTTCACCTGGGGCCTGTCGGCCCTGGGCATGGGCAGCGTGATCGAACGCCTGGGCACCCGCCGCGTGCTGGTGGTGTCCATCACCGTCCTGTCCTTGCTGTCCGGTTTTTCCGCGCTGGCCACCGGCGTGCTGGGACTGGTGATCCTGCGCGGGTTGATGGGCATCTGCGAAGGTGCCTTCACGCCCACCAGCATCATCGTCACCAACGAAGTGTCGCGTCCCGGCCGACGTGGCCTGAACCTGGGAATCCAGCAGGCGCTGTTCCCGATTCTCGGCCTGTGCCTGGGCCCGCTGATCGCCGCCAGCCTGTTGCAGATGACCGGCTCCTGGCGTGCCGTATTCGCCATCATCTCGCTGCCGGGCCTGGTACTGGCCGCCTACCTGTGGAAGGTCTACCGGCCACAGCCGGCCCCCACCGCCGACCAGGCCTGCGGCCATGCCGGGACGCGCTGGCTGGCAGCCTTCAAGAGCGGCAACGTGAGCCTGAACATCCTGATCATGTTCTGCATCCTCACCTGCCAGTTCGTGCTCTGCGCCATGCTGCCCAGCTACCTGACCGACTACCTGCACCTGGAAACCCTGTCCATGGCCTTCATCATCTCGGCCATCGGCCTGGGCGGCTTCATCGGCCAGTTGATCATCCCCGGGATGTCCGATCGCCTGGGGCGCAAGCCGGTGGTCTCGGCGTGCTTCATGAGCAGTAGCACCCTGGTCGGCCTGCTGATCGTCAGCCCGGCCATTCCCTGGTTGCTGTTCCTGTTGTTGTTCCTGCTGTCATTCTTCAACTTCAGCCTGATCTGCATGACCGTCGGCCCGCTGACCAGCGAGTCGGTGCCCGCGGCCCTGCTGCCCACTGCGACCGGGATCGTCGTGGGCCTCGGCGAGATCCTCGGTGGCGGGCTGTCGCCGGCGGTAGCCGGGTTCGCCGCCAATCATTTCGGCCTGCCGTCGATCCTGTATGTCGCCCTGAGCGGCAGCCTGGCCGGCCTGCTGCTGTCGTTGCTGCTCAAGGAAAACGCCCTCGAGCCCGGCCGCGCACCAAGCCTGGAGCCACGCCCCTTGCCTTCCCGCCCCCTTGCCGATCGAGGACTAGAGAATCATGGATGATTACCTGCTGTTGCTGGATGTCTGCCACAAGGACCAGCGCGCCATCGGGCTGTTCGATTTGCACAATGGCCGCAGTGTGCGGGCGCTCTCCGAACATGGCGGGTTGTACGAGACCCTGCAGTTCTGCGCCCGGCGGCACCTGGACTGGAACGAGCACTTGCGTAGCCTGCCGCCCCATCCCCAACTCGCCGTCGACGGACGCCAGGAAGGCCCGTTGCGCCCGCCCCTCAAGCCCAGCGACAGCCTGCTGGTCCAGGTCAGCGAAGTCACCCTCAATACCCAGCACACCCACCAGGGCTGGTTCTACAAGGGCAATGGCAGCCTGCTCAAGACCGACGGCGAGCCACTGACCGTTCCTTATCACGCCCTGAGCATCGCCAGCCAACCCGGGGTGGTCTGCGTGTACCTGGTGGATCATTTCGGCCAGCTGCGGTTCGTAGGTTTCAGCCTCGGCCATGACATCCGCGACCCGCTGCTGAGCCGCCAGGACGCCAGCTCCTGCGCGCAGTCGCGCCTGCGCCACTGCGCGATCACCCCGGCGCTGATCCTCGGCGAGCTGCAGGGCAGCCTGTCGCTCAACGTCCGGGTCGAGCGCCAGGGTGCGCAGCTGTCCTACCTCAGCTACCGCCTCGACCAGCAGGCCTGGGGGGCGATTCGCAAGTACTCCCAGGCCTTCCTCGAACAGCACGAACAGTTCCTGCAGCCGGGCATGGTCCACTATGTGTTCCACAGCGCCAGCCGACGCGAGAGCGAACTGCAACTGCAACATGGCGACTGGCTGGACCTGGATTGCCCGGAACTGGAGCTGGGCCTGAGCAACCAGGTCGTCGAGGAAGAACTGCTGCACCTGTACCCTCTCGACGCCCAGCCGCGCCGGACCCGCGCCCAGGCTGTCCGCTCGGCCTGGCAACCGGCTCAGCGGTAGGCGTCCACCGGTACGCAGGCGCAGAAGAGATTGCGGTCGCCATAGACATTGTCCACCCGGTTCACCGCCGGCCAGTACTTGTGGGCCCGCACATGGGCACTGGGCAAGACCGCCTGCTCGATGCTGTAGGCCCGCGTCCAGGCACCAGTGATATCGGCCAGGGTATGGGGCGCGCCCTTGAGCGGATTGTCCTCGGCCGGCCACTGGCCCTCCTGGACCTGGGCGATCTCGGCGCGAATGCTCAGCATGGCCTCGACAAACCGGTCCAGCTCGGCCTTGGACTCACTCTCCGTGGGCTCGACCATCAGCGTGCCCGGCACCGGGAACGACATGGTCGGCGCATGGAAGCCGTAATCCATCAGGCGCTTGGCCACGTCCTCCTCGGTAATCCCGGTCAACGCCTTCAAGGGCCGCAGGTCGAGAATGCACTCATGGGCCACCCGCCCGTTGCGCCCGCTGTAGAGCACCGGGAAGGCGCCGCTGAGCTGGGTGGCCAGGTAGTTGGCGGCGAGGATCGCCACCTCGCTGGCATCGGCCAGCTGCGGCCCCATCATGGCGATGTACATCCAGCTGATGGGCAGAATGCTCGCACTGCCCCAGGGCGCGGCGCTGACCGCATCGTTCTGGGGCAACGGGCCATCAATCGGCACCACCGGATGGTTGGCGACGAAGGGCGCCAGGTGCGCGCGCACGCCGATCGGCCCCATGCCCGGGCCACCGCCGCCGTGGGGAATGCAGAAGGTCTTGTGCAGGTTCATGTGCGAGACGTCGGCGCCGATGTCTGCGGGCCGGGCCAGGCCCACCTGGGCATTGAGGTTGGCACCATCCATGTACACCTGGCCGCCATGGCTGTGGACGACTTCGCAGATCTGGCGGATGCCTTCTTCATAGACCCCATGGGTCGAGGGATAGGTCGCCATCAGGCAGGACAAGCGCTCGCCGGCCTGCGCGGCCTTGGCCGCCAGGTCCGCCAGGTCGACGTTGCCGGCCTCGTCGCACTCGACGATCACCACCTGCATCCCGGCCATCTGCGCCGAGGCCGGGTTGGTGCCGTGGGCCGAGGCCGGGATCAGGCAGATATTGCGTTGCCCTTGCCGACGGCTCTCGTGGTAGCGGCGGATGGCCAAAAGCCCGGCATATTCGCCCTGGGCCCCGGAGTTGGGCTGCATGCAGATGGCATCGAAACCGGTGATCGCGCACAGCCAGCGCTCCAGCTCCTCGATCATCAAGCGGTAGCCGGCGGCCTGCTCCCGGGGCGCGAAGGGGTGCAGGTCGGCGAACTCCGGCCAGGTGATGGGGATCATCTCGCTGCTGGCGTTGAGCTTCATGGTGCAGGAGCCCAGGGGAATCATCGACTGGTTGAGCGCCAGGTCCTTGTTCTCCAACTGCTTGAGGTAACGCAGCATCCGGGTCTCGCTGTGATGGGCACTGAACACCGGATGCTCCAGCACCGGGCTGCGGCGCAGCAGCTCATCGGGCAGGCCGGACTCCAGCTCCTCGGCATCCAGCACGGCTACGTCCAGGCCGTGGTCGGCGCCCAGGAACACATCCAGCAACCGGGCGACGGTGGTTTCGTCGCAGGTCTCGTCGAGGCTCAGGCCCAGCCGGCCACGGCCGAGGATCCGAAAGTTGATCCGCTGGGCCCTGGCGCTCTCGATGATCGCGGTCTGGCTGCCGCCCACCTCCAGGGTCAGGGTGTCGAAGAAGTGCCGGTTGACCCGGGCGATGCCATGGCGCTCCAGCCCCGCAGCGAGAATGCAGGTCAGCCGGTGCACCCGCTGGGCGATGCGCTTGAGCCCCTTGGGGCCGTGGTACACCGCGTAGAAAGCGGCGATGTTGGCCAGTAGCACCTGGGCGGTGCAGATATTGGAGTTGGCCTTCTCGCGGCGGATGTGCTGCTCGCGGGTCTGCAAGGCCATGCGCAGCGCCACCTGGCCCCGGGCATCACGGGACACGCCGATGATGCGTCCGGGCATGGCCCGCTTGTATTCGTCGCGGCAGGCGAAAAAGGCCGCGTGGGGACCACCGTAGCCCATGGGCACGCCAAAGCGCTGGGACGAACCCAGCACCACGTCCGCACCCAGCTCGCCAGGCGGGGTCAGCAGCAACAGGCTGAGCAGGTCGGTGGCGACGCAGGCCAGGGCCTGGCGGGCATGCAATTGATCGATCAGCGGCCGCAGGTCGCGGATCTCGCCGTGGGTATCCGGGTACTGCAACAAGGCGCCGAAGACCTCGTGCCCAGGCAGCTTGTCGAGGCTATCGACCACCAGTTCGAAACCCAAGCCCTCGGCCCGGGTCCGCAGCACCGAGAGGGTCTGCGGATGGCAATGTTCGTCGACGAAGAACCGCTTGCTCCCGGACTTGGCCACACGGCTGGCCATGGCCATGGCCTCGGCCGCGGCGGTGGCTTCGTCCAGCAGCGAGGCATTGGCCAGGTCGAGGCCGGTGAGGTCGATGGTCATCTGCTGGAAATTCAGCAGCGCCTCGAGCCGGCCCTGGGCGATCTCCGGCTGGTAAGGGGTATAGGCGGTGTACCAGCCGGGGTTTTCCAGCACGTTGCGCAGGATCACGTTGGGCGTGCGAGTGCCGTGGTAACCCATGCCGATCAGGCTGGTCCAGACCTGGTTCTGCGCCGCATAGCCCTTGAGCCGCGCCAGGGCCGCCGTCTCGTCGAGGGCCGGTGGCAGGTCCAGGGCTCGATTGAAGCGAATGGCCGGCGGCACCGTCTGCTCGATCAGCTCGACCCGGCTGCCGAGCCCGAGGCTGGCAAGCATGGCTTGCTGCTCCTGGGCATCGGGTCCCAGGTGCCGGTCGAGAAATGCATTGGGCTCACGTAGCTGGGTCAGGGATGGCATGGCAGTCTCTCTCCGATGAACGGCGCTCAGCGTCGATGCGACAGGGTGCCAAGCAGCATAGCAGCCGATTCTGCCCCTCGACGC
The DNA here is from genome assembly GCF_014230245.1 of Pseudomonas sp. MSSRFD41. Classification (NCBI taxonomy): domain Bacteria; kingdom Pseudomonadati; phylum Pseudomonadota; class Gammaproteobacteria; order Pseudomonadales; family Pseudomonadaceae; genus Pseudomonas; species Pseudomonas sp. MSSRFD41. Next base: position 408,792 of record NZ_JACKZK010000001.1, on the reverse strand, counting down.
TCTGGCGTCCCGAGGCATTCGGGACCATCATGCTGGGCGTCAGCGCGCCCCCCCCCCGGCGCGCCTCAATCCATGTTCCCAGCGTCCGCTTATCGGGTGTCCCATCGTCATGAGCCAACTGCCTTTCCTGCCGTTCTCCAAACCCACCATCGATGAACCCACCATCGCCGCCGTCGGCGAGGTGCTGCGCTCGGGCTGGATCACCAGCGGTCCCAAGGTCCAGGCCTTCGAGGCGCAGCTTTCGCAGTTCTGCGGCGGCCGCACCGTGCGCACCTTCAACTCCGGCACCTGCACCATGGAGATCGCCCTGCGCATCGCCGGCATCGGCCCGGGCGACGAAGTGATCACCACGCCGATCTCCTGGGTCGCCACCGCCAACGTGATCCTCGAAGTGGGCGCCACGCCGGTGTTCGCCGACATCGACCCGGTAACCCGCAACCTCGACCTGGACCAGGTCGAGGCCGCCATCACCCCGCGCACCAAGGCCATCATCCCGGTGTACCTGGCCGGCCTGCCGCTGGACATGGACCGCCTCTACGCCCTGGCCAGCAAGCATGGCCTGCGGGTGGTGGAGGACGCCGCCCAGGCCCTGGGCTCCAGCTGGAACGGCCAGCGCATCGGCGCGGGCGGCGACTTCGTGTCGTTCAGCTTCCAGGCCAACAAGAACGTCACCTGCTCCGAAGGTGGCTGCCTGGTGCTCAATACCCCGGAAGAAGCGCGCCTGGCCGAGAAATATCGCCTGCAAGGGGTGACCCGCAGCGGCCACGACGGCCTGGACGTGGATGTGCTGGGCGGCAAGTTCAACATGACCGACGTCGCCGCGGCCATCGGCCTCGGGCAGTTTGCCCATATCGAGGCGATCACCGCCCACCGCCGCGAGCTGGCCCGGCACTATTTCGAATGCTTCGGCAGCGATTTCCAGGAACGCTACGGCGCCCAGCTGCCACCTGCGGACTTCAGCAACAGCAACTGGCACCTGTTCCAGCTGGTATTGCCCGAGCGCCAGGATGGCCAGCCGGCCCGCGCGACCTTCATGGAGCAGATGCAGCAACGGGGTATCGGCATCGGCTATCACTACCCGCCGATTCACCTGTTGAGCCTTTACCGCGAACGCGGCTTCAAGGAAGGGATGTTCCCGGTAGCGGAACGGGTGGGACGCCTGATCGTGTCGTTGCCAATGTTCACGGCGATGGACAAGAGCGATGTGGAGCGCGCGGTAGCCGCGGTCAAAGAGGTGTTGCAGAGGTAATGGACTCGCGGCCGGCCCGCTCGAGGGCCGGCCGCGTATGCCTTATTCGCCGATGGAGGCCTTGTAGCCTGCGGCGTCCAGCAATTTTTCCAGGTCCGCCGGATTGGCCGGCTTGAGCTTGAAGATCCAGGCGTCGTACGGCTCGCTGTTGAGCAGTTCAGGGCTGGCGCTCAGCTCCTCGTTGACCTCGATCACTTCACCCGCCACCGGGGCGTAGATGTCCGAAGCGGCCTTGACCGACTCCACGACGCCGGCCTGGTCCCCTGCCCCGAACACCTTGCCGACTTCGGTCAGCTCGACGAATACCACGTCGCCCAGGGCCTCCTGGGCGTGGTCGCTAATACCCACGGTCACGCTGCCATCGGCTTCCAGGCGGGCCCATTCGTGGCTTTCGGCAAAACGCAGGTGGGCAGGGATATCGCTCATGTTCTATGTCCTCAAGAAGAAATGATCAGCGGCGCAATGCCGGCTGCAAAAATGTTAGATCAAGGTTTTGCCATGGCGCACGAAGGTCGGTTTGACTACCCGCACCGGGTACCACTTGCCACGGATTTCCACTTCGGCCCGATCGCCGGTGGCCATCGGTACCCGCGCCAGGGCAATCGACTTGCTCAGCGTAGGGGAGAAACTACCACTGGTGATCTCACCTTCGCCAACATCGGCGATGCGTACCACCTGATGCGCCCGCAGGACGCCACGTTCCTCGAGCACCAGGCCCACCAGTTTGTGCTGTATTCCACCCGCCCGCTCCGCTTCCAGGGCGGCACGACCGATGAACTGGCGCGTAGCCGGCTCCCAGGCGATGCTCCAGGCCATGTTCGCCACCAAGGGTGAAACCTGCTGGTGGATGTCCTGGCCATAGAGGTTCATGCCGGCTTCCAGGCGCAGGGTGTCACGGGCGCCAAGGCCGATGGGCGAGATGCCCGCGCCCACCAGGTCGTTGAAAAAGGCCGGCGCCTGCTCGGCGGGCAGGACGATCTCCAGGCCGTCTTCACCGGTGTAGCCGGTGCGGGCGATGAACCAGTCACCGTCGGCACGGCCCTCGAAAGGCTTGAGTTGCTGGATCAGGGTGGCCCGGGGCTGGCTCACCAGCTCGGCGATGCGCTGGCGCGCCTGGGGCCCCTGGATCGCCAGCATGGCCAGTTCCGCCCGCTCGCGCAGCCGGACCTGGAAGTCGCCCAGGTGGGCCTGCATCCAGGCCAGGTCCTGCTGGCGGGTCGCGGCGTTGACCACCAGGCGATAACTGTCTTGGAGACGGTAGACGATCATGTCGTCGACGATGCCGCCCTGCTCGTTGAGCATGGCGCTGTACAAGGCCTGGCCGGGGCTTTGCAGGCGCTCGACGTCATTGGCCAGCAAGTGCTGGAGCCAAGCCTTGGCCTGGTCGCCGTCGACATCGATCACGGTCATGTGGGATACATCGAACACTCCGCAATCCCGGCGCACTTGATGGTGTTCCTCGACTTGCGAGCCGTAATGCAAGGGCATATCCCAACCGCCAAAATCGACCATTTTCGCGCCGAGGGCGAGATGCAGGTCATACAGAGGCGTACGCTGTCCCATGGGTTTCTCCTTCCGGGCGTGGCGAGGGTGCGGCCTGGCGCTGCAAAGGTGAAAGCCTTGGAATACATGGCTTCCAGCCGGTTCCAGCGTCCCGGCCAAACAACAGACCGCACCGAATGCCGCGCATTGTAGCCGCAAGGTGGCGGGCTGACACCTAACCGATTCGATGGGCCGAGCGACGGATCAGGCCGATCACCGGCAACAGTCCCACCAGCACCAGGGTCAGGGCCGGCAGCGAAGCCCGCGCCCACTCTCCCTCACTGGTCATTTCGAAAATCCGCACCGCCAGGGTGTCCCAGCCGAACGGGCGCATCAGCAAGGTGGCGGGCATTTCCTTGAGCACATCGACGAACACCAGCAGGGCGGCGCTCAAGGTCCCGGGTAGCAGCAGCGGGAGATACACTTTGAAAAACAGTCGCGGGCCACCGACTCCCAGGCTGCGGGCGGCTTCCGGCAGTGACGGGCGGATGCGCTCCAGGCTGGTTTCCAGGGGGCCGTAGGCCACGGCGATGAAGCGCACCAGGTAGGCCAGCAACAAGGCGCAGAGGCTACCCAGCAACCAGGGTTTGCCAGCTCCGCCCAGCCAGGCGGACAGCGGGATCACCAGTTCGCGATCCAGGTAGCTGAAGGCCAACATGATCGACACCGCCAGCACCGACCCCGGCAAGGCGTAGCCCAGGTTGGCCAGGCTGACGCCCGCCTGGATGCCCCGGGTCGGCGCCAGGCGCCGGGCGAAGGCCAGCAGCAAGGCCACGCTGACCGTTATCAGGGCCGCCATGCCGCCCAGGTACAAGGTGTGGACGATCAGGCCGGCGTAGCGCTCGTCCAGATCGAAGCGCCCACGCTGCCAGAACCACGCCAGCAGTTGCAGCAGCGGAATCACGAAGGCGCAGGCGAACACCAGCAGGCACCAGCCACTGGCCGCCAGCGCCTTGAATCCCCGCAGCTGGTACAGGGCCTTGCCCCGAGGGCGCTCGTTGCCGGTACGGCTGGCGCCCCGGGCACGCCGCTCGCCGTACAGCACCAGCATCACCGCCAGCAGCAACAGGCTGGCCAGCTGCGCGGCGCTGGACAGGCTGAAGAAGCCGTACCAGGTCTTGTAGATGGCCGTGGTGAAGGTGTCGAAGTTGAACACCGCCACCGCGCCGAAGTCCGCCAGGGTCTCCATCAACGCCAGGGCCACGCCGGCGCCGATGGCCGGTCGGGCCATGGGCAGGGCCACGCGCCAGAAGGCCTGCCAGGGCGATTGCCCGAGCACCCGCGCGGCCTCCATCAAGCCCTTGCCCTGGGCCAGGAAGGCACTGCGCGCCAGCAGGTAGACGTAGGGGTAGAACACCAGCACCAGCACCAGGATGACCCCGCCGGTGGAGCGCACCCTGGGCAGCCGCAGGCCACTGCCGAACCACTCCCGCAACAGGCTTTGCACTGGCCCGGAAAAGTCCAGCAGGCCGACGAAGACGAAGGCCAGCACATAGGCCGGGATCGCGAACGGCAGCATCAGCGCCCAGTCCAGCCAGCGCCGCCCGGGGAATTCGCAGAGGCTGGTGAGCCAGGCCAGGCTCACCCCGAGCAACGTGACCCCGACGCCGACCCCGAGCACCAGGGTCAGGGTATTGCCGAGCAGGCGCGGCATCTGGGTCTCCCACAGGTGGGACCAGATCTGTTGGTCGACCGCCTGCCAGGAAAACAGCAGTACGCTCAGCGGCAGCAGGACCAGGGCCGCGACGGCAAAGACCAGGGGATACCAACGACGTTGGGCGGGATGGGCCACAAAAAACTCTCGGGCAGATTGAACAGACAAAAATACTGGTGCAAGACACGCGTGGCGAGGGAGCCGCCCCAAGGGTTGCAGACCCACTCCGACAGTTGACTCACGAAATCAGGGTTTGCCAGCGCCGCGCGCTGAAGCGGGAGCACGCTCCCTCGTCACAAAAAGCTGGGCCGCGAAAGAAAACGCCCCGCAAAAGCGGGGCGCAGTATAACGGTAGGCTCAGTTCCAGCCAGCGCGGTCCATCAGGCGGATGGCCTCGGCCTGGCGCTTGCCGGCGATTTCCACCGGCAGGGTATCGGCCACGAACTTGCCCCAGCTGGCGACTTCGGCGGACGGCGCCACCGCCGGGTTGGCCGGGAACTCCTGGTTGACGTCGGCGAAGATCTTCTGCGCTTCAGGGGTGGTCATCCATTCCACCAGCGCCTTGGCGGCCTCCGGATGCGGTGCATGCTGGGTCAGGCCGATTCCCGACAGGTTGACGTGCACTCCGCGATCGCCCTGGTTCGGCCAGAACAGCTTCACCGCCAGGTTCGGTTTCTGCTTGTGCAGGCGGCCGTAGTAGTAGGTGTTGACGATACCCACGTCGCACTGGCCGGCGTTGATGGCTTCCAGCACGGCGATGTCGTCGGAGAACACATCGGTGGACAGGTTGTTGACCCAGCCCTTGAGGATTTCCTCGGTCTTGTCCGCGCCGTGGGTCTCGATCAGGGTGGCGGTCAGCGACTGGTTGTAGACCTTCTTCGCAGTGCGCAGGCACAGGCGGCCTTCCCATTGCTTGCCGGCCAGGGCCTCGTAGGTGGTCAGCTCGCCCGGCTTGACCCGCTCGGTGGAGTAGGCCAGGGTCCGCGCCCGCAGGCTCAGGCCGGTCCAGGCGTGGCTGGAAGAGCGGTATTGCAGGGGAATGTTGCTGTCGATGACCTTGGAGATGAAGGGCTGCAGGATGCCCATCTGCTCGGCCTGCCAGAGGTTGCCGGCGTCCACGGTCAGCAGCAGGTCGGCGGTGGCGTTCTCGCCCTCGGCCTTGATGCGCTGCATCAGCGGCGCTTCCTTGTCGGTGATGAACTTGATCTTCACCCCGGTCTTCTGGGTGTAGGCATCGAACACCGGCTTGATCAGCTCGTCGATACGCGAGGAGTAGACCACCACTTCGTCGGCGGCCTGGGCGGTGCCGGCGATGAGGGTGAGTGCCAGGGCGGTCAGTAGACGCTTCGGTGCCAACATGGGAGCAGTCTCTCGTATGCAAAGTGAGGCGAAATGATAAGGACTCCCATTTGCTGGCTCAACCGAACCCGGAGCCGAGGAGTAACCAGATGTTGCGCGGGCAGCCTTGCTCTGTGCGGCGGCGCCTGCTCGTCATCGTCAGGCACCTCCCTGGACCCGGATCACTCGGCCCGGGCCAGCTCCGGCAGGTCGCCACTCAGGCCCAGTGCCTGGCGCACGAACAGGGCCTTGGCCTCGGGCATCTGGTCGACCACCTTCAGGCCGGTGTTGCGCAGCCAGCGCAGCGGCAGCGGATCGGCCTGGAACAGCCGCTCGAAGCCCTCCATGGCGGCCATCAGCGCCAGGTTGTGGGGCATGCGCTTGCGCTCGAAACGGCTCAGCACCTTGACCTCGGCCAGGCGCTCGCCACGTCCGGCGGCCTCCAGCAACACCTGGGCCAGCACCGCGGCATCGAGGAACCCGAGGTTGACCCCCTGCCCCGCCAGCGGATGGATGGTATGGGCCGCATCGCCGATCAGCGCCAGGCCCTCGGCCACGTAGCGCTTGGCATGGCGCTGGCGCAGCGGCACGCAGAGCCGTGGATCGGCGCCAAGCACCTGGCCCAGGCGCCCTTCGAAGGCCCGCTCCAGCTCGGCGCAGAAGCCTGCGTCGTCCAGGGCCATCAGGCGCTCGGCCTCGGCGGGCGTGGTGGACCAGACGATGGAGCACCAGTCGTGCTGGCCATCCCGCACCAGGGGCAAAAAGGCCAGCGGGCCGGTGTCGGTGAAGCGCTGCCAGGCCGTCAGTTGGTGGGGCTGGCTGCTGCGCACGCTGGTGACGATGGCGTGGTGCAGGTAATCCCACTCCCGCGTAGCGCAACCGGTGAGGCGGCGCACCGCCGAGTTGGCACCGTCGGCGGCCACCACCAGCGGCGCCCGCAGGCTCCGCCCATCGGCCAGGGTCAGCAGCCAGTCGTCGCCGGAGCGGCGCATCTGCTCCAGCCGGGCATTGGCCAGCAAACCGATGTCGCACTCATGCAGGCGTTCGAGCAAGGCATCCTGGACCACTCGGTTCTCGACGATATGCCCCAATACCTCGGCATGCACGCTGGCCGCCGAGAAGTGGATCTGGCCGGTGCCGCTGCCATCCCAGACCTGCATGTCGCGGTAGGGACTGCTACGGCGCCGGGCAATGCCGTCCCAGGCGCCGAGGCGCTGCAGGATCCGCTGGCTGGCCGCCGACAGGGCACTGACCCGGGGCTCGAACGGCGCCTGCTGGTCGAAAGGCTTGACACTCAGGGATCCACCGTCGAGCAGCAGCACTTCCAGGCCGCTGCCCTGCAACGCCAGGGCCAGGGCACTGCCGACCATGCCGGCTCCGACAATCAGCACATCTGCGCGCATTTCCATGCTTTAGGCCTGTCTCGCTTGCGGCTTGAGCCGCACATAAAGGGTTTTGTCGACCCGCGCCACCAGGGTGCCGGAGCCATCGTGAATCTCGACCTGCAACTGCGGCAGGTACTTTTCTCCGCCAGCGGTGTGCTGGCGGATCTGGTCGATCAGGGCCTGGTCGATGCTGAACCGGGCGAACACCGGGCCCTTGCCCGGTGCGATGAAGTCGATGGCCGCGGCCTTGTCCCAGACGATGTAGTCGCGTCCCAGGTTTTCCATCAGCATCAACATGAAGAACGGGTCCACCATCGAATACAGGCTGCCGCCGAACTGGGTGCCGACCATAGTTGCGGTTGTACCAGCCCAGGCCCATGGACACCCGGACCTCGCGAAAGTCTGCGGCGATATGGCGAATCCGTACTCCTGCGCCGAAGTAGGGCGGGTACAGATTCAACACCCAACGCAACAGGCGTGCCTTGCCGACACGCCGGGCCAACCCGTCACGCATCCGGGCGAACACCCAGGCCCATGGCCTGGCGGGCGAACCAGCGCTTGGCCGGCGGCAGCAGGTCCAGGCCGAGCAAGCCGAGGTTGCGCCCTAGCGACAGCAGCGGTAGCTTGCTGCCGAACAGCCGCGTGACCTGGTCGGAGAAGCCTACGGTCAGGTCCTGGTCGAGGCGCTGGCGCTCGCGATAGGCCTGCAGCACCGAGAAGTCGCCCGGCGCGCGTTCGCTGCCGAGCAGGGCATCGGCGAGGGCCTGGGCATCGCGCAGGGACAGGTTGAATCCCTGGCCGGCGATCGGGTGCAGGCTGTGGGCGGCGTTGCCCAGCACCACCAGGTGCGGGCGCACTTGTTCCTCGGCCTCCACCAGAGAGAGCGGATACAGGTGCCGGGCGCCCACTTGCTTGAGAGTGCCCAGGCGATAACCGAACACTCCCTGCAATTCGCTGAGAAAGCTGCGTTCGTCCAGCTCGGCCAGGCGCTGGGCGTCCATGCCCTGGCGGGTCCAGACCAGCGCGCAACGGTTTTCCGGCAGCGGCAACAAGGCCATGGGCCCGTCGTCGGTGAAACGCTCGAAGGCCATGCCGCCATGGGCTTCGCTGGGGGTGATGTTGGCGATCAGCGCACTCTGGTTGTAAGGGCGCTTGCGAACCCCGATGCCCAGTTGCTCACGCAGGCTGGAGCGGCCGCCATCGGCCAGCACCGCGAGGTCGCACTCAAGGGTGGTCTCGTCATTCAGGGTCAGGCGGTAGCCGCCTTCCAGGGGCTCCAGGCGGGTGACCTCGGCCGGACAGCGCCAGCTGATCACGTCCTGGTCCAGCCCTTGCCACAGGCACTGGCCGAGCCAGGCGTTCTCCACCACGTAACCCAGGGCCGGGACGCCCTCTTCCATGGCCGACAGCCGCGCCGTGGAGAAACGACCACGGTCGGACACATGGATCTGCTTGATCGGCTCGGCGCGCCGGGAGATTGCCTGCCACAGGTCCAGGCGCTGGTAGATCTGTCGCGCGCCGAAGGACAGCGCCGAGGAGCGCGCGTCATAGCTGGGCTGGAAACTGTCGCCAGGAGCGAAGGGTTCGATCAGCACGATCTTCCAGCCCCGGGCCTTGGCCCCGGCTTGCAGGGCCAGGGCCAGGCTGGCGCCGACCAGGCCGCCACCGATGATGGCGAGATTGACCCGACTCATGACGCCTGGCCCCGGGCGGCGGCCATCAACGCCTCGATCTCGGCCACGCTCTTGGGCACGCCGCCTGTCAGAATTTCACAGCCCTGCTTGGTCACTACCACGTCGTCCTCGATGCGCACGCCAATGCCGCGCCACTTCTTCGCCACTTGCTGGTTGTCCGGGGAGATGTAGATGCCCGGCTCCACGGTCAGCGCCATGCCGACCTCCAGCACCCGCCACTCGCCGCCGACCTTGTACTCGCCGACATCGTGTACATCCATGCCCAGCCAGTGCCCGGCACGGTGCATGTAGAACGCCTTGTAGGCTTCGCTGGCGATCAACTCGTCAACATTGCCTTCCAGCAGGCCCAGCGTCACCAGGCCGGCGGTGATCACCCGGACCGTCGCTTCGTGAGCCTGGTTCCAGTGCTTGTCCGGGGCGATCTCGGCGAAGGCGGCCTCCTGGGCGGCCAGCACCAGCTCGTAGATCGCCTTCTGCTCCGGCGAGAACCGACCATTGACCGGCCAAGTGCGGGTGATGTCGCTGGCATAGCAGTCGATTTCGCAGCCGGCGTCGATCAGCACCAGGTCACCGTCCTTGAGCACGGCATCATTCTGCTGGTAGTGCAGGATGCAACCGTTGCGCCCGGCCGCGACGATGGACCCGTAGGCCGGCATCTTCGCCCCGCCCTTGCGGAACTCGTAGTCCAGCTCGGCCTCCAGGCTGTACTCATGCAACCCTGGACGACTGGCCTGCATCGCCCGGATATGCGCCTGGGCGGAAATCCGCGCGGCCTCGCGCATCACCTTCACTTCCGCCGCCGATTTATACAGGCGCATATCGTGCAGCAGATGATCCAGGGCAACGAATTCGTTCGGTGGCTGGGCGCCCAGGTGGGCCTTGGAACGGATCACGTTGATCCACTCCATCAGGTGCCGGTCGAACTCGGGGTTGCTGCCCATGGCCGAATAGACCCGGTCACGCCCCTCGATCAGCCCCGGGAGGATGTCGTCGATGTCGGTGATGGGAAAGGCATCGTCCGCGCCATAGTCGCGGATCGCCCCCTCCTGGCCCGCCCGCAGGCCATCCCAGAGCTCGCGCTCGGCATTGCGCTCGCGGCAGAACAGCACGTACTCGCCATGCTCGCGACCGGGCATCAGCACGATCACCGCCTGGGGCTCGGGAAAGCCGCTGAGGTACTGGAAGTCGCTGTCCTGGCGGTAGACGTGCTCCACGTCGCGATTGCGAATGGCCACGGCCGCCGCCGGCAGGATCGCGATGCTGTTGGGCTCCATCTGCGCCATGAGCGCCTTGCGGCGCCGGCTGTATTCAGCTTTCGGGATATGGATCATGGGCAGGCCCGGTCCCTGTCAGGTCAATGCAGAGAAGGCTTGGCAGCCGGTGCGCCGGCCTTGTTGGTTTCGGTGAACAGCAGCAGCGGCGCGACCCGCAGGTACTCCATCACTTCCATGTAGTCGTTCTCACCGTCGTCGGATTCTTCCAGCGCGTCCTGGACCTGGGCGATGGCTGCAAGGTCCTGCAACACTTCCGTACCTTCGGTGCTCAGGGCACTGCTGTCGCGGAAGTTGAGGCCGAAACCGGAGAGGAAACCCTGGCACCACTGGCCAAGGGCGGTGGCACGCTGGGCCAGCGGAGCATCGTCGCTGGGCAGCAGCAGGACCACGGTCATGTCGTCGCTGGTGAGCTCGCCCTTGACCATTTCCTGCAGGCCGATCAAGGCGTTGCGTACGTTTTCCTGAGGTTCGCCTTCGAGCAGCTCGGCAGCGTCCACCAGCCAGCCGTCGACTTCAAAGCCGGCGCCGGCGCAACTGCGCCCCAGCAACAGGCCATGCAGCTCGGCGGGAGAAACAGAATGACCGCTGCTGCTGAGCAGGGTGGCGAAGGCATCGTAAGGGGAGTTCTGAATGGGCATGGGCAGCTAGGCGCCAAGCGGCGCAATGTCTAGAATGAAGGCCTTGTATCGTAGGGCGTGTCATCATTCATTGCCAGCGTCGCGTTGTGCCCTGCGCCCCGTCACAACGGTCCGCGGGGCCTTGGGTGACGGACAGTTTGCCGAGCGGACAGCACCGGATGCGCCGGGGCTGTCCCGCCAGTTGCCACTCATCAGATCAAATTCAGTGGGACACAATGGAAGACACCGACCTGCACGCACTGATGGCCAGACTCGAACTGCTGATTACCCGGGTCGAGCAACTAAAGAGTCAAAACGCACTCTTACTAGCTCAGGAAAAGACCTGGCGCGAGGAACGCGCGCACCTCATTGAAAAAAACGAAATCGCCCGGCGTAAGGTCGAATCGATGATTTCGCGCCTCAAGGCCCTGGAGCAAGACTCATGAGTTCAAGCAATAGCGTTACCGTGCAGATCCTCGACAAAGAATATTCGATCATCTGCCCCCAGGAAGAACGCAGCAATCTGGTGAGCGCCGCCCGTTACCTGGACGGCAAGATGCGCGAGATCCGCAGCAGCGGCAAGGTCATCGGCGCCGACCGGATCGCAGTCATGGCCGCCCTCAACATCACCCACGACCTGCTGCATCGCCAGGAGCGCCCGGACGTGCAGGCCAGCGCGACCACCCGCGAACAGGTACGCGACCTGCTGGAGCGGGTCGACCTGGTCCTGGCGACAGAATCGGACGCAAGCAAGGCTGATTCCTGACAGCGGTTGCGTTATACTCCCGCCACTCCCTGGGGTGCTTGCCAGTTGGCGATGTCCCTGAGCCGATTTGCACTACCCTGGAAGTTGCACGTTGGGCTGGTGTGCATGTCCGCTAGACGGAAAGCCTTAAAGCCTGCTGCATCTCCCGCCTTGAACTCTCGGGTTCAAGGGCTAAGTCGACAGCGGTTCGCCTGGGGAGCCTGAATCATCGATCAATGCCAGTTATCCATGCTGGCATTGGTTTTTCCGGGTAGGCTGTCCTGCCATCCCGACTTGCAAAGCCTCCTCCATGACCGAACCTGCGCTGCCCTCCCGCCCGCAACTTCGCCGCATGCTGCGTAAAGCCCGTCGCTCCCTGACACCCGCCCAGCAGCGCCAGGCCGCCCGTGGCTTGTATCGGCAACTGGCGCAGGATCCGGTATTTCGCCGTGCGCGGCATCTATCGCTGTACCTGCCCACCGACGGTGAAATCGACCCGCGCCTGCTGTTGCGCGCCGCCCAGCGCCGGGGCAAGGCCACCTACCTGCCGGTCCTCAGCGCCTGGCCCCGGACCAAGATGGTCTTCCAGCGCATTCGTCCGGGCGAGCAGCTGCGGCTCAATCGCTTTCGCATTCTCGAACCCAGGATCAATGTCGCCCGCCAGCGCAAGGTCTGGGCCCTGGACCTGGTGCTGTTGCCGCTGGTGGGGTTCGATGAAGAGGGAGGACGCCTAGGGATGGGCGGTGGATTCTACGACCGCAGCCTGGCCTATCTGGCGCGCCGGAAAACATGGCGCAAGCCGAAGCTGCTGGGGCTGGCCCATGAATGCCAGAAAGTCGGAAAACTGGATCAGGCCAGCTGGGATGTGCCGCTGCAGGGCACGGTGACCGATCGGGAATGGTACGGCGCCCGCTAGGCGCCGCATTCTATCGACGCTGACTCAGCGCTTGAGGGGTTGCTGCTGTTGTGCGATCTCGACCGGAGCATCGGTCTTGCTGGCCCATAGGCTCTGTGCATAACCGGTGGTCACAACGCCCAAACCGAACAAAATAACCAAAATCCATAGCAAATCCGGTTGGCGTTTCATCGATTGCCCCCCCTCAGGCAAATCACACACGCTGGCGGCACGGCATCCATAACAAGCCATGCGGCAGCGTCAAGCTTAAAATCCCGGCATTTTGCGATAACGTGAACCGACACGCAAATGCTGGCGTCAACCGACCGTCGGTTTGTCATAAAATTGCCAGATCACCCGTTCATCCACCTTGTCGGAGGGCAAGCGCATGGCCTATTGGCTGATGAAATCCGAGCCGGACGAGCTCTCCATCGAAGGCCTGCAGGCACTCGGCCAGGCACGCTGGGATGGTGTGCGCAACTACCAGGCGCGCAACTTCCTGCGGGCCATGGCCGAGGGCGACGAGTTCTTCTTCTACCATTCCAGCTGCCCCGAGCCGGGCATCGCCGGGATTGGCCGGATCGTCAAGGCCGCCTACCCCGACCCCACCGCCCTGGAGCCGGACAGCGTCTATTTCGATCCCAAGTCCAGCGCCGAGAAGAACGCCTGGAGCGCTATCGACGTGGCCCATGTGCAGACCTTCGGCAAGGTCCTGCGCCTGGATTACCTCAAGCAGCAAGCGGCCCTTGCCGAGATGCCCCTGGTGCACAAAGGCAGCCGCCTCTCGGTGATGCCCGTAACCGCCGAGCAGTGGGCGGCGGTACTTGCCCTGCGCTGAGCCCCGCGCACGCCATGGCCATGCAAGCCATGGCAGCGTTGCCGGTTTTTTGTCACGTCCACCATGCAGCCCGCAAACATTGAGGTTAGGCTAGCGCCCTTTATATTTGACGAGCATCAAGCGGCCCAGGCTTGAGGTTCGTCAGACTAGGACGCTATAGCCGCAGGACGCAGACCCCATGTCGAAGAACCGCCGTTCCTCCCGTGTTTTCGCTGTTTCCCTCTTGATCCTATTGCTCGCCGCCGGTGGTTTTGGCTATTGGAAATCCCTCCAGGACCGCCTGCCAGAAGGCTTGAGCATGGGCAACGGCCGCCTGGAAGCCACCGAGGTGCAGATCGCCAGCAAGATCCCGGGACGCCTGGCCGAGGTGCGGGTCCATGAGGGCGACAAGGTGCTCCAGGGCCAACTGCTGGCACGCATGGATACCCGGACCCTGGAAGCCCAGCGCGCCCAGGCCGAGGCCGAAGTGGCCAGGGCCCGGGAAAACCTCTCTGCCGCCGAAGCCAATGTGCAGTTGCGCCAGAGCGAACTGCTACTGGCCAACCAGGAACTCAAGCGCTCCCAGGAGCTGTTCCGTCGCGGCTTCGCCAGCCAGCAGATCATCGACCAGCAGCAAGCCCGCCTGAGCACCGGCAACGCGGCCGTGTTGGCGGCCCAGGCCCAGGTCGCCTCGGTCAAGGCCGCCATCGGCGCCGCCCAGGCCCAGGTGGCCCAACTCATCAGCGAAATCGACGACAGCAGCCTGCGCGCGCCCATCGACGGCATCATCCAGCTGCGCCTGGCCGAACCTGGCGAGGTCCTGGGCGCGGGTGGCCGGGTGCTGTTGCTGATCGATCCCAACGACCAGTACATGAACCTCTACCTGCCCGCCTCCGTCGCCGGTCGCCTGACCGTGGGCGATGAAGCGCGCCTGTTGCTCGACGGCCTGCCCAACCAGCCACTGCCGGCGAAGATCAACTTCGTCGCGGCCAAGTCCCAGTTCACCCCCAAGGAAGTGGAGACCCGCGACGAACGCCAGAAACTGGTGTTCCGGGTCAAGGTGCGCCTGACCCAACCCGCCGCCGTGCCACAAGCCAAGCCGGGCATGCCCGGTGCCGGCTACGTGCGCACCGCACCCGTGGACTGGCCGGCTAACCTGCAATGAGCGGCCTGGCGCTGCAAGCGACCGGCATCGCTCATCGCTATGGTCCGCAACAGGCCCTGGTCGATATCGCCTTCAGCCTGCCGGCAGGCACCCGTTGCGGCCTGATCGGCCCGGACGGCGCCGGCAAGTCGAGCCTGCTGGGGCTGATCGCCGGGGTCAAGAAACTCCAGCAGGGCCAGCTCCAGGTGCTCGGTGGCGACATTACCCAGCGGCGCCACCGCAGCAGCCTCTATCCGCGCATCGCCTTCATGCCCCAGGGCCTGGGCGGCAACCTGTACCCCGAGCTGTCCATCAGCGAGAACATCCGCTTCTTTGCCACCCTGTTCGGCCTGCCCGCCAAGGAATGCGCGCAACGCATGCACAGCCTGCTGCTGGCCACCGACCTGCTGCGCTTCGCCGAGCGCCCGGCCGGCAAGCTGTCAGGCGGGATGAAACAGAAGCTCGGCCTGTGTTGCGCGCTGATCCACGAGCCGGACCTTTTGATCCTCGACGAACCGACCACCGGCGTCGACCCGCTCTCGCGCCGACGCTTCTGGGAACTGGTGGAGAACGTGCGCCAGCAACGGCCACAGCTGACGCTGCTGGTGGCCACCGCCTACATGGAGGAAGCCGAGCAGTTCGAGCATTGCCTGATGCTCGATCGCGGCCGGCTGATCGCCCAGGGCCTGAGCCAGGAGCTGGCCAAGGTCACCGCCAGCGGCAAGCTGGACGACGCCTTCACCCACTTCCAGGGCGACGGCGGCCAGGACCATCCGCCGCTGGCGATCCCGCCCCGCTCCGGCGCCAACCAGGACATCGCCATCGAGGCCCATGAACTGACCCTGCGCTTCGGCGACTTCACCGCCGTGAACAAGGTCAGCTTCGCCATCGGCCGGGGGGAGATCTTCGGCTTCCTGGGCTCCAACGGCTGCGGCAAGACCACCACCATGAAGGTCCTCACCGGGCTGATGCCGGCCACCGAGGGCAGCGCCAAGCTGCTGGGCAACCCGGTGAACGCCAAGGACCTGGCCACCCGCAAGCGGGTCGGTTTCATGTCCCAGAGCTTCTCGCTGTACGGCGAGCTCAGCGTGCGCCAGAACCTGGAGCTGCACGCTCGGCTGTTCGACTTGCCCTGGGACCAGAGCGGCCCGCGCATCGAGGAACTTATCCAACGCTTCGACCTGGGCGCAATCGCCGGACAGCAGTCCGGCGCCCTGCCCCTGGGTTTGCGCCAGCGCCTGTCGCTGGCGGTGGCGGTGCTGCACCGGCCGGAAGTGCTGATCCTCGACGAGCCCACGTCCGGGGTCGACCCGGCGGCCCGCGACGACTTCTGGCGCCTGCTGGTGGAGCTGTCCCGGGAACAGGGCGTGACCATCTTCCTGTCCACCCACTTCATGAACGAAGCCCAGCGCTGCGACCGCATTTCCCTGATGCACGCCGGCAAGGTACTGGCCTGCGATACCCCAGAGGCGCTGCAGCGCCAGTACGCCGGCGAGACCCTGGAAGCGGCCTTCGTGCGTTGCCTGGAAGACGCCCAGGGCACCCCGGACACTCCACCTCCCGCCCAACCGGAACCAGCAGCCCCGGCCGCGGCCAGCGCCCCCGTGCGCTCGGGCCTGAGCCTGGCGCGGTTGCTGGCGGTGGCCACCCGCGAAGGCAAGGAACTGCTGCGCGACCGGGTGCGCCTGGGGTTCGCCCTGCTCGGAGCGATCTTCATGATGGTGATCTTCGGCTACGGTATTTCCCTGGATGTGGAGAAGCTGGCCTTCGCCGTCTACGACCAGGACCAGACCCCACAAAGCCGCGCCTACCTGGAAGCCTTCCGCAGCTCACGCTACTTCGAGGAAAAACCAACGATCCGCAACGCCGCCGAGCTGCACCGACGCCTGCAACGCTCGGAGATCAAGCTGGCCCTGGAAATCCCTCCCGGCTTCGGCCGCGACCTCTATGCCGGGCGCCAGCCCGTGGTCGCCGCCTGGCTCGACGGTGGCATGCCGTTTCGCGCGGAGACCAGCCGCAATTATGTCGAGGCGGTGCACCAGGGCAACCTCGAACTGCTGGCCGAACACAGCAGCCTGCCGCGCAACTCGCGGCCTGCGGCCAAGCTGGAAACCCGCTTCCGCTACAACCAGGACGTGATCAGCGTGAACGCCATCGGCCCCGGCGTCATGGCGCTGATCCTGGCGTTCATCCCGGCCATGCTCACCGCCTTGGGCATCGTCCGCGAGAAGGAGTTGGGTTCGATCACCAACTTCTACGCCACGCCGCTGACGCGCCTGGAATTCCTCCTGGGCAAGCAGGCGCCCTACCTGGCCGTCAGCCTGATCAACCTGGGGTTGCTGGTGGCCATGAACCGCTGGTTGTTCGGCGTACCGTTCAAGGGCAGCGGCCTGACCCTGGCCCTGGGCGGGGTGCTGTACGTGCTGGCCACCACCAGCATGGGCCTGCTGATCTCAGCCTTCACCCGCACCCAGATCGCGGCGATCCTGGGCACCATGATCATCACCAGCCTGCCGACCATCCAGTTCTCCGGGCTGATCGTGCCGCGCTCGTCCCTGGACGGTTCGGCGGCGGTCATGGGCCAGCTGTTCCCCGCGGGCTACTTCCTCGACATCGCGGTCGGCACCTTCACCAAGGCCCTGGACGTGCGTGAACTCTGGCCCCAGTGCCTGGCGCTGGTGGGGTTCTTCCTCGGCTTCACCGGGCTGAGCCTGGTCATGTTGAAAAAGCAGGAGGTCTGATGAACCGGTTTGCCCATATCCTGCGCCTGGGCCTCAAGGAACTGACGAGCCTGCGCCATGACAGCGTGCTGCTGCTGTTCCTGATGTACGCCTTCACCGTGGCCATCTACTTGCCAGCCGCCGGTTCGGTGATCGGCGTGCACAACGCCAGCGTGGCGCTGGTGGACGAGGACCACAGCGCACTGTCGCGCCTGCTGGGAGAGTCCCTGCAACCGCCGGAATTCCAGGCCCCGGCAACCCTGCCCTACGACCGGCTGGACGCAGTGCTGGACAGCGGGCAGTACACCTTCGTGATCAACGTCCCGGCCAACTTCCAGAACGACCTGCTGGCCGGGCGCCAGCCGGCGGTGCAGGTCAACGTCGACGCCACCGCCATGAGCCAGGCCTTCATGGGGGCGGGCTACATCGGCCGGATCTTCCAGCGCGAGCTGCTCGACTACGCCGGCCAAGGGGACGCCCCCGCCAAGGCCCCGGCCCTGCTGACCACCCGTGCACTGTTCAACACCAACCTGCAGGGCGGCTGGTTCCTCGCGGTGATCCAGATCGTCAACAACATCACCATCCTGGCCATCGTGCTCACCGGCACCGCGCTGCTGCGCGAACGCGAGCACGGTACCCTCGACCACTTGCTGGTGCTGCCGCTCACGGCCCTGGAGATCATGCTGGCGAAAATCTGGAGCAACATGCTGGTGGTGGTGCTGTGCACCTGGATATCGCTGGAGGTGATCGTCAAGGGCCTGCTGGGCGTACCGCTGGCCGGTTCCCTGGGCCTGTTCCTGATGGTCACCGCGCTCTATCTGTTCGCCAGCACGGCCCTGGGCATCTTCCTCGCCACTTTGGCCCGCTCGACCCCGCAGTTCGGCTTGCTGGCGATCCCGGTGATCATTCCGATGCTGCTGTTATCCGGCGGCAGTACACCGCTGGACAGCATGCCGCAGTGGTTGCAATGGGTGATGCAGGGTTCGCCGTCGACGCATTTCGTCAGCTTGAGCGCGGCGATCCTGTTCCGCGACGCCGGCGTCAGCGTGGTCTGGCCCGACCTGCTGGCCCTGGGCGCGATCGGCCTGGCGTTCTTCGCCATCGCCCTGGCGCGGTTTCGCAAGAGCCTGGCGTCCTGAGGTTGCCTCGGGACGCCGACATGCAGGAGCGAAGCTTGTTCGCGATCAGCCGTCAGGCTGGAATTTGGCGGGGGCCGCGATAGCGCTATCGCGGGCAAGCCTCGCTCCTACGGATCGAGCATTACTGGATGATCAGGTTGTTGAACAGCAGGTCCTCGACCACCGGTTTGCCGGTCTCGTCGTTCATCACCTGTTGCACCTGCTTGAGGGCTTCCTGGCGCAGTTTTTCCTTGGCCTCGACATTGTTCATGGTCTCGGCAGTCTGCAGGGCGAACAACGCCACCAGCTGGTTGCGGATCAACGGCTCGTTGGCCTTGACCGCCTGGGCCGCCGGATCGCCGGTCACCCGCAGGGCCACGTCGGCCTTGTAGACCTTGAGCTTGGGACCGCCATCCAGGCCGTAGTTGCCCACGAAGGGGGGGTTCAGGCTGATATAGCTGACTTTCGGCGCTTCGCCTTCTTTAGCCTCTTCGGCCATCGCTGCCACGGGCAGGGAGAGGGCCAGCAGCAACATGATCCACGCTTTCACAATTCGCTCCTTAATCCGGTTTGCGGCCTAGCATAAAGGCCCGCCAGCCTGAGCCCAAGCACAAGCTTATGGCTGGCTATCAGGGCCGGGCATGCTCGTTGACCACCTGGTTCACGCTCCTACACTTATCGGCCACCACTCCCAAAGGAATAGCCCTGATGAAAGCCGTGCTGTGCAAAGTGTTCGGCCCCGCCGAAACGCTGGTGCTGGAAGAGGTCGCAAGCCCAGTGCCGAAGAAGAACGAGATCCTGCTGGACGTGCATGCCGCCGGGGTCAACTTCCCGGACACCCTGATCATCGAGGGCAAGTACCAGTTCAAGCCACCGTTCCCCTTCTCCCCCGGTGGCGAGGCGGCCGGCGTGGTCAGTGCAGTGGGCGAGAAGGTCAGCCATCTCAAGGCCGGCGACCGGGTCATGGCGCTGACCGGTTGGGGCAGTTTCGCCGAGCAGGTGGCGGTGCCGGGCTATAACGTGCTGCCGATTCCCCAGGCCATGGACTTCAACACCGCCGCGGCCTTCAGCATGACCTACGGCACCTCGATGCACGCCCTCAGGCAACGGGCCAACCTACAGCCCGGCGAAACCCTGCTGGTGCTCGGCGCCTCGGGTGGCGTCGGCCTGGCGGCGGTGGAGATCGGCAAGGCCATGGGCGCGCGGGTGATCGCCGCCGCCAGCAGCGCCGAGAAACTCGCGGTGGCCAAGGCCGCCGGTGCCGACGAGCTGGTCAACTACAGCGAGGCCAGCCTCAAGGACGAGATCAAGCGCCTGACCGGCGGCAATGGCGCCGATGTGATCTACGACCCGGTGGGCGGCGACCTGTTCGACCAGGCCATCCGCTCCATCGCCTGGAACGGCCGGCTGCTGGTGGTGGGTTTCGCCAGCGGGCGCATCCCTGAACTGCCGGTGAACCTGGCCCTGCTCAAGGGCGCTGCGGTGGTGGGCGTGTTCTGGGGCTCCTTCGCCCAGCGCCAGCCCCAGGACAACGCGGCGAACTTCCAGCAACTGTTCGCCTGGCACGCCGAAGGCAAGCTCAAGCCCCTGGTGTCCCAGGTCTATCCCCTGGCCGAGGCGGCCCGGGCCATCGACGACCTCGGCCAGCGCAAGGCCGTGGGCAAGGTGGTGGTGCAGGTACGCTGAGCCGCCAGGAGCTGCGTCCTCAGCAGGCCTTGCAACGCTTGAGCCGCGCCTCCAGGTTGCGATCCGGCATGGCGTGGCTGCGCAGGGCCTGGACAGTCTGCTCGACATAGTCGCGGGTGGTGCCGTACCGCCCACAAGCGCTTTCGAACACCTGGTTCAGCACGTGGTCCGGCAGGTTGCCGGCGTAGCTGGGCAGGTGCCGCTCCAGCACGAACCCCAGCGCCTGGACCTGGTTACCATCTTCGAGGCGGCAGTTGAGCCAGTGCGGGCGGTAGGAGGGATAAGGCATTTCCCGCTGCCACAGGGCATACAGCGAATCTTCCAGGCACTCCTCCGACAATCGGTAGGCAAAACCACTGCAGGAGCCGCCACGGTCCAGGCCGAAGACCAGGCCCGGCCGCTCGGGGGTTCCCCGGTGCTCGTGGGACCACAGGTACAGGCCTCGGTGATAGCCATGTACCCGCCCGCGTACCCGCTCGACCGCCGAACACTCAGGGCGCCAGATCAGCGAACCATAGGCGAACAACCAGACCGGCCCACCCTGGTGCCTGGCCATAGTGGCTTGCATGGAGCTGCGCAGTTGTTCGTGGGTCAGCTGCGGCCCGAGATCGAGCCGCGGAGGGTAAGCCAGGTTCAGGTAGCTGGATTCAAGGGCGGTCATGGCGAATAGCGTTCAGCTCCCCGCGAAAAAGAAGTTACTTAATAGAACGCCCGGCAGTAACTACAAGACACATGAGTTACAAGACAAGTTAAGTAAAAACAACTAAGGCCACTTAACTTTAAGGACAGGTATATAACCTACCGATATTTATCAAATTAGATAAATATCGATAGGCTATATAGCAAGTTATAACGTGCAGAGCAGGGTCGGCAGGATCAGGAACGCGGGGCGTAGGCGAATACATCCGCGCGCATCTGGTGGGCGTCCATGCCGGCGCTCACCAGGGCGTCGAGGGTGGCATAGATCATTGCCGGCGAACCGCTGGCATAGACATGCACCGACGACAGGTCGTCGATGTCCTCGCGCACGGCCTCATGCAGCATGCCGCAGCGCCCTTCCCAGCCACACAGGTCGCTGACCACCTTGTGCAGGTAGAGGTTGGGCAGTTGCTGCCACTGATCCCAGTGCTCCAGCTGGTAGAAGTCCTCGGGCCGGCGTACCCCCCAGTACAGGTGCACCGGGTGCTTGAAACCCTTGGCCCGGCAATGCTCGATCAGGCTGTGCATCTGCGCCATGCCGGTACCGGCGGCGATCAGCACCAGCGGGCCATCGGGCAGCTCGGCCAGGTGGGTGTCGCCAAACGGCAGCTCGACCCGTGCCATGCCGTTGCGCTGCAGTTGTTCCATCAGGCTTTGCGCGCTGTTTTCCCGGGCCAGCACATGCAGCTCCAGTTCACGCCCGCAGTGAGGCGCCGAGGCCAGGGAAAACGCCGACTTCTCGCCGTTGTCCCGCTCCAGCAGCAAATATTGGCCGGCGTGGTAGCGCGGTGGCTTGCCCGCCGGCGCCCGCAGCCGGACACGCCAGACATCACCGCCGACTTCCAGGCATTCAACGAGCTGACACGACAGGCTGCGCACCGGCAACTCTCCCAGCGCAAGGACGCCGTCCCACAACACTATGCAATCTTGCAGCGGCTCCGCGATACAAGTGTAGAGCTCGCCGTGGTCACGCACATCGCCGGCCTGCCGCACACTGCCTTCCACCAACAGGGCGGCGCAGACGTGGCAGTTGCCATTGCGGCAACTCTGGGGGCAGTCATAGCCCAGGCGCCTCGCCGCATCGAGAATACGCTCGCCGGGCAGTGTCTCTAGCACTGCTCCGGAGGGCTGCAAGGTTACACGCATCAATCTATTCCTAATTGATTCCAGATGGCATCGATCCGGCGGGTGACCGCCTCATCCTTGACGATGACCCGCCCCCACTCTCTGGTGGTTTCTCCAGGCCACTTGTGAGTGGCGTCCAGCCCCATCTTCGAGCCCAGGCCGGATACCGGCGAGGCGAAGTCGAGGTAGTCGATCGGGGTGTTGTCGATCATCACCGTGTCGCGCTTGGGATCCATGCGCGTGGTGATGGCCCAGATCACGTCGTTCCAGTCCCTGGCGTTGATATCGTCGTCGGTGACGATAACGAACTTGGTGTACATGAACTGTCGCAGGAACGACCACACGCCGAGCATTACGCGCTTGGCGTGGCCCGGGTACTGTTTCTTCATGGTCACCACCGCCATGCGGTACGAGCAGCCCTCGGGCGGCAGGTAGAAGTCGGTGATCTCCGGGAATTGCTTCTGCAGGATCGGCACGAACACTTCGTTCAGCGCCACGCCGAGGATCGCCGGCTCATCCGGCGGACGCCCGGTGTAGGTGCTGTGGTAGATCGGCTTGGTGCGATGGGTGATGCGTTCCACGGTGAACACCGGGAAGCTGTCCACTTCGTTGTAGTAGCCGGTGTGGTCGCCGTAGGGGCCTTCCGGGGCCGTTTCACCCGGATGGATCACGCCCTCGAGGATGATCTCGGCGGTAGCCGGGACCTGCAGGTCATTGCCACGGCACTTCACCAGCTCGGTGCGGTTACCCCGCAGCAGGCCGGCGAAGGCGTACTCGGAGAGCGTGTCCGGCACCGGGGTCACGGCGCCGAGGATGGTGGCCGGGTCGGCCCCCAGGGCCACGGAGACCGGGAACGGCTGGCCCGGGTGCTTTTCGCACCACTCGCGGTAATCCAGCGCGCCGCCACGGTGGCTCAACCAGCGCATGATCACCTTGTTGCGCCCAATCACCTGTTGCCGATAGATGCCCAGGTTTTGCCGGTCCTTGTTCGGTCCGCGGGTCACCGTCAGGCCCCAGGTGATCAGTGGCGCCACGTCGCCCGGCCAGCAATGCTGGATCGGCAACTGCGAAAGGTCGACATCGTCGCCCTCGACCACCACCTCCTGGCACACCGCGTCCTTGACTACCTTCGGCGCCATCGACACGACCTTCTTGAAGATCGGCAGCTTGGACCAGGCATCCTTCAGGCCCTTGGGCGGCTCGGGCTCCTTGAGGAAGGCCAGCAGCTTGCCGATCTCGCGCAATTCATCGGTGGACTCGGCGCCCATGCCCATGGCCACCCGCTCGGGGGTGCCGAACAGGTTGCCCAGCACCGGGATGTCGAAACCCGTGGGTTTTTCGAACAGCAGCGCCGGGCCCTTGGCGCGCAGGGTGCGGTCGCAGACTTCGGTCATTTCCAGGACAGGAGAGATGGGAACCTGGATGCGCTTGAGTTCACCGCGCTGTTCCAGGCCACGAATGAAGTCGCGCAAATCGCGATACTGCATGCAAGAGCCTCGTGTTGGCCGTATCGGTCGGGGTGCAGAGTGTAGCGCCGTTCAGGCCGCAATGGCCAAAGTGCAGACAGCAAAAAGCCGGGTTGCCCCGGCTTTCGCTCGACCCGCCGATGTTACTTGCGCTTCATCGACAGGAAGAATTCATCGTTGGTCTTGGTCTGCTTCAGCTTGTCGACCAGGAACTCGATGGCGGCGACTTCATCCATCGGATGCAGCAGCTTGCGCAGGATCCACATGCGCTGCAGCTCGTCGTCGGCCGTCAGCAGCTCTTCGCGGCGGGTACCGGACTTGTTGATGTTGATGGCCGGGAATACGCGCTTCTCGGCGATGCGACGGTCCAGGGGCAGTTCCATGTTGCCGGTACCCTTGAACTCTTCGTAGATCACTTCGTCCATCTTCGAGCCGGTCTCGACCAGCGCGGTGGCGATGATGGTCAGCGAGCCGCCTTCCTCGATGTTCCGCGCGGCGCCGAAGAAACGCTTGGGTTTCTCCAGGGCGTGGGCATCGACACCACCGGTCAGGACCTTGCCAGAGCTCGGGATCACGGTGTTGTAGGCACGGGCCAGGCGGGTGATGGAGTCCAGCAGGATCACCACGTCCTTCTTGTGCTCGACCAGGCGCTTGGCCTTCTCGATCACCATCTCGGCCACTTGCACGTGGCGGGTTGGCGGCTCATCGAAGGTGGAGGCAACCACTTCGCCGCGCACGGTGCGCTGCATCTCGGTCACTTCTTCCGGACGCTCGTCGATCAGCAGGACGATCAGGTGGCACTCGGGGTTGTTGCGGGTGATGTTGGCCGCGATGTTCTGCAGCATGATCGTTTTACCCGCTTTCGGCGGAGCGACGATCAGGCCGCGCTGGCCCTTGCCGATCGGGGCGCACAGGTCGATGACACGGCCGGTGAGGTCTTCGGTGGAGCCGTTGCCGGCCTCCATCTTCAGGCGATCGTTGGGGAACAGCGGGGTCAAGTTCTCGAACAGGATCTTGTTCTTGGCGTTCTCGGGGCGGTCGTAGTTGATGGTATCGACCTTGAGCAGCGCGAAGTAGCGCTCGCCTTCCTTCGGAGGGCGGATCTTGCCAACGATGGTGTCACCGGTGCGCAAGTTGAAGCGACGGATCTGGCTTGGCGACACATAGATATCGTCCGGCCCGGCCAGGTAGGAGGCATCGGAGGAGCGAAGGAAGCCGAAGCCGTCCTGGAGGATCTCCAGCACGCCATCACCGGAGATTTCCTCACCGCTTTTCGCGTGCTTTTTCAGCAGGGAGAAAATCACGTCCTGCTTGCGCGAACGGGCCATATTTTCTATGCCCATCTGTTCGGCCAATTCGAGCAGTTCGGTAATCGGCTTTTGCTTGAGTTCAGTCAGATTCATATAGGAATGACGTAATCATTTATAGAGGGGGAAATTAAGCTTTTGGCTTAATGAGGCCGCGCCGCGGAGAAGGCGACAGGATCGCGTACTTATTCGAAAAGGAGAGCGTCGGCGACGGCTTGCAGGGGGCATTGGAGAAACCAGTGCGGGGCCGAATGTAACACCTGAGTTTCGGAGCGTCTAGCCCTCAATTACGAAAAAGCCCCGCATTTTGCGGGGCCTTTTCTAACATGCTGAAACCCAGGTTCAGATGTTGGCGTCGAGGAAAGCCGCCAGTTGCGACTTCGACAGCGCACCGACCTTGGTGGCTTCGACGTTACCGTTCTTGAACAGCATCAGGGTCGGGATACCACGTACGCCATGCTTGGCCGGGGTTTCCTGGTTCTCGTCGATGTTCAGTTTGGCAACGGTGAGCTTGCCCTTGTAGGTCTCGGCAATTTCGTCCAGAACCGGAGCGATCATTTTGCATGGACCGCACCACTCAGCCCAGTAGTCGACCAGTACAGCGCCCTCGGCCTTGAGTACATCGGTCTCGAAGCTGGCGTCGCTGACGTGTTTGATGAGATCGCTGCTCATGGAATTCTCCAGGTTGTAAGCAAAAAAACGTGGCCCATCATATCTGCCCTTCCTGCGTTCAGGAAGCCGCAGCTGATTGACTCTCACTATGGTGCCCCTTGAGTTTGGGTATAGCTCAGCCTGGCGCAAAGCGAGAATTCCGCGCCTGCCTATAAAAGCCGAGACATCTTCGCGCGGCATCTCCTATTAATGTCGTCGAGGCCGTCATATGTGCCTTTCGGCGCGTTCCAGGCGCCCCCCGGACATTCCTGCGCGCGGATATCGACCGGATGAGCGGTAGCACCAGCGCGCTCAAGTCCCTCATGGTGCATCCGGGAATATCGGCTGGTGCAGGGTTTCATGCGATGCATCAACGCATTGGCCACTGCGCGTTGGCGCGAGCCGTTGATCGTGGCAGGATGGCGAGGTTATCGACCGAGACCCCCAGCCATGCCCCAATCCCAAGCCAAGAATCTGTCCCTGATCGCCGCGATCGATCTGGGCTCCAACAGCTTTCACATGGTCGTGGCCAAGGCCCGGAACGGTGAAATCCGCATTCTCGAGCGGTTGGGTGAAAAGGTTCAGCTAGCTGCCGGCATCAATGAAGAGCGCCAGCTCAACGAAGAATCCATGCAGCGCGGGCTCGACTGCCTCAAGCGTTTCGCCCAGCTGATCAACGGCATGCCCCAGGGCACCGTGCGCATCGTCGGCACCAACGCCCTGCGCGAAGCCCGCAACCGCGGCGAGTTCATTCGCCGGGCCGAGGAGATCCTCGGTCACCCGGTGGAGGTCATCTCCGGGCGTGAAGAAGCGCGCCTGATCTACCTCGGGGTTTCCCATACCCTCGCCGACACCCCCGGCAAGCGCCTGGTGGCCGACATCGGCGGCGGCAGTACCGAGTTCATCATTGGCCAGCGCTTCGAGCCCCTGCTGCGCGAAAGCCTGCAGATGGGCTGCGTGAGCTTCACCCAACGCTATTTCCGCGACGGCAAGATCACCCCGGCCCGCTATGCCCAGGCCTATACCGCCGCACGCCTGGAAATCATGAGCATCGAACATGCGCTGCATCGCCTGACCTGGGATGAAGCCATCGGCTCCTCCGGCACCATTCGCGCCATCGGCCTGGCCCTCAAGGCCGGCGGCCAGGGCAGCGGCGAAATCAACGTCGAAGGCCTGGCCTGGCTCAAGCGCAAGCTGTTCAAGCTCGGCGACGTCGACAAGATCGACTTCGAAGGCATCAAGCCCGACCGCCGGGCCATCTTCCCGGCCGGCCTGGCGATCCTCGAGGCGATCTTCGATGCCCTGGAACTGCAGCGCATGGATCACTGCGAAGGCGCCCTGCGCGAAGGCGTGCTCTACGACCTGCTGGGCCGTCATCACCATGAAGACGTCCGCGAACGCACCTTGGGCTCGCTGATGGAGCGCTACCACGTGGACCTGGAACAGGCTTCGCGGGTCGAAGGCAAGGCCTTGCGCTCCTTCGACCAGGTGGCGGCCGACTGGGACCTGGAAGACGGCATCTGGCGCGAGTTGCTGGGCTGGGCCGCCAAGGTGCATGAAGTGGGCCTGGACATCGCCCACTACCACTACCACAAGCACGGCGCCTACCTGATCGAACACTCGGACCTAGCTGGCTTCTCCCGCGAGGACCAGCAAATGCTGGCCCTGCTGGTACGCGGTCACCGGCGCAACATTCCCAAGGAGAAGTTCGCCGAGTTCGGCGACGACGGCATCAAGCTGATCCGCCTCTGCGTGCTGCTGCGCTTCGCCATCCTGTTCCACCACATCCGCGGTACCCAGCAGATGCCCCAGGTGCAGCTCAGCGCCAACGGCGACCAGCTGGACGTGAAGTTCCCGGCCAACTGGCTGGATGAAAACCAGCTGACCCAGGCGGACTTCGCCCTCGAGGCCGAGTGGCTGACCCGGGTCGGCATCGTACTCAACGTCAGCTGAGCCCAGCGTCGGGCAAACAAAAAGGCCAGCCCGAGCACTCGGGCTGGCCTTTTGCATTGGCGCCGGCTGAACCTAGCGCACCGGCAACACCGGGCTGCCAAGGCGCTCCAGTAAGGTAGCCTGGGCACTGCGCGGGTTCTGGTTGCCGGTCGGCGTGTTGCGCACATAGCGCCCGTCGGACTGCAGGCTCCAGCTGTGGGTGTTATCGGTGAGATAACTCTCCAGCTCCTTCTTGACCCGCAGGATCAGCTTCTTGCCCTCCACCGGGAAGCAGGTCTCGACCCGTTTGTCGAGGTTGCGCTCCATCCAGTCGGCACTGGACAGGAACATCTGCTCCTCGCCGCCGTTGAGGAAGTAGAACACCCGGGTGTGCTCCAGGAAGCGGCCGATGATCGAGCGCACGTGGATGTTGTGCGACACCCCGGCGATCCCCGGACGCAGGCAGCACATGCCACGCACCACCAGGTCGATGCGCACGCCGGACTGGCTGGCCTTGTACAGCGCGCGGATGATCTTCGGATCGGTCAGCGAGTTGAACTTGGCGATGATGTGCGCCGGCTTGCCGTCCAGGGCGAACTGGGTCTCCCGGGCGATCATGTCGAGCATGCCCTTCTTCAGGGTGAACGGCGCATGCATGAGCTTCTTCATGCGCAGGGTCTTGCCCATGCCGATCAGCTGGCTGAACAGCTTGCCGACGTCCTCGCACAAGGCATCGTCGGAAGTCAGCAGGCTGTAGTCGGTATACAGGCGGGCGTTGGCCGCGTGGTAGTTACCCGTCCCCAGGTGCGCATAACGCACGATCTCGCCCTGCTCGCGCCGCAGGATCAGCATCATCTTGGCGTGGGTCTTGAAGCCCACCACGCCATAGATCACCACCGCGCCGGCCGCTTGCAGGCGGCTGGCCATCTGCAGGTTGGACTCCTCGTCGAAGCGCGCGCGCAGTTCGATCACCGCGGTGACCTCCTTGCCGTTGCGCGCCGCATCCACCAGGGCGTCGACGATCTCCGAGTTGGCCCCGGAGCGGTACAGGGTCTGGCGCACCGCCAGCACGTGGGGATCCTTGGCGGCCTGGCGCAGCAGGTCGATCACCGGGGTGAAGGACTCGAAGGGATGCAGCAGCAGGATGTCCTGCTTGCTGATGACGCTGAAGATGTTCTCGCTGTTCTGCAGCAGCTTGGGAATCTGCGGGGTGAACGGCGGGTGCTGCAGCTCCGGATGGCTGTCCAGGCCGGTGATGCTGAACAGGCGCGTGAGGTTCACCGGGCCATTGACCTGGTAGAGCTCGGTCTCGTGCAGGTTGAACTGCTTGAGCAGGTAGTCCGACAGGTGCTTGGGGCAGGTATCGGCCACTTCCAGGCGCACCGCGTCGCCGTAGCGGCGGGAGAACAGCTCGCCGCGCAGGGCACGGGCCAGGTCCTCGACGTCCTCGGAATCCAGTGCCAGGTCGGCGTTTCGAGTCAGGCGGAACTGATAGCAGCCTTTTACCTTCATGCCCTGGAACAGGTCATCGGCATGGGCATGGATCATCGACGACAGGAACACATAGTTGTCGCCAGGGCCGCCCACCTCTTCCGGTACCCGGATGATCCGCGGCAACAGGCGCGGGGCCGGGATGATCGCCAGGCCCGAGTCGCGGCCGAAGGCGTCGATGCCTTCCAGCTCGACGATGAAGTTCAGGCTCTTGTTCACCAGCAGCGGGAAGGGGTGCGTCGGGTCCAGGCCGATGGGGGTGATGATCGGCGCGATCTCGTCGCGAAAGTAGCGACGGACCCAGGTCTTGAGCTTGGCGGTCCAGTAGCGGCGGCGGATGAAGCGGATCTGGTGCTTCTCCAGCTCCGGCAACAGGATGTCGTTGAGGATCGCGTACTGGCGATCCACATGACCGTGCACCAGGTCGCTGATGCGTGCCAGCGCCTGGTGCGGTTGCAGGCCGTCGGCGCCAGCCTGCTCACGGGCGAAGGTGATCTGCTTCTTCAGGCCGGCGACCCGGATCTCGAAGAACTCGTCCAGGTTGCTGGAGAAGATCAGCAGGAACTTCAGGCGCTCCAGCAGTGGATAGGACTCGTCCAGCGCCTGCTCCAGCACGCGGATATTGAACTGCAGTTGCGACAGCTCGCGGTGGATGTACAAGCTGCTGTCGTCCAGGTTGGGGATGACGATGGCCGGCACCGGTTGCGCCTCGGTGGCCGGGGCCGCGGGAACGGGCTCCAGCTCCGGCGGGGTCTCGGCTACTTGCTCGACCACTGGCTGGGCTTCTTTTACGGCAACTTCTGTGAGTCCTTCGGTATTCATCGCGTGTTCCTGGGAGGGCTATTTTTGCTCTCGTAACAATTGAGCAGCACGAACGGCAAAGTAAGTCAGGATGCCATCGGCACCTGCACGTTTAAAAGCAGTCAGGGACTCGAGAACGACCCCCTCGGCCAACCACCCATTCTGGATCGCCGCCATGTGCATGGCGTACTCGCCGCTGACCTGGTAGACGAAGGTCGGCACCTTGAAGGCGTCCTTGACCCGCCAGAGGATGTCCAGGTAAGGCATCCCCGGCTTGACCATGACCATGTCCGCGCCTTCGGCCAGGTCCGCCGCCACTTCATGCAGGGCTTCCTCGGCATTGGCCGGGTCCATCTGGTACGAGGCCTTGTCGGCCTTGCCCAGGTTCAGCGCCGACCCCACCGCATCGCGGAAAGGCCCGTAGTAGGCGCTGGCGTACTTGGCCGAATAGGCCATGATCCGCACGTTGACATGGCCCGCCAGCTCCAGCGCTTCGCGGATCGCCTGGACGCGACCGTCCATCATGTCCGAGGGTGCCACCACCTGGGCGCCGGCTTCGGCGTGGGACAGGGCCTGGCGCACCAGGGCATCGACGGTGACGTCGTTCTGCACGTAGCCCTGCGCATCGAGAATGCCGTCCTGGCCGTGGGTGGTGAACGGGTCCAGGGCGACGTCGGTGATCACCCCGAGGTGTGGGAAGCGTTCGCGCAAGGCGCGGGTGGCACGCTGGGCGATGCCATTCGGGTTCCAGGCTTCGGCAGCGTCCAGGGACTTGAGTTCCCCGGGCGTCACCGGGAACAGGGCCAGGGCGGGAATCCCCAGCTCGACCCAGTGCGCCGCCTCTTCCAGCAGCAGGTCGACGCTCAGGCGCTCGACCCCGGGCATCGAGGCCACCGCCTCACGGCGATTCTCGCCGTCGAGCACGAACACCGGCAGGATCAGGTCGTCCACGCTCAAGCGATTCTCGCGCACCAGACGTCGGGAAAAATCATCGCGACGGTTACGCCGCAGACGAGTGGCCGGAAACAGGCGATTGGCGGGAGTAAAGCTCACGACGGACTCCATGGCCCGCGCTGGCGGGCGAGCGTGACAGTTATAAGCGGGCATTATGACGAACAGATGACGGTTATGCTCAAGCTGTTGACCGACAGCAACACACATTGTCATTGAGGGGAAATGTTCACGTCGAGACACATTTCGATACTTTCCCCAACGCCGTCGAAGGGGTAGGCTGCGCGTTCATTTCGCCAGCATCCAGACAATGCTCCAACAATTTCTTCAGGATTTCGGCTACTTCGCCCTCTTTCTCGGCACGTTCTTCGAAGGCGAGACCATTCTGGTTCTAGCCGGGTTTCTCGCGTTCCGTGGATACATGGATATCAACCTGGTGATGGTGGTTGCCTTCTTCGGCAGCTATGCCGGTGACCAGCTGTGGTACTTCCTGGGGCGCAAGCATGGCCGCAAGTT
This sequence comes from Pseudomonas sp. MSSRFD41, assembly GCF_014230245.1. Lineage (NCBI taxonomy): Bacteria > Pseudomonadati > Pseudomonadota > Gammaproteobacteria > Pseudomonadales > Pseudomonadaceae > Pseudomonas > Pseudomonas sp. MSSRFD41. Next base: position 377,975 of record NZ_JACKZK010000001.1, on the reverse strand, counting down.
GCTGGCGCGCAGGCCGCGCTGGCAGATGATGGGCGATCGGGCCCTGGAGCACATTCGCAAGCACCCGGACATCTGGGTGTTGAGCTTCCGCTTCGTCTACGGCCTGCGCACCGTGATGCCGGTGGCCATTGGCCTGTCCGGCTATCCGCCAGGACGCTACCTGCTGCTCAACGGCATTGGCGCGGCGATCTGGGCCGTGGCCCTGGCGCAGGCAGCCTTCCACTTCGGCGCCGTCATGGAAGGCATGCTCGGCAGCATCAAGAAGTACGAGCTGTGGGTCCTGGGCGCCCTGCTGGTACTGGGCTTGTGCCTGTGGCTGCGGCGGCGTTTCAAGAATGCCCGCCTGGCCAAGCAGATCTACGAAGCCGAACAAGCCGGGCAGCACAACAAGCCGGCCGAGTAAGCGGCCCCTACGCGGCGTCCGGGCATGGGCGCCGCGATTCTCGACTCCTCTCGAACCACCCTATCCTCGAACGCCTGAACTCGCGCACCCAACGGTTTTCCAAGATTGCATGGCCGCAGCTCGACGCGCCCGGAAAAATCCCGGCCCGATCGTGATACCCCTCTGCGGCGACTGGTGACAAACTGCCGGACATTTAGCGCGATGACCCTGGAGAAACCCCATGAGCAAAAAAGTTGCAGTGATCCTTTCCGGTTGCGGAGTCTTCGACGGCGCCGAGATCCATGAAAGCGTGATCACCCTGCTGCGCCTCGACCAGCGTGGCGCCCAGGTGCAGTGTTTCGCACCGGACATCCCGCAGATGCACGTGCTCAACCACCTGACCGGGGACACCATGCCCGAGGCCCGCAACGTCCTGGTGGAATCGGCGCGCATCGCCCGCGGCGAGGTCAAGGACCTGCGCGAGGCCAAGGCCGAGGACTTCGACGCGCTGATCGTTCCCGGGGGCTTCGGCGCCGCCAAGAACCTCTCCAGCTTCGCCACTGAAGGTGCGGCTTGCTCGGTCCAGGCCGATGTCCTGGCCCTGGCCGAAGCCTTTGCCGAAGCCGGCAAGCCGGTGGGCCTGATGTGCATCGCCCCGGCCATGGCCGCGAAGATCTATGGCCCCGGCGTGACGTGCACCATCGGCAACGATGCCGACACCGCCGCCGCCCTGGGCAAGATGGGCGCCGAGCACGCCGAATGCGCGGTGGACGAGATCATCGAGGACAAGGCCCGCAAGCTGGTGACCACTCCGGCCTACATGCTGGCGCAGTCCATCAGCCAGGCCGCCGCCGGCATCAACAAGCTGGTGGACCGGGTACTGGAACTGACCCACGAAGGCCAGCAGTAACAACTACGCCAATGGCCGGGGAGCGCTTGCTCCCCCGCCGCATCAGCCCTGGCGCGCCAATCTGGTCAGGATCCGGTCCAGGGCATTGGCGAACGCCTGCTTCTCCCGATCGCCATAGGGCGCTTGCCCGCCGCTGACCTGGCCTTGCTCCCGCAGGTCGGTGAACAGGTTGCGTACCGCCAGGCGCTCGCCCATGTTCTGTGCATCGAACTCCTTGCCCCGTGGGTCGAGGGCCGCCACGCCCTTTTTCACCAGCCGGTCGGCCAAGGGCACGTCGCTGCAGATCACCAGCTCGCCAGGCACCGCGTGCTCCACCAGGTAGTCGTCCGCGGCATCCGGGCCACTGGGCACCACGATGAGCTTGACGCAGGCGAACGGCGGCTTGATCTGCGGCTGCCCTGCTACCAGCAGCACCTCGAACTGGCGCTTGAGGGCAAAGCGCACCACTTGCTCCTTGGCCGCCTTGGGACAAGCGTCGGCATCGATCCAGACACGCATCGAATCTTCTCCTTACACAATGCAAAACGGGCAAGCCGCTGTAGGAGCGACTTGCCCGCGAGGGCCAGGCCTCGGTTCAGGAAGCCTGCAGGCGGCGCTTCTCGCTCATCCGGCTGCGGCTGTAGAGCACCGCGATCGCCACGATCGCCACGACCTGGGCCCCCAGCGAGTAGGCGTCGGCATGAATGCCCAGCCAGTCGAAGTCGAAGAACGGCACCGGCCGGGTACCGAAGATCCCCGCTTCTTGCAGCGCCTTCACGCCATGGCCGGCGAAGACCACCGACAAGGCACACAGCAATGCGGCGTTGATGCTGAAGAACAGCGCCAGGGGCAGCTTGGCCGAACCCCGCAGGATCACCCAGGCCAGGCCCACCAGCAGCACCAGGGCGGTGCCGCCACCGGCCAGCACCGCGTTGTGCCCAGCTGGGCCGGCCTGCAGCCACAGGGTCTCGTAGAACAGGATCACTTCGAACAGCTCGCGGTAGACCGAGAAGAACGCCAGCACCGCGAACCCGAAGCGACCGCCACCGCCCACCAGGCTGCTCTTGATGTAGTCCTGCCAGGCCGCCGCGTGCCGGCGGTCGTGCATCCATACCCCGAGCCACAGCACCATCACGCTGGCGAACAGCGCCGTGGCGCCTTCCAACAACTCCCGCTGGGAACCGCTGACATCGATCACATAGGCCGCCAGGGCCCAGGTTCCCAGGCCGGCCAGCAGGGCCAGGCCCCAGCCGGCGTTGACGCTACGCACCGCCGACTGCTGGCCGGTGTTGCGCAGGAAGGCGAGGATCGCCGCCAGTACCAGGATGGCCTCCAGGCCCTCGCGCAGCAGGATCAGCAAGCCGGAGATGAAGCTCAGGGACCAGCTCAGGCTGTCGCCGCCCAGCAGCCCCGCGGACTCCTTGAGCTTGGCCTTGGCTGCGTCCAGGCGTTGCTCGGCCTGTTCCACCGCCAGCCCATCCTGCAGCGACTGACGGTAGGCCATCAGGGCTTTCTCGGTATCCTTGCGCACGGCGGCGTCGACGTTGTCCAGGGAGCTTTCCACCAGCTCGAAGCCTTCCAGGTACGCTGCCACCGAAAGATCGTAGGCCTGCTCACGATCGCCGTTGCGATAGGCCGCGAGGCTCTTGTCCAGGGTCGAGGCGGTGTAGTCCAGCAGTTGCCCCGGGCCGCGCTTGACCTGCGGTGGCTGGGCCCGCTGGGCCCGGAAAGTCGCCGCGGCCTGTGGTCCCTGGGCGGCCAGGACCTCGCCCGGGGTCTGCCGGGCCAGATCGGCCAGGTTGAAACCTTGTTCACTCTTGGCCGCAGCCGGGTCGGCGCTGAAACCGGTGATATAGGTCGCCAAGTCCCAACGCTGGCGATCATCCAGCTGATCGGCGAAAGACGGCATGTCGGTGCCTTCCACCCCCAGCCCCAGGGTGTTGTAGATGGCGTACAGGCTCAGGCGATCCAGGCGCTCGGTATCCCGCAGGTTGGCCGGCGGCGGCGTCATGCCCAGGCTCGCCGGGCCGTCACCGGCCCCTTGCTGGCCGTGGCATACCGAACAGTGCTGGGCGTACAACGGCGCGCCACGGGAAGGATCCGGGGTGATGACCGGGGCCTGGCTGACCTCGTAGGCCACCGCCAGCCGGGCGCCCATCTGCCGCGCCAGATGGGCGACCTGGTTGCCCTCCACACGGTCGGCGACCGCCTTGCGCAGGCTGGTGATGCCCTGCTCCAGCTCGGCCTTCTCCGGCTTGGCCGGCAAGTCGGCGATCAACCCCTGCAAGACCCCGAGAAACTCCACCTGCTCACGGTACTCGGCATCATCGATGACCTTGCCGTCCGCCACCGTGGCCGGATAGTCCGCGCCGATGTAGTCCAGCAAATGCAAGGCCTTGGGCGCGCCATCGACGGTATCGGCCAGGAGGTTGGAGCTGCAGAACACCAGTACCGGCAGTACCAGCAGCGCCAGTAAACGGGAAGGGGCAGTCATGAATGATTCTCAAAGGGAAATACGAAGTAACATATTGTTCCCTTCCAATCAGTTTCACTCAAGGTTTATTGGCCCCCTGAAACATCTTCAGTCCACGAGCACTAGCCCTGCGGTTGCTCCATTGCTGTTTCTTGCACCGCATCCTGGCCAGGCCGACGGCACCGACACGGGTTTTCACCGGGTTAACGCAAGCTGTCGGCATCTACCGCCGACCAAGCGCTTGAGCATTGGCAATACCGCGCCTTAACTATCGCGATTCGCTATTTAAAAATATTTTTAATGAGGCCTTGGCAGGTGCGCAGCTTTCCTGCCAGGAGGGCGTCCAACCCGAGCGGCAGCCAGGCTATTTCACTCAAGGAAGAAGAACTCCCCATGGGATCCCGTGCCCTCACCACGGTTGCGCTCGGCGCAATCACTCCGCTTGCCGGCTGATCGGTCTTTCGCAGCCACGATAGCGAGCTCCAGGAAACCAACCAGCCGCTGCGCGCCGATGATCCTGCGCCGAGCTGAAAAAGCGTCCTTCGGGTTAATGCCGGTCAGTTGAGCAAATGGTAGGAGCGAGGCTTGCCCGCGATGGACGTCAGAGCGCTGCGTTCATCCCGTAAACACGCGCTACCATCGCAAGCAATCGAGCGTCGACCGGCTGCTCCTACAGGGGATCACCTCGACTAACGGACTGGCGACCTTCAGGTCGCCTTTTTATCGCCGGGACAACTAGACCGCAGCCTTGCGGATGGTCGCCAGCAAGCCCGCCGCGCCCAGGAACAAACCGGCGAAGGTACGGTTCATGCGTCGCTGCTGGACCGGGGTGCGCAACAGGCGCAAGACCTTGGAAGCCAGCCCGGTGTAGCCGGCCATGACGATCAGGTCGACGACGATCATGGTGGCGCCGAGGATCAGGTACTGCTTGAGCAAGGGAGCGTGGGGATCGATGAACTGCGGCAATACCGCCAACATGAACACCAGCGCCTTGGGGTTGCTGATGTTCACCAGGAACCCGCGGAACACCAGGGCCAGGGGCTTGCCGATCGGCCGCAGGGCTGCGTCGTCGCTAAGATCGCTGGGCATGGAGCGCCATTGCTTGACCGCCAGGTACACCAGGTAGGCCACGCCGAACCACTTGATGGCATAGAAGGCCGTGGCGGAAGCCGCCAGGATCGCACCGACGCCCGCCGCGACGATGGCGATCTGCAGGGCCAGGCCCAGTTGCAGTCCCAGGGCGTTCCAGTAACCACGCCAGAAGCCGTATTGCAGGCCACAGGACATCGACGCGATCGCGCCGGCTCCCGGAGAAAGACTGATTACCCAGCTGGCGGCGAAGAACGCCAGCCATGTCTCAAGCACCATCGCACACCTCGGATCGAATTGGACGTGACTGCCTAAGCTAATCCTCCGATCCGCGGCTGGCCATGTTTTTTTATCGGGCAGTGATGCGGGCCTGGCCGCCGCAAACGGCGACAAGCACCGCAGGAGTTCGGTCAAGGGCCACGCCTGGTGCGCGGCCGCTCGCAGCGTCTACAGCGAACGGGATATTGCCGGCTATGTCTCGTCGAGCCCCACGGGCAGTACATCAGTGCCACGCCAACGACGCACCGAGCGCTGGAAGAACAGGCTGTTGGGCACCTGTACCATGGCGCTGCCGGTACCGGCCTCCTCAGGTTCGATCAGGGTGGTGTAGAGCAGGTTGATGGCCACCACCCGGCCCTTGATTCCCGGCTTGTCGAGGGTATCCACCAGCTCCACCACATCGCCCAGGCGAAACGGGCCGACGGTGAAGATCAGGATCGCGCACAGCAGGTTGGAGAGCACGCTCCACATGGCGAAGAACGCCACGGCCGCCACGGCGACGAAACCGGACAGGGCGGTCCACAACACCGTGGCCGAGACGCCCAGGCGCTCCAGCACGAAGATCACCGCGCTGCCCATGATCAGCCAACGCAGCCCCCCACGCAGGGGCATCAGCAACTGCGGCGGGAATGGATAGCGCTGGCCCAGGCGGGTCAGGCCACGGGCCACGAAACGCTGGGCCAGGTAGCCCGCCAGGAGGATCAGCAGGATCTGCACACCAAGCCACAACGGGCCGATCCACTGCGCCGGCAACGGCAGTTGCAGGGTCTCCATCAGGACAACGCCTCCAGCTCCGCCTGCATGCTTTCCAACAATTCCAGGGCTTCCATCCAGGCTTCTTCCAGCTCGGATTCGCGGGTCTTGAGCTTGGCTTGCTCGGCCAGCAGATCGCGCAGCTCATCCTTGCGGGCCGCCTCATACAACTCGCTGTCGCCAAGGCTGGCCTCGATCTGCGCCAAGCGAACATGGACCTTGCCCAGCTCCGCCTCGAGCTTCTCGGCCTCGCGCTTGTGCGGTGCCAGTTGCTGGCGCAGGGCCGCGGCGGCCTGGCGCTGGGCCTTCTTGTCGGTCTTGTCGGCGTTCACCGGCACACTGCTGGCCGGCGCGCTGCGCAGGCGGTAGTCCACCAGCCAACGGGCGTAGTCATCCAGGTCGCCGTCGAACTCCTCGACCTTGCCGTCGGCCACCAGCAGGAAGTTGTCGGTGGTGCTCTTGAGCAGGTGGCGATCGTGGGAGACCACCAGTACCGCACCGCTGAACTCTTGCAGGGCCATGGTCAGGGCCAGGCGCATCTCCAGGTCCAGGTGGTTGGTCGGTTCGTCGAGCAGCAGCAGGTTGGGCCGATCCCAGGCGATCAGCGCCAGGGCCAGGCGGGCCTTTTCGCCACCGGAGAAATTCAGCACCGGTTCGTCGACACGTTCGCCACGGAAATCGAAGCCACCGAGGAAGTCGCGCAGGGTCTGCTCGCGCTCGGTGGGCGCCAGGCGCTGCAGGTGCAGCAGCGGGCTGGCCTTGGAATCCAGGGAGTCCAGCTGGTGCTGGGCGAAGTAGCCGACCACCGTGTTCTCGCCGCGGGTCAGGCGCCCGGCCAGCGGCGCCAGCTCGCCGGAAAGGTTCTTGATCAGGGTCGACTTGCCAGCACCATTGGGGCCCAGCAGGCCGATCCGCGCTCCCGGAGTGAGCTGCAGCTTGACCTTCTCCAGCACCGTCTTGTCGCCATAGCCCAGGCGCGCCTCGGACAGGTCGAGCAGTGGGCTGGAGATCTTCTGCGACTCACGGAACACGAAGTCGAAAGGCGAATCGACGTGGGCCGCCGACAGCTCTTCCATGCGCTCCAGGGCCTTGATCCGGCTCTGGGCCTGGCGGGCCTTGGTGGCCTGGGCCTTGAAGCGGGCGATGTACTTCTCCATGTGCGCACGCTGCGCCTGCTGCTTCTCGTAGGCTTGCTGCTGCTGGGCCAGGCGCTCGGCCCGGGCACGCTCGAAGGCACTGTAGCCACCGCGATAGAGGGTGAGCTTGCGCTGCTCGACATGGGCCACATGGTCGACCACGGCGTCGAGGAAATCACGGTCGTGGGAGATCAGTAGCAAGGTACCGGGGTAGCCCTTGAGCCAGTCTTCCAGCCAGAGGATCGCGTCCAGGTCCAGGTGGTTGGTGGGCTCGTCGAGCAGCAACAGATCCGATGGGCACATCAGGGCCTGGGCCAGGTTCAGGCGCATCCGCCAGCCCCCGGAGAAGTCACCGACCTGGCGATCCATCTGTTCGTTGGTGAACCCCAGCCCGGCCAGCAGCTTGCGCGCCCGGGCATCGGCGGTATAGCCATCGGCGCTGTCGAGCTCGGCGTGCAGGCGGGCCTGGGCGGCACCATCCTGGGCGGCCTCGGCGGCGGCCAGGTCGCGCTGCACCTCGCGCAGGCGCAGGTCGCCATCGAGCACATAGTCCACGGCCAGGCGCTCGAGGGTATCGACCTCCTGGCGCATGTGGGCGATGCGCCAGTCTGCGGGCAGGAAGCAGTCACCCGAATCCGGATGCAGCTCACCGCGCAGCAAGGCGAACAGGCTGGATTTGCCGGCACCGTTGGCACCGATCAAGCCGGCTTTCTGGCCGGCGTGCAGGGTCAGCTCGGCGTCTTCTAGCAGACGTTGCGGACCACGCTGTAAAGTCAGGTTCTGAAGTCGAATCATAATGGCGGCGGAGTCTACCAGCTTCGCTCGCAACTGGCGCGAGTAGCACTATGTCCTCGGACCTGTGGAGTTTTTCCCTCAAGACCTATGCCCTGCCCGGCGTCCAGGAAGCCTGCCTGCGCTTGCAGGACGGCGGCGCCGATGTCTGCCTGCTGCTCTGCGGTGCCTGGCTTGGCTGGCGCGGCGTGAAGTGCGATGGCCAGCGCCTGGCTCGCCTCATGGAGCTGGCCGGGCCATGGCAACAAGACGTGGTTGGACCGCTGCGGGCGTTGCGCATCGACTGGCGCGCGGCGGCTACCACGGATTCCGACCTGGGCATGCTGCGCGAGCAGCTCAAGTCCCTGGAACTGGAAGCCGAACGCCGGTTGCTGTTGCGCCTACAGGAGCAGGTACGGGAATGGCCCGCAGCCCAGGCCGAGAGCCTGGACGATTGGCTGGAAGGACTGGCGGCCGGAGCCGCCGACCGCGGCGCATTGCAGGTGCTGCGCGCCGCGGTGGCTAGCGCTTAGGAAGCGCTGGAGGGGGTGCTGGCGGCCGGAGTCGCTGGAGCGGCGACCGGGGTGTTTGTCGCGGCGGGAGCCGGCGCAGCCGCTGGAGTTGGAGCTGCCGCTGCTGGCTTGGCGGCCGGTGCAGCAGGTTTGGCCGCGGCGGGTTTGGCGACGGCAGGCTTGGTAGCTGGCTTGGCCGCAGCAGGTTTGGCGGCTGGCTTCTTCGCTGCGGGTTTGGCCGCAGGTTTGGCGGCAGCAGGCTTGGCTGCCGAAGATGCCGCTGGTTTGGCCGCGGCCTTCACTGGCGCCTTGGCCGCAGCTGGCTTGGCGGCTGGCTTGGCTGCAGCTGGCTTGGCAGCGGCGGTCTTGGCAGGTGCTGGCTTGGCCGCAGGTTTGGCAGCAGGCTTGACGGCTGGTTTCGCGGCAGCCTTGGCCGCCGGTTTAGCGGTTGCCTTGGCGGCGACAGGCTTGGCTGCTGGTTTCGCTGCAGGTTTGGCTGCGGCAGTCTTGGCCGGCGCTGGTTTGGCAGCGGCTTTTGCCGCCGGCTTGGCGGCGGGTTTCGCAGCAGCCTTGGCAGCCGGCTTGGCTGCTGGTTTCGCGGCGGCCTTGGCGGCAGGTTTAGCCGCTGGCTTGGTGGCCGGCTTTTTCGCGGCAACCATTACTGGCTTGGCATCACGAGTGCTCAGCGCCTTGGCGGCGGCTTCCTTCACCTTGCCAACGCCCTGGGCCAGCTTCAGGCTTTCCTGGGCATCGCGTTTGAGTTGCAGGATGTAGCTACGGGTTTGTGCCTGGCGCTCTTTCAGTGCGTCCAGCAACTCTTCGAGTTCTTGCGCCGCGGCCTTGGCCTTGGCTTGTGCCTTGGCTTTGCCAGCTGCAGCGGCGTCCTGCAGTTTGGTGCGCGACTTGTGCAGTTTTTCCTGGGCCTTGCCGCGTTGTTTTTCCAGCTTGGCGAGCAGTTTTTCAGCATCAGCCAGGGCTTGGGAACAAGCGTTTTCCAAGTGTTCGAGCAAGCTGCCCGACAGCTGTTGGAGCAAGTGCAACGGAGTATTTACAGGCTTCTTATTGGCCGACATGGTTTACCTCCTGGCTGACGTGAGTTGCGGCTCATACTAGACCTCTGCTGTTACTGCCGCTAGGCCATGTTGACAGTATCGAAAGCCCCGCGTTGCAGCCGATAGAAAATGTTCTGCGCCGCCCTGGACGTTGCCCACCAACGAGGGCCTCGTCGCTGGCATAATCCACCGCTACTCAGGCCGGAGAGTGTCCATGTCGCGTTACCTGCTTTTGTCCTTGAGCCTGTTCTTGCCGCTGGCCCACGCCACCGCCGAACCGCCGCCCGACGACGCCCACGATCTTGCCTACAGCCTTGGTGCGAGCCTCGGCGAACGGCTGCGCGATGAAGTTCCGGACCTGCAGATCCAGGCCCTGGTGGATGGCTTGAAAGCCGCGTACCGCGGCAAGCCGCTGGCGCTCAAGAGCGAGCGCATCGAGCAGATCCTCGCCCAGCACGACGCGCAGATCAGCGAGCAATCGGCCAAGTCGCAGATCGAAGCCGCACTGGAAAACGAACGACGCTTTCTCGACGAGGAAAAGGCCAAGCCGGGGGCCCGCCAACTGGCGGACGGCATCCTGCTCACCGAGCTGGCTCCCGGCAATGGTACAAAACCCAACCCCAACGGCTCGGTCCAGGTGCGCTACACCGGCCGCCTGCCCGATGGCAACGTGTTCGACGAAGCCCGGCAGCCACAGTGGTTCCGCCTGGACAGCGTGATCGCTGGCTGGCGCAGCGCCCTGGCGCAAATGCCTACCGGCGCCCGCTGGCGCCTGGTGATTCCATCCAGCCAGGCCTATGGCACCGAAGGCGCCGGCGACCTGATCGCGCCCTATACACCCCTGGTATTCGAGATCGAGTTGCTGGCGGTCGCCGACTGAAACCCGGAAACGAAAACGGCACGCCTTGGCGTGCCGTTTCATGTACCACCGGACCGACTCTCAGGCCTGGGCCACCGTCTCCTGCTTGTGAGCGTTGTGCAGCACTTCGATCAGGCAATCTTCAAGCTCGAAGCGCTCGTGCAGCAGGCCACCCAGCTCCTTGAACTTTTGCGCCACGCACTGTCCGGCGTCGCACAGGTCGTTGAACGCCAGGAGTTTCTCGGTGATCACGTCGATGCGCGGGTAGAGGGTGTCGGCCAGCTCGAGACCGCGCTTGTCGCCAAAGGCCTTGGCTTCGCTGGTCAGCTGTTCGTAGATCTCAAAATGACCGGCGGAGACATAATCCACCAGGATTCCACAGAACTCTTGCAGGGGTTTCTTGCTCTTGCTCAGCGCCTCGGGTTCGGCGCCCAGCACATCATAGGCTCGAACCAGTTCATGACGCGCCTGCAACCAGCGGTCGATCAACAGGTGAACTCCACCCCAGCGTTCCTGAGCATTCTGACAACTTTCGAGCATGGTGATCTCTCTTCCCTCAAGGGTCATGTCATTGACCGCCGTCCCCCATGGAGACCCTGGATCAGGTCAGGCGCAACAGCATCGAGCAAGCGAATTAGAGTGACAGGTGCGGGCCAGATTATGCCCGCTCGACAACAGCTTCAAGGTACGCAGGAGATAAAGTTCATACAAGCGTTTAATCCGTTGCGCCCCGCCAAACACTGACTCAGGGCAACGCCACAGCCCGTAGCGAGCGCTGCAGGCGATAACCGCTCAAGGCCAGGAGCAGCAGGAAAAACAGCAGGCTCCACTCCGGCAGGCTCATGTCGAGCAGGGTCCAGGATACCTCCGCGCAGTCCGCCGTCCCCATGAAGACCAATTGCAACGCTTGCCACCAAGATAGGTGGCGCAGCATGAATGGCATGTCCGGCAGGCACGCCAGCAATTGCTCGGAAGGAATGTTCTGCAGCAGTACATGGCGCCCTGCGGTGATCACCCCCAATACCCCCAGCAGCAGGTTCAGCCCCCAGTACAAGGGGCGCCCCCAGCGCATGGGACCCTGCAACGCAGCCAGCAAGTTGGCGCCGGCGAGCAGCAGCATCAGCCCACGCTGCACGCCCCACAGCGGGCACGATTCCAGGCCACCCCCGGCTTGCAGGTTGAAGGCCGCCCACGAGGCAAAGGCCCCCACCAGGAACACCAGGGAGAACAGCGAGCGAGAGCCGGCCAGCGACATGGGATATCCGCAACGGAAGAAACAGGCAGCCACGGTAGAGAAAGCGCTCGCTCCTTTCAAGGAGCGCCAAGCCATGGCCGCTCGAAGACCGATCGGCCGTGGCTGGCCAAGCGGGGTATTAAGAAAGGCCGGTTGCCCGCGACGGGCAACCGGTCCAGGGCGCATCAGGCCCGTGCCGGAACCGGCAAGGGAGCGGCCAACAGGCGCTCGTCCAGTAATCCCAGGCCCTCCTGGAACAGCTGGTTGCTACGCTCGGTATCTCCCAACTGAGCCAGCAGGCGGGCCAGTTCGGCGCAGGCTTCGGGATTGCGCTCCAGGCGCAGGCTGCTCTCCAGGTAGTCGCGGGCCTTGCCCCAGAGACTGTTCTGCAAGCTCAGGCGGCCCAGGGTCAGCAACAACCCAGGATCATCCGCATGTTCCTTGAGCCAGTGCTCGGCCGTTTGCAACTGACGTCCAGGGTCGCTGCCACGCACCAGTCCATATAGCCGGGCAAGGTGGCTTTCGTACTTGCGCTTGATCGCCGTGCGCAGCGTCTCCTCGGCTTCGGCCCCGGCACCCAGTAGACGCAACTGCTCGGCATAGGCCAGCACCAACTGCGGCTCTTGGCGTTGGGCGGCGGTCAATTGCTGCCAGGAGCGGTTGAGCGACTGCAACGACGTGGCCTGGTCTTCTTCGCGGCGCGCGGCCAGTCCCAGGTTCTCACCCCAGGCGCGGCGCTCCAGCTCCTGCAACTCGCTGGCCGGCAAGGCCTTGCCTTTGCGCAACTCCGGCAACAGGCGGATCAGCGCTGGCCAGTCGCCACGCTGTTGATGCAGGCGTTGCAGTTGACGCAAGACCTGGACGCTATGGGGATGGCGCTCATGCATGGCTTGCAGGGTGGTCAGCGCACCTTCGGTGTCGCCACGGTCGGTCTGCAATTGGGCGTGGCTCAGGGCGACGGCCAATTCAGCCTGGGGCTGGCGGGTGAGCGCCCGCTCCAGCAGGCTATCGCACTCTTCGTAGTGGCCCTGTTCGTTGGCCGCCCGGGCCGCGCCGAGGTAATACAACAGCGGTTGGCGCTCGGCCTCCGCGGCACGGTGCAGGTGCTTCTGGGCGCTGGCCCAGCGTCCTTCGGCAAGGTCCATCTGGCCTTGCTCGATGGCGATCTGCACCCGGCGGCTGCGATTGCGGCGCGACCATGGATTGACCACCCCGCCGGAAACCATCACCAGCTCCACCAGCAGCTTGATGCCCCAGATCACCAGCCACACCAACGCTACCAAGGCCAGGGTCGCCCACAGGCTCGATTCATAGCGGAAGTTGCTGTAGGCGATCAGCACGTAGCCTGGGTGTTCGGCGATGGCCAATCCCAGCAGGCCGATGGCGGCGATCAGCAGCAGGACGATCACATAGGCGCGCTTCATGGGCTGGTCTCCCGGGCGGTATTCGCCGCAGGCTTGGCCAGGGGCTTGACCGATTCCTCGACGCTGAGGCTACGCCGCTCCAGATAGGCCTGGACCGTGCTCAGGGTCTTGGCCAGGTCCGGGGTGACCACGGTCACCGGCTGCTTGCTCAGTTCGGCCAGGCGCTCGAGCATGAGCTTGCTCTGCGGATTGTCCTGGTTGAAGTGGCCGGTCAGCACGTCACGAGCTTCGGTCAGGGCCTGGGTATAGACCGCTGCCTGGCCGTTGAGCGCCGCCCATTGCGCCTGCTCCAGCGCCAGGCTGAGGGCCAGGCGTACCTGGGTCAGGCCCTGGCCGGCCAGCAGCGGACGGATGTTCTTGTCGGCATTGAAATCGATGCGGAAGTAGCGGGAAACCTGATCCCACCACTGCGCCCAACGGCTGGCGCCGTCGCCGTCGGCGGTGAGGCCCAGTAGCGAATCGCCCCGGTCCTTGTATTCCGGCGCCACGGCGCTGAGTTCCAGGACCTGGTCACGCAGGGCACCCAATTGCAGGAACAGGCCCGTACGGTCCGGCTGCTCGGTGCTGCGCAAGGCCGCCAGGCTCTTGGCCAGTTGCTCGCGGGCAGCGAAGGCGCCCGGGTCGTTCTGCTCGCGCAGGATATCGTCGGCACCCTGGACCAGGGCCTGGGCACTGCTGATGTCCTGCAGGGCCGACAAGCGCAGGCTGGCCAGGCGCAACAGGTGCTCGGCCTCGGCCAGGCGCCAGTCCTTGCGGCTGGCGCCGAGCACTGTCTCCAGGCGCTGGCTCAGGCGCTGCTGGTCGCCTTGCAACTGCGCTACCAGGCGGCGGCGGTCTTCCAGCTCATCGGCCGCGGGCAGTTGTTCCAGTCGTGAGCTCAAGCGCTGCTCACTGAGCTTGAAGCTCTGGGCCTGGTCGCCCAGTGCCTGCAATTGGCTCAACTGTTGTTGGTTGCTGGTCTGCAGGTTGCGCACCTGCCAGACTCCCCAGCCACCGACAGCGACCCCTGCTGCCCCCAGCAGCAGGGCCAGTATCGCCAACCCGTTGCCACGACGCTCGACGGTTGGGGTCGTGGGTTGCGCCGGCGTCTCGGGCACCGGCTGGAGTTCATCTTTAGGCAAGGCTGTTTCGCTCACGTATCCATCCTTTGCGTTTAGAGAACGGGCACGGGATGCTCCCGTAACGCCGTTAGCAAAGCCGCGGCACTGGCGCCGCGGCAATCCACAACTATTTCCGCCCCGGCGGCGCGCGCCATGTCGGCGACCCGAGGGCTTGGAACAAACAACGGCATCTTCGCCAACTGCGGCCAGGCCTGGCCGGCCAACTGCTGCAGGTGATTGAAACCCTGTCCACTGCTGACCACCAGCCCGTTCAAGCGTTCCCCCTGGATCCGCCGCCGCAGCACATCCTCGGCATAGTGCGGCAGGCAACGGCGGTAGAGCTCCAGATAATCGACACTAGCACCTTGGCTGCGCAAGCGCTCGGAGAGCAGTTCGCGACCACCCTCGCCCCGCACGATCAACACCCGGGGTTCTGGCTGGCCGATAGCCTCGCGCAACTGGGGAAGGTCAAGCAAGGCTTCGCTGTCGTCGCCGGCCTGGGGATAGAACACCGGCAGCCCGGCATCCGCGAGAATCTGGCCGGTGCCGGCACCCACGCAGAACCAGCTCTGGGCCGGAGGCTGCGGCCAATACTGACGCAGCAGTTCAAGACCAAGCTTGGCCGCCGGCTTGCTGACCACGATCACCGCACAGTAGCGATCCAGCTCGAGCAGGATCGACCGCCGTGCCTGGGTCACGGGCAGGGGCTGGATCGCCAGCAACGGCAGGCTGGCGCTGGCCACTCCGGCCTCGGCCAAGGTCGCCGCCAGTACAGCGCAATCCTCGGCCGCCCGGGTCAGCAGCAGGCGCCAACCGGTCACTCCTGCCCCGCCTCGCCATAGACCGCGCGCAGGATATCGCCGGCGCCCTGGGCCAGCAGTTCGTCAGCCACTTGCACGCCCAACTGGGCCGCACTGGCTCGCGGAGCCCGGGCCTCGGCACTGAGCAACACGCCACCACTGGGCTCGCCCACCAGGCCACGCAGCCAGAGCTGGTCGCCTTCGAGCACGGCGTAGCAGGCGATCGGCACCTGGCAGCCGCCATTCAAGTGCTTGTTCAACGCACGCTCGGCGGTCACCCGGCTGGCGGTGTCGGCATGGTGCAGGGGCGCCAGCAGCGCATGGATTTCGTTGTCGGCGCTACGACACTCGATGCCGACCGCGCCCTGGCCACCGGCGGGCAGGCTGTCTTCGACGCTGATGGAGGAACGGATGCGGTCTTTGAAGCCCAGGCGGATCAGGCCCGCAGCGGCCAGGATGATCGCGTCGTACTCGCCGGCATCCAGCTTGGCCAGGCGGGTATTGACGTTGCCCCGCAGGAAGCGGATCTGCAGGTCAGGCCGACGGGCCAGCAACTGGGCCTGGCGGCGCAGGCTGGAGGTGCCGACCACACTGCCGGCCGGCAGTTGCTCGAGGCTGGCGTAGGTATTGGAGACGAAGGCATCGCGCGGGTCTTCACGTTCGCAGATGCAGAACAGGCCCAGGCCTTCGGGAAAGTCCATGGGCACGTCTTTCATCGAGTGCACGGCAATATCGGCCTGGTTCTCCAGCAGGGCGGTCTCCAGCTCCTTGACGAACAGGCCCTTGCCGCCGATTTTCGACAGCGGCGAGTCCAGCAGCTTGTCGCCACGGCTGACCATGGGCACCAGGGTCACGACAAGACCTGGATGGGCCTCCTGCAGACGGGCTTTGACGTATTCGGCCTGCCACAAGGCCAAGGCACTTTTGCGGGTAGCGATGCGGATTTCGCGAGAGGACATGGATCAATCCGTACTGAATAAATACGGCAGATGATAACAGCTCAGCCAAAGCAGCTTTGACTTGTATCAGGTACCCGGTGCCCTCCCGCTGCCAAGCTTCCTTGCTGGCAGGCCACGTCCCGCGCCCTAGAGCTGCTGCATCATCTTGCGCACGCCAGCCACATGGCGCCGACTGACGATCAGCGCGTCACCATTGAGCCCCTTGAGGTACAGCTGGAAGTGCCCCAGGGGCGTTCGTTGCAAGCGCTCGATACGCTCGCGGGCCACCAGGGCATTGCGGTGGATACGCACGAAGCGCTCGCCGAATTCGTCTTCCAGGGCCTTGAGCGGTTCATCCAGCAACACTTCGCCGCTCTCGTGGCGCAGGGTCACGTACTTGTGGTCGGCAATGAAATACACCACCTGGCCCAGGGGAATCAGCTCGATGCCCTTGCGGGTACGCGCACTGATATGGCTTCGCGGGCCACTGCCGGTTTCCGCCGCAGGCCGGGTCAGGGCAGCCAGCTGCACGCGGGTGGGTTTCTCGGCCTTCTTCAACGCTTCCAGCAACAGCTCGGAGCGTACCGGCTTGACCAGGTGGACCACGCTGCTGTCATTGAACGCCTCGAGGGCGAATTCATCCGCAGCCGTGCAGAACACCAGCGCCGGAGGCGTTTCGCGCTCGCACAGCTTGCCGGCGACCTGCAGGCCATCCAGGCCTGGCATGCGCACATCGAGCAGGACGATATCCGGCTTCAGGCTGTCGATCAGGCTCAATGCCTCTTCGCCATTGGTGGCGCTGGGCTCCAGGACACTGTACCCCTCGAGTTCGCCGACCATACGGCTCAGGCGCTCGCGGGCTTGGGGTTCGTCATCAACGATCAGGACATTCATATTGCGCTGGATTCCTGCGTGAGTCTCGCACAAGGATAGCGTAGACAGGTGGAGTGACGTCCGTCACGGCGATCCACGCTAAGACTAGTGCGAAGGTCAAAAAGTGCCGCAAGTCGGGCACCAATATTTACCCGTACCTGCCCGGTGCCGCGTCGGGCCGCTGGATGCGCGACAAGGTCGCAGGGAATGCTGGAACTCAACACTAAGCCTCCCTCGTTTATGGCCGGCGTCCAACCTGGCCACGCCCGCCTGGTTTCCTGGACGGGTTGCATGGCCCTGCGCGGTATGAAATCGATGGCCAGCCCATCGCGGCGCCCCCAGGGTTGCCACACGATTGCGCCGTGCCTCTTGTCCAACTGTAGACGGTTGCCAAGACGATATTGCTCAATCGATAAATATCGTTTGATCGATATCATCTTCGGCACTCAGGCAACCGACCTCGCCCAGGCGCGCCGGTTCCAGTCTCCGCGCCGCCAGGACCAGCACCACGCACTCTCGCAGTCGCGGGCCAAAAGCTGCCGACCAGTGCCAGCGACAGCCCGGGCAACCCTGCTATCATCGACGCCTGTTTTTTCACGCCATCTTCCTTCAGCAGATCACGAGCGAATTCATGAGCACTGACAAGACCAATCAGTCCTGGGGCGGCCGCTTCAGTGAACCCGTCGACGCCTTCGTCGCCCGCTTCACCGCCTCTGTCAATTTCGACCAGCGCCTGTATCGCCACGACATCATGGGCTCCATCGCGCACGCCACGATGCTGGCCAAGGTCGGTGTACTCACCGACGCCGAGCGCGACAGCATCATCGACGGGCTGAAGACCATCCAGGGCGAGATCGAGGCCGGCAGCTTCGAGTGGCGCGTGGACCTGGAAGACGTGCACATGAACATCGAGGCGCGCCTGACCGACCGCATCGGCATCACCGGCAAGAAACTGCACACCGGCCGTAGCCGCAACGACCAGGTGGCCACCGATATCCGCCTGTGGCTGCGCGACGAGATCGACCTGATCCTGGGCGAGATCACCCGCCTGCAAAAAGGCCTGCTGGAGCTGGCCGAGCGTGAAGCCGACAGCATCATGCCGGGCTTCACCCACCTGCAGACCGCCCAGCCCGTGACCTTCGGCCACCACATGCTGGCCTGGTTCGAAATGCTCAGCCGCGACTACGAGCGCCTGGTGGACTGCCGCAAGCGCACCAACCGCATGCCCCTGGGCAGCGCCGCACTGGCTGGCACCACCTACCCGATCGATCGCGAGCTGACCTGCCAGTTGCTGGGCTTCGAGGCCGTAGGCGGCAACTCCCTGGACAGCGTGTCGGACCGTGACTTCGCCATCGAATTCTGCGCCGCCGCCAGCGTGGCGATGATGCACCTGTCACGCTTCTCCGAAGAGCTGGTGCTGTGGACCAGCGCCCAGTTCCAGTTCATCGACCTGCCCGATCGCTTCTGCACCGGCAGCTCGATCATGCCGCAGAAGAAGAACCCCGACGTGCCGGAGCTGGTGCGTGGCAAGAGCGGGCGGGTGTTCGGCGCGCTGATGGGCCTGCTGACCCTGATGAAGGGCCAGCCACTGGCCTACAACAAGGACAACCAGGAAGACAAGGAACCGCTGTTCGACGCCGCCGACACCCTGCGCGATTCGCTGCGGGCCTTCGCCGACATGATCCCGGCCATCAAGCCCAGGCACGCCATCATGCGCGAAGCGGCGCTGCGCGGCTTCTCCACCGCCACCGACCTCGCCGACTACCTGGTACGCCGCGGGCTGCCGTTCCGTGACTGCCACGAAATCGTCGGCCATGCGGTGAAGTACGGGGTAGACACCGGCAAGGACCTGGCCGAGATGAGCCTGGAGGAACTGCGCCAGTTCAGCGACCAGATCGACCAGGACGTGTTCGCCGTGCTGACCCTGGAAGGCTCGGTCAACGCCCGCAACCACATCGGCGGTACCGCACCGGCCCAGGTGCGTGCCGCCGTGGCTCGCGGCCAGGCCCTGCTGGGCAGCCGCTAACCCCCCCGTGCCGCCCTGGCCAGCGCCCGGGCGGCACGCCTTCAGCTTCTTCGCGCGGCCATCAGCGCCGCCTTGTCGGCGGCGATGCGCCGGGCATGGGGGCGTTGCTCCAGGCGCTGCAACAGCGCCCTGGCCTCGGGCATCCGGGCCAGGAAATCGATCCCGAACACCTTGTCCCCAACCACCAGGGCAAGGCTCACGCTGTACTGGAAATACAGATCGGCGATGCTCAAGTCGCTGCCCGCCACATACGGATCGAACCGGGCATGGCGCTGTAGCGCGGCGAAACCCTGCAGCAGTTCGATCCCGGCCTTCTCCTTGATCGCCTCGGGCACGCCCACGCCAAAGAACGCTTCGGGAAAACAGGCACGCGCCGGCAACTCGATGTACAACTCGATTTCCCGGGCCAGCGAAAGCACCCTGGCCCGCTCGAAAGGCTCCTTCGGCACCAGCGCGGGTTCGGGCCGGACCTGCTCCAGGTAATCGAGGATCACGCTGGTCTCGCTGATGAAACCCTGCTCCACCTCCAGCACCGGCACCTTGCCCCGGGGGCTGATGGCCAGGGCCTCGGGACTCTGTCCGGCGTAGAACAGCACCTCTTCGAAGGGCAGGCCCTTTTCCAGCAGCGCCAACTTGACCATGTTGTAGTAGTTGCTGATGGCGAACCCATAAAGCTTGAACATTCCATTGCCTCCAGGCCGCGCGGGGTCGGCTGTTTTATAGAAGCTTAACCCTCCGGCCGCCAAGCACCCGGCCCCGGAATCCGGGTAGACTGGCGCCTTTCCTTGAGGAGCCTGCCATGAGCGAGCCAACCGATATCGACAACGACGAAGAAGAGTTCGCCGAAAACACCCTGATCGAGGCGATCGAGAACCAGATCGCCAGCGACAACCCGCCAGCGGCCAAGGCCACGTTCAACAAGCTGACCCTGGTGGGCTACGAGCGCGAAGAAATCCTCAACCTGATGGCCCATGTCCTGGCGATCGAGATCGATGCGATCCTCGAAGAAGACCGCCCCTTCGACACCCAGTGGTACGAAACCGCCCTGCGGGCCCTACCGCAGCTGCCTCCCGAGAAGCAGTGACCCTCGCTTGCCGGGGCGCCACCTCATGCGGTGCCCCACCCACCCTCCAGCCGCTGGCTACACTGCAACCACCCTGCGGCCAAACACCGCTGTCCCGGGCCGCAAAAGAACTCAGCGAACGCTGGACACACCGCCGCCGTGCGGTCACCTTAAGAACGCTGACCTTTCATTCCTAGAAAGTCTGGAGTCCTTATGTCGTATACCCCTGAGTTGGTTGCCGAACTGGAAATCCTCGCACTGTTCAACCTGGACAGCTCCCAGGAAGGCCTGAAGATCCATCAGACCGCCGCCCCTTCCGCCATCGCTGCCGCCCAGCGCCTGTACACCAAGGAGCTGATCACCCAACCCGATGGCGGCTACCTCACCAGCCTTGGCCGCGACGCCGCCGAGCATGCCCAGGGCCTGCTCACCATCCTCACCGTCGCTGAAACCGCCTGAAGTCTTCCCGGGCCTGCGGGACTCCCGTCTGTCGGGATTCCGTAGGCCGTCTCGCGCCAATGCGTTAGAAATCCGGCGTCAAAAAATAAAATCGGCTTAAGGCTCAACCCGTCTGCCGGTAAACTGCCCCGACCCTGAACCTCGCCACGTTCGAGCTCCGCTTGAAATGCCCCATACCCATGAAATCCGTCCCGACCTGGATGAAGGAATCGACCGCAAGGTTCTCAGTCAACTTCGCGCGCGCTTTCTGACCCTCAACGAAGGACGCATGGCCCGGGCGATCGAGGGGCTGTCGGCGCGCCAGCAACTGGTCCTCAACCTGCTGCCGCTGTTCTTCCACGTCAATCACCCGCTGCTGCCCGGCTACGTCTCCGGGGCGACGCCGGCGGGCTTGTCCAACTACGAACCCGACCCCCAGGTACTGGCCGAAGCCCAGCGCCTGACTCGCTCCTTTTCCTACAAGGCCCGCCACGGCAACCCGCCGCGACCGATCCATGGACTGTTCCTGATGGGCAGCCTGGGCACCCTGGCCCAGGCCGACCAGAGCGACATGGACGTCTGGGTCTGCCATGCCCCGGACCTGGACGAGAACGAACTGGCCGAACTGCAGAAGAAGTGCCAACTGCTGGAGGCCTGGGCCGAAGGCCAGGGCGCCGAAGCGCATTTCTTCCTCATCGACCCAAGCCGCTTCGTGCGCGGCGAACGCGATACCCGACTGAGCTCGGACGACTGCGGCACCACGCAGCACTACCTGCTGCTGGACGAGTTCTATCGCACCGCCATCTGGCTCGCCGGACGTACGCCGCTCTGGTGGCTGGTGCCGGTGTACGAGGAGCCGCGCTACGAGCAGTACATCCATACGCTGTTGTCCAAGCGCTTCGTGTCCGCCGAGGAAAACCTCGACCTGGGGCACATGGCGCGCATTCCTCCGGGGGAGTTCATCGGCGCGGGGCTCTGGCAGTTGTTCAAGGGCATCGAGTCGCCCTACAAGTCGGTGCTCAAGCTGCTGCTGATCGAGGTCTACGCCAGCGAGCACCCACGGGTCCAGTGCCTGAGCCTGCGCTTCAAGCAGGCGGTGTTCGCCAACCGCCTGGACCTGGACGAGCTGGACCCCTACATCGTGGTCTACCGGCGTATCGAGGAATACCTCAAGGCCCGCG
The DNA here is from genome assembly GCF_014230245.1 of Pseudomonas sp. MSSRFD41. NCBI lineage: Bacteria > Pseudomonadati > Pseudomonadota > Gammaproteobacteria > Pseudomonadales > Pseudomonadaceae > Pseudomonas > Pseudomonas sp. MSSRFD41. Next base: position 356,703 of record NZ_JACKZK010000001.1, on the reverse strand, counting down.
GCGAACCCGAGCGCCTGGAACTGGTACGTCGCAGCCTGTATCTCAAGGTCAACCGCAAGCTGACGACCGGCAACGGCGCCCGCAGCCCGAACTGGCAGCGGGCGCTGCTGGAGCGCCTGGCCGAGGAATGGGGGTGGGATCAGCGCCAGCTGGCCCTGCTCGACAGCCGCAGCCAGTGGAAGGTGCGCCAGGTCGGCGCCGAGCGGCGCTCGCTGGTCAACGAACTGAACTACAGCTATCGCTTCCTGACCCAGTTCGCCCGCACCGAACAGGCCGCCAGCCTGATCAACAAGCGTGACCTGAACGTGCTGGGACGGCGCCTGTACGCGGCCTTCGAACGCAAGGCCGGGAAAATCGAATTCATCAACCCGGGCATCGCCCCGGACCTGGCCGAAGACACCCTGACCCTGGTGCAGTCGCCGAATCGCAAGGAGCCCGGACAGACCCACTGGGGACTGTACAACGGCAACCTGACGGCCCTGGAGTGGGAACACTTCGCGCCGATCAAGCGCAGTCGCGAGCTGGTGGAGTTGCTCACCTGGTGCCATCGCAACGGCGTCATCGACAGCAGCACCCGCCTGGCCCTGCATCCCGGCAGCAGCGACCTCAGCGAGTTCGAACTGTTCAACCTGCTGGGCAGCCTGCAACAGACCGTGGCCCTGCCGCTGAACACGGTCAGCGAGGACCAGTTGCTGCATGCCAGCGTCCCCAGCGAGGTGCTGGTGCTGGTGAACGTCGCGGTGGACCCGCTCAAGCACCATCGCGAGCTGAACATCCACATGACCACCGAGCGCACCGACTCACTGAGCTATGCCGGGGTGCGCGAGAACCTGGTGCTGACCCTGGACCAGGTCACCCTCAACAGCTGGAACGAGGTCATGGTGGGCCGCCACGATGGCGGACATGCGCTGCTCGAGTGCCTGCGCGACTACCTCAACAACCTGCCGTCGGGCCCCCAGCCACGGCTGCGGGTCCGCTGCTTCTGCCACAACCGCGCGCAGTTCATCGCCCGCCGGGTGGAGGAGTTGTTCGAGACCGCGCAGGACCTGCTGCTCAGCCAGCTCAACTACCGCTACCTGATCCAGGTGCAGCAGCACTACCACGTCCTCGAACTGCTGCCTGGGCAAGTCCGGCATCGGGCCATGGCCAGCCCCGCGGCACTGCTGGAGTACCTGGGGCAGGAGCAAACCCGCTACAGCCCGCTGCACCTGGACCCCATGGCCCTGGAGGAACACGACCTGGCGCTGGTTCTGCCCATGGGCCAGCCGGACTGCATCCAGGTGTTCTACCGGATCGTCGAGGGCCAGGCCGAGCTGTATGTCCTGGATGAGCACAACGCCCTGTGGCAGCAGACCCTGCCCTACCACGATGAACAGAGCTTGCTGGTCCCACTGCAGCGCTTCTTGCAGTCGATCCTCTACCGCCGCGAGGCCCTGTTGCCCATGGTCAACAGCCCCGGCGAGAAACCTCTGGATACACGCTATTTCCAGATACTGCCGTCAGGCACTGGCCGGGCGCGCCGGGTGGAGTCTCGACCCGCCCCGCTGACCCCGATCGACAAGGGGTTCTACGACGTGCAGGCGATCATCGGCAAGGCCGCACCGGGACAGGTGCAAGTCTCGCTGTACTGCAATCAACGGGAGTTTTCCGAACTGGAATATGGCGACCAGTTGTTCAGTGCGGTGGTCCGGGAAATCGTCGAGCAACGTCGCGAACCGGAGCGCTACCGCTGCTACATCACCGACCTGGACCTGTCCGGCCTGCTCGGTGATGGGCAAAGCTCGAGCATTCTCTACCTGCGTTACAAGGCCAGCCTGGAGCGGGCCCTGAACGAGGCGCTGGAGCAGGTCTAGGCAGGTATCAGAGGTGGAAGTCGCCTGCGGCTTCCGGCTGGTATTCGACTTCCAGCAAGGTCAGTTTCAGGGTCTTGCCGCCCGGGGCCGGCCAGTCGATGTATTGACCGACCTGCAAGCCCAGCAGCGCACTGCCCACCGGCGCCAGGATGGAGATCTTGCCTTCGTCGGCATTGGCATCCTGTGGATAGACCAGGGTCAGGTGATAGTCCTTGCCACTGCTTTCTTCACGGCAGTGCACCCGCGAGTTCATGGTGACGACACCGGCCGGAACCTCATCGTGCCCCACCAGCGTTTCGGCGCGATCCAGCTCGGCTTGCAGGGCAATGACGCCTGGCAGCGAGTCGTCCAGACTATCGATCAGGCGCTCCAGACGCTGCACGTCAAGGCGGGTAAGGATGATGGATGGTGCAGTACTCATGATCCTGGCTGACTCCTGTTTTTTCTGCACAAAAAAGCAAAACCCCGCCAAATAAGACGGGGTTCTCACCGGCCTCGAGGTAGCGAGGCGAAGTCGGACACTATCACAGCATTGGCAATAAACAAACTGTGCGGATAGGCGCTACAGGTCCCTCGATGCCGCGGCCTGTTTGCGCTGCAGCGCCTGGGCGCAGATCACCCGGCGACGCTCGTCGTCGGCCGAGCGCCATTCGCGGATGTCCTCCACATGCCGGAAACAGCCGCGGCAGACCTTTTCTTCATCGAGACGGCACAGGCTGATGCACGGCGAACCCACGGCAGGACTGACGTTGCTGTAGAGCGGCTTGGGCGGACGAACCGCGGGACTCTGGCTCACCACTCAGAGCCCGTCGAACTCGAGCTTGATGTCGGCCTGCTCGAAGACGATGCGCTCAAGCATCTCGCCCAACTGCTCGGCACTCTTGTCGCACACCCAGCGCTCGCTTTCGTCGTCGTAGTCGAAGTGGAAACCACCGGAGCGCGCGGCCAGCCACAGCTGGCGCAAGGGCTCCTGGCGACTGAAGATCACCTGGCTGCCGTTGTCGAACTTGACGGTGAGCACGCCGGCCGAGCTTTCCAGGTCGATGTCCAGGTCGCTCTCGTCGAAAATATCCTCCAGCGCCTGCTGGGTGGCGTCCACCAGGTCGTGGAAACGGGCTTCGGTCAAACTCATTGCGGGAACCTCGAAAAGTGTCTAGTCACGCTCAAGCACCGCAAGATACGGGCGCCACCCGGTGAATGCAAAGGATACAGAACCGGCGGCCACCCGGGACAAGCAATCCGCCGGCAAGCCCCGCAGCCATTGACGAAGGCTCTCCAGGCGGGATTTGCCTTGCATAGGCAAGCTGCCGGGTGGCCGGTATACTCGGGCGCAATTTACGCATTCTCAAGGATTTCGCCATGAAGCGCCTGATCTCCGCCCTTGCTGCGCTCGTCGCGGTTGCCTGCCTTGTAACCGCCTGCGGCCAGAAAGGCCCGCTGTACCTGCCTGACGACAGCAAATCCCCTGAAGAGCAGTCCAAGGCGCACAAGCACGACACCTACGATACCTACTAAGGGCCCGCCATGGACGCTTTCAACTACCGCGACGGCGAGCTGCTCGCGGAAGGCGTAGCCCTGTCCGCCATCGCCGAGCGTTTCGGTACGCCCACCTACGTCTATTCCCGGGCGCATATCGAGGCCCAGTACCAGGCCTATGCCGACGCTCTTGCCGGCATGCCGCACCTGGTCTGCTTCGCGGTGAAAGCCAACTCCAACCTGGGTGTGCTCAATGTCCTGGCGCGCCTGGGCGCCGGCTTCGACATCGTCTCCGGCGGTGAGCTGGAACGGGTGCTGGCTGCCGGTGGCCAGGCCGACAAGGTCGTCTTCTCCGGCGTCGGCAAGACCCGTGACGACATGCGCCGGGCCCTGGAAGTGGGCGTCCATTGCTTCAACGTCGAATCCGCCGAGGAGCTGGAGCGCCTGCAACAGGTGGCCGCCGAGCTGGGCGTGCGCGCCCCGGTGTCGCTGCGGGTCAACCCCGACGTCGATGCCGGTACTCATCCGTACATTTCCACCGGACTCAAGGAAAACAAGTTCGGCATCGCCATCGCCGCCGCCGAGGATGTGTACATCCGCGCGGCACAGCTGCCCAACCTGGAGATCATCGGGGTCGACTGCCACATCGGTTCGCAACTGACCACCCTGGCGCCCTTCATCGACGCCCTGGACCGCCTGCTGGACCTGGTGGATCGCCTCGCCGAATGCGGCATCTACCTGCGCCACATCGATCTCGGTGGCGGCCTGGGCGTGCGTTACCGCGACGAGGAGCCGCCGTTGGCCGCCGACTACGTCAAGGCGGTACGCGAGCGCCTGGCCGGTCGCGACCTGGCCCTGGTGTTCGAGCCGGGCCGCTTCATCGTCGCCAACGCCGGCGTGCTGCTGACCCGCGTGGAATACCTCAAGCACACCGAACACAAGGACTTCGCCATCGTCGACGGCGCCATGAACGACCTGATCCGCCCGGCGCTGTACCAGGCCTGGATGGATGTCAGCGCCGTCCGGCCCCGGGATGCCGAACCCCGTACCTACGACATCGTCGGCCCGATCTGCGAAACCGGCGACTTCCTCGCCAAGGAACGTTCGCTGGCCCTGGCCGAAGGTGACCTGCTGGCCGTGCATTCCGCCGGCGCCTATGGTTTCGTCATGAGCTCTAACTACAACACCCGCGGCCGTGCCGCCGAAGTGCTGGTCGATGGCGACCAGGCTGTGCAAGTGCGTCGCCGCGAAACGGTGGCCGAGTTATTCGCTGGCGAAAGCCTGCTGCCGGAGTAAGACCATGCTGCTGCGTTTTACCAAGATGCACGGCCTGGGCAATGACTTCATGGTTCTCGACCTGGTCAGCCAGCACGCGCATATTCAACCCAAGCACGCCAAGCAATGGGGGGATCGCAATACCGGGATCGGTTTCGACCAGTTGTTGATCGTCGAGGCCCCGACCAACCCGGACGTGGATTTCCGCTATCGGATCTTCAACTCCGATGGTTCGGAGGTGGAACAATGCGGCAACGGTGCGCGCTGCTTCGCACGGTTCGTACTGGACAAGCGCCTGACCACCAAGCGTCGGATCCGCGTGGAGACCAAGAGCGGTGTGATCGAGCTCGATGTGCGCAACGACGGCCAGATCAGCGTCGACATGGGTCCACCACGCCTGGTGCCGGCCGATATCCCGTTCCAGGCACCAGCCCAGGCCACCAGCTATACCCTGGAGGTCGACGGACGCCAGGTCGAGCTGGCCGCCGTGTCCATGGGCAACCCCCATGCCGTGCTGCGGGTCGATGACATCAACAGCGCACCGGTCCACGAGCTGGGCCCGAAGATCGAGCACCACCCGCGCTTCCCGGCCCGGGTCAATGTCGGTTTTCTCCAGGTCCTGGACCGTCAGCGCGCGCAATTGCGGGTGTGGGAACGCGGCGCCGGGGAAACCCAGGCCTGCGGAACCGGCGCCTGTGCAGCCGCAGTGGCCGCGATCAGCCAGGGGTGGATGGATTCGCCGCTATTGATCGACCTGCCGGGCGGACGCCTGTCCATCGAGTGGGCAGGCCCTGGCCAACCGGTGCTGATGACCGGCCCGGCAGTACGCGTATACGAAGGACAGGTGCGTCTATGAGTGAGCGAAATCCATGACCGACCAGCCGCAGGTTCCCAGCACAACGCCCGACGAATCCCCCACCCAGAACCTGGAAGCGGCAGCCGTCGCCGCCTACCTGGAGGCGCATCCGGACTTCTTCGTCGCCCACGAAGAACTGCTTGCGGCCTTGCGCATTCCCCACCAACGCGGCGATACCGTCTCGCTGGTGGAACGGCAGATGAAGATCCTGCGCGAGCGCAACATCGAGATGCGCCATCGCCTGTCGCAACTGATGGACGTGGCTCGGGACAATGACCGGCTATTCGACAAGACCCGGCGCCTGATCCTCGCGCTGCTGGACGCCACCAGCCTCGAAGAAGTGGTAATGAGCGTCGAGGACAGCCTGCGCCAGGAGTTCCAGGTGCCTTTCGTCAGCCTGATCCTGTTCAGCGACAACCCCATGCCGGTGGGCCGCTGGGTATCGGCAGCCGAGGCCCAAGGCGCCATCGGCGGCTTGTTGTCCGAAGGCAAGAGCATCAGCGGCAGCCTGCGCGAGCATGAGCTGGACTTCCTGTTCGGCGAAGAACAGCGCAAGCAGATCGGCTCCACTGCAGTGGTGGCCTTGGCGCACCAGGGCATGCACGGCGTACTGGCCATCGCCAGCCGCGACCCACAGCACTACAAGAGTTCGGTGGGCACTCTGTTCCTCAACTACATCGCCGAAGTCACCGGCCGCGTGCTGCCGCGCTTCACCCACTCCCTGCGTTCGGTCCGCTGAGCATGCAAGGACAACTGGACGCCTACTGCGCTCACCTGCGCAGTGAGCGCCAGGTGTCGCCCCACACCCTGGAGGCCTACCGCCGTGATCTTGGCAAGGTGCTGGGGTTCTGCGAGAAGCAGCAGATACGCAGCTGGGCCGACCTGGATATCCAGGGCCTGCGCAGCCTGATCGTACGCCTGCACCAGCAGGGCCAATCCTCCCGCAGCCTGGCCCGGTTGCTATCCGCGGTACGCGGGCTGTATCACTACCTGAACCGCGAAGGGCTATGCGATCACGATCCGGCCAATGGCCTGTCCCCGCCCAAAGGCGAACGACGACTGCCCAAGACCCTGGATACCGACCGCACCCTGCAACTGCTCGATGGCGCGGTGGAAGACGACTTCCTGGCCCACCGCGACCAGGCCATCCTGGAGCTGTTCTATTCCTGCGGATTGCGCCTGTCCGAGCTGACCAGCCTGGATCTTGCGCAGTTGGACCTGGCCGATGGCCTGGTGCAGGTCCATGGCAAGGGCAGCAAGACCCGGGTCCTGCCGGTGGGCCGCAAAGCCCGCGAGGCCCTGGCGCTGTGGCTGCCACTGCGGGCCTTGAGCAACCCGCCGGACGGCGCCCTGTTCGTCAGCCAGAAAGGCCGCCGCCTCGGCCCCCGGGCCATCCAGCTGCGGGTCAAGGCCGCGGGCGAGCGCGAGCTGGGGCAGAACCTGCACCCCCACATGTTGCGCCACTCCTTCGCCAGCCACCTGCTGGAGTCCTCCCAGGACTTGCGCGCCGTGCAGGAGTTGCTGGGCCATTCGGACATCAAGACCACGCAGATCTATACCCACCTGGACTTCCAGCACCTGGCCGCGGTCTACGACAGCGCCCATCCACGGGCCAAACGCAATAAAGGCGGTGAGTAATGACCATCAAGTTGATCACCTTCGACCTCGACGACACTTTGTGGGACACCGCCCCGGTGATCGTCAGCGCCGAAGCCACGCTGCGCCAGTGGCTGGCCGAGCATGCCCCGGACCTGGGCGGCGTGCCGGTGGAGCACCTGTGGGCGATTCGCGCGCAAGTGCTGGAGCGCGAGCCCGAGCTCAAGCACCGGATCAGCGCCTTGCGCCGGCGCGTGCTGTTCCATGCACTGGAGGAAGCCGGGTATGCACACACCCAGGCCAGCCGGCTGGCCGCAGAGGGTTTCGAAGTATTCCTGCATGCCCGGCACCAACTGGAGATCTTCCCCGAGGTACAACCGACCCTGGAGGCCCTGGCCAATCACTTCGCCCTGGGAGTGGTCACCAACGGCAACGCCGACGTGCGTCGCCTGGGCCTGGCGGACTATTTCCAGTTCGCCCTGTGCGCCGAGGACATCGGCATCGCCAAGCCCGATGCCCGGCTCTTCCAGGAAGCCCTGCACCGCGGCGGCGCCAGTGCCGACACCGCGGTACATATCGGTGATCATCCGGGCGACGACATTGCCGGCGCCCAGCAGGCCGGCTTGCGCGCCATCTGGTTCAACCCGGGCGGCAAGGCCTGGGAAGCCGAGCGCGCACCCGATGCCGAGATCCGCAGCCTGACCGAGCTGCCCGCGCTGCTGGGACGCTGGAAATCCCTCTAGCCGCCCACCCGGCTTTTTGCATCGGCATGAAAAAACCCGCAGCGACGGCGGGTTTTTTCAGCAAGCAAGTAGCGAGGCTCAGATAGGCCGGCTGCCGTACTTGTTATCTGGCTTCTTGGGCGGGTCGGCGACCACGTTGGCCTCGACTTCCTGCACTTTGCCGCCACGGGCCAGGAACTCTTCCATGGCACGCGCCAGTGCATCGCGCTCCTTGTTCTTGGCTTCGACACTCGGCAGCTCGTCTACCGAGACAGCAGCCTTGGACTTGCCTTTGGCGGTCGGAGCGGGAACATCACCGCCATCGTCTTCCGCCACATCTTCGGCGGCCGCTTCAAGACCTTCTTCGGTATCGTCTTCGTCACCTACTTCGAGGTCGTCGTTTTCCAGATCATCGTCGCTCATGTTCTACCTCATGACTTGCGAAAAGCAGATTAGTTATAGCCCAGCTCGGCCAACTGTCGAAGGCTGCCGGAAAAAATCAATATCCACTGGTACTCAGCGGCTTATGCCTTATCACCCTGCAAGGTGACAAGGACTTTACGAGCACCGCCGTGATCACGGTGCTCGCCCAGATAAACACCTTGCCAGGTGCCCAATGCCAGCCGCCCCGCCGAGATCGGCAAAGTCAGCTGACAGCCTAGCAAACTGGCCTTGAAGTGGGCCGGGAGGTCGTCCGCGCCTTCGTCGTTGTGTTCGTACCCGGTCATGCCTTGGGGCACCAGGGTATTGAAGAAACGCTCGAAGTCGCGCCGGACCGCCGGGTCGGCATTCTCGTTGACGCTCAACGAGGCCGAGGTATGTTGCAGCAACAAATGCAGCAGCCCGACTCGATATGCCTTCAACTCAGGCAAGCCGGCGAGCAACTCGTCCGTTACCAGGTGAAAGCCCCGGGGCCTGGCCCGCAGGGTAATCAGGGTCTGTTGCCACATACCTATCTCCACGCTTCGGCGCGCATTCTAGCGCGCTCAGGAAAAAAACAAAGCGCCGAATAATCCTGCTTTAGTGTAAGCATTTGCCCTACGAAAAATCGTCTGGCAAACCTGCCAAGGCTCATCAGAAAAACCTTTCATCCTTCCTCAATGACAAGCACCAGGCAAAAAAATGCCCGGCCGAAGCCGGGCTTTTTCGAGCAGGGTGCTTACAGGTTGTAACCGCGCTCATTGTGCTGGGCCAGGTCGAGGCCGACAGCCTCTTCTTCCTCGGTTACCCGCAGGCCGATGATCGCATCCAGTATCTTGAGGATGATGAAGGTCGCCACGGCGGTGTAGATCACGGTCAGGCCCACACCCTTGGCCTGGACCCAGACCTGCGCGGCGACGTCGGTCACGGTGCCGAAGCCACCCAGGGCCGGGGCAGCGAAGACTCCGGTCAGGATCGCTCCGAGGATGCCGCCAATGCCATGCACGCCGAAGGCATCCAGGGAGTCGTCATACCCCAGCTTGCGCTTGAGGCTGGTCGCGCAGAAGAAGCACACCACGCCCGCCGCCAGGCCGATGATCAGGGCCCCCATCGGGCCGACGGTACCGGCTGCCGGAGTGATCGCCACCAGGCCAGCCACCACGCCCGAGGCGATCCCCAGGGCGCTGGGTTTACCGTGGGTGAGCCACTCGGCAAACATCCAGCCCAGGGCTGCCGCCGCGGTGGCGATCTGGGTCACCAGCATGGCCATGCCGGCAGTGCCATTGGCCGCTGCGGCGGAACCGGCGTTGAAGCCGAACCAGCCGATCCACAGCATCGCCGCGCCCATCAGGGTATAGCCAAGGTTGTGCGGGGCCATCGGCGTGGTCGGGAAACCCTTGCGCTTGCCCAACACCAGGCAGCAGACCAGGCCGGCGATACCGGCGTTGATATGGACTACGGTGCCGCCGGCGAAATCCAGCACGCCCCAGTCGCCCATCAGCGAACCCGGACCGCTCCAGACCATGTGCGCGATGGGCGCATAGACCACGGTGAACCAGATGCCCATGAAGATCAGCATCGCCGAGAACTTCATCCGCTCGGCGAAGGCACCGACGATCAGCGCCGGGGTGATGATGGCGAAGGTCATCTGGAAGGTGACGAACACCGCCTCGGGGAATAGCGCCGCCGGACCGGTTACGCTGGCCGGGGTGATACCGGCGAGGAAGGCCTTGGACAGGCCGCCGACGAAGGAATTGAGATTGACCACGCCAGCTTCCATACCGCCGGTGTCGAACGCGATGCTGTATCCATAGATGAACCAGAGGATGGTCACCAGGCCAGTGATGGCGAAGCACTGCATCATCACCGAAAGAATATTCTTGGACCGCACCATGCCGCCGTAGAACAGCGCCAGCCCGGGGATGGTCATGAACAGTACCAGGGCGGTGGAGGTCAGCATCCAGGCGGTGTCGCCGGAATTGAGGACTGGAGCGGCCGCTTCGTCTGCCGCCATGGCCAGGCCAGGCATTACGAGGGGCAAAAGGGCTCCTAGCCCTGCGAATTTACGCAGAGTCATGTTGTTTTCTCCTGGGGCGTTGGGTTTGGGGCGGCTTAGATTGCGTCGGTATCGGTTTCGCCGGTACGGATGCGAATAGCCTGTTCCAGATTGACCACGAAGATCTTGCCGTCACCGATCTTGCCGGTGTTGGCAGCCTTGGTGATGGCCTCGATGACCCGGTCCAGATCCTTGTCGTCGATGGCGACATCGATCTTCACCTTGGGCAGGAAATCGACCACGTATTCCGCGCCGCGGTACAGCTCGGTATGGCCCTTCTGCCGGCCGAAGCCCTTGACCTCGGTGACGGTAATGCCCTGCACGCCGATTTCGGACAGCGACTCGCGCACGTCGTCCAACTTGAACGGCTTGATGATGGCGGTGACTAGCTTCATGAAACTCTCTCCCGAATTGGTGGACTTGCCCCAGGAAAACAAACCCGACTCAAGTCTAAGCGCAGTGCCTGGCTTTGTAACGCATCGTCGGCCCTCCTCAACCGGACCGACGCTAGCCGCCCTGACGAAACACTCCCCGCTTCGTCGGTCGCACTGCATTCGTCACAGCGACTGCATCAGTGCATGGGTCACCAGGGTCTAAGCAGAAAGCTTGCCAGGTCGGGAAATAGCAGCGATTTCATGAAGTTGCCGGCAGCCCGCGGCCAGGGGCGGGAAAACCCGCCACCGATACGCACGATAACGGTGCGCGCGGTTGCGGCCCGATGCGCAAAAAACGTGCAGGCCGGACAGCGCCAAGCCCTCGGTTCGTGCGTGATACACTGCGGCCCATCAGCTATTCAGGACATTCCCATGCTCGCCCCCAAAGATCTCCTCGACGCCCTGAGCGGCCATGCCTCGCGCTTGTTCAGCGGCGAAACGCCCTTGCCGCGCAACGAAATCGAAAGCCAGTTCAAGGCCCTGCTGCAAAGCGGCTTCAGCAAGCTGGACCTGGTCAGCCGGGAAGAATTCGACAGCCAGATGGTAGTCCTGGCGCGCACCCGGGCCCGCCTGGAAAGCCTGGAAGCCAAGGTCGCCGAGCTGGAAGCCAGGCTTGAGCCGAAGGATCAATGAGCTGACCCCCTCTTCGTCGACCTGCCCTTCAGCACGGCTGAAGGACAGGCCGGCGACACATCCTGTCTGCATTGCCCAGCGCTCGCGCTGATCCTCTCGCCTATCCTTGCAACACCGCAGGACGCGGTTCCCACCGCTGCAAGGAAGAACGTCGCATGTCCCTGGCCATCATCCACAGCCGCGCCCAGATGGGCGTACAGGCTCCGGCCGTCAGTGTCGAAGTGCACCTGGCCAACGGCCTGCCGAGCCTGACCCTGGTGGGGCTGCCCGAGACCGCGGTCAAGGAAAGCAAGGACCGGGTCCGCAGCGCGATCCTCAACGCCGGCTTCGACTTTCCCGCCCGGCGCATCACCCTCAACCTGGCTCCCGCCGACCTGCCCAAGGACGGTGGACGCTTCGACCTGGCGATCGCCCTGGGCATCCTCGCCGCCAGCCAGCAACTTCCGGCCACGGCGCTGGACAATGTCGAGTGCCTGGGCGAGCTGGCGCTGTCCGGGGCCGTTCGTCCAGTGCGCGGCGTGCTACCAGCGGCCCTGGCGGCACGGGATGCTGGCCATGCCTTGCTGGTGCCCCGAGCCAATGCCGAGGAAGCCTGCCTGGCCTCGGGCCTGAGCGTGATCGCGGTCGACCATTTGCTGGAGGCGGCGGCCCATCTCAACGGGCAGGCGCCGATCCCGGCCTGCGTCAGCCAGGGCCTGCCCCATGACCGCGCGCCCTATCCCGACCTGCGCGACGTACAGGGCCAACTGGCCGCCAAGCGGGCCCTGCTGGTAGCTGCGGCCGGGGCCCACAACCTGCTGTTCTGCGGCCCACCCGGTACCGGCAAGACCCTGTTGGCCAGCCGCCTGCCCGGCCTGCTGCCGCCACTGCAAGAACACGAGGCCCTTGAGGTAGCAGCCATCCAGTCGGTGAGCAGCCCCGCCCCGCTGGAACATTGGCCACAACGTCCGTTCCGCCAACCCCATCACTCGGCTTCGAGCGCGGCCCTGGTGGGTGGCGGCTCGAAACCGCAGCCCGGGGAAATCACCCTGGCCCACCATGGCGTGCTGTTTCTCGACGAGCTACCGGAGTTCGACCGCAAGGTCCTGGAAGTCCTGCGCGAGCCCATGGAATCGGGGCAGATCGTCATCGCCCGGGCCCGGGAGCGGGTGCAGTTTCCGGCACGCTTCCAGTTGGTGGCGGCGATGAACCCCTGCCCCTGTGGATACCTGGGCGAACCCAGTGGCCGCTGCCGGTGCACGCCGGAGCAGATCCAGCGTTATCGCAACAAGCTCTCCGGCCCGCTACTGGATCGCATCGACCTGCACCTGACCGTCGCCCGCGAGGCCACGGCCCTGAACCCCTCGCCGCAGCCGGGCAACGACAGTGCCAGCGCCGCCGACCTGGTGGCCCGTGCCCGCAACTTGCAACTGCGGCGCCAGGGCTGCACCAACGCCCTGCTCGACCTGCCCGGCCTGGCGCGCCATTGCCGGTTATCCACAACCGACGAGCGCTGGCTGGAAGCTGCCGGCGAACGCCTGGGCCTGTCACTGCGCGCGCTCCACCGCCTGCTCAAGGTGGCGCGGACCCTGGCCGACCTGCAATCGGCCGATGCCATCAACCGCGAGCACCTGGCCGAAGCACTGCACTATCGACCTGGTAGCGGTTGACGCCTCACTGCTGGCTCAGGTCCACCAGTGGAGTCGACCGCACTTCGGTCGGCCGCCCAGCCTGAATCTGTCCGACACGCTCCAGGGCCTTGTCCACAGCGGCCTTGTCCGCCAGCAGGCTGTAGCGGATCTGGAATTGCCGCTGCTCCTTGGCGTCTATGGTCGGCACCAGACTCAACGGACGCTGATAACGTCGGTTGTAGGAAAAGCTGGTGCCCGGCTCCAACCCGGTCACATAGCCTTGGCCCTGGGTATCGGTGTTCTTCCACAGCGAAAACACCGGCAGCTGCCGGGTATTGAAGCCCAGTGACACGCCGCGGCTGCCGGCCTTGTTGTGCAGCACCGCCAGGGTCTCGCCCTGGGCATCGGCATAGGGCACGACGTTGTAGACGGTTTCGTCATAGTCGCGGGTTGGCCCGCGATAGGTCCGCCAGTCCGCGAGATCGGCCCTGGCCTTGTCGTTGAATGGCGACACCTGCTGCACCGGCGCGGCGAACTGCGCGCCCTGTTCCAGGAGCGGCGGACCGAAGTTGCTGTGATACAGCGCCTGGTACTCCTTCGGGTAGTCGCCGTTGTTGGTCAGGCGATCGTTGAGGGTGAAACTACTGCTGCCGGGCTCGGTGACCAGCTCGGTAGCGATGCCGAAATCGACCTTCTTGAACGCCTGCTCCTTGAGCTCGCCACGCAGGCGAATGGCATGGGGCGGGGCCTCGTCGATATGCAGGGTGACCTTGCTGGCAGGGATGTTCGCCGCCCGGCCGTGCAGGGTCAGCAGCTCGCCGTTGTCCATGCCCGGGTGCCCGACCCACTCGTAGCCACAGCGGGTCACCAGTTCGTTGAAGCCTTCCAGCCAGCCCAGGCCGCCACGGCCGTTGAGCTCGATAAACGCTGGATTGACCACCTCCTTGACCGGCGAATCCCAGCCCAGGCGCACATTGCCCACCGAGGCCTGCAACACATTCATGCCGCGGGTCGGCACCACCGAGAGTTTCATCAGACCATTGTCGATCTCGATGATGCTCACCCCTTCCTGGCGCCCGCCGTGCAGGGTGCGCACGGTTACGGAAAACGGCTGCTTGGTCTTCAGCCCCAACTGTTCACTGCTCAGGTGCAAGTTGTCGGGGGCCTTGTCGGTATCGAGCAATACGTAGTCCCAGGCCACGGCGTGGGACGCGGCGCTCAGCGCACCGAGGGTGACCAGCAGTTTCAGCGAAGTCATGGAAAGAAGCCTTTTTTGGAGTTGTGCAGTTTTTATAGCGCTGAAGAATCGTTTCAGCAAGCAACAAAACCTGGCTAATCGCACAATTCCGACACAACCCGCTGTTCGCCTTCAGCCTTCGAAGCCGAGCAGCAGGCCGGCCACTTCCATGACTTCCTGCAACGCCGCCCGGGCAGACTCGGGGCTAGCCCGCAACAGCAGGTCATCGGCGTAACCCATGGTCTGGGCGAACAGCTGCCTTGCCGCGCGCTCGGGGCTGGCGCAGCGGAAAGCCCCGGCCCGGACCCCATCGGCAATGATCGTCGCCAGCATCTTGCGCCACTCGCCGTTGATCCTAAGGTAGGCCTGCGCCAGCTCGGCGTCGTGCATGGCTTCATCCCAGGCATCGAGCCACAGAGCCCATCCGGCTTCGGCGGAATCGGGCAGGCAGTCCCGGAGAAATCCCTGCAGGGCATCCATGGGCGCGGCACCGCGCAAGGGTTCACCCACCGCCTCCAACTGTTCATTGGCAAAACGCACGAATGCTGCGCGGCGCAGCTCCTTCCAATCGCTGAAGTAGTGATAGACATGGCTGCGGGACAGACCGGCATGCTCGGCCAGGTCACGGGTGGAAACCTCGGCGAAACCCTTGCTGTGAAACAGTTCCAGGGCTGCGCCGATGATCTGGTCCTTTCGGTCGTTACGGGACATAGGCAATCGAACCTCTTGGTGCCGGAATGACCGGCCCTTGCGCTTTGAGCGATCGCTCAAGGACAATTGAGCACTCGCTCAATATTAACCGTTATCCCATCTGTGGTGCAGTCATGCCTGTCGTCACTCGTCCCGCCATCGCGGATCCAACCCAGAAACTCAGCCAGCAATCCGCCGGCCAGACCCTCAAGGCCATCGCTCGCGCATACCCGGGCAAGCTGTTCGTCACCTTGTCGCTGGTGGCCCTGGAGAATGCCCTGCTGCTGGCCTATCCGCTGTTCGCCGGGTTCGCCGTGGATTCGATCCTGCGCGGTGACACCGCCCATGCGCTGGTCTACGCCATGGTGGTGCTGGGTTTCTGGATCGTCGGCGCGGCACGGCGGGCCGTGGATACCCGGACCTTCACCCGCATCTATGCGGACCTGGCCGTTCCGGTGATCCTCAACCAGCGCCAGCAACAACAGAACACCTCGACCGCGGCGGCGCGGGTGGTACTGGCCCGGGAATTCGTCGACTTCTTCGAGAAGCACGTGCCGGTCATCGCCACCGCACTGGTCTCGATCATCGGTGCCGCGGTGATGCTGCTGGCCATCGAACCCTGGATCGGCCTGGCCTGCCTGGCGACGCTGGTGCTGTGCGTGGTGTTGCTGCCGCGTTTCGCCCGGCGCAACCAGCAGTTGCACGAACGCCTGAACAATCGCCTGGAAAAGGAAATCGGCCTGGTGGCCAAGGTCGGCGCCCACTCCCTGCAGCGCCACTACCGCCTGCTGTCGCGGCTGCGGATCTGGCTCTCGGACCGCGAAGCCACGGCCTACCTGTTCCTCGGCGTGGTGGCGGCGGTGCTGTTCGTGATCGCCATCACCCTGCTGTCACTGTCGCCCGAGATCAAGGCCGGCCATGTGTATGCGGTCATGACTTACTTGTGGACCTTCGTCAGCAGCGTCGACGAGGCACCGAGCATGATCGACCAGTTGGCGCGCCTGCGGGATATCGGCCAGCGCGTGGACCCGGGGCTTGGCGATACTGCCGAGCCCCGGTGAACGTCAGAACGGCCGAATGCGGAAACCGCCAGCCCCCTGCTCGGCGAACTTGTAGTACGCCGACAGGTTGATCTGTTCAGCGATGTGCTGGGCGAACGACACACCGTCATCGCCCCAGACCCGACCGATATGGCTATAGGCAAAGGCTTGGGTCGCCCATTTCTTGTCACCCTTGCCCATGTTGTTCATGGCCACATAACCCGATGACTGGGCAGACATGCCACTGACCTCGCCACTGACATCGTTCTGGCCGTTGGTCAGCGGCGAGATGAACACTTTGGCGCTGGAGGTCCGGGCTTCGGCGTACTGCGAGAGTTTCTGGTTCTCCGAATGGTTGAGTACCAGCAGGACCTTGCCCTGCAACTGGCTGGCGGTGGGCCAGGACTTGCCCTTGAGGTTGCTCTGCAGGGCTCCGGCACTGCTGCCGATATGGCTCGCAAGCTCCTGGGGGGTATACAACTTGCCCTGGAAAATCCGGCTCACCAAGTCATCGAAGTCCTGCGGCGTGCGTCCCGAGCTGGCTTTTGACCAACCCTGCTTCTTGTCCAGGATCACGGTGATGGGGAAATGCCCCGGGTGGCCGTCACTCCAGTGCTTGATGTCGTTCAGGCAGGCTTCCAGATCGTTCTTGCCGGTGCCGTCGCCCGTGCAGTTATTGTCGTTGCCGGACTGGAACAGGGTGCCCGCGTCGTGCCGTACAAACCAATGCCGGGGCGACCCGCCGGTCGCGGCATCTTGCTGGTCCCAAAAATCCAGTTCCAGGGTGCGCACACTGTCGAGCACGCTGCTGAAGGTGCGGGCGTACTGCTTTTCATAGCAGTTGTGGCAGGCCACTTGGGCAATCCGGTTGAACGGGGTATTCCAGGACGCCGGGTCGATGAACGCCGGGCTTTCCTGGCCGAAGGCTGCCTGGCCGAGCAAAAGCGTCGACACAGCCAATAGAGGGGGAACGAAACGGGATAGACGAGTCATGCTTGCTCCTGCTGAAAGGTCAGTCCTTGAAGGGCAATCAACCGCTCATCTGTTTTAGTCCAATCATGCGTCATTGCAACCAGCGCCCTCCAACGCCGGGCCGGAGGGCAGGTGCCGTCAACGGAAGCGATCGACCTCGTGGCGCAGGTCGGCGGCCAGGGCCTCCAGCTCGCGCGCGGTGACGGCCAGGTTGGACACCACCTCACGCTGCTCGCTGTTGGCCTGGGCGATGCTCTGCAGGTTGCGGCTCAGGACCGTGGCCGTGCTGCTCTGCTCCTGGGTCGCGGTGGTGATGGCGGCGAATTGCTCGCCGGCGCTCTGGCTCTGCTCGTCGATCAAGGCCAGCGCCGCGGCCACTCCGGCGTTGCGCGACAAACCTTCCTGCATCAGGCGGTTGCCCTGCTCCATGGTCTGGATGGCATTGCCGGTTTCCTGCTGGATGCTGTTGATCATCTGCGAGATTTCCGCGGTGGCCTCGCGGGTGCGCGATGCCAGGTTGCGCACCTCGTCGGCCACCACCGCGAAACCGCGACCCTGTTCCCCGGCGCGGGCCGCCTCGATGGCCGCGTTGAGGGCCAGCAGGTTGGTCTGGTCGGCGATGGCGGTGATCACCCCGACGATCCCGCCGATTTCCTGGGAGCGCTGCCCCAGGGTATCGATCACCGCCGCCGTGCTGCCCAGGGCACCGGCGATCTGTTCAAGCGACGAGGAAGCCTGCTCCATGGACTCGCGGCCGATGTGAGTCTGCTCGGCGTTTTCCTGGGCCAGGCGCTGGGTGCTACCCATGTTGTCGGCGATGTTCAGCGAGGTGGCGCTGAACTGCTCGACCGCCCCGGCCATGCTGGTGATTTCCCCGGATTGCTGCTCCATGCCTTCGTAGGCACCGCTGGACAGCCCGGACAACGCCTGGGCCCGGCCACTGACTTCAGTGGCGGAGCGGCGGATGTGCTCGACCATGGTCGACAAGGCCTCGCCCATCTGGTTGAAGCTGCGGGCCAGCTGGCCGATCTCATCGTGGCTGGACACATTCAAGCGCGCGCTCAGGTCGCCACCGCCCAAGGCCTGGGCCTGGCGCACCAGGTCGCCCAGGGGCGCCAGCTTGCTACGCAGCAACCACACCGTGGCGCCTACCGCCAACAGCATCGCCAACAGGCTGCCGATCACCAGGCGTAGCCCCACGCTCCAGGTCACCTGGCGGATCTCGGACTTGGGCATGCTCGCCACCACCGACCAGGGGCCGTCGGCGAAAGGCATCGCCAGGCTGTAGAAGTCCTCGCCACCATCGCTCCAGAAGCGCCCCTTGCCCGGCTCCTTCGCCGCGTCCACCAGGACCTGCGCCGCCTGGTCCAGGGCCTGCACGCCGGCCGGCGGCACCAGCCACTTGTGCTGTTCGTCGAGCAGGGCCAGGGAACCGCTCTGGCCGATGCGGAAGCGCTTGAGATTGGCGAACTGGGCGTTCTGCGCATCGGTGTAGTCGAAACCCACGAACAACACGGCGATCACTCGACCACTGCGGTCCGTCACCGGGGTGTACTGGGTCATGTAGAAACGTTCGAACAGCAGCGCGCGGCCAACGTAGCCCTGCCCGGCCATGAGCTTCTGATAGGCCGGATGGGCATGGTCGAGCAGGGTGCCGATGGCGCGGCTGCCATCCTGCTTGCTCAGGGAAGTGCTGACACGGATGAAGTCGTCACCGCTGCGTACGAACAGGGTCGCGACCCCGGCAGTCATCTGCTTGAACTGGTCCACTTCATCGAAGTTGTTGTTCAACACCGCGTTGCCCAGGTGCAAGCCAGGCGTCGGCACCCCGGCGACCGTCACCGGCTCTTCGGGATGCACGCTCAGTCCGCTGCGAAAGCGATTCTCGAACAGGCCGCTCAGGCGCTGGGTGCTCTCGCGCAGGCTGCCATGGAAGGTGTTGAGTTGGTCGGCCAGCAGGCGGGCTTCGCTGGCCAGGTGTTCTTCGCGGGTATCGAGGTTCGCCGAATCCAGCGAACGCAAGGCAAACAGGGTGCTGCCGCTGATCACCAGGGCGAGGACCAGGGCAAGGGCGAGCCCTAGCTGGGAGGCTATCCGGGCACGGGGTTGGGACATGATGGCTCCTGGCCGAGAAGGCGGATCATCCTGATCACGTGGCACGCTCGGCAGCAATAATTCCAAGGTTTTCTAGTGAGTCAGGACCTTCCTGGACGCTGGTTCCATATCCCAGGATTCGGCGGCGCCCGGCAATACTTGAGCGGTTTGCAAGGATATATCTCCAGCCCCGCCAACCGGGAGCTTCAACGTTTCAGCCCAGACGCTCCACCTGGGGCAATTGCATGGCCGCGACCTCCCCTTGCAAGAAGTCGCTCAGGCGCCGCAGGCGCTCGCCGCCGGGCCGGGTCCTGGGCCACACCAGATAGTAGTTCAGGCCGCTGGCCACCGCTGTCGGCCAGGGCAGGCTCAAGCGTCCCTGGGCCACGTCCTCGGCCACCATCAGCAGATCGCCGATGGACACGCCGTAGCCCCGTGCCGCAGCGATCATCCCCAGCTCCAGGGTGTCGAACACCTGCCCGCCCTTGAGCGAAACCTGGCCGGCCAACCCCATGTGTTCGAGCCAACTGCGCCAGTCGCGACGGTCCGGGGTCGGGTGCAGCAACTCGGCGCTCGCCAGGCGCGCCGCATCCCAGGGCTGGTCGTGGAGCAGGTTCGGCGCCCCTACCGGAATCAGCAGTTCCGGGAACAGGTAGCTGGACTCCCAGTCCGCGGGAAAGTGGCCGTTGCTCAGCAGGACCGCGCAGTCGAAAGGCTCCTGGTTGAAATCCACCGAGTCCACATCCATCCACGCGCTGGTGAGCTGCACTTCGTTGCCCGGCTGCAAGTGGCGGAAACGACTGAGCCGCGCCAGCAACCAGCGCATGGTCAGGGTCGATGGCGCTTTCATGCGCAGGATGCCGTCTTCACCGTGCAGGATGCTGCACGCCCGCTCCAGGGCGCCAAACCCTTCACGCACGCCGGGCAACAACAGGCGGGCCGCTTCGGTCAACAGCAGGTTGCGTCCGCTACGCTGGAACAACCGGCAGGCGAAGTGTTCTTCCAGGGTACGGATGTGCCGGCTGACAGCGCTCTGGGTGATCGACAGTTCCTCGGCAGCCCGGGTGAACGAACTGTGCCGGGCGGCGGCTTCGAAGGCCCGCAGGGCGTAGAGAGGGGGTAGACGGCGGGACATGCTCAGGCTCCGGTAGCGCAATGACGCCACGCTACCAGAAAGCGCTTCGCATGAGTTTTTATCATGCCAGCAAGTATATTTATCGCTTTGTGCAACGAGCCAAGAGCGCCGAGAATCAGCGCTCCTACCGATATCCACCTGATCGAGCCTGATGACCATGCAGCATCCTGCACGTACCGAACTCTGGGCCATCCTGCGGCTGGCGGGGCCGTTGATCGCCTCGCAGCTGGCGCACATGTTGATGGTTCTCACCGACACCCTGATGATGGCTCGCCTGAGCCCCGAGGCCCTGGCCGGCGGCAGCCTGGGCGCAGCCAGTTATTCCTTCGTCTCGATCTTCTGCATCGGGGTGATCGCCGCGGTGGGTACCCTGGTCGCGATCCGGCATGGCGCCGGCGATATGGAGGGCGCCACGCGCCTGACCCAGGCCGGCGTGTGGCTGGCCTGGCTGATGGCCCTGGTGGCCGGCCTGCTGCTGTGGAACCTCAAGCCAGTGCTGTTGCTGTTCGGCCAGACCGAGAGCAACGTCCAGGCCGCCGGCCAGTTCCTGTTGATCCTGCCCTTCGCCCTGCCCGGCTACCTGAGCTTCATGGCCTTGCGCGGCTTCACCAGCGCCATCGGCCGGGCCACGCCGGTGATGGTCATCAGCCTGTGCGGCACGGTGGCCAACTTCCTGCTCAACTACGCGCTGATTACCGGCATGTTCGGCCTGCCCAAGCTCGGGCTGGTGGGTATCGGCCTGGTCACCGCCATCGTCGCCAACTGCATGGCCGTGGCCCTGGCCTGGCACATCAAGCGCCACCCGGCCTATGCCGCCTACCCGCTACGCCAGGGGCTGTCGCGGATCAGCACCCGCTACCTGCAGGAACTGTGGCGCCTGGGCCTGCCCATCGGCGGGACCTATGCCGTGGAAGTCGGGCTGTTCGCCTTCGCCGCGCTGTGCATGGGCACCATGGGCAGTACCCAGCTGGCGGCGCATCAGATCGCCCTGCAGATCGTCTCGGTGGCGTTCATGGTCCCGGCGGGAGTCTCGTACGCCATCACCATGCGCATCGGCCAGCACTACGGGGCCGGGCAACTGCTGGACGCGCGCCTGGCGGGCAGGGTCGGCATCGCTTTCGGCGCAGTGGTGATGCTGGGATTCGCGGCGGTGTTCTGGCTGCTGCCGAACCAGCTGATCGGTCTGTTCCTCGATCACAACGACCCGGCCTTCGCCCCGGTGATCCATCTGGCGGTGAGCCTGCTGGCGGTGGCGGCCTGGTTCGAGCTGTTCGACGGCACCCAGACCATTGCCATGGGAGCGATTCGCGGCCTCAAGGATGCCAAGACCACCTTCCTGGTGGGCCTGGGCTGCTATTGGCTGATCGGCGCGCCTTCGGCCTGGCTGATGGCCTTCACCCTGGGCTGGGGGCCGACCGGCGTCTGGTGGGGCCTGGCCCTGGGGCTGGCTTGCGCCGCCATCAGCCTGACCCTGGCGTTCGAGTGGCGGATGCGGCGCATGATCAAGCGCGAGGGGGCGGCACCGGCCATGGACCTGCAGCCCGAGTGAGCCCCAGGCTCAGACCACCTCTTCGCGGAACGCGCGCTGGCTGTTGCCGAAGGTCAGGTATTCCACCAGCTCGGCCAGCGGCAGCGGCTTGCTGATCAGGTAGCCCTGGGCCTGGTCGCAGCCGAAGTCGCGCAACAGCGCCAGTTGCTCGGCGGTTTCCACGCCTTCGGCCACCACCTCCAGGTTGAGGTTATGGGCCAGGTTGATCATGGCATGGACCAGCTTGCGGTTTTCCTCGCGCTGCTCCATGCCACCGACGAAGCTCTTGTCCACCTTGAGCAGGGCGATCGGCAGGCTGTTGAGGTGCACGAACGAAGAGAAACCGGTGCCGAAGTCGTCCAGGGAAAAGCGCACGCCCAGGCGCCCCAGGGCGTCCATGGTCTGCTTCACCAGGTCGCTGCGGCGCATCACGGCGGTTTCGGTCAGCTCGAACTCCAGCCACTGCGCCTCCACCCCACGTTCGGCGATCAGCCGGCCCAGCGTCGACAGCAGCTGGCTGTCCTGGAACTGGCGGAACGACAAGTTGACCGCCATGTGCAGCGGCTCCAATCCACGCTCGCGCAAGGCCTGCATATCCCGCAAGGCGCGGGAAATGACCCAGTAGCCCAAGGGAACGATCAACCCGCTCTGCTCGGCCAGGGGCACGAACTCGCTGGGCGGCAGCAGGCCGCGCTCACCATGGCGCCAGCGCACCAGGGCCTCTAGGCCGACGATCTTGCCGTCATGCAGGTTCAGCCGCGGCTGGTAGTGCAGCTCCAGCTCATCGCGGCGCAGCGCCCGGCGCAGCTCGCTTTCCAGATCGGCCAGGCTGCGCGCGTTGCGGTTGATCCGCTCGTTGAAGACATGAAAGGTGCAACCCTGGGTGCTCTTGGCCTGCTGCATGGCGATGTGCGCGTGCCACATCAGCGGGTCGGCACCGGCGTTGGCGCGGGCATGGGCGATCCCCAGGCTGCAGCCGATCAACAGGCTTTCACCATCGATCCAGTAGGGTTCGGCCATGGCTTGGGTGATGCGCTCGGCCATCCATTCGGCGCGCTGTGGGGCGCGGCGGGTATCGATCAGCAAGGCGAACTCATCGCTGCCCAGGCGCGCCAGCTGGTCGCCGGCCTCCAGCTGGCTCTTGAGCCGCGAGACCACCTGCAGGATCAGCCGGTCACCGGCCTGGTGGCCCAGGGCATCGTTGGCGTGGCGAAAGTTGTCCAGGTCCAGGTGGCCCAGGGCCAGGCCGCGTCCGTCGTTTTCCGCCAGACGCGCCGCCAGCAGCGTCTGGAAACCCTGGCGGTTGGCGATGCCGGTCAAGGGGTCCTGCTCGGCCAGGCGCTGCAAGGTGCTCTCCAGCACTCCGCGCTCGCGCACATGGCGCAGGCAACGACGCAAGGCATCGGTGCTCAGGCTCGAACCCACCAGCCAGTCGCTGGCCCCCGCCGGCGTCACCATGGGCTCCTGGTCCAGCAGCAAAATCGTCGGCAGGCTGCAACGCCCGGGTCCGGGCTGCAGTTGTGGAATGGTCAACAGGACCGCGTTGCGATCATTTTCGAACAGTCGGCTGACCGACTCCCAGCTGGGAGCGTTGATCAATACCACCGAGTCCCCCAACGGAGCGACACACTCGCGCAACAACGCTGTCCATACCGGCTCGAGGGCCAGTAGCAGCACACGCAAGGGTTCGACAGGCTTGGACAAGCTAGCTCCCTAGACTCTGCAAAAAAGTTGGCGGCGGGCATTATGGCGCGCGAAAGGACAATATCAATTGATATTAATTATCATACGCAACTTCTTGTACCGCTCTGATGCGAACGTTAGACGCATATTTAGCGCGCATCCTGCGGGAAAGTATCAAAACCGGCAAATTTAGATAGCGTTATGCGTCACAAGTCGGAGAGACGCAGCAGAATCCGTTCATCCTGTTAAAATGCCCGCCCTTTTCGCAACCGACCCCTTTTTTCCGTCATGTCCCGACTCAATCCCCGGCAGCAAGAAGCCGTGAACTACGTCGGCGGCCCTCTTTTGGTGCTCGCCGGTGCAGGCTCCGGCAAGACCAGCGTGATCACCCGCAAGATCGCCCACCTGATCCAGAACTGCGGGATCCGCGCCCAGTACATCGTCGCCATGACCTTCACCAACAAGGCGGCACGGGAAATGAAGGAACGGGTCGGCACCCTGCTGCGCAGTGGCGAAGGTCGCGGCCTGACCGTATCGACCTTCCACAACCTGGGCCTGAACATCATCCGCAAGGAACATGTGCGGCTGGGCTACAAGCCGGGCTTTTCGATCTTCGACGAGACCGACGTCAAGGCCCTGATGACCGACATCATGCAGAAGGAGTATTCCGGGGACGACGGCGTCGACGAGATCAAGAACATGATCGGCGCCTGGAAGAACGACCTGATCCTGCCGGCCCAGGCCCTGGAAAACGCGCGCAACCCCAAGGAACAGACCGCGGCCATCGTCTACACCCACTACCAGCGCACGCTCAAGGCGTTCAACGCGGTGGACTTCGACGACCTGATCCTGCTGCCGGTGAAGCTGTTCGAGGAGCACGCCGACATCCTCGAGAAGTGGCAGAACAAGGTGCGCTACCTGCTGGTGGACGAGTACCAGGACACCAACGCCAGCCAGTACCTGCTGGTGAAGATGCTCATCGGCACGCGCAACCAGTTCACCGTGGTAGGCGACGACGACCAGTCGATCTATGCCTGGCGCGGCGCGCGCCCGGAAAACCTGATGCTGCTCAAGGACGACTACCCGTCATTGAAAGTGGTGATGCTGGAGCAGAACTACCGCTCCACCAGCCGCATCCTGCGCTGCGCCAACGTGCTGATCTCCAACAACCCCCACGAATTCGAAAAGCAGTTGTGGAGCGAGATGGGCCACGGCGACGAGATCCGCGTGATCCGCTGCAAGAACGAGGACGCCGAGGCCGAGCGGGTGGCCATGGAAATCCTCACCCTGCACTTGCGCACCAACCGTCCCTACAGCGATTTCGCGATCCTCTACCGGGGCAACTACCAGGCCAAGCTGATCGAGCTGAAGCTGCAGCACCACCAGGTGCCTTATCGCCTGTCCGGTGGCAACAGCTTCTTCGGCCGCCAGGAAGTGAAGGACCTGATGGCCTACTTCCGCCTGATCGTGAACCCCGATGACGACAACGCGTTCCTGCGGGTGATCAACGTGCCACGTCGGGAAATCGGCTCCACGACCCTGGAGAAACTCGGCAACTACGCCACCGGACGCGGTATCTCCATGTACGCCGCCACCGAGGAAATCGGCCTGGGCGAGCACCTGGACAGCCGCTTCACCGACCGCCTGGCACGCTTCAAGCGCTTCATGGACCGGGTCCGCGAACAATGCGCCGGCGAGGATCCGATCGGCGCCCTGCGCAGCATGATCATGGATATCGACTATGAGAACTGGCTGCGCACCAACAGCTCCAGCGACAAGGCCGCGGACTACCGGATGGGCAACGTCTGGTTCCTTGTCGAGGCCCTGAAGAACACCCTGGAAAAAGACGAAGATGGCGAGATGACCGTCGAGGACGCCATCGGCAAGCTGGTCCTGCGCGACATGCTGGAACGCCAGCAGGAAGAGGAAGACGGCGCCGAAGGGGTACAGATGATGACCCTGCACGCCTCCAAGGGCCTGGAGTTTCCCTACGTGTTCATCATGGGCATGGAAGAGGAGATCCTCCCCCACCGCTCCAGTATCGAAGCCGATACCATCGAGGAGGAGCGACGCCTGGCCTACGTGGGCATCACCCGCGCGCGCCAGACCCTGGCCTTCACCTTCGCGGCCAAGCGCAAGCAGTACGGCGAAATCATCGACTGCGCGCCAAGCCGCTTTCTCGACGAACTGCCTCCGGACGACCTGGCCTGGGAAGGCAACGACGACACGCCGACCGAGGTCAAGGCCGTTCGCGGCAACAACGCTTTGGCCGATATACGCGCGATGCTAAAGCGGTAAAATCGACTATTTTTCAACAGACCCTTGGCCCCAAAGCGGCCAATAGAGGAAGCTCCGTGGAAGCACTGCACCAGAAAATTCGCGAAGAAGGCATCGTGCTTTCCGATCAAGTACTGAAAGTCGATGCCTTTCTGAACCATCAGATCGATCCGCAATTGATGAAATTGATCGGCGACGAATTCGCCAGGCTGTTCAAGGACTCGGGCGTCACCAAGATCGTGACCATCGAGGCCTCCGGCATCGCTCCTGCGATCATGACCGGCCTGAACCTGGGTGTACCGGTGATCTTCGCCCGCAAGCACCAGTCCCTGACCCTGACCGAGAATCTGCTCTCGGCCACCGTCTATTCCTTCACCAAGCAAGTGGAAAGCACCGTGGCCATTTCGCCACGGCACCTGACCAGCAGCGACCGCGTGCTGGTCATCGACGACTTCCTGGCCAACGGCAAGGCCTCCCAGGCCCTGATCTCGATCATCAAGCAGGCCGGTGCCACCGTGGCCGGCCTGGGCATCGTGATCGAGAAATCCTTCCAGGGCGGCCGCGCCGAACTGGACGCCCAGGGCTACCGCGTGGAATCCCTGGCGCGGGTCAAATCCCTTTCCGGCGGCGTGGTCACTTTCATCGAGTGACCCGGCGCCAGGCTCACGGTTGACGGGTGGCCTGCAGGCCGGCCAGCAACAAACGCTGGTACAGGTCCTCACGCAGGCCCTCGGGTTGCTCCAGCCCCATGCGCTCCAGGTGCTCGGGAAATGCCCCGGCCTCCGGCGCGTCGAAGGCCGCCTTGCCCAGCTCGAGGATCTCGCTGAGCTTGAACTTGCTCTTGAGCCAGTTCAGCGCCCGCAGCAAATCGCGCTCCTGGACGGTGAAGTCACTGCCCAGCGGATATTCGGGGAACAGATGGCGATGGCGCGCCTGTATGTCCAGCAAGCGCTGCGGGCTGTTATCGGCAAAACGCGGTTCCAGGCGGAAGTCCCTGGGCAGCTTGCCGGCTTTCTGAGCCTGTTCAATCAGACCTGGCTGGAAGCGTGAGTCGCTGATGTTGAGCAGCGCCTCGATCACCTTCGCATCGGACTTGCCCCGCAGATCGGCGATCCCGTACTCGGTGATGACGATGTCCCGCAGGTGCCGCGGGATGGTGCAATGGCCGTACTCCCAGACGATGTTGGAGCTGACCTCCCCTGCCGACTCCCGCCAACTGCGCAAGATCAGCACCGAACGGGCATCCGCCAGGGCATGGCCCTGGACCACGAAGTTGTACTGCCCGCCCACGCCGCTCAACACCCGCCCACCCTGCAACTGGTCGGACACCGCGGCGCCCAGCAGGGTCATGGTGAACGCGCTGTTGATGAAGCGCGCATCGCGACGCTGCAGGCGCTTGAGTTCCTCATGGCCATACAGCTCGTTGATGTAGCTGATGGCACTCATGTTGAACTCCGCCAACCGCTCCTTGGGCAGCTCGCGCAAGCGCTGGTAGAAACTGCGTGGTCCGAGGAAGAAGCCGCCATGGATCGAGACCCCGCCCGGCGTGGCCGGGTCCAGGGTGCCGGCATTGGCCTGGCCCTGCAGCTCCAGGCTCGGGTAGACCTTGCGCCGCACGATCCCGGCATCGGCCAGGGCCAGCAAGCCGTTGACGAACATCTCGCTGCAACCATAGAGCCCCTGGGCAAATGGCTCGACGCCGCCCTCGCGATCGATCAGCGGCTGCCAATGATCCACCTGCAAGTCCGCCAGCAAGGCACGGTAGCCCGGGTTGTCCGCCTGGCGTGCCAGCAAGGCGGCGGTCAGCGCATCGCCCATGGAGCCAATGCCGATCTGCAGGGTGCCGCCGTCGCGTACCAGGGTACTGGCATGCAGGCCGATGCAGTGGTCTTGCACGCCCACCGGCATGTTCGGCGTGGAAAACAGCGTGCTGCGCTCTTCTTCGTCGATCAGCAGGTCGAAATCCCTCGCCTGGACTTCAGCGTCGCCCGGCATGTAGGGCAGGTCCGCATGGACCTGGCCGAGGACCAGGATGGTCTCCCCGGCGGCGCGGCGCTTGGCGACCAGCGGCAGCATGTCCAGGGTGATATCCGGGTTGCAACTCAGGCTCAGCTGGCCAGGCCGCTGCGGATCGCGGGCCACCAGCTGGGCCACCAGGTTCAGGCCGGCGGCATTGATGTCCCGGGCCGCATGGCTGTAGTTGCTGCTGACGTAGTCCTGTTGCGCCGCCGCGCTGTGCAGCAGGCTGCCGGGCTGCATGAAGAACTGCTCGACGCGGATGTTGGCCGGCAGGCTGTCACGGTGCAGGTCGGCGAGGAAGTCCAGTTCGGGATAGTCGCCGAACACCCGCTCGACGAAGGGTTCGAGAAACCGCCGCTGCAAGCCGTCGCCCAGTGCCGGGCGCCCCAGGCTCAGGGCGGTGTAGATAGTCAGTTGGCGTTCGGGCAACTGGGCGATACGCCGGTACAGGGCATTGGCGAACCGATTGGGTTTGCCCAACCCCAGGGGCATGCCCATGTGGATGTGTTGCGGCAAGCGGGCGAGCACTTCATCCACCGCCTGCTCGATGGAACAGGATTGCAGCATCTGACCCTCCAGGAACCGTCCGTGAATTGAGGTTGGACCGAGCTTGCCGGGAGTTTGCTGCATTGAACAGGGCGCAGGTCAAATCGCGCCCACAAAAAAGCCGCTCGCAAGCGGCTTTTTCGCTGCAGATGACCGCTTATTTCAGGCCGGACATTTTCCGGATCGCGCCCTTGAGTTCCTCATCGGAGCAATCGGCGCAGGTGCCTTTAGGCGGCATGGCATTGATGCCGGTAATCGCCTTGGCCAGGATGCCATCGAGGCCGCCCTGGTGATCGGCACGCTCCTTCCAGGCAGCGGTATCGCCGATCTTCGGCGCGCCCAGCAGGCCGCTGCCGTGGCAAGCGTTGCAGTGCTTGGCGATCACGTCGTCCGGCGACTTGGCGCCACCGCCACCGCCTGCGGAGGCAGCGACTTCCATCCCCTTGCATTCCTGACCCTGGACACAGACCTGGCCAACGGGCTCGAGGCGCTTGGCGATATCGTCATTGGTCGCAGCTTGAGCGCTGACTGCCCAAAGGGCCAATACGGTTGCTGGTGCGGCCAGCATTTTCATAATTAGGTTCACGCGTACACCCTCAATGGTGGCTAGTCACGCCTGCGGCCACGGTTTCGCAGGCGGGCGAAAGTATAACGGTTAGCCCGTCACACTGAAACAACCCCAAAGTCGAAGGGGTCTTGATCGCGGCGAAATGTCGCTGGGGCCTCGCTGCAAGCCTTGCGGGACGCCTCTTGGCCTAGAAATTCGCTGGGGTGGCTGCGCTGATTAGTCGCGCCGGCACATCGAACGGATTACGGAAACGATGGGGCTTGGTGCTTTCGAAATAGTAGCTGTCACCGGCCTCGAGGATGAAGGTTTCCAGGCCTACCACCAGCTCCAGGCGACCTTCGAGCAGGATTCCGGTTTCTTCGCCGTCATGGGTGAGCATCTCCTCACCGGTGTCGGCGCCCGGCGGGTAGATCTCGTTGAGAAAGGCGATGGCGCGGCTCGGGCGTGCACGCCCCACCAGCTTCATGGTCACGGCGCCATCGGAGATGTCGATCAGTTCGTGGGCTTTATAGACGATCTGCGAAGGAGTCTCCTGGAGGACCTCCTCGGAAAAGAACTCCACCATGGACATGGGGATGCCGCCCAGCACCTTGCGCAACGAGCTGATCGAAGGACTGACGCTGTTCTTCTCGATCATTGAAATGGTGCTGTTGGTGACGCCCGCACGCTTGGCGAGTTCACGCTGGGACAAACCCTTCAGTTTACGGATGGATTGCAGTCGCTCACCGACGTCCAATACGGCAGTCTCCTAGGCGGGAATCAGGCGTTGTTGTAATCGAGCGTTATCATGGCGACAGCGTTCAGTATTTACAACACTTGCCCCGGATTCCCCCAGGATAGGCGACTTTCGGTACGGCCCGCGGGCTCTCAGCCCTCGCTGTACACCAGCGGCACCCGCCGCAGGTTGCAAAAGAACTGGTAGGGGATGGTGTCGGCCGCGAGGGCGACCTCGCTAGCCAGGATGTTCTTGCCCCACAGCTCCACGGTCGAGCCCAGGCCGGCCTCGGGCACGTCCGTCAAATCGACACACAGCATGTCCATGGAAACCCTGCCCAGCAGGCGGCTGCGCCGGCCGGCCACCAGTACCGGGGTGCCGGTGGGTGCATGGCGCGGGTAGCCGTCGGCATAACCCATGGCGACCACGCCGATCCGCATCGGCTTGTCGGTGATGAACTTGGCGCCGTAGCCGATGGGTTCGCCGGCAGGCAGCTCACGCACGCAGATGACCTTGGACTCCAGGGTCATCACCGGTTGCAGGCGCTCGGCCAGCGAGTTGGCTTCTTCGAACGGCGTCGCCCCGTAGAGCATGATGCCCGGGCGCACCCAGTCGCTGGGCGCGCTGGGCCAGCCCAGCAACGCCGGCGAGTTGCGCAGGCTGACCTCGGCCCCCAGGCCCTGCCGGGCCGCTTCGAACACCGCGATCTGCTCGGTGCTGCTGGTGCAATGCAGTTCGTCGGCACGGGCGAAGTGGCTCATCAGCACGATCTTCTCGACCTTGCCGCTGGCCTGCAGCCGCTGGTAGGCGCCCTGGTAGTCCTTGGGGTGCAGGCCGACCCGGTGCATGCCCGAGTCCAGCTTGAGCCAGACCGTCAGCGGCTTGGCCAGGCTCGCTTGCTCGATGGCCTCCAGCTGCCACAGCGAATGCACCACGCACCACAAATCATGCTCGATGATCAGCGCCAGCTCCGATGCCTCGAAGAACCCCTCCAGCAACAGCACCGGCGCGCCAATGCCCGCGGCGCGCAGCTCCAGGGCTTCCTCGATGCAGGCCACGGCGAAACCGTCGGCGCAATCCTCCAGGGCCTGGGCGCAGCGCACCGCGCCATGGCCATAGGCATCGGCCTTGATCACCGCGAGGGCACGGGCACCCGAGACTTCGCGGGCCAGTTGATAGTTGTGACGCAGGGCTTGGAGATCGATCAGGGCACGGGCAGGACGCATGGCGGCGGACTTCTAGGCGGTCATGGGAATAAAAACCGGTGCTGGATGGCGCAGAACCACCACCGGCACCGGGAGAGGGATCTTTTCGTTTAAGGCAGGGCGGCCACTACCGACAGCTCGACGAGGATTTCCGGCTCGCAGAGCTTGGCCTCGACGGTGGCCCGGGCCGGTGCCACGCCTTTGGGCAACCACTGGTCCCAGACACTGTTCATGCCTTCGAAATGGGCATCGATGTCCTTCAGGTAGATGGTCACCGACAGCAGCCGGGTCTTGTCGGTGCCGGCCAGGTCCAGCAAGCGCTCGATGCTGGCCAGGGTTTCCCGGGTCTGTTGCTCGATCCCGGCCTGCAGGTTGTCGCCGACCTGTCCGGCCAGGTAGACGGTACCGCCGTGGACAACGATCTGGCTCATGCGCTCATTGGTGAGCTGGCGCTGGATTGACATGTTTAGCTGACTCCTGGGGGTTGCCATAACGGGAAATGTCGAGGCCTTCGGCACTGATCTGCGGCTTCTTCCTGGCCATCAGGTCCGCCAGCAGGCGGCCCGAACCGCAGGCCATGGTCCAGCCGAGCGTACCGTGGCCAGTGTTCAAGAACAGGTTGCGATACGGCGTGGCGCCGACGATCGGTGTGCCATCCGGGGTGGTGGGACGCAGCCCGGTCCAGAAGCTGGCCTGGGACAGGTCGCCGCCCTGAGGATAGAGGTCGTTGACGATCATCTCCAGCGTTTCACGCCGGCGCGGGTTCAACGACAGGTCGAAACCGGCGATCTCGGCCATGCCGCCGACCCGGATACGGTTGTCGAAACGGGTGATCGCGACCTTGTAGGTTTCGTCCAGGATGGTGGACGTCGGGGCCATCGCCGAGTTGGTGATCGGCACGGTCAGGGAGTAGCCCTTGAGCGGATACACCGGCGCCTTGATGCCCAGTGGCTTGAGCAATTGCGGCGAGTAGCTGCCCAGGGCCAGTACGTAGCGGTCGGCGGTTTCCAGCTTGCCGTCGATCCACACGCCGTTGATCCGGTCGCCGGCGAAATCCAGGCGCTGGATGTCCTGGCCGAAACGGAATTCGACCCCCAGCTTGACGGCCATTTCCGCCAGGCGGGTGGTGAACATCTGGCAGTCGCCGGTCTGGTCGTTGGGCAGGCGCAGGGCACCGGCGAGGATGTTGGTGACGCTGGCCAGGGCCGGCTCGACCCGGGCGATGCCGTCGCGGTCCAGCAGTTCGAAAGGCACGCCGGACTCCTTGAGCACGGCGATGTCCTTGGCCGCACCGTCCAGTTGCGCCTGGGTACGGAACAGCTGGGTGGTGCCCAGGCTGCGACCTTCGTAGGCGATGCCGGTTTCCGCCCGCAGTTCGTCGAGGCAGTCGCGGCTGTATTCGGACAGGCGCACCATGCGCTCTTTGTTCACGGCATAGCGGCTGGCGGTGCAGTTGCGCAGCATCTGCGCCATCCACAGGTATTGATCGACGTTGGCGGTGGCCTTGATCGCCAGCGGGGCGTGGCGTTGCAGCAGCCACTTGATGGCCTTGAGCGGAACGCCCGGGGCGGCCCATGGCGAGGCATAGCCAGGCGATACCTGGCCGGCGTTGGCGAAGCTGGTTTCCATGGCAACGGCAGGCTGACGGTCCACCACGGTCACTTCGAATCCGGCTTGAGCCAGATAATAGGCACTGGTGGTTCCGATAACGCCACTGCCCAAGACCAGAACGCGCATTTTCATATCCTCATCGCGGCTGACCGCCGCCGGTTGTTATTCGAAGCAAAGATGCGCGCAGTGTAAGAAACATCAGGCAGTGATTTTCACTATATAACCGCCTATATTTGGCGAGAATTCTCGGCAATATCGCTTTTCACGGAGGGGCATCCCCTATGAGAACCAACCACCAGACCCGCCGCGCCCTGGACAAGATCGACCGCAACATCTTGCGCATCCTGCAGGCCGACGGACGCATTTCCTTCACCGAGCTGGGGGAACGGGTCGGCCTCTCCACCACCCCCTGCACCGAGCGGGTACGGCGCCTGGAACGCGAGGGGATCATCATGGGCTACAACGCCCGCCTCAACCCGCAGCACCTGAAGGGCAGCCTGCTGGTCTTCGTCGAGATCAGCCTGGACTACAAGTCCGGCGACACCTTCGAGGAGTTCCGCCGGGCGGTACTCAAGCTGCCCCACGTGCTGGAGTGCCACCTGGTCTCCGGCGACTTCGACTACCTGGTCAAGGCACGGATCTCGGAGATGGCCTCGTATCGCAAGCTGCTGGGCGACATCCTGCTCAAGCTGCCCCACGTCCGCGAATCCAAGAGCTACATCGTGATGGAAGAGGTGAAGGAAAGCCTGAGCCTGCCGATTCCCGACTGAAGAGGGTTAGACCAGCACCTGGCGCTGGCTGGCCATGTAGTCGTGGATCTGCTTCTCGACCTGCGGATGAATCAGCTCCACCGGGCGCCGGCCATTGGGGCACGGCAGGCTCGGGGTGGTGCCGAACAGGCGGCAGATCAGCGGTCGCTCGTCATACACCGTGCACCCCTCGGGGCCCAGGTGCACACAGTCCAGCGCCGCCATGGCCGCGTCCTGCTCGGCAGCGGTCTTGCGCGGCAAGCGGGACATTTCTTCCGGCGACGTAGTGACCGGGCCGCAGCAGTCGTGGCAGCCGGGCACGCACTCGAAGGAGGGAATCTGCTGGCGCAGGCTACGGACGATCTGGCGGTTACAGCTCATTAAAAGGCCTACAGGCGCGTGGACGACCGTGGATTCTGCCTCAAATCCCCGCGCCAGGTCAGCGCCGACCGCCCTGCGGTTGCCCCGCCGGAAAGGCGCGGATTATCCTCCGTGCATTTTCCAGACCCGATCAGGACGACGCCCTTCATGCCCGCCAGCCTCCAGCACGCCGCCAGCGACCGGCACCCCGCTTCCTATTACGCCGCCAGCAGCCTGCCGCAACCGGACTATCCGGCCCTGGCTGGCGAGCAGGTCGCGGACGTGTGCGTGGTCGGCGGCGGCTTCTCGGGGCTCAACACCGCGCTGGAACTGGCCGAGCGCGGGTTCAGCGTGGTTCTGCTGGAAGCCCGGCAAATCGGCTGGGGCGCCAGCGGGCGCAATGGCGGGCAGTTGATTCGCGGCGTCGGCCACGGCCTGGAACAGTTCACCAAGGTGATCGGCAGCGAAGGCGTGCGGCAGATGAAACTCATGGGCCTGGAGGCGGTGGAGATCGTGCGCCAGCGCATCGAGCGCTTCCAAATCCCTTGCGACCTGACCTGGGGCTACTGCGACCTGGCCAACAAACCCGCCGAGCTCGAAGGCTTTGCCGAAGAAGCCGAGGAACTGCGCAGCCTCGGCTATCGCCACGAGACCCGCCTGCTACAGGCCAGCGAAATGCCCAGCGTGGTGGGCTCCAAACGCTACGTCGGAGGCCTGGTCGACATGGGCTCCGGCCACCTGCATCCGCTGAACCTGGCCCTGGGCGAGGCCCAGGCCGCCCAACGGCTGGGAGTGCGCCTGTTCGAACATTCGTGCGTGACCCGCATCGACTACGGGGCCGAGGTCAAGGTGCATGCGGCCCGCGGCACGGTGCGCGCCAAGACCCTGGTGCTGGGCTGCAACGCCTACCTCAACGACCTCAATCCGCAACTGGGCGGCAAGGTCCTGCCGGCCGGCAGCTACATCATCGCCACCGAGCCCCTGAGCCCGGACCAGGCCCAAGAGCTGTTGCCACAGAACATGGCCGTCTGCGACCAGCGGGTGGCCCTGGACTACTACCGGCTCTCGGCCGACCGGCGCCTGCTGTTCGGTGGCGCCTGCCACTACTCCGGGCGCGACCCCAAGGATATCGCCGCCTACATGCGACCGAAGATGCTGGACGTGTTCCCGCAGCTGTCCGCCGTGAAGATCGACTACCAGTGGGGCGGGATGATCGGCATCGGCGCCAACCGCCTGCCGCAGATCGGCCGGCTCAAGGACCAGCCCAATGTGTATTACGCCCAGGCCTACTCGGGCCATGGAGTGAATGCCACGCACCTGGCGGGCAAGCTGTTGGGCGAAGCCATCAGCGGCCAGCACGGTGGTGGCTTCGACCTGTTCGACAGGGTGCCGCACATCACCTTCCCCGGCGGCAAGCACCTGCGCTCGCCGCTGCTGGCCCTGGGCATGCTCTGGCATCGCCTGAAAGAGCTGGCCTGAGTACCAATAACCTTCTCTGCTGCCAGGGCCCGACGACCCTGGCAGGCAAGCTCCGCTACCGCCGCCAGAAGGGCTTGAGCCCTTCCTGCCGGGCTTCGTCAGGGCTCAGGCCGATATCCCGCAATTGTTCGGCCGGCATCTCCAGCAGGGCCCTGCGCGTGCTCAGCCGATGCCAGTACAAGCCCCAGCGGCCGAGGCCGGAAGGCGCGGAACGGGACGATGCTCGCTCCACTGCCTGTTCCTGCTCCGCCACCAGTTCCTGACCGTGTAACGACAGCCGCACATCGCTCAAGCCGTTCATCTGCATCGCTCCTGTTGCTCAAGTTGCCATGAGCCGACATGATGCGTGTCAAGCGAAAACCAATACAGA
This sequence comes from Pseudomonas sp. MSSRFD41, assembly GCF_014230245.1. Taxonomy (NCBI): domain Bacteria; kingdom Pseudomonadati; phylum Pseudomonadota; class Gammaproteobacteria; order Pseudomonadales; family Pseudomonadaceae; genus Pseudomonas; species Pseudomonas sp. MSSRFD41. The sequence goes on along the minus strand of NZ_JACKZK010000001.1, from coordinate 321,494 downwards.
GCCAAAGCATCTGTATTAACTCCATACAGATTTAGCCAAAATCCTGCTGAATCCTGGATTTTTTGCCGATCTGTACCGGTCCTCACGCCTACCACTACGAGGCAACAGCATGACCCTCTATGTGAATCTCGCCGAACTTCTGGGCACCCGCATCGAACAGGGCTTCTACCGCCCCGGTGACCGGCTGCCGTCGGTGCGTGCCTTGAGCCTCGAGCATGGGGTCAGCCTGAGCACGGTGCAGCAGGCCTATCGCCTGCTCGAGGACAACGGCATGGCGATGCCCAAGCCCAAGTCGGGCTATTTCGTTCCGCCCAGCCGCGAACTGCCGGCCCTGCCCGCAGTGGGCCGCCCGGCTCAGCGGCCGGTGGAGATTTCCCAGTGGGACCAGGTGCTGGAACTGGTCCGCGCGGTGCCGCGCAAGGACGTGGTACAGCTGGGACGCGGCATGCCGGATATCACCACGCCGACCATGAAGCCGCTGCTGCGGGCCCTGGCCCGGCTCAGCCGCCGCCAGGACATGCCCGGCCTGCATTACGACAACATCTACGGCGTGCTGGAGCTGCGCGAGCAGGTCGCGCGGTTGATGCTGGATTCAGGCTGCCAGGTGGGCGCCAACGACCTGGTGATCACCACCGGTTGCCATGAAGCGCTGTCCACCAGCATCCGCGCCATCTGCCAGCCCGGGGATATCGTCGCCGTGGACTCGCCGAGCTTCCACGGCGCCATGCAGACCCTCAAGGGCCTGGGCATGAAGGCCCTGGAAATCCCCACCGACCCGGTCAGCGGCATCAGCCTGGAAGCCTTGGAACTGGCCCTGGAACAGTGGCCGATCAAGGCCATACAGTTGACCCCGAACTGCAACAACCCCCTGGGCTACATCATGCCCGAGCAGCGCAAGCGTGCCTTGCTGACCCTGGCCCAGCGCTTCGACGTGGCGATCATCGAAGACGATGTGTATGGCGAACTGGCCTACACCTACCCGCGCCCACGGACCATCAAGTCCTTCGACGATGATGGGCGCGTGCTGCTGTGCAGTTCGTTCTCGAAAACCCTGGCGCCCGGCCTGCGCATCGGCTGGGTAGCCCCCGGGCGCTACCTGGAACGGGTGCTGCACATGAAATACATCAGCACCGGCTCCACGGCTCCGCAACCCCAGGTGGCCATCGCCGAGTTCCTCAAGGGCGGCCATTTCGAGCCCCACCTGCGCAAGATGCGCAACCAGTACCAGCGCAACCGCGACCTGATGCTGGACTGGGTCAGCCGCTACTTTCCCGCTGGCACCCGCGCCAGCCGCCCGCAAGGCAGCTTCCTGCTGTGGATCGAACTTCCCGAGCGCTTCGACTCTCTGAAGCTCAACCGCATCCTGCTGGACCAGGGGGTGCAGATCGCCGTGGGCAGCATCTTTTCCGCCTCGGGCAAATACCGCAATTGCCTGCGGATGAACTACGCTGCCAAGCCAACCCCGCAGATCGAGGACGCGGTGCGCAAGGTCGGCGCCGCGGCCAGCCAGCTACTCAGCGACATCCAGGACTGACGCCTGCCCCTTTCGTCCCAAGCCAGGCAGGTACCCCGTGCAGTGATACGAGATGACCCGACTTGAGCCGTAAACAGGCGTTCTCCTTGCTTCTGCTGCTGGGCCTCGGGCTCGGCGGCTGCGCCACTCCACCAGCGCCACCCCGGCCCAGCCAGGCCCTGGCCGCCACCGACTCGGCGTTCGCCCAGTCGATCAAGGCCCAGGCCGCTCCCTACCAAGGACGCTCGGGCTTTCGCCTGCTGCCCAACAGCACCGAGGCGTTCATCGCCCGGGCCGAATTGATTCGCCGCGCGCAAAGCAGCCTCGACCTGCAGTACTACATCGTCCACGACGGCATCAGCACACGGATGCTGGTGGACGAACTGCTCAAGGCCGCCGATCGCGGCGTGCGGGTGCGTATCTTGCTGGACGACACCACCAGCGACGGCCTGGACCAGATCATCGCCACCCTGGCGGCCCACCCGCAGATCCAGATCCGCCTGTTCAACCCCCTGCACCTGGGGCGCAGCACCGTCCTCACCCGCTCCATGGGCCGCCTGTTCAACCTCTCGCAGCAACATCGGCGGATGCACAACAAGCTGTGGCTGGCCGACAACAGCGTGGCCATCGTCGGTGGGCGCAACCTGGGGGATGAGTACTTCGATGCCGAGCCCAACCTGAACTTCACCGACATCGACATGCTCAGCGTCGGCCCGGTAGCCGAGCAGTTGAGCCACAGTTTCGATCAGTACTGGAACAGCGCCCTGAGCAAGCCGGTGGATGGGTTCCTGTCCCGAGCCCCGTCGGCCCGTGACCTGGACAATACCCGGCTGCGCCTGGAGCAATCGCTGCAAGACAGCCGCCGGCAGAACCAGGCGCTGTATCGACAGCTGCTGGCCTATCAGACCCAACCGCGCCTGGAGCTCTGGCGCAAGGAACTGATCTGGGCCTGGAACCAGGCCCTGTGGGACGCGCCGACCAAGGTCCTGGCCAAGGGCGACCCCGATCCGCAACTGTTGCTGACCACCCAGCTGGCACCGGAACTACGGCGCGTGAGCCAGGAGCTGGTCATGGTCTCGGCCTACTTCGTCCCCGGCCAGTCCGGCCTGGTGTACCTGACGGGCCGCGCCGATGCCGGGGTCGCGGTGAGCTTGCTGACCAACTCCCTGGAAGCCACCGATGTCCCGGTGGTGCATGGCGGCTACGCGCCCTATCGCAAGGCGCTGCTGGAGCATGGAGTAAAACTCTATGAACTGCGACGCCAGCCTGGGAAGCATGGCGGCAGCGGGCCACGGCTGTTCCACAGCGGCGCCGTGCATGGCTCCGACTCCAGCCTGCACAGCAAGGCGATGATCTTCGACCAGCGCAAGAGCTTCATCGGCTCGTTCAATTTCGACCCGCGTTCAGTGTTGTGGAACACCGAGGTCGGGGTGCTGGTGGACAGCCCGGAGCTGGCCGGCCACGTGCGCGAGCTGGCCCGGCAGGGTATGGCCCCGGCCCTGAGCTACGAGGTCAGGCTGGAGGGCGGCAAGCTGACCTGGGTCACCGAGGACCAGGGCCGGCTGCACAGCCTGGACCACGAGCCCGGCAGCTGGTGGCGCCGGATCAACGCCTGGCTGAGCACCCGCATCGGCCTGGAACGCATGCTCTAGCCACTACGACGGCTGGGCCTGGGGGCTACCGAAGGCGCCCGGGCACCGCAGCAGGAGCAGCAACCCGAAGGCTCCGGCCGCCACCAGCAGCAATATGGCATGGCCACTGACCCACTGGCTGCCCGCCCCCGCCACCAGGGGACCGACCAGACAGCCGATCCCCCAGAGCTGGGCCACGTGGGCATTGGCCCGCACCAGCGCGTCGTCACGATAGCGCTCGCCGATCAGAATCAGCGACAGGGTGAACAAGCCACCGGCGCTCGCGCCGAACAGCACCCACAGCGGCCAGATCAGCCAGCGGTTATCCAGCAGCAGCGGAATGGCCAGGCTGGAACACAGCAGGATCACCGCGCAGCCGGTGAACAACCCACGCCGCGATATCCGGTCGGCCAGGGCGCCGATCGGCAATTGCAGCAGCGCATCGCCCACCACCACGGTGCTGACCATCGCCAGGGCGATCTCCTCGCTGAAGCCCTGGCTCAGGCAATACACCGGCAACAGGGTGAGGATCAGCGCCTCGAAGGTGGCGAACAGCGCCACCGCCCAGCCAATCGCCGGCAATGCCTGGCAGAAGAGCCAGAGGTCCTTCAGGGTCACGCTGCACGACTCGGTGGCCGGGGCGCCGCTGCGCCCCAGCAGCAGCAAGGGCGCCACCGCCAACAGGCCGACCGACACCCAGAAGCCGTAGTCATGCTCGGTGCCCAGCACACCCAGCAGCAAGGGTCCGGCCAGCTGGCTCAGGGCGTAGCCGCTGCCATACAGTGCCACCAGCCGCCCGCGCCACTGCTCTACAACCAGCTGGTTGATCCAGCTTTCCCCGAGCACGAAGATGATGGTCAGCACCATGCCCAGGACCAGCCGCAGCACCAGCCACACCGGGTAGCTGGGCAACAGCGCCAGCAAGCCGATGGACATCGCCCCGGCCCACAGGCACAGGCGCATCAGGCTGGCGGTGCCAAGGCGGGCCGCCAGGCGATTGGAAATCTTCGCCCCGAGCAATACGCCGATGGCCGGCATCGCCGCGACCACGCCGATTGCAAAGGGCCCGTAGCCCCAACCTTCGAGACGGAAGGACACCAGCGGCATCGTCATGCCCAGGGCCAGGCCCACGCTCAGGACAGCGGACAAAACGGCGAAATAGGTCGCCCAACGCATTTCCACGCTCCTGTGGATCATTGTTCTGCAAGGCACAGACAACACAGCCGGACTTCCCTTGCGGAAAGCCCGGCTGCGCTGCGATCGCCCGCCCCTTCAGGGACGGGCTGGAACAAGGGACTCAGAGCTTGATCCAGGTCGCCTTGAGCTCGGTGTACTTGTCGAATGCGTGCAGCGACTTGTCACGGCCGTTGCCCGATTGCTTGAAGCCACCGAACGGCGCGGTCATGTCGCCGCCGTCGTACTGGTTGACCCATACACTGCCGGCGCGCAAGGCCCGGGCAGCCTGGTGGGCCTTGGAAATGTTCGCGGTCCATACCGCTGCCGCCAGCCCATAGGGAGTGTCGTTGGCAATCTGGATCGCTTCTTCGGCGGTGTCGAAGGTGATGACCGACAGCACTGGGCCAAAGATCTCTTCCTGGGCGATCTTCATCGCGTTGCTGACGCCGTCGAAGATCGTCGGCTCGACATAGGTACCGCCGGTTTCCTCCAGGGTGCGCTTGCCGCCGACCAGCAGCTTGGCGCCGTCGGCATGGCCGGCCTCGATATAGGACAGCACGGTGTTCATCTGCTGGCTATCCACCAGGGCCCCGACATTGGTGGCCGGGTCCAGCGGGTTGCCCGGTTTCCAGGCCTTGAGGGCCTCGAGCACCATGGGCAGGAACTTGTCCTTGATGGAGCGCTCCACCAGCAGGCGCGAGCCGGCGGTGCAGACCTCGCCCTGGTTGAAGGCGATGGCACTGGCCGCGGACTCGGCGGCGGCCTGCAGGTCGGGGGCATCGGCGAACACGATGTTCGGGCTCTTGCCGCCGGCCTCGAGCCAGACGCGCTTCATGTTCGACTCGCCGGAGTACACCAGCAGTTGCTTGGCGATCTTGGTGGAACCGGTGAATACCAGGGTGTCCACGTCCATGTGCAGGGCCAGGGCCTTGCCGACGGTATGGCCGTAGCCTGGCAGCACGTTGAACACACCGGCGGGAATCCCGGCCTCCACCGCCAGGGCGGCGATGCGGATCGCGGTCAGGGGCGACTTCTCCGACGGCTTGAGGATCACCGAGTTGCCGGTAGACAGCGCCGGCCCCAGCTTCCAGCAGGCCATCATCAGCGGGAAGTTCCACGGCACGATGGCCGCGACCACGCCCACCGGCTCACGGGTGACCAGGCCCAACTGGTCATGGGGAGTGGCGGCGACTTCGTCGTAGATCTTGTCGATGGCCTCGCCACTCCAGCTCAGGGCCTGCGCCGCGCCGGGAACGTCGATCTCCAGGGAGTCGGTGATGGGCTTGCCCATGTCCAGGGTTTCCAGGAGGGCCAGCTCCTGGGCGTGCTGCTTGAGCAGGCCGGCGAAACGGATCATCACCGACTTGCGCTTGGCCGGGGCCAGGCGCGACCAGGCACCGGAATTGAAGGTGGCGCGGGCATTTTCCACGGCGCGCTGGGCGTCCGCCGCATCGCAGCTGGCGATGGTGGCCAGCACACGACCGTCTACCGGGCTGATGCATTCGAAGGTTTGGTTGGAAACCGAAGCGGTGTATTCACCGTTGATGTAGGCGCGGCCTTCGATCTTCAGTTCCCGGGCGCGTTGTTCCCAGTCGGCACGAGTCAGGGTGGTCATGCGAGTATCCTCCTCTTGTTGTGGATGCAAGCGCCGCGCGAACGACGCTGGCACTCTTGAAGAATTCTGCCCGGCCAGCCTGTCTTCGGCCCGAGGCACTCGCCACCCTAAACCAGCGGGACCGGTACTTTCAATATATTTGACAGAGCCCGGGCAAACCGGATTGCTATGTGCATTTTAATAAACATAGACTCTGCCCTTCATAGCCACTCGCGCCGTAATCACGGGGGAATCCAGCAATGAGCATCCACAACGTCGTCGACTTCAGCCAGGCCGCCACCGAGGTCGAACGCTATCGGCCCGCCGCAGAAAAGATCCTCAAGGGCGACCCCGAGCAAGCGGTGCTCAACCACTACGCCAGCCCCTGCGGCCAACTCAATGCCGGGATCTGGGAAGGCGCCGTAGGCCAGTGGACGGTGAACTTCACCGAGCATGAATACTGCGAGATCCTGCAGGGCGTGTCGGTCCTGCGCGACGACGACGGCAACGCCAAGACCCTGCGCGCGGGCGACCGTTTCGTGATCCCGGCCGGCTTCAGGGGCACCTGGGAAGTGCTGGAACCCTGCCGCAAGGTCTACGTGGCCTTCGAACAGAAAGCCTGAATCGCAGGCACAAAAAAACCCGCTTGAAGGCGGGTTTTTTTGTCAGAAGAAAAATCAATTACTTGATTTTGCCTTCTTTGTAGATCACGTGCTTGCGAACAACCGGATCGTATTTCTTGATCTCGATTTTGTCCGGAGTAGTACGCTTGTTCTTGTCGGTAGTGTAGAAGTGACCAGTACCGGCGCTCGAGATCAAACGAATCAATTCACGCATGATTAGCTCCCTTAAACCTTGCCGCCATCGCGACGGATTTCGGCCAGAACGGCGTCGATGCCGCGCTTGTCGATGATGCGCATGCCTTTGGCAGATACGCGCAGACGCACGAAGCGTTTCTCGGACTCAACCCAGAAGCGGTGATGCTGCAGGTTCGGCAGGAAACGACGACGGGTTTTGTTGTTTGCGTGGGAAATGTTATTCCCAGTCACCGGACCCTTACCGGTAACTTGACAGACTCTAGACATGCCTCAGCCCTCTAAAACCACATGCCCAACCCGGCATGGGTTGGCCGCTTAATCTCTCAGTCATTTGGCGCCAGGCGCCGCGTTTCTTTAGGGTCTTACCGGCTACGCCTGCAGGTGCAAGGAACCGGGCCCCTAGAAAAGAGCGCTGCTTTATACCAGAAAGACCCCATAGCAACAACAGCCGCTGTGCTCGAGATGATGAAAACTCCTGATTTTCTTGCGTCGGACGCCTGCGGCAAAGGCTATCGCAGAAAATGACCACTCGTCGCTGAATACTTTCCAGGCGCCGCCAACGCTGCAGGGCAACCCTCCAGCAGGTCCACAGTCAGCCTCCTGGCGGCAGTTGGACGGTACGAAAGGGATAGTCATTTTCCCACGAGGTCACTAGGGTAAGGCAATTCCAGACTGCACTCGCAGATGGGCCTTCGATCTGCACAAGGAACCCGACCATGCGTCTCGCCGCCCTCCCGCTCCTGCTCGCCCCCCTCTTGAGCCCATTGGCCCAGGCCGCCGCGCTGAGCGTCTGCACCGAAGCCAGCCCGGAAGGCTTCGACGTGGTGCAATACAATTCGCTGACCACCACCAACGCTTCCGCCGACGTATTGATGAACCGCCTGGTGGAATTCGATGCCAGCAGTGGCAAGGTGGTCCCCAGCCTGGCTGAAAGCTGGGAGATTTCGTCCGACGGGTTGACCTATGTGTTCAAGCTGCATCCGAAGGTGAAATTCCACCGTACCGAATACTTCAGCCCCAGCCGCGAGATGACCGCCGAGGACGTCAAGTTCAGCTTCGAACGCATGCTCGACCCGGCCAACCCCTGGCACCAGGTAGCCCAGAGCGGCTTTCCCCACGCCCAGTCCCTGCAGCTTCCCGGCCTGATCAGGAAGATCGACGCCCTGGACCCGCTGACCGTGCGCTTCACCCTGGACCACGCCGACTCGACCTTCCTCGCTACCTTGAGCATGGGCTTCGCCTCGATCTATTCCGCGGAATACGCCGACCAGTTGCTCAAGGCCGGCACCCCGGAAAAGCTCAACAGCCAACCGATCGGCAGTGGACCGTTCATCTTCAGCCGCTTCCAGAAGGACGCCGCGATCCGCTACAAGGCCAACCGCGACTACTTCGCCGGCAAGCCGGCAGTGGACACGCTGATCTTCGCCATCACCCCGGACGCCAACGTGCGCCTGCAGAAGCTGCGGCGCAACGAATGCCAGATCGCCTTGTCGCCCAAGCCCCTGGACGTCCAGGCCGCCAGCGCCGACCCAGCGCTGAAGGTCGAGCACACCGCGGCCTTCATGACCGCCTTCGTCGCCATCAACAGCCAGCACCCGCCACTGGATAAACCCGAGGTGCGCCAGGCGATCAACCTGGCATTCGACAAGGCCAGCTACCTCAAGGCGGTCTTCGAAGGCACCGCCGAAGCGGCCAATGGCCCCTACCCGCCCAACACCTGGAGCTACGCCAAGGAACTGCCGGGCTACGCCTTCGACCCCGAGAAAGCCCGCCAGCTCCTGGCCAAGGCCGGACTCAAGAGCGGCTTCCAGACCACTATCTGGACCCGCCCTTCCGGCAGCCTGCTCAACCCCAACCCAAGCCTGGGCGCGCAAATGCTCCAGTCGGACCTGGCCCAGGTGGGGATCCAGGCGGAGATCCGCGTGATCGAATGGGGCGAACTGATCCGCCGGGCCAAGGCCGGCGAGCACGACCTGCTGTTCATGGGCTGGGCCGGCGACAACGGCGACCCGGATAACTTCCTCTCGCCGCAGTTCACCTGCGCGGCGGTCACGTCCGGGACCAACTTCGCCCGCTATTGCGACCAGAACCTGGATAAGCTGATCACCGCGGGCAAGACCACCAGCGAGCAAGGCGTACGCAGCAAGCTGTACCAGCAGGCCCAGACCCAGATCCAGCAGCAAGCACTATGGCTGCCCCTGGCCCACCCGACCGCCTTCGCCCTGACCCGCAAGCAGGTCCAGGACTACCAGGTGAGCCCCTTCGGCCGCCAGGACTACTCCAAGGTCAGCTTCCGCTAATCCCGCCACTCCCTCCGAGGCAAGCCGCGGGCTTGCCTCGGGATCAGAGCCAGCCGTACTCTGCCATCGACAACGGATCCCCCTCCCCGATGATGAAGTGGTCCAGCACCCTGACATCGATCAGTTCCAATGCCTGCTGCAAGCGCCGGGTGAGCACCCGGTCCGCGGGGCTGGGATCGGAAATGCCCGACGGGTGGTTGTGGCAGAGGATCACCGCCGCGGCGTTGTGGGCCAGGGTGCGCTTGATCACCTGGCGCGGATGCACCGTGGTGCTATCGATCGAGCCATGGAACAGGATCTCGAACGCCAGGACTCGATGCTTGGTGTCCAGGAACAGGCAGCCGAACACCTCATGGGGCTCATGCCGCAGCATCGACTTCAGGTAGTCGCGCACCACCAGTGGGTTCTCCAACGCGGAGTGCCGACGCAACTCCTGCGCCAGGTTGCGCCGGGCCATTTCCAGCACGGCCTGCAACTGCGCATATTTGGCCGGCCCCAACCCCGGCTGGCGGGTGAAGGTCAGCTGGTCCGCTTCCAACAGGCTGCGCAGGCTGCCAAAACGCTGCAACAGTAGCCGGGCCAGGTCGACCGCGCTCTTGCCGGCGATACCGGTGCGCAGGAAGATCGCCAGCAACTCGGCATCGGAAAGACTGAGCGCACCCTGCTCCAGAAGCCGTTCCCGCGGGCGCTCCGCCGCGGGCCAATCACGAATGCTCATCACACCTCCCTGTGCATGGCGCCGCTGTTCCATGGCGGACGCTGTGCTATCTTAGCCCCCCTCTTTTTGCGTGGTATTTCACCTGGGGAGGGGGACTCCACGCAGTAATCTCTGAACGGAAAGACAGGCCTATGCAGCGGCTGTATCGCAAACGCATCGTGCTCGGCGTCGGTGGCGGCATTGCCGCCTACAAGAGCGCGGAGCTGGTTCGCCGACTCCTCGACCAGGGCGCCGAAGTGCGCGTGGTCATGACCCGGGGCGGCTGTGAATTCATCACCCCGCTGACCCTCCAGGCCCTCTCCGGGCATCCGGTCCACCTCGACCTGCTGGACCCGGCGGCTGAAGCCGCCATGGGCCACATCGAGCTGGCCAAGTGGGCCGACCTGGTGTTGATCGCCCCGGCCACGGCCGACCTGATCGCCCGCCTGGCCCAGGGCATCGCCGATGACCTGCTGACCACCCTGGTCCTGGCCACCGACGCCACCGTGGCCATCGCCCCGGCCATGAACCAGGCCATGTGGCGCGACCCCGCCACCCAGGCCAACACCCAACTCCTGCAGAGCCGCGGCCTGCGAGTATTCGGCCCGGCCTCCGGCAGCCAGGCCTGCGGCGATGTCGGCCTGGGCCGCATGCTCGAAGCCAACGACCTGGCGCGGTGCGCCGCCGACTGCTTCCAGCACCTGGCCCTGACCGGCAAGCACGTACTGATCACCGCCGGGCCGACCCAGGAAAACATCGACCCGGTGCGCTACATCACCAACCATAGCTCAGGGAAAATGGGCTTCGCCCTGGCCGAGGCCGCCGTCGAAGCCGGCGCCCGGGTCACCCTGATCACTGGCCCGGTGCACTTGCCAACCCCCGACCGAGTCACGCGGATCGACGTCGTCAGCGCTCGCGACATGCTGGCAGCCTGCGAGGCGGCCATTCCATGCGACGTTTTCATCGCCTCTGCGGCGGTCGCGGATTACCGTCCCGAAGTCGTTGCCCCACAAAAATTAAAGAAAGACCCTACGAACGGTGACGGCCTGCTGCTGCAGATGGTGCGTAATCCGGACATCCTGGCCACCATCGCCACCCGTCCTGACCGCCCATTCAGCGTCGGCTTCGCCGCCGAGACCGAACACCTGCTCGACTACGCTGCACGCAAACTGAAGGACAAGAACCTCGACCTGATCGTCGCCAACGACGTGGCCAACCCGAGCATTGGCTTCAACAGCGAGGAAAACGCCTGCAGCGTGATTGACCGAGAGTTGCACGCAACCCTCTTCGCCCAGACCAGCAAAGGCAAGATTGCCCGCCAGCTGATCTCTTTCATCGCCGAACGGCTGAACCAGGTTTAACTCGCATGCACGCTTTACAAGCCAAGATCCTCGACCCACGCCTCGGTAGCGAATTCCCCCTGCCGCAGTACGCCACGCCAGGCTCCGCCGGCCTTGACCTGCGCGCCATGCTCAAGGAAGACACCGTACTGGAACCGGGCCAGACCTTGCTGATCCCTACCGGCCTGTCGGTCTACATCGGCGACCCGGGCCTGGCCGCCCTGATCCTGCCCCGCTCCGGCCTGGGCCATAAACACGGCATCGTGCTGGGCAACCTCGTGGGCCTGATCGACTCGGACTACCAAGGCGAACTGATGGTGTCCTGCTGGAACCGCGGCCAGGCTGCCTTCAACATCGCTGTCGGCGAGCGCATCGCCCAGTTGGTGCTGGTACCTGTGGTCCAGGCCCACTTCGAGGTGGTCGAGGCGTTCGACGAAAGCCAGCGCGGCGCTGGCGGTTTCGGCCACTCCGGTAGCCATTGAGGCTGGCTGCGGGCCGGGCGCCCTGCCCGGCCCGATCATCTCACCTGGGAAATTTCAGGATGAACGATCGTCGGTCATCGCCGGCGAATCCGCCCCAACCGCCCCGGCTTCAGGCTGATGGCACACCAGCCATAACCCCCCGATGGCACTTTCGCAGTACGAACTCTATGCTGAAAACGCCGTCATACCCTTCAGTTTGAGCCTGCCGGCCTGTCATTCCACGGCCGTACCGCACCCCCTTCAGATGGAGCACCCTCAGTGATGAGCACCGCAGCCAAAGTCGCCCCGAAACTTCCCGACAGCATCTTCCGCGCCTACGACATCCGTGGCGTTGTACCGGAAACCCTGAACGCCGAAACCGCCTACTGGATCGGCCGCGCCATCGGCTCCCAGAGCCTGGCCCAGGGCGAACCCAACGTTTGCGTCGGCCGTGACGGCCGCCTGTCCGGACCAGAACTGGTGGCTCAGCTGATCCAGGGCCTGCATGACAGCGGCTGCCACGTCAGCGATGTCGGCCTGGTCCCGACCCCGGCCTTGTACTACGCAGCCAACGTACTGGCAGGCAAATCCGGGGTGATGCTCACCGGCAGCCACAACCCGTCGAACTACAACGGCTTCAAGATCGTCATCGCTGGCGACACCCTGGCCAACGAACAGATCCAGGCCCTGCACGAGCGCCTCAAGAGCAACAACCTGAGCAGCGCCCAGGGCAGTGTCACCAAGGTCGATATCCTGCCGCGCTATCTCGAGGAGATCACCCGGGACGTGAAGCTGGCCCGCCGCCTGAAGGTGGTGGTCGATTGCGGCAACGGCGCCGCCGGGGTCATTGCCCCGCAACTGATCGAAGCCCTGAACTGCGAAGTCATCCCGCTGTTCTGCGAGGTGGATGGCAACTTCCCCAACCACCACCCGGACCCGGGCAAACCCGAGAACCTCGAGGACCTGATCGCCAAGGTCAAGGAAACCGGGGCCGACCTGGGCCTGGCCTTCGACGGTGATGGCGACCGGGTCGGGGTGGTGACCGACACCGGCAGCATCGTCTTCCCCGATCGCCTGCTGATGCTCTTCGCCAAGGATGTGGTGGCGCGCAACCCGGACGCGGAAATCATCTTCGACGTCAAATGCACCCGGCGCCTGGTGCCACTGATCAAGGAATATGGCGGCCGCCCGTTAATGTGGAAAACCGGTCATTCGTTGATCAAGAAGAAAATGAAGCAGACCGGCGCCCTGCTGGCCGGCGAGATGAGCGGCCACGTGTTCTTCAAGGAACGCTGGTTCGGTTTCGATGACGGCATCTACAGCGCGGCACGCCTGCTGGAGATCCTCAGCAAGGAAAAAGCCACTTCGGAAGAGCTGTTCGCCACCTTCCCGAACGATATTTCCACGCCGGAAATCAATATCCATGTGACCGAAGAAAGCAAATTCAGCATCATTGATGCCTTGCACGACGCACAGTGGGGCGAGGGTGCCAACCTGACCACCATTGACGGGGTGCGAGTCGACTATGCCAAGGGCTGGGGCCTGGTTCGCGCCTCCAATACCACCCCTGTGCTGGTGCTGCGCTTCGAGGCTGACAATGCAGCCGAACTGCAGCGGATTAAGGACGTGTTCCATGTCCAACTGAAACGTGTTGCACCTGATCTCCAACTACCGTTTTGATTGTTTGAAGCACCGGAGCCCTGAATGACCATCGAACGCGATGCCGCCGCCAATACCGCCAAGGTCCTATCCGAAGCGCTGCCTTATATCCGCCGCTATGTCGGCAAGACCCTGGTGATCAAGTACGGCGGCAACGCTATGGAAAGCGAGGAGCTGAAAACCGGCTTCGCCCGCGACATCGTGTTGATGAAGGCTGTAGGGATAAACCCGGTAGTCGTACACGGCGGTGGCCCGCAGATCGGCGACCTGCTCAAGCGCCTGTCGATCGAAAGCCACTTCGTCGATGGCATGCGCGTGACCGACGCGCAGACCATGGACGTGGTGGAGATGGTCCTCGGTGGCCAGGTGAACAAGGACATCGTCAACCTGATCAACCGTCATGGCGGCAGCGCCATCGGCCTGACCGGCAAGGACGCCGAGCTGATCCGGGCCAGGAAACTCACCGTGACCCGCCAGACGCCGGAAATGACCACTCCGGAAATCATCGACATCGGCCATGTGGGCGAAGTGGAAGGGATCAATACCGACCTGCTGAACCTGCTGGTCAAGGGCGATTTCATCCCGGTGATCGCACCGATCGGCGTGGGCGCCAATGGCGAGTCCTACAACATCAACGCCGACCTGGTGGCCGGCAAGGTAGCCGAAGCCCTGAAAGCCGAGAAGCTGATGCTGCTGACCAACATTGCCGGCCTGATGGACAAATCGGGCAAGGTCTTGACCGGCCTGAGCACCCAGCAAGTGGATGAGCTGATCGCCGACGGCACCATCTACGGCGGCATGCTGCCGAAGATCCGCTGCGCCCTGGAAGCGGTACAGGGCGGCGTTGGCAGCTCGCTGATCATCGATGGTCGCGTGCCCAACGCGATCCTGCTGGAAATCTTCACCGATACCGGTGTCGGCACCCTGATCAGCAATCGCAAGCGTCCTTAAGCACTGCAATAAAAAAGACCCCGCCTGGCTTGGCCTGGCGGGGTCTTTTTTTGCGCCTTCTACAGGAGCGGGGCTTGCCCTCGACATCGGTGTGCCAGACAAGCCCCGCCCCAGTACCTCAGACGCCGAATTGCGTGCGGTAGGCTTCCACTGCCGGCAGATGCTGCTTGAGCTGCGGGTCATCGGCCAGGAATTCCAGGACCTGGTTCAAGGAAACGATGCTTACTACCGGAATACCGAAGTCGCGCTCGACTTCCTGGATCGCCGACAGCTCGCCGTTGCCACGCTCCTGGCGGTTCAGGGCGATCAACACGCCGGCCGCCTTGGCGCCGTCCTGGGAACCGATGATCTGCATCACTTCGCGAATGGCCGTGCCAGCAGTGATCACGTCGTCGACGATCAGCACATCGCCAGTCAACGGCGCCCCCACCAGGCTGCCACCCTCGCCATGGGCCTTGGCTTCCTTGCGATTGAAGCACCAGGGCAGGTCGCGCTGGTGATGCTCGGCCAGGGCGACCGCGGTCGCCGCAGCCAGGGGAATGCCCTTGTAGGCCGGCCCGAACAGCACATCGAAGGAAATGCCGCTATCGACGATCGCCGCAGCATAGAAACGCCCCAGCTGGGCCAGGGCCGTGCCGCTGTTGAACAGGCCGGCATTGAAGAAGTAGGGACTGGTACGCCCGGACTTCAGGGTGAACTCACCGAAGCGCAAAACCCCGCGATCGATGGCAAAACGAATGAAATCGCGCTGATACGCCTGCATGAAAAAACCCCAGATACCACGGATTTAGCTAATTAGGTAGAGCTCGGGTATCATACACGCACGTGATTTTTGGGGCCATTTATGCGGATCATCAGTGTGAACGTCAATGGTATTCAGGCTGCAGTCGAGCGCGGTTTGCTCAGTTGGCTGCAGGCACAGAATGCCGACGTCATCTGCCTGCAGGACACCCGCGCCTCCGCCTTTGAACTGGACGACCCAGCCTTCCAACTGGACGGCTACTTCCTTTATGCCTGCGATGCCGAAGTACCCGCCCAAGGTGGCGTGGCTTTGTACTCGCGGTTGCAGCCGAAGGCGGTCATCAGCGGCCTCGGCTTTGAAACAGCCGATCGTTACGGGCGCTACCTGCAAGCCGATTTCGACAAGGTCAGCATCGCGACCTTGCTGCTTCCATCAGGGCAGAACGGCGATGAAGACTTGAACCAGAAGTTCAAGTTAATGGACGACTTCGCCCGTTACCTGGACAAGCAGCGGCGCAAGCGGCGCGAGTACATCTACTGTGGCTCGCTGTACGTGGCGCAACAGAAGCTGGACATCAAGAACTGGCGTGACAGCCAGCAGTCTCCGGGTTTCCTGGCGCCCGAACGCGCCTGGATGGACGAGATCATCGGCAACATGGGTTATGTCGACGCCCTGCGCGAAGTCAGCCGTGAAGGCGACCAGTACAGCTGGTGGCCGGACAACGAGCAGGCCGAAATGCTCAACCTGGGCTGGCGCTTCGACTACCAGCTGCTGACTCCCGGCCTGCGGCGCTTCGTACGGAGCGCGCGCCTGCCGCGCCAGCCGCGCTTCTCTCAGCACGCACCGCTGATCGTGGACTATGACTGGACGCTGACCATCTAAGCGTCCTTGCATACCCCACAAAAAAGCCGACATAGTGTCGGCTTTTTTGTGCTCGCTCGATCTACTTGACCAGCCGCCAGGTGAAGGGATACCGATAAGGCACGCCCTCCCCGGCCTTGACGCCGCCGATGATGGTCAGCACCAGGGCGCCCAACGCCAGCAGGCCGAACAGGACGAAGCCGATCAGCACGAACATCAGCAGGAAGCACACCGCCGAGGCAATGGCGACCGTCAACTGGAAGTTCAGCGCCTCCTTGCCCTGGGCATCGATGAAGGGATCGGTCTCGCGCTTCATCTGCCAGAGGATCAGCGGCCCGATCAGCGTACCGAACGGAATCCACAGCCCCAGCAAGGCAGACAGGTGACAGAACATTGCCCATTGCCGAACCTCATGGCTCGGCGTAGGCAGCGGAAGTTGCTCATCACTCATAACGCTCTCCTTGCCATGGCGGCCGCCTGGATCAATCGGCGAGGGCAGCCTGTTGCAGTTGGAAGATCTCAGTCATGCCCTGCTGGGCCAAGGCCAGCATCGCATTCAGTTCGGTCGGCTGGAACGGCGCACCTTCGGCAGTGCCCTGGACCTCGATGAAACCGCCTGTGCTGGTCATGACCACGTTGAGGTCGGTCTCGGCCGCCGAGTCCTCAAGGTAGTCCAGGTCCAGCACCGGCTCGCCCTGGTACATGCCCACGGAGACCGCGGCGATCATCTGCTTGAGCGGATCGCCCGCCTTCAGGCCGCCGCGCTTCTTGATCACTTTCAGGGCGTCCACCAAGGCCACCATGGCACCAGTGATGGATGCGGTACGAGTGCCCCCATCGGCCTGGATCACATCGCAATCGACATACAAGGTGATGTCGCCAAGCTTGGACATGTCCAGCGCGGCGCGCAGCGAACGGCCGATCAGGCGCTGGATCTCCAGGGTCCGGCCGCCCTGCTTGCCACGGCTGGCTTCGCGCTGGTTACGCTCACCGGTGGAACGCGGCAGCATGCCGTATTCGGCGGTCAACCAACCCTGGCCCTGCCCCTTGAGGAAGCGCGGCACACCGTTCTCGACGCTGACCGTGCAGATCACTTTGGTATCGCCAAACTCGACCAGTACGGAGCCCTCGGCGTGTTTGGTGTAGTTGCGGGTGATGCGGATCGAGCGGAGCTGATCGGCAGCGCGACCACTTGGACGTTTCATAGAGGAACACCTGTACGAGGACGGAAAACTGCCGGACATTATAAAGCCCGCGACCGCGCCAGGGCAGACCAAAAACCGCCAAAGGTCAATTTGCCCCGGCAAAGCCCTGTCACGATAAGCCCGCGCCAAGGTTTGGGGGCTACCACCGCACTGCGCTACAATCCTGCGCCTTCGCAGCCTGTCGGCTTTAATTCATCACTATCAGCCCACCTAACCCACTGGCGGTTGGCGCCGGCGCTGAATCGGAGGGACCTCCATGGTGCACAGCATGACCGCCTTCGCCCGGGTAGAACGGGCCGGCACCCAAGGCACCCTGAGCTGGGAATTGCGCTCGGTCAACAGTCGCTACCTGGAACCGCACCTGCGCCTGCCCGAAGCCTTTCGCGACCTGGAAGGCGCGGTCCGCGAAGCCCTGCGCCAGGGCTTGTCGCGCGGCAAGGTCGAGTGCACCCTGCGCTTCACCGAGGAAACCACCGGCAAGCCACTGCAGGTCGACCGTGAGCGCGCAGCGCAGTTGGTGGCCGCCGCCGAGTCCGTTGCCGGCCTGATCAAACAACCAGCAGCGCTCAACCCCCTGGAAGTCCTGGCCTGGCCAGGAGTCCTGGTCGCGGACGCCAACGACCCACAGGCGCTGAACAACGACGCCCTGGCGCTGTTCAACCAGGGCCTGAAGGAATTGAAGAATGGCCGCGAGCGCGAAGGCTCCGAGCTGGCCCGACTGATCAACGAACGCCTGTCCTCTATAGAAGAAGACGTGGCGACCCTGCGCGAACTGGTTCCGCAGATGCTCTCGACCCAGCGCCAGAAAATCCTCGATCGCTTTGCCGACATGCAAACCGAGCTGGACCCGACCCGCCTCGAGCAGGAGATGGTCCTGTTGGCGCAGAAGAGCGACGTCGCCGAAGAACTGGATCGCCTGAGCACCCACATCATCGAAGTGCGCCGCGTGCTCAAGTCCGGCGGCGCCGCCGGCCGGCGCCTGGATTTCCTGATGCAGGAGCTCAACCGCGAAGCCAACACACTGGGCTCCAAGGCCTTCGACCCGCGCAGCACCCAGGCTGCGGTCAACCTCAAGGTGTTGATCGAGCAGATGCGCGAACAAGTGCAGAACATTGAGTAAGGCAACTGACATGACCCACAGCACCGGCACCCTGTACATCATTTCCGCCCCCTCGGGCGCGGGCAAGACCAGCCTGGTCAAGGCCCTGATCGACGCCGATGCCAGCATCCGCGTCTCGATCTCCCACACGACCCGCGCCATGCGCCCGGGCGAGACCGACGGAGTGAACTACCACTTCGTCGAGCGCGAAGAGTTCGTGCGGATGATCGAGCACGGCGACTTCCTCGAGCGCGCCGAAGTCTTCGGCAACCTCTACGGAACCTCCCGGAGCCATCTGCAGCAAACCCTGGACGAAGGCCACGACCTGATCCTGGAAATCGACTGGCAGGGCGCCGAGCAGGTGCGCAAGCTGATGCCCCAGGCACGCTCGATCTTCATCTTGCCGCCATCCCAGCAAGCCTTGCGCCAGCGCCTGACCAATCGCGGCCAGGACAGCGACGAGATCATCGAAGGCCGGATGCGTGAAGCGGTCAGCGAGATGAGCCACTACGTCGACTATGACTACCTGATCATCAACGACGACTTCGCCCATGCCCTGGACGACCTAAAAGCGATTTTCCGCACCAACCAGCTGCAGCAGAAGCGCCAGCAACAGCGTTTCGGCAAATTGCTGGCTGAATTGCTGGGTTGAAAACAGCACTTCCCAAAACCGCCGCAAGCGCTTTACATTGGTCCTTGCAGCGCGTTGAAGGGTTTGTTCAAAAAATCAGCGCTTCCCTAAACGCTGGTGATTTTTTAAACTGTTGAGTCCGCTCGCCCATCCGGGCACCGCGCCTATCGCATTTGCTACGAGGAAGACCATGGCCCGCGTAACCGTTGAAGACTGCCTAGAACACGTGGATAACCGCTTTGAGCTGGTCATGCTCTCTACCAAGCGTGCCCGTCAGCTGGCCACTGGCGGCAAAGAGCCGAAAGTAGCATGGGAAAACGACAAGCCTACCGTTGTCGCCCTGCGCGAAATCGCTGAAGGCCTGATCGATTACGCAGCCATCGCCGAAGCCGAGAT
The DNA here is from genome assembly GCF_014230245.1 of Pseudomonas sp. MSSRFD41. Lineage (NCBI taxonomy): Bacteria > Pseudomonadati > Pseudomonadota > Gammaproteobacteria > Pseudomonadales > Pseudomonadaceae > Pseudomonas > Pseudomonas sp. MSSRFD41. Next base: position 302,420 of record NZ_JACKZK010000001.1, on the reverse strand, counting down.
CGTTGAAGACGAGCCGCTTTTCGCTGCTTTCGAGGACGAGTCCAACGAGGCCGTCTAAGCCTATGCCTGGTCGACGTAGCACGGCGCGGGATCACAGCCTACGGCAGGAGACATCATGCCGAGCATAGACGCCCTCGCCGATCGCTTATCGACCTATCTCGGCACGGACCAGGTGAACCTGGTCCGCCGAGCGTATTTCTACGCCGAACAAGCCCATGATGGTCAACGCCGTCGCAGCGGCGAGGCGTACGTCACGCACCCACTGGCGGTCGCGAACATTCTTGCCGACATGCACATGGACCATCAGAGCCTGATGGCCGCGATGCTGCATGACGTGATCGAAGATACCGGGATCGCCAAGGAAGCGCTCAGCGCCCAGTTTGGCGAGACCGTGGCCGAACTGGTCGATGGGGTCAGCAAACTGACCCAGATGAACTTCGAGACCAAGGCCGAAGCCCAGGCCGAGAACTTCCAGAAGATGGCCATGGCCATGGCGCGCGATATCCGCGTGATCCTGGTCAAGCTGGCCGACCGCCTGCACAACATGCGCACCCTGGAAGTGCTGTCCGGCGAGAAGCGCCGGCGGATCGCCAAGGAAACCCTGGAAATCTACGCACCCATTGCCAACCGCCTGGGCATGCATACCGTGCGCATCGAGTTCGAGGACCTGGGCTTCAAGGCCATGCACCCGATGCGCTCCGCGCGGATCTACCAGGCGGTCAAGCGCGCCCGGGGCAATCGCAAGGAAATCGTCAACAAGATCGAGGAATCCCTGGGCCACTGCCTGGCTATCGACGGCATCCAGGGCGAAGTCAGCGGCCGCCAGAAACACCTCTACGGCATCTACAAGAAGATGCGCGGCAAGCGTCGGGCCTTCAACGAGATCATGGATGTCTACGCGTTCCGGATCATCGTCGACAAGGTCGATACCTGCTATCGCGTGCTCGGCGCCGTACACAACCTGTACAAGCCGCTGCCCGGGCGCTTCAAGGACTACATCGCCATTCCCAAGGCCAACGGCTACCAGTCGCTGCATACCACGCTGTTCGGCATGCACGGGGTGCCGATCGAGATCCAGATCCGCACCCGCGAAATGGAAGAGATGGCCAACAACGGCATCGCCGCCCACTGGCTGTACAAGTCCAGCGGCGACGAGCAGCCGAAGGGCACCCACGCCCGCGCCCGCCAATGGGTCAAGGGCGTACTGGAGATGCAGCAACGGGCCGGTAACTCCCTGGAATTCATCGAGAGCGTGAAGATCGACCTGTTCCCGGACGAGGTCTACGTCTTCACGCCCAAGGGCCGGATCATGGAGCTGCCCAAGGGCTCCACGGCGGTCGACTTCGCCTACGCGGTGCACACCGACGTGGGCAACAGCTGCATCGCCTGCCGCATCAATCGCCGCCTGGCGCCACTGTCCGAACCGTTGCAAAGCGGCTCGACCGTGGAAATCGTCAGCGCCCCGGGCGCCCGGCCGAATCCGGCCTGGCTCAACTTCGTGGTCACTGGCAAGGCCCGCACCCACATTCGCCACGCCCTCAAGCTGCAGCGTCGCTCCGAGTCCATCAGCCTCGGCGAGCGCCTGCTGAACAAGGTGCTCAACGGTTTCGACAGCGCCCTGGAGAAGATCCCCGCCGAACGAGTCCAGGCAATCCTCCACGAATACCGCCTGGAACTGATCGAAGACCTGCTGGAAGACATCGGCCTGGGCAACCGCATGGCCTACGTCGTGGCCCGCCGCCTGCTGGGCGAAGGCGAACAACTGCCGAGCCCGGAAGGCCCGCTGGCCATCCGCGGCACCGAAGGCCTGGTGCTGAGCTATGCCAAATGCTGCACACCGATCCCGGGCGACCCCATCGTCGGCCACCTGTCGGCCGGCAAGGGAATGGTGGTGCACCTGGAAAACTGCCGCAACATCAGCGAAATCCGCCACAACCCGGAAAAATGCATCCAGCTGTCCTGGGCCAAGGATGTCACCGGCGAGTTCAACGTCGAGCTGCGCGTCGAGCTGGAGCACCAGCGTGGCCTGATCGCCCTGCTGGCCAGCAGCGTCAACGCCGCCGACGGCAACATCGAGAAAATCAGCATGGACGAACGCGATGGCCGCATCAGCGTGGTCCAACTGGTGGTCAGCGTGCACGACCGCGTGCACCTGGCCCGCGTGATCAAGAAACTGCGCGCCCTGATCGGAGTCATCCGCATCACCCGCATGCGTGCCTAACCCGCTGCAAAGCCCGCCCATTACAAGGAGTCATTCATGACCAAGACCGTTATTACCAGCGACAAGGCCCCGGCCGCCATCGGTACCTACTCCCAGGCGATCAAGGCTGGCAACACCGTCTACATGTCGGGCCAGATCCCGCTGGATCCAAAGACCATGGAGCTGGTCGAAGGCTTCGAAGCCCAGACCGTCCAGGTATTCGAGAACCTCAAGTCGGTCGCCGAGGCTGCTGGTGGCTCGTTCAAGGACATCGTCAAGCTGAACATCTTCCTCACCGACCTGAGCCACTTCGCCAAGGTCAACGAGATCATGGGCAAATACTTCGAACAGCCCTACCCAGCTCGCGCCGCCATCGGCGTGGCCGCCCTGCCAAAGGGTGCACAGGTTGAAATGGATGCCATTCTGGTCATCGAGTGACACCCTCGGCGCGGCCGTCCAGGCCGCGCCGTTTTCGTTCTGAAAGGATTTCATCATGCGCAAAGCGCTAGCTGTTTCGCTGCTCGCCGCAATGCTCGGCGGCTGTACCAGCGACCCTGCCAAACACGATGTCGGCGGCATCTGGATCAATCAGGTAGCGATCGACGCCGCCTCCAAGGGCGGACCTTTGCGTGAAGCCCTCCAGGCCAATGGCCCGACCCTGGAGTGGGAGATCAACACCAAGGCTGGCCAGGCCCGCTACACCAATGGTTTCGAGACTGTCGAAGGCAAGCTGCCCAGCGAAAGCGCCGACTCCGTCAAGATCGAGGTCTACGGCAGCGCCCCCACCGAACTCAAGCGCAACGGCAAGCGACTGCTCCAGGTCGCCAACGACAACGAGCCCGAGCAAGTCTTCGACCGTCCCAAGGAGCCGGCCCCCGAGGGCGCGCCCCTGGGGGCCAACTTCGAGCGCGCCCTGTACTCGGCGTACCTGGGGGGCAAGTGGAAGATCGTCAACGGAACGGGGCTGGGCAACAGCGTGGAGTTCCAGGCCGATGGCGCAGTACAGGGCCTGCCGGGCGTGGACCGCTATGCCCTGTGCCTGGCTGGCGACTGCGCCTCGATGAGTGGCGGCAACGATAGCATCTGGCTGCAGCTCAATGGGCGCGGCAACTCCTGGATCTTCGTGCGCAAGGATCAGCAGCTGGAGATCTTCCAGGCGGTCAATACCGCCCTGGCAGACGAAGTCCCATCGCTGACCCCAGGCAACCAGCAATGGCTGCTGGAGAAGCAGTAATTCGCCGATAACCGCTGCCGCAGAGGACCACAAGGCCCGCAAGGCCCTGCACCTTGGCGGTAGCGGCTCCCCTCGGGAGCCAACCCCGGCCTTGGCCAGCGGCGACCAGCCAGAGGCGCGGCCTCAGGCCTGCCCTTTAAGAATCGCCGCATACCCCTCGCGATAGCTGGGATAGCTTGGCAACCAACCCAGGGCCTTCGCCCGGGCGTTGCTGCAACGCTTGCTCCCAGTGCGCCGGACGCTGGAGTCCGCCGCCCACTCCGTCACTCCCAGGTACTCACGCAGCCAGCCGACCACCTCTGCCAGCGGCGCAGGCGCATCGTCCACGCCAATGTAGCAATCCTCCAGTGCCACCCCCGCATGATCGGCCTTGAGCAGGCAGGCCAGCAGGCCCGCAGCATCGTCGGCATGGATGCGGTTGCCATACAAAGGCGGCTCCACCGCCACCCGGTAACCGCGACGGACCTGGGTCAACAGCCACTCGCGGCCCGGACCATAGATGCCGGTGAGGCGCACCCGGCTGGCGGCGATCCCGCTATCCAGGGCCACCTGTTCCGCCTCCAGCATCAGGCGTCCGGAGTAGGCATTGGCCTCGGCGGGAGAGGTTTCATCGATCCACTCGCCATCCTTCTGCTCATAGACGCTGCTGCTGGACACGAACAACAGGCGCTTGGGGCGCTGGCCGTGCTGCTTGAGCCAGCCCAGCACATGTTGCAATCCCTCGACGTAGGCTGCGCGATATCCGGCCTCGTCATGTTCGGTGGCCGCGGCGCAATACACCAGGTAGTCCAGGGTCCCCTGGGGCCAGCTGGCCGGGCACTGTTCGCTGAACAAATCGCCGGCGACGCCAAGCACTCCCTGGGGCAGGTGCGACACCGTACGACGCAAGCCATGGACTCGCCATTGCTCGGCCAACAGCCGAGTCGCCAGGCGACTTCCGACATCGCCGCAACCGGCGATCAGAACAGAGGGGGCAGACATCAGAAAACTCCTTGCACAAAGGTCAAGACTAGCCTTCGCACAAGACGAGCGGCTAGTAATCGAGGAAAAAAAGATACTCTATTACTTCTGTTAACAAGAATTACTTGCAATAATGACCGCCCATTTTGTTCTCGGCCCAGCGAGGCCTAGAAGGACATTCACCCTATTCTCCTCTCAGGTCCGGCCAGCATGACAAGCAATCCATTCTCCGTCTCGCCAACCACCCGCCCCAGCCCGCTGCGCACCATGGGCGCGGTCGCCGCGCTGCTGTGCAGCCTGCTGCTGGCCCCGACCGCAGCCTGGGCCGACCAGCACGCCCCAGCCACGGCGCCAGCCGCCTCCACGCCGGCCGCCGATCCGGCAGCACCTGCCACGGCTCCCGCCGCAGCTGCGGCAACCGGCGAACAAGCTCCGACCGACGGCCAGCCAGTAGCCGCCCAGGAGCTTCCCGAAGTCCTGGAAGCCGACAATACCCTGGGCATGGCCCACGACCTGTCGCCATGGGGCATGTACCAGAACGCCGACATCATCGTGAAGCTGGTGATGATCGGCCTGGCCATCGCCTCGATCATCACCTGGACCATCTGGATCGCCAAAGGCTTCGAGCTGATGGGCGCCAAGCGCCGCCTGCGCCATGAAATCGCCGCCCTGAAGAAGGCCACCAATCTCAAGGAAGCCAGCGCCAGCGCGACCAAGCAAGGCACGCTGACCAACCTGCTGGTCCACGACGCCCTGGAAGAAATGCGCCTGTCGGCCAATAGCCGGGAGAAGGAAGGCATCAAGGAACGCGTGAGCTTCCGCCTGGAGCGCCTGGTAGCCGCTTGCGGCCGCAACATGAGCAGCGGCACCGGCGTGCTGGCCACCATCGGCTCCACCGCCCCCTTCGTCGGCCTGTTCGGTACCGTGTGGGGCATCATGAACAGCTTCATCGGCATCGCCAAAACCCAGACCACCAACCTCGCCGTGGTCGCCCCCGGTATCGCCGAAGCCCTGCTGGCCACCGCCCTGGGCCTGGTCGCCGCGATCCCGGCAGTGGTGATCTACAACGTCTTCGCCCGCTCCATCACCGGCTACAAGGCCCAGGTGACCGACGCCTCGGCTGAAGTCCTGCTACTGGTCAGCCGCGACCTGGACCACCAGCCAGGCGAGCGCTCCGCACAACCGCACATGGTGAAAGTGGGGTAATCGGCCATGGGCTTGCATTTGAAGGAAGGGGCAGGCGACGACCTGGCCGAAAACCACGAGATCAACGTCACGCCGTTCATCGACGTGATGCTGGTGCTGCTGATCATCTTCATGGTGGCCGCTCCCCTGGCCACCGTGGACATCAAGGTCGACCTCCCCGCCTCCAGCGCCAAGCCGGCGCCGCGCCCCGAGAAACCGGTGTTCCTCAGCGTCAAGGCCGACCAACGCCTGTTCCTCGGCGATGACGAGGTCAAGGCCGAGACCCTGGGCGCCGCCCTCGACGCCAAGACCCAGGGCAAGAAGGACACCACGATCTTCTTCCAGGCCGACAAGGGCGTTGACTACGGCGACCTGATGAGCGTGATGGACACCCTGCGCGCGGCCGGCTACCTGAAGGTCGGCCTGGTCGGACTCGAGACGGCAGCCAAGAAATGATCACGACGCGCCAAAGACTGACGCGTTACAGCGGTAGCCTGGCGGTGGTGCTGGGCGTCCATGCGGTGGCGATCGCACTCGCCCTCAACTGGTCCAAGCCACAGCCGATGCCCATTCCACCCCAAGCCATGGTGGTCGAACTGGCGCCTGCCCCTGTGCCGCCCCCTCCGGCACCCCCGAAAGTGGTGACCCCGCCGCAACCACCGGCGCCGGTTGAAGAACTACCGCTGCCCAAGCTGGCCGAGGCGCCCAAGCCCACCATCTCGGTACCCAAGCCGGCCAAGCAGAAGCCCAAGCCACAGCCACCCAAACCCGTGGTCAAGCCTGAGCCGCCCAAGGAAAAACCTTCCGACGAAAAACCCAGCGACGCTCCCGTGACACCGGCTCCGTCCAGCAACCCGGCACCGGCGGCACCAGGCCCATCGCCAGCCCAGGCGGCCGCCAAGGCCAACTGGCAGGGCGAGTTGCAGGCTCACCTGGCCAAGTACAAGCGCTACCCGAGCGAAGCCCAGCGACGCGGCAAGGAAGGCACCAACTCCCTGCGTTTCGTGGTGGATGCCGAAGGCAAGGTGCTGTCCTACGAGCTGGTCAACCGCTCCGGCAACGCCGACCTGGACCGGGCTACCCTGGAAATGATCCGCCGGGCCCAACCACTGCCCAAGCCACCCGCCGACATGCTCAACAACGGCAGCGTGGAGATCACCGCCTCGTACAACTACGAGATCGATCGCAGCCGCGGCCGCCGCTGATCCAAGGCAAGGGCACCCTGGGGTGCCCTTCGCATGCACCCCGTCCGGCGCAGGCATTGGCGGGTGTCGCACTCCATCCCCAGTCTGATAACGTGCGTCTATCGATTGCAGCCGTTATGCTTGGCCGCAACCTTACGGACGCCCGCTATGACCCTTACAGAACTGCGCTACATCGTTACCCTTGCCCAGGAGCAGCATTTCGGCCATGCCGCCGAGCGTTGCCATGTCAGCCAGCCCACCCTCTCGGTCGGCGTGAAGAAGCTCGAGGACGAACTCGGTGTGCTGATCTTCGAGCGCAGCAAGAGCGCCGTGCGCCTGACACCGGTGGGAGAAACCATCGTCGCCCAGGCGCAGAAGGTCCTGGAGCAGGCCCAGGGCATCCGTGAACTGGCCCAGGCTGGCAAGAACCAGCTGACTGCCCCGCTCAAGGTCGGCGCCATCTATACCGTCGGCCCATACCTGTTCCCCCACCTGATTCCACAGCTGCACCGGGTCGCCCCGCAGATGCCGCTGTACATCGAGGAAAACTTCACCCACGTGCTGCGTGACAAGCTGCGCAACGGCGAGCTGGACGCGATCATCATCGCCCTGCCGTTCAGCGAAGCCGATGTGCTGACCCTGCCGCTGTACGACGAACCCTTCTATGTGCTGATGCCCAGCGACCACTCCTGGACCCGCAAGGAAACCATCGACGCCAGCCTGCTCAACGACAAGAGCCTGTTGCTGCTGGGTGAAGGCCACTGCTTCCGCGACCAGGTCCTGGAAGCCTGCCCGACCCTGACCAAGGGCAACGACGGCGCCAAGCACACCACCGTGGAATCCAGCTCGCTGGAAACCATCCGCCACATGGTCGCCTCGGGGCTGGGCGTCTCGATCCTGCCGCTGTCGGCGGTGGACAGCCACCACTATGCCCCGGGGGTCATCGAGGTCCGTCCACTGACCCCGCCGGCACCATTTCGCACCGTGGCCATCGCCTGGCGCGCGAGCTTCCCGCGGCCCAAGGCCATCGAGATCCTCGCCGACTCGATCCGCCTGTGCTCCGTGGCCAAGCCGCCCGTCGCCAGTTAAGCCGTCACCATGACCGAGTTGTCGAAGGTGCCAGTGACGGCGCTCAAGGGCGTCGGCGAGGCCATGGCCGAGAAGCTGGCCAAGGTCGGCCTGGAGAACCTCCAGGACGTGCTGTTCCACCTGCCCTTGCGCTATCAGGACCGTACCCGCGTGGTTCCCATCGGCGCCTTGCGCCCGGGCCAGGATGCGGTGATCGAAGGCACCGTCAGCGGCGCCGACGTGGTCATGGGCAAGCGCCGCAGCCTGCTGGTGCGCCTGCAGGACGGCACGGGCGGCCTGAGCCTGCGCTTCTACCATTTCAGCAACGCCCAGAAGGAAGGCCTCAAGCGCGGCACCCGGGTACGCTGCTACGGCGAGGCCCGCCCGGGCGCTTCGGGGCTGGAGATCTACCACCCCGAATACCGCGCCATCAGCGGCGACGAACCGCCGCCGGTGGACCAGACCCTGACCCCCATCTACCCGCTCACCGAAGGCCTGACCCAACAGCGCCTGCGCCTGCTCTGCCAGCAGAGCCTGGCCATGCTCGGCCCCCGCAGCCTGCCCGACTGGCTGCCCGAGGAGCTGGCCCGGGACTATCAGTTGGCGCCCCTGGACGACGCGATCCGCTACCTGCACCACCCACCGGCCGACGCCGATGTCGACGAACTGGCCCTGGGTCATCACTGGGCCCAGCACCGCCTGGCCTTCGAAGAGCTGCTGACCCACCAGCTGTCCCAGCAGCGCCTGCGCGACAGCCTGCGCTCCCAGCGCGCGCCGGTGCTGCCCGTGGCCAAGAAGCTGCCGGCCCGCTACCTGAAGAACCTGGGCTTTGCTCCCACCGGCGCCCAGCAGCGAGTGGGCAATGAGATCGCCTACGACCTGAGCCGGCCCGAGCCCATGCTACGGCTGATCCAGGGCGATGTCGGCGCCGGCAAGACCGTGGTCGCCGCCCTGGCTGCCCTGCAAGCGCTGGAGGCCGGCTATCAGGTAGCGCTGATGGCGCCCACCGAGATCCTCGCCGAACAGCACTTCATCACCTTCAAGCGCTGGCTGGAGCCGCTGGGCCTGGAAGTCGCCTGGCTGGCCGGCAAGCTCAAGGGCAAGAGCCGCAGCGCCGCCCTGGAACAGATCGCCGCCGGCGCGCCCATGGTGGTGGGCACCCACGCGCTGTTCCAGGACGAAGTGCAATTCAAGAACCTGGCCCTGGTGATCATCGACGAGCAGCACCGCTTCGGCGTCCAGCAGCGCCTGGCCCTGCGCCAGAAAGGCGCGGGCGGCCGGCTCTGCCCGCACCAGTTGATCATGACCGCCACGCCCATTCCCCGGACGCTGGCCATGAGCGCCTATGCCGACCTGGACACCTCGATCCTCGACGAACTGCCGCCCGGGCGTACTCCGGTGAACACCGTGCTGGTGACCGACAGCCGGCGCATCGAGGTGATCGAGCGGGTCCGCGCCGCCTGCGCCGAAGGACGCCAGGCCTATTGGGTCTGCACCCTGATCGAGGAATCCGAGGAGCTCACCTGCCAGGCCGCCGAGACCACCTTTGAGGATCTCTCCAGCGCCCTCGGCGAGTTGCGGGTGGGGCTGATCCACGGCCGCATGAAGGCGCCGGAAAAAGCCGCGGTCATGGCCGAGTTCAAGGCCGGCAACCTGCAACTGCTGGTGGCCACCACGGTGATCGAGGTCGGTGTCGACGTGCCCAATGCCAGCCTGATGATCATCGAGAACCCGGAACGCCTGGGCCTGGCGCAGCTGCACCAGTTGCGCGGCCGGGTCGGCCGTGGCAGCGCCGCCAGCCACTGCGTGCTGCTCTACCATCCGCCGCTTTCACAAATCGGTCGTCAACGCCTGGGCATCATGCGCGAAACCAACGACGGCTTCGTCATCGCCGAAAAGGATCTGGAATTGCGCGGCCCGGGGGAAATGCTCGGCACCCGCCAGACCGGCCTCTTGCAGTTCAAGGTCGCCGACCTGATGCGCGACGCCGACTTGCTGCCCGCGGTACGCGATGCCGCCCAGGCCCTGCTGGAACGCTGGCCGGCCCACGTCAGCCCGCTGCTGGAGCGCTGGTTGCGCCATGGCCAGCAATACGGTCAAGTGTGAACCAAGCCTCAGTTAGTGAACCATTGGAATGACCAAGCTGGTTATACTGGTCACATTGTAGAAAAACGGATACCACGCCATGACAGAAGTTGCCCTCGCCACTGCTACCCCGCACGCGCCATCTGTCATCCGGTTGCTGCTCGACAAACTGGCCATCGGTTATAACGAAGTCATCGACCGCCCCGAACTACCCGCCACGCGCAAAGTCCAGGCGGTGTTGCTCGATGACGCCGTCGGCGCCCTGATGGTGCTGTTCCCGCAAAGCCAGTTGCTGGACCTGAACCGCCTTGCCGAGCTTACCGGCCGGCGCCTGCACTCGGTTTCCACCGAACGCCTGGAGCGCATGCTCGGCAAGCACAGCCTGAGCCTGCTGCCAGGCCTGCCGGCCCTGACCAGCTCGCCCTGCCTGTACGAAGAAAGCCTGCTGCACGAGCCCAGCCTGCTGATCCACTCGGGCGAGCCGGGCGTGCTGCTGGAAATCAGCCGCGAAGACTTCAAGGGCATGCTCAGCAAGGCCAGCGCCGGCAAGTTCGGCGAACCTCTGAGCAGCATCCGCCCCAACCTCGACCGCCCGGACGACGACCGCGAGGAGATCTCCCAGGCGATGCAGGCCTTTACCGCCCGGCGCATCCAGCAGCGCCTGGAGGCCACCATCGAGATCCCGCCCCTGGCGGAAACCGCGCAGAAGATCATCAAGCTGCGGGTCGACCCCAACGCCACCATCGACGACATCACCGGGGTGGTGGAAACCGACCCGGCGCTGGCCGCGCAGGTCGTGAGCTGGGCGGCCTCGCCCTACTACGCCTCGCCAGGCAAGATCCGCTCGGTGGAGGACGCCATCGTCCGGGTGCTGGGCTTCGACCTGGTGATCAACCTCGCCCTGGGCCTGGCCCTGGGCAAGACCCTGAGCCTGCCCAAGGACCAGCCGCAGCACGCCACGCCGTACTGGCAGCAATCGATCTACACCGCCGCCGTAATCGAGGGCCTGACCCGCGCCATGCCCCGCGCCCAGCGGCCCGAAGCCGGCCTGACCTACCTCGCCGGCCTGCTGCACAACTTCGGTTACCTGCTGCTGGCCCATGTGTTCCCGCCGCACTTCTCGCTGATCTGCCGGCACCTGGAGGTCAACCCGCACCTGTGCCACAGCTACATCGAGCAGCACCTGCTGGGCATCAGCCGCGAGCAGATCGGCTCCTGGCTGATGCGCTACTGGGATATGCCGGACGAGTTGTGCAGCGCCCTGCGCTTCCAGCACGACCCGAGCTACGACGGCGCCTATGCCGAGTACCCGAACCTGGTCTGCCTGGCGGTGCGCCTGCTGCGTAGCCGGGGCATCGGCTCCGGTCCCCGCGAAGAGATTCCCGACGCTCTGTTCGAGCGCCTGGGGCTCAGTCGCGACAAGGCCGAGGATGTGGTGAGCAAGGTGCTTGAGGCCGAGGTATTGCTGCGCGAGCTGGCCTCGCAATTCAGCCAGGCCTGAGTCTTTCCGCAGGCCCTTGCGGCCTGCGGAATCCCTTCCGGATCATCTCCTGCGACCGGTCGCGGCCCTGCCGACGACTGGCGCGTCGAACGCCTCAAGCCTTGGGCTTGGACTTCTTGGGCTTGAGGTACTTGGTCAGCCCCTGGAACCAGATCACCAGGGCCGGATTGCCCTTGATCTGGATCGACTTGTCCTGGATCCCGGTCATGAACGCCAGTTGCTTGTTCTTCGCCTGCATGGTGGCAAAGCCGTAGGCGGCGTCCTTGAAGGCGATGGCGAAGGCCGGCTCGGGATAGAACCCCGAACGACTGGTGACACGCTGGTCCTTGACGAAGAAATGCCGAGCAACCTTGCCATCGAGCGTCTGCAGCTGGAACACCAGCTCCTTGTCGCCCAACTGTTGCTGGAAAGCGGGATTGTCGCGACTGGCTTTGCCCATCAACAGGCCAAGCACCCAGAGGAGAAAACGAAATTTCATGCGCGGCGCCTCAGTGGAATTATTGGATGGCCGGCGCAGTGTAACCTGTAACTCGCCGAGCGCCAGTCGATCTGCTCGATTGCTCGAAGATCGCCTGGCGTTCAGCGCTTATAGCGACATCTTGTCAGACAATTACTGACTCAGACGTTCGGGCAAGGCACCGGTGCCCAGTCGCCCAGGTCCGGGTTCTTGCACATGCTGTTGACCTGGGTCTGGCCGCTGGTGGCCACCTGGTTGCTCTCGGCCTGCTTGGTCTTGGCCTGCTGCATCGACTTCTCGGTGCTCACCGCTTCCTTCGGCACCACCGGCAGTTTCTGCTTGACCGGTGGGTTCTTGCCTTTGCCCTTGCCTTTGCCGGTGGTGGCCACAGGAGTGGTGTCGGCGGCGGCCACCTTGACCACGTCGGTGCGCTGCACGCCCACCTGCTGCAGGTCTTGCTCATAGGCCTGGTTGTACTTGCTCAGGTCCTCGCTGGCCCGACCGTTCACCGCGGCGATCAGGTCGTTGGACTCCTTCAGCCCGCTGACGATTTCCGCCAGGCGCTTGCGGCCTTCCACGTCGTTGATGCTGTTGGCCTTGCGAGCGCTGATCAGGCTGTCGAAAGCGCGCTGGTAGCACGTCTGCGAAGCACGGGCATAAGCGGTGCTGCGGTCGATGTCGGCCACGCTCTTGTTGACGTCGGCGGCGTAGGAAGCGATGCGCTGGTTGTCATCGGCGATCTGCTTCTGGCGCTCGGTGTAGTACCCGGCGGCACCACCGGCCAGGGCACCGCCAGCGGCGCCGATGGCCGCGTTACGACCGCGATGCTCGCCACTACCGGTCAAGGCACCGAGCAAGGCACCGCCGGCAGCGCCCAGGGCGGCACCGGTGACCACCGACTTGGTCATGTCCGAGTCAGTGGCGCGCAAGTGCTGCACCGGCTCATAGCAGCTCGGGTAGTACTCGACCTTGGTGGTGGAGGCCACCTTGGACACCGGAGAGGTCGCGCAACCGGTCAATACGGTGCTGAACCCGGCGGCAACCAACAGCAGGTGACGCTTGGACGTTGAAGCAAATGGGTTGCGGGAAAAAAGCATGTTCGTGATCTCGATTAAGTTTGACCCACTCGGCACGACACCAGGTCGTCCGAGATCCTCCAGGCTCGACAGACAGCGGCCGGTCAAGACTTCTGACCGGTCGATGCGAGCAGTTCCTTCAAAATCGTCGCCGGGTCGGCCCGCCGTTTCTGGCGGTAGTCCCCGACATGGCGAACGAATAGCGTAGCGCGCGTCACCAGGCTCTTGCCGAGCACCGGCTTGCGATTGAGCTCTTCCTTGATCCGTTGAAATTGCGCCTGGATCACCGCGTCGGTGTAACGGGTGCCCGTGGCCAGGTTGTCGATGTAGATCGCCACCGCCCCGTCCAGAGCGCTGCGGCCATTGTCGATGGCTTCGGCGAACAGCTTGGCGCTGGGTTCATCCTTGGCATCGAGGGCCTGCTGCTGGCTCTTCTTCAGGTTGGTCAGACGAATGTTGTAGTTGTTGATCGTCTCGGCCACCAGTGCCGAGGACTGAATCAGGTTGCCCGCCGCTTCCTCGCGTTGCTGGGCGATCAGCGAAACGTTGCGCTTGAGCTCCTCGTTGACCAGCCCCAACTCCGCCTGCAACCGTGGATCGACGCTGGCGGCGATAATGCTGTCCAGGCGCTTGGTCGGGTCCTGGGCGTCATCGATGGCATCGGTCAGGGACGCCAGGCGCCCTTCCTTCTGCCACTGGGCGAACAGTTCCTTGTAGCGCGAGCGCGGCGCCGACAAGGCACCGATGGCCACCCGGAATCCCGTGGTCTCGTTGCTTTGCTCGGTGCCATCGGCGGCGAACAGCGGGTATTCGCGGCGCATGCCGGTGAACAGCGTGCCCTCGCCTTCCAGGTAGTTGCCACCCTTGACCACGAAACCACCATAGGTGCCCTGGCGCCGGCCGGCGTGCACCAGCTGGAAGGACTCCTGGACCATCTCCGCGGCGTTGCCGATCACGTCGAACAGGCCGATGGGGTTGGGCAGCTTGGTGCCGATCGGCATCAGTCGCGCCGCCTGGCCCGTACCGCCAGCCACCTGGTTGAACACCGCCCAGTCGGCCAGCGGGCCATCGCTCTCGCTGCCCTCCACGCGCCGTGGGAACAGCCGGCCCTCGAGCTCCTGGCGGCTCACCGCCTGGCCACCACGGGCCGCGTATTCCCACTCCACTTCCGTGGGCAGGCGCACGAAGCCCAGGCCACCGTCCTCGGCGGAACCGCCACGCCCGCTGACCGGCAGCAGGTCGCGGTGATTCTTCATCAGCCAGGCGCTGTAGACCGCGGCGAAACGCTCGGCCTCGAAACGCGACAGCTTGACCTTGGGCAACCGCCCCTGCATGCCATCCGGCGCCTCGCAGGCCGGCGCCGGTTCGCCGCTGGCCAGGGACTGGGCCTGGGCCATGACCTGGGCGTACTGGCGGGCCGTGACTTCATACTTGCCAATGAAATACATCATCGGCTTGAGCGGCACCCCGGTACCGGCCTTGGGCAGCAACGGGCCGATGGTCTTGGCCCAGGGGCCCGGCAAGTCCTTGAGGGTGAACTGGCCGTTGATGTAGTCCCGCCGGTAGCCGGAAATGAACGACTGCTGGTAGCCGCTCTCGCCCTCGGCGAAGGGGTAGCCGAGGTTGATCTCGCGGTCGTCCAGGGTGCCCTGGGCCAGCACGTAGACGTAGCGGAACACCATCTCGCCATCGCATGGCAGCGGCAGGCTGACATCGCCGGCCAGGGGCTTGGGGTTATCCATCTTATTGACGGGCTCTTCGGCCCACACGGCCCCCGCCAGGGTCATGGCCAGCACGGTGCTGATCAACTTATACATCGCGAATTCCTTCACAAGCTTCAATGCGCGACACCCGCCAACCGCCCAGCGCAGCGGCCAGGCTACTGACGCCCAGCGTCGCCAACAGGGCCAGGCCGAGGTGACCCGGCAGCAGATGGCTGGCGTATTCGCCCGGCACCTGCATGAACAAATGATTCAGCCCGGCCTGCGCCAGGGCATACAACACGCCGCTCAGCACGGCGGCGAAACCGGCGCTGTACAGGGCCTGGGCCACCACGAACAACAGCAGCGCCCCGGTGGAAAAACCCAGCAGGCGCAGCACCGACAGCTCCCGGCGCTTGCGCTCCACCGCTGCCAGGGCGCCCGCGAAGATCGCCGCGAAGGCCCCGGCCAGGGCCAGCCCGGCGATGATCCAGAACACGATCGACAAGTTGCGGCTCAAGGACTGCACCTGGGCGATGGCCTGGGCCTGGGTCGACACCAGCAGGCCGCGCTCGGCGAAATAGCGACGCAGCGGCTCGACGTCGTCGAGGCTGCGCGCATACAGGCGAAACGCCGGGTAGACCCGCTGCCCGGCTTGGGTCGGGGCGCCACCGGCCCAGCCCATGGCCAGCACCGCACGGCCGTCGCGATAGTCCTCGGCGGCCTCCAGCAACTCCAGGGGCGCCAGCAAGGCATCGCGGGCAAAAGCCTCCAGGGGCAGCACGCCCTCGACCTGGACCCGGGTCCGCTGCACCTCGCTGCGCCCGGCCACCTGGCGGCCGAAACTGGCCTGCAGCCAGTCTCCCGGCCGGGCCCCGAGCTTCTCGGCGGCGGTGTGGCTGAGCACCACCCCGTTCATGCCTTGCAATGCCGGCAACGCCCCCAGCAAGGGGTCGGTAGGCGCGGTCGGCAGCATTTCCACGGTCAGGCCAACATCCCCCTCGCTTCGCGCCAGCTCTGCCGTGGCGGCGATCTGCCGGGTCCTGGGCAAGGCGAACGCCACGTCCGGACGTTGCCTCAGCTCGGCAATGAACGCGGCACTGAAACGCCCGCCGCCCAGGGGAACGATCTCGCGCACCGCCGGGTCCTTCTCCAGGCGCTCGGTCAGGCTGCTGACCAGGCCGAACTTGAGCCCGAACAGCACCAGCAGCGGCGCGATCACCGCCACCAGGGCCAGCACCGAGCAGGCCGAAAGCCAGGTATCGGCCCGGTAGTCCTGCCAGGCCAGCGCCGCGGTCAGGGCTGCACGCATCAGCACGCCTCCCCGAGGGTCGCGGTCACGCCGCCATCGACATCGCGCTGGCAGGCGATACGCCGGATCTGCAAGCCATTGGCCCGCGCCAGCGGCTCATCGTGGGTCGCCACCACGCAGCACAACTGCTGGTCCCGCGCCTGTTGCACCAACAACTGCATCACCCGCTGGGCGTTCAAAGGGTCCAGGGCCGCGGTCGGTTCGTCCGCCAGCAGCACCTGCGGCCCGTGGGCCAGGGCCCGGGCGCAACTGACCCGCTGGCGCTGGCCCACCGACAGGTCGGCGGGCTTCTTGTGGAGCTGGTCGGCGATCTCCAGCCGCTCGGCCAGGCGCCGGGGAATGCCCTCGTCGGCCAGGCCCAGCATCTTGCGCGGCAGGCTGATGTTGCCCCGCACATCGAGGAACCCCAGCAAGCCGCCGGTCTGCAGCACATAACCCAGGTGCCGGCTACGCAGCTCGGCCAGGGCGCTGTGCCCGGCCTGCTTCCAGATCCCGGCGATATCGAGGGTTTCCCGGTCCGGGGCGAAATCGAAGCGCCGGCTCGAATCCGGGGCCAGCACCAGCGCCAGCAAATCGAGCAAGGTGCTCTTGCCGCAGCCGCTGGGGCCCACCACGGCCAGCTGGTCGCCGGCACGCAATTGCAGCCGGGGGATCACCAGGCTGTAGCGTTGGCGTCCCTCGCCGCGGCTCTTGCGCACATCCCAAAGGTTCAGCATCAGGGCAACGTCGACAAGGGAACGCGGTACAGGGCATCACCCGGCTCGGCGTCGCCGAAGCGCACCCAGTTGGCCAGGTCGTTGTGGAAGGTCTCGTAGAGACGGATCTTCGAATCCAGTTCGTCGATGAAGTCTTCCTGTTCGGCCACGCTCAGCGACAACCACAGGTCCTGGGTCATGTTCAGCGACTTGCTGCGGTACGGCAGGCCTTCCAGGTACTCCCCCAGCACGCCGCCATCGGCAAGGTTGCCGCCCTTGCGCAGGGCCGCCGGATCGCGGCTCATGTAGGCGCTGGCGCTGGCGATTTCCTGGAAGAAGTCCTTGGGCGAGGTCTGGGTCTTGCGCGCCGCGTCGACGATCAACTTCAGCGACTGCTGCAAGTCGTTGAGCTGCAGCTTGGTGAGCATCACGCAGACCTGGAACGCCGGCAACGCCGGGTTGGTCAGGTCGCGGTCGGCGGTCCAGGCGCTGACCAGTTGCGGCGCCTGGCTGGCGGATTTATGTCCAAGGAAGTCCATGTGCATGGCATAGCCGATGGCCGCCGATTTCTCGGCGATGCTCGGGCTCGCCGCCAGCAGCGGGACGGCCTGCTCCTGGTTGCTGCGCACCTGGTGCACCAGGTCGGCGAACACCGTGCCGATCTCGTCGACCCGCTCGCCGAACTTGCCCACGTCGCCACCGGGCACCGGGATATACAGGTCGCCGATCTTCGGGTTGGCATCGGCGGTCAGTACCCGGTACTGGGTCTCGGCCTGGGCGTGGTTCTTCTTGCCGGCGTCGGTACGCAGGTGCAGGGCATAGATCTTGATCTGCTTGCCCAGGGCCGCCTGGCGCACCTCAGCCTCGTTCATCTGGGTCCGGCTGTAGGGATCGTTCTTGCGCAGGGCACCGGCATCGCTGACCAGCAGGATCAGGCGGCCGCCGTAGCCCTTCCAGTCCATGCCCTCCACCGCCTGCATGATCCCGGCGAAGGCATCTTCGTTGAACGAGTGGCTGGACACGTTGGTGGCCTTGACCTGGCTCACCAGCTCCTGGAACCGCTGGGGATCGCGGCCCTGGTCCAGGGTCACCAGGGTCTTGGCGACATATTCCAGGCCCGGGGTCTTCTTGATGTTGTTGCGAAAGCCCACCAGGCCGAAGCTGACGCTGTCCAGCTCGCCGCGCGCGGCCAGCTTGCCTTGCAGCTCATGCACCACATCGCGGACCCGGTCGATGTAGGGCTGCATCGACACCGAGGTATCCACCACCAGCACCACGGCGGTGCGGAACGCATCATCGGCGGCTGGCGCGGTACTCACCGGCAGGCGCTTGCCGGCGCTGTCGCTGATGCTCTGCGGGCTGTTGCCCGGGTCGATGGAGGCGACATTGAGCAACTGCACCGGCTGGCCGTTCTCGTCGAAGCTCTCCTTGGCGTCGAAGATCGGCAGCAGGTAGAACTGGTCCTGGGGCACCGCGCTGGCATTGGGTTCCAGGGCCAGCACCTGCTGGTCGTCCTGGGGATTCTTCTGCGCATTGAGCAAAAGGTTCTTGGCCGCCGCAGGATCGGCCAGCAGGCGTTCCAATTGGCTGGCCTGGCGCACGAACATCACCGGCGCCCGCCCGGAGCGCTCGGTGAACTTGAGTACCAGGCTCTGCTTCCAGTCGCTGACCTGGTCCTCAGGCAGCCAACCGGCGCTGCGACCATCGCTGGCCGCGCCCAGGCGCAACCAGGCGCGGCCGTCGAGGCTCTTGCGCTGGTACACGTACAGCACCGAGAACGCCGGTACCGCCGCGCCCGGGGCCGCCCCGGGCTCGCTGGAGAAACTCGCCCCAGGCTTGCTCAGCACTCGCTGGAACAGGGTCTTCTTGCCCGGCATCAGCAACGGCCGCTGGCCGCCATCGGCATCGCTCGCCACGGGCTGGTTCACCGGCGGCGCCACGCTGGGCGTGCTCGCGCTACCGGAGGCCGAGGTGCCGGCCACGGCCTTGGGCGCTGGCTGCGGGCTGTCCCCGGATAACCACCAATAGCCACCACCGGCCACGGCCAGGGCCACCGCCACGGCCACGCCGGCCAGGGCCAGCACCGGGCCACGCCGCTGCCCGGCCGGCTCGGCGCCCTGGGGCGGCAGGCTGGAGACGCGCTGGGGCTGCGCCACAGGTTCCGGACGTGACTCCTGGTGCGGGGCCGGTTGCGGGGCCTGCCGGGGAATCTCGATGGAGACCGGGGTCAACCCGGCCAGGTCGTTGCCCACAGGCACTTCCCGGGGCGGCAAGGGCAACGGCTGGATCAGCGTTGCCTCGACCTCGGGGGCCGCCGGCAGGTTGTCCAGGGCCGCCAGCAAGGCGGCGGCATCCGGGTAGCGCTCCGCCGGGTCCTTGGCCAGCAGCTTGCCCAGGATGTGCTGGTAGCGGCCGTGGTGCACCGGCAGCTCGGGCAACGGCTCGGTGAGGTGGGCCAGGGCCGTGGACAAGGCATCGGTGCCGTTGTACGGCAGCTTGCCGACGAGGATTTCGTAGAGCACCACGCCCAGCGCATAGAGGTCGGCACGACCGTCGATGTCCTGGCCGCGGGCCTGCTCGGGGCTCATGTAGCTCGGAGTGCCGACGGCGAAACCGGCCTGGGTGAACTGGGTGCGATCGTCCAGGGACTTGGCGATGCCGAAGTCCGAGAGCACTGCCGTGCCATCGGCGCGGAACAGGATGTTGGCCGGCTTGACGTCACGGTGCACCAGCCCCTGGGCGTGGGCATAACCCAGGGCCGAGGCGATCTGGCGGATGTAGGTCAGGCCCTGCTCCGGGGTCAGCCCGGCGGCGATGCGCTCCTTGAGCGTGCCGTTGGGCAGGTATTCCATGGCCATGTAGTACAGCTCGCCGACATTGCCGATGTCGTGGATGGTCACGGTGTGCGGGTGGGACAGCCGCGCCAGGGTCTTGCCCTCGCGCAGGAAGCGCTCGCAGAAGCTCGGGTCGGCGGCCAGCGAGGCAGCCATGACCTTGAGCGCCACCTTGCGCTCCAGGGAGCGCTGGGTCGCCAGGTACACGCTGGCCATGGCGCCTTCGCCAATCTCGCCCTGGATATCGAAGCCGGGAATCAGAATGTCCATGGTCAGTGTCCTGCGGCCTTGATCACGATGGCGGTGATGTTGTCCGGCGCGCCCCGGGTCAGGCCCAGGTGGATCAGGCTGCGCACCACGTCGTTGGGCTCGTTGTGACTGAGCACGTCGCGCAGTTCGAAGTCCTCGGCGGTCTTGTTCAGGCCATCGCTGCACAGCAGGAAGGTATCGCCGGCCTGCACTTGCAGGTCGACCTGGGACAGCTCCAGCTGGGCCTCGACACCAATGGCCCGGGTGACGATGTTGGCCCGCGGGTGGACCCGGGCCTCGGCCTCGCTGAGCAGGCCGCTGTCCTGCAGGTCCTGGACGTAGCTGTGATCCCGGGAGATGCCCTCCAGTTGCTCGTCGCGCAGCCGGTACAGGCGGCTATCGCCCGCCCACAGGCACACCGCCTGGTCGCCGCGTACCGCCAGCAGGACCACCGTGCTGCCCATCATGGTCACGCCACGGTTGGCGGTTTCCTCGCGCACCGCGGCATTCACCGCCGCCAGGGCATTGCGCAACGCCGCGACGTAGTGCTCCAGGCTGTCGCCGCCCGGCACCGCGCGCAGGCTGTCGACGATCAGGCTGCTGACGTAATCGCCGGCGGCGTGCCCGCCCATGCCGTCGGCCACCAGCCACAGGCCGGTCTCCGGGGCTTCGAGCCAGGCGTCTTCATTGATTTTCCGCACCATGCCGACATGGCTGTAGCTGGCGGACTGGTAGGACAGTTGTGGCGCTGAACGCATTTAGACGGCACCCTCTTGCCCGAGCAGAAATTGCCCAAAATCACTGGCTGGCGGCAGCCCCTGGCAACGCAGCAGCATCGGGCTGATGTACTGCGAACCACGTCCCCACCAGACACTCGACCCGTCCAGGGCCAGGGCGGCGAGCACCGCGCTCCGGGCCTGTGGGTCATTGACGTAGAAGCGTTGCAGGCCGGCGTAATGGCTGCCTTCGGCCCGTGGCGCCGCGAGCGGCGCGCCCAGGGTCTGCAAGCCCGTCTCCAGCGCCTCGAAGCTGGCGCCCTCGTCGAGGGTCGCCAGGAGCAACTGCTCCACTTGTTCGAACCACAGGTCCGGGCCGCCGACCACGCCAGCCAGGTCTTCGCCGGGCTCCAGCAGCGCGGCGACCGTCAGGGGGAAATAGCGCCCGACCCGGTCGATGCTCGGCATCACCACCCCGACCGCCGCCTGGGGCCCGCACAGGCCCGGGGCCAGGGCGAAACGCCACAACGGGCTGACCAGGTAGGCGTTGAGCCAGTGCTCGCCCATGGCGTTCTGGCTGGCCAGCAACCCCGCCGCCAGCCAGCTGTCCCAGGGGCCGATGAAGCTCTGCGGCAGGCCACGGCTGACGAAGTCGCCACGGCTGGCCAGCTTGCCGTACAGGCCGGGGGCCGTCATAGCCGCTCCGGCAGGCTGAAGCCGCTGAGCACTCGGCTCTTGAACGGGTTGAAGGCGCTGCTGGCACGCAGCTCATAGGAAATGCTCGCGCCATCGACCCGCAACCGCAGGTTGAAGCGGTCCGGCGAGTTGGTGGCGGAGAGTTCCGATTGCTCCAGCAGGCGGAACCAGGCCCAAGGGCCGTCCAGGGTGATCCCCGAACGCCCGCTGGCCGACGGCGGCATGATCGACAGGCGCACCACGCCGATGCTCCCCGGGTTCGGCCACTGCATGGCCACCGGCCGGCTCGGGCCGTGGTCGTAGCTCAGTTGCTGGCCATCCAGATCGAGCAGGAACTGGCTGATATTGGCGTCCATCTCCACCGGCTTGAGCTCGAAGCGCACGGCCGGCTGGGTGCCGCCGCTGGAGCGGAAGAACGCATCGCGGATGTTCGAAGCGCGCTGGAAGGTCTGTAGCACCCCGGGGGAAATCCCCAGCTTCTGCGCCGCACCCGGCTGCCAGCTCCAGGTCGCGGTGGAGGTGTTGACGTAGGGTTGCAGGTACTTGCGGAAGTAGCTGTCCATCACCCCGCCCGTACCGAAGAACTGGCCGAAGTCCTCCAGGGTCGCATCCCGCGAACTGCCCGGCGACATCGGATAGCGCCCGCTCAGGGACTGGCGGTAGACATTCACCACCTCGCTGACCCAGGCCGCGTTCAACTGGTTGCGCACCCCGCCCATCATGGTGTTGGTGGTGGAACCGACCACCGACTTGACCAAGCCCTGGACCACTGGCGGCTGGCGCGCGGCGGTCAGGCTGACCCGGGCCGCGGCGGCGCTGGCCTGGTTCTTGGCTTCGCCCAACAGCGCATCGCCGCTGGCGCCGACCATGGCGCTGACCTGCACGTACAGGGCGTTCATGTCCGCCAGCAGGCCATCGATGGCCGCCGGCTCGCCTTCATTCTTGCTCACCAGGCCGATCAGGTCGGCGAAATGCGCGCTCACCGGGTCTTCGCTGGCCACCGCCGCAGGGCTGGTTGCCTGCTCCTGGCCCAAGAGCGACCCCAGGCGCTGCTTGAGCTGGTCGACCCCGCCCTCGACCTTCTGGCCCTGGGCCGCCAGCAGGCGTTCTTCCTGTTGCAGGTCGGTTTCCCTGGATACCGCCACCAGCAGTTTTTTCAACGGCGAGGTGGGACCGGAGATGATCCGCAGCACGTCCGCGGCCTGGGCCACGCTGGTGATCGGCACGAAGTCGATGTCGGCCAGCAGCGCGTCCCATTGGCGCAGGTAATCCTGGAAGTACAGGCGGCGCACGTCGGCGGCCAGGCTGGCGACGTTCTGCTGCTCGGCCTGGTCGCGGCCCAGCACCCACTGCTCCTCGGCCAGGGTGCCGGCCTGGTTGACGCTAGCCAGCAGGAAGCCCTCGCGATAACCCTTGGCGGTGAACAACCCGCTCAGGGGTTCGCTCAAGGGCTTGCCGCTCTTGCGCGTGAACACCAGCGCCGCATCGCGGCCACCGGCTTCGCTCAGGCGAAAGTCCGGCACGCCGGCCGGCAGCTTGGCGCGCTTGACCCGGTCGTAGACCCGCTGGGCCACCGGCAACTGCTGCAACTGGCGACGCAGGTCGTCGATCAGGCGCTGATCCAGGCGGGCATTGGGCGGATGCTTCTCGAACAACGCCTGCAAGTGCCCGGTCAGGGCCTGGCGCTGGTCGGGCGGCAGCTCGCGGGACAGGGTCTGGTCCCAGTCCAGGGTGATCCAGGCCTTGATGAAGTCGGCATCGTAATGCTCGTTGTCAGCCAGCATCAGGTAGGCCTTGAGCCCCTCGTAGAGGAAGTCCGAGTTGCCGCCGCTGTGCAGTTGTTCTTCGATGCGGGTCATCAACCGTGGGGCGAACACCGCCACCAGCAGCTTGCGATAGACGCTGGCGGACTCGGCCTCGAGCATATCGCCCTGGTACAGGCCAAGACCCTCGGCCCAGCCCGGGGCATCGCCGGCCAGGTTGCGGGTCGCGTTGAGCAGCGGCAGCACCGCCAGCACATCGCGCTGGGCCGGGCTGAGGTTCTGCACGCCCTGGCGCACCGGCGCCACGCGCTGGTCGACCTGGGCGATATAGCTCTGGTTGGCCCGGTAGCTGACGATCCACAGGGTGCCCACCACCAGCACCAGGGCCACGGTGGCGGCAAGGGCGCCACGGGCGATCCATTTGCGCCGACGCTCGACCTTGGGGTTGACCCCCACCAGCCCGCGCTCGGCGAAAGCCACGGCACTGAACAATTTCTCGATGAAGTAGCTGCGGCCGGTGCCGGTCTGGCGCGCCAGGTGCTGGCGGTCCAGGTTCATGCTCTGGGCCATGGCGCCGATCAGGCGATCGATGGGGCTGCCTTCCTGGGTGCCACTGGTGAAGTACACCCCGCGCAGCAGCACCCGCTCCTCGAAGGCATTGGGCTTGAACACGCCTTCGAGGAAGCCCTGCAAGGACTCCTTGAGCGCCGCGAACTGCTGCGGGAAGCCGTAGATCAGGTCGCGCCGCGCCGGGTCGCGCTCCTGTTGCAAGCGCTCCACCAGGCGTTCGTTGAGGCGCTGCTCCAGGGCCACCAGCTCTGCCGGCAGGTGCGCCAGGGGGCTGTCGCTGCCCTTGCCGTCATCCAGGGCGAAGGTCATGCCCCAGACCTGGGCTCGCTCTTCCTTGCTCAGGGAGTCGAAGAACTCCATGAAGCCCGGCACCAGGTCCAACTTGGTCAGCATCAGGTAGATCGGGAAGCGCACGCCCAGCTGGGTGTACAGCTCCTGGATGCGCAGGCGGATCGCCGCCGCATGGGCCGCCCGCTCGGCTTCACTGCCCAGCAGCAGGTCGGACAGGCTGATGGCCACGAAGGCGCCATCGATGGGGCGGCGCGAGCGCTGGGTCTTGAGCAGGTCGAGGAAGCCCAGCCAGGCCGCCTTGTCGACGTTGGCGTGGCTGTCCTGGGTGGTGTAGCGGCCGGCGGTGTCCAGCAGCACGGCCTGGTCGGTGAACCACCAGTCGCAATTGCGCGTCCCGCCGACACCACGCACGGCGCCGGCACCCAGCTGCGCCGCCAGGGGGAAATGCAGGCCGGAGTTGACCAGCGCGGTGGTCTTGCCCGAGCCGGGCGGACCGATGATCACGTACCATGGCAGTTCGTAGAGGTTGCGCCTCTCGTCACCGCCGAGCTTGGCCTTCTTCAGCAGCGCCAGGGCTTCGTCCATGCGCTGGCGCAGGGCCGCCAGTTCCTCGGCGGTGGCCAGGCTGTCCGGGTCCGGTGGCGTGTCGGCCGCCAGGCTCTGCAAGACCTTGGCTGCATGGCGGCGGGCCTGGATGATGCGAAACACCCGGTAGGCGATCCATACCGCGAAGATGAAGATGATCAGCGCCCAGCGCCGGCCTTCCGGCACCAGGAACTCCAGCAGCGGGCCGATGAACCAGATGATCAGGCTCAGGGCGATCAGGCCCAGCAGCGGGATCACCCAGCGAATCACAAAACTGAAAAACGCCTTCACTCGACCCCCTCCGCCAATACGCTGATTTCTACCCGACGATTACGCGCCCGCCCTTCGGCAGTGGCATTGGTGGCCAGCGGTTCGGTATCGCTGCGGCCTTCGGCGCTGAAGCGCGCCGGTTGCCCGGTCTTCGCCACGAGAATCTCCTGCACCGATTCGGCGCGGGCCTGGGACAGTTTCCAGTTGGAAGGGAAGCGCAGGGTGGCGATTGGCCGATTGTCGCTATGGCCGGTGATCCGTACCTGGCCCTTGACCTTGCGCACGGCATCGGCGATGCGCAGCATCAACGGCTGGTACTCGTCGCGGATGCTGGCGCTGGCGGAAGCGAACAGCTCGTCGCCACGGATGGTCACCACCGAACGGTCGGCGGTGTCTTCCACCGCCACGCGCCCGGCACGGATATCGTCGGCCAGGAACCCGGAAAGGCGCGGACGCTCCACCACCTTGGGCTGGATCACCGGCCGGTCCAGGGTTTGCACCGGGATCTCGCCCAGGGCATGGATGTTCTTGAACACCGGCTCGGCATCCGCCGCCAGCTTCAGGCGCAGGCCGAACAGCAGGGCCAGCAGCAACGCCACACCGATGGCGATGCCGACCCAGGGCGGCATGAACTGGGCCAGGCGGTCCCGGGCCACGGTCACTCCACGCCAGTGGGGCGAGAGCTCGCGCTCATGTTCGCCACGGGCGCTGCGGATGGTCGCCGCAGTACGCTCGCGCAGGGCCTCGAGCTGGCTGCGACCGTCGATCATCACCCGGTAGCGGCCTTCGAACCCCAGGCACATGCACAGGTACAAGAGCTCCAGCAGGTACAAACGCTCGCGCGGGCTCTGCAGGCAGTGCTCCAGCAACTGGAACACCTTCTCGCCGCCCCAGGCCTCGTTGTGCACGGTAATCAACAAGCTCTGCTTGCCCCAGTCGCTGGTGCTGCCCCAGGGCGTGCTCAACACCGCCTCGTCCAGGGCGGTACACAGCGCATAGCGGGCCAGCAACACATCGTTGCGCGGCACGCCGGCGGCCTCGGCGCGCTCCTCGAACTGGCGCAGGTAGGCCAGCAGTTGCGCCCGCAAGCTGGCCGGCGCCGGATGCGCCAGGGTGCTGCGCAAGCGAGTGAGCAACGCCAGCAGCGGGCCAGCAGCGCTCTCCAGGGGGTTCAGGCCCTGGGCCTGGCCGGAGGCCAGCGGCGCCGCCGGCATCGCCAGCGAGGGCGCCGGAGCGGCTGCCGGGCGTCCGGGCTCGGGCGCGCGACCACCGGGGCGCGGCATGAATTGGGTACGGTCGTTGGCCGGGGACGGCTGCCCTGCCGAATCGTCGAACGGATGCATCGCGACTTATCCTCGAATGGCCCAGAAGGCCAGGTTCAACCCCGGGAATTCCCCCGCGACGTGGAAGGCGAAGCCACCGGAATGGGCCAGCTGCTTCCAGTGCTCGCTGCCGCGATCGAGCTCGTAGTAGGTGGAGCCCGCGTGATACGGCAACTGGCGTGGCGCCACCGGCAGCGGCAGCAGGCCGATGCCCGGCAATTGCAGGTTGACCAGGTCGCGGATGTGCTCCACCGAGCCGACCTTGCTCTGCTGGGCGAAACGCCCGCGCAGGGTCTCGCCAGGCACGTCGGCGCGCACCACCAGGATGAAGCTGGCGTTGTCCAGCAAGGTCCGGTCGGCCAGCATCGCCACGTGCACGCCGTAGGCTTTCTCGACGATCGGGATCGGCGTGGCCTTGCTGTCGATCAGCATCGACAGCGCCTCGCGCAGCGCCTGCATCACTGGGGCGTAGCTCAGTGCCAGTTCGTCATGCTGGTACTGCGGGAACTCCGCCGGACGCCGACTGCTGTTGGAAAAGGTCGAGAACTCGCCGGCCAGGCCCACCAGCTCGCTGTAGAAGCGCTCCGGATGCAGCGGGCTGATCTGGTTCAGGTGGTTGATCAGCGGCTGCGCGCGGTTGACCAATTGCAGCAGCATGAAATCGGCGATTTCCGAAGCGCCGCCGGCCCCCGAGGCCACCACGCGCCCGGCCAGGGCTTCGCCGCGCTGGTGCAGCAGGCCCAGCAGTTCGCTGCGAAAGGCGCTCAACGGTTTTGAAGCCGCCACATCCAGCAACGGCGGGATGTAGCTGTCGTCCAGCACCAGGGCGCGGTCGGCACGCTTTTCCTTGACCCGCACCACACCGACGGCGGCGTAGTCGCTCAAGCCATCCTGGGCCGTGAGCAGGCGCAGAGCACGTGCGCCGACGGCCACCGGGGCGCGGTTTTCGAAGGGCGCGTTGTCGTCACGTACCTCGCGGACCTGGCTCAGGTAGCGCGCCCCGCCCAGCTCCTCGCCTTCGTCCACGGTGTCCCGGGCGCCCGCGCGCTTGAGCGGCAGGGCCAGGTACACCAGGCCATCGCGCAGGTTGTCGTCGATGCTCAGCGGGCTCGGCGCCAGGTCATCATGGGGAATGTTGAACGGCGTGCCGTCGGGCAACAGGCCACGGGCGCTGATGATCGCCAGCTTGCCCTGGGCCAGCAGGCCCTGGTCGATGCGCAGCTCGGAAAAGCCCCAGGCGCCGATCGCCAGCGGGCGGCTGCGGGCGTCGATGAGGTTCTCCAGGTAACGGTCGTGCTGCTGGAAGTGCTGGGTTCCAATGAACATGCCTTCCGACCAGACCACTCGATTGTTCCAGGACATGGTTGCTCCGATTGCCTATTGGGCGGGGCTGGATGGGGACGCCGCGAGTTCGGCGCTGACCGCGCGCAGGTCGAGGCTGATCTGATATGCGTTGTTCAGGTGGGGCGCGGCGTTGACGCTGACCCGCCACAGGGCCCGGTCGATCTCGCGAAAACCCACCACCAGGCCGACCTGGCGAGTGGCCGGGTCCAGGGTGCGCTTGAGCGTGAACTGGTCGCCGGGCTGGACCAGCACTTCGTCCTGGTCGATCAAGTCGGGGCCCAGGGTGGCCGGGGCCCGCTCGGCCAGGGCGAAGTAGTCGGCCCGCATGAAGGCCGCCGGGTTCTTGAGCTCGAAGATCCGCACCCGCACCGGCGTGCTGCTGCCGTCAGGACTGGGGTTGAGCCCGGGCGTGGCCTGGAAATGCAATTCCACCGTGGTGGCCCCGGGTCCGTCCTTGGCCGGCTCTGCCGCTGGTGGCGGGGTGTCCTTGGCACAAGCCGCCAGTACCAGCATGGCGACCACTGTCAGTAATCGTTGAATCATCCTGCGTCCTCAATGACGTGTCAGCTGTCCGTGTATCCGTGTTTGGGGGTTCCAGGCGCGCTCAGGAACGGCGCAGCCGATGGGTGTGTTCTTCATAGGCGCGACTGAACTCGCGACCGAAGAGGTCCTGGAAATCATCCTGGGCCTCCCGGGAAATCTGCTGGTACAGCGCGGTGAACTGCTGCCAGTTCTGCGCCTGGCGCGAACCGCCGAAGAGGTTGCCCAGGCCACCGGGCTTGCTCATGCGGGCTTCAAGCTCGCTGGGCTCGAAACGCCCGAGCAGATGCTTGATCGCCGCTTCCACACCGGCCATGACCGCCAGTTGGTGAGCGCGCAAATCGTCGAAGCTGTCCTGCACCGCCTGGTCCGGAGACATGAACGCCTGGCTGCTGTGACGGAGCAACAAGAGCATCGCCTCGTCGACGTTGGGCGCGAACTTCAGCGGGTTGTTCTCCACCGGGCGGATCATCGTCTGCTGCATGCGAAATTCGCCCTTGAGGCTGCTGCGGGCACGCAACACGTCGATCAGCCCCTCGACCATCAGCCGATAGCTGCGCCCCAGGCTTTCCATCTGCGCCGCGGCCTGTTGCGGGTCGATGCGCAAGTGCTCCAGGCCAGCGCCACGCAGGAAGGCTTGCAGCAGGTCGGCTTGTGGCGCCGGTTCGCTGGCCGGCGGAGCGACCGGGGCGGCAGGGGCGACAACAGGTGCAACTGGCGCAACAGGTGCAACAGGTGCAACAGGTGCAACTGGCGCAACGGCCAAGGGTTGCGGCTGCGGCTCCTCGAATGGCGTGGCGAGCTCACCGATCTCGGGAAACGGCGTCGCGGCTGGCGGCGGCACTGGCGAGGCGAACTCGGGCAGCGGTGCGGGCGCCGGCCGGGACGGCGTCTCGGCGAACAGGTCCCAATCCTCCGGGATCATCCCTATTCCCTGGGCTGCTGGCGCGGCCGGTGGCACCTGGGGCAGCGGCTGGGGGATAGCGGTAGGCGTCGGCGGCCGGAAGTCGTGCTGCTCGGCAGGAACATGGTCGGGCTGGGTCGCTGGCGGCGTAGCGGCCGGGGTCAGGAAGTCGAACAGATCGGGGAAAGTGTCCTGGGCCGAAGCGCCCTGGAAGTGCGCCACCGGCGCCATGGAGATCGGCTCGATCGGCGTGGGCGCCGACGACTGGCGGCCCATCAGCGCCTCGAAGCTGTTGGCGTTGTCCCCGGCGAAAGCCTCGACCTGGGCCCGGCTCATGTTGAAGTCGATTCGTGCACTGATCTCGTAATCGCCGATCCGAATGATCTCGCCATCTTCCAGCAGCTCGCTGGCGCCTCGGCGCATGCGGATACCGGCGCGGACTAACTCCACACCATTAGTACTGTTATCGGTCAAGTAATAGCGGCCATCCTTGTATTGGATGACGCAATGTCGCGCGGAGACTAAGCGCTCTGGATCAGGAAGTACCCAATCGTTATCAGAACTACGGCCAATTGCCATCACTCCCTGGTTCATTAGTTTCTCAGGGCATTGACCGGGGGTAATCTTATGATAACTAGTGATAGTCAAACACAGCGACATCGCGCCTCCTTGCTGTACATCCGCGTGCGAACCGGCGTTGGGTAAAAAGTTCCGTAAAAAGATGAAAAGCCCGCAAAAATCCCTTAAATCGCACAGTTCACAGCACGTTCGCTCAACCTAACCTACACAGATGACAAAAGCCTTTCTTACGGCCTCGATTTGACCCGTCGGTCAAGGGGCCAAGTAAGGCGACATATCACTGTCATGCAAGGTGAATAGCTTACCTTGACAAGGCACAAGTACTACACCAAAAATGCACAACTTCTTGAACACGGATGATGGCTCACTAGTATCAGAGAGTCTATATAAACCAAGAAATGTGCGCGAGTTCACAATTAACTAGTGCATTAACTGCCTGACTGTCCTGCAGGCTGATAGGGAGATCGAACCAGGTGGATGTACCGATGTTGCTCGCTGCGATTTCAGCAACTTCGCCTTGTGGCGAAGACCTGGAATACGACGCGGATTTCTTGCATCTGGAGCGGTCCGCCCAGGGCCAGCCCGAGCGCAGCATGGGCGACTCGATTCTCCCGGCCGAACCGCCGGAGTGGCGCGGCATCCAGCAGCAGAGCCTGGACTTGCTGTCTCGCAGCAAGGACCTGCGTATCACCCATTTCCTGCTCCAGAGCACCCTGGCCCTCGAAGGCCTGCCGGGCCTGGCCACCAGCCTCGAGCTGATCGACGGCCTGTTGCGCGACTACTGGGAGCAACTGCATCCACGCCTGGACGCCGACGACGACAACGATCCCACCGTCCGTATCAACGCCCTCGCCGGCCTGGCTTCCGATACCACCATCGGCCTGCTGCGCGACGCCATCCTCACCCGCTCCCGGACCTTCGGCCCGGTCAGCGTGCGGGCCGCCCTGAACGCGGCCGGCCTGCAGCATTTTTCCGGCGAGAGCCTGGGTTCCGACCATCTGGCCGGCGCGCTGCAAGACAGCGATCCCGAGCACCTGGATGCCATTCGCCACGCCTTGAGCAGCGCTCGCTCGGCGGTCGAGTCCATCGAGAAGCAGGTCAGCGAACAGGTCGGCTCCGCCAGTGGCGTCGACCTCAGCGCCCTCAAGCAACCGCTGCGCCTGGCGCTGCAGGTACTGGGCCAGCACGCTCCGCAGGCGCCCGACAGCCCCGCCGAAGCCGAGGCCGAGCCTGCGCCCGGCCAAGAGCCCAGCGCGCCCATGACACCGGCCCAGCCCCGGGTTTCGGGGGAGATCAACAGCCGCGACGACGTGCTGCGCAGCCTCGACCGATTGCTGGCCTACTACAGCCGCCACGAGCCCTCGAGCCCGCTACCGGTGTTGCTCAACCGGGCCAAGAACCTGGTCAATGCCGACTTCGCGGCCATCGTGCGCAACCTGATCCCCGACGGCATGTCCCAATTTGAAAACCTGCGCGGCCCCGAATCCGACTAATCCCGGACGGGCCGAACAGTAACGTCAACGGCAATCACCGACCGACGCCAACACCGTCGCAGCAGCGACCAGGAGCACAACGTGGCGAAGCAAAGTTCTCAGAAATTCATCGCGCGCAACCGCGCGCCCCGGGTACAGATCGAATACGACGTCGAGCTCTACGGCGCCGAGAAAAAGGTCCAGCTGCCCTTCGTCATGGGCGTCATGGCCGATCTGGCGGGCAAGCCGGCCGAGCCCCTGGCCCCGGTGGCCGACCGCAAGTTCCTGGAAATCGACGTCGACAACTTCGACTCGCGCCTCAAGGCGATGAAGCCACGGGTGGCGTTCCACGTGCCCAACGAGCTGACCGGCGAAGGCAACCTGAGCCTGGACATCACCTTCGAGAGCATGGACGACTTCAGCCCTGCGGCGGTGGCGCGCAAGGTCGACTCGCTGAACCAGCTGCTCGAAGCCCGTACCCAGCTGGCCAACCTGCTGACCTACATGGACGGCAAGACCGGCGCCGAAGAAATCATCATGAAAGCCATCAAGGATCCGGCGTTGCTCCAGGCCCTGGCGAGTGCGCCAAAGCCTGTGGACTCCGAGCCGAACGCTTAATCAGGACCAACGATCATGACCGAATTGATGCGTGACAATCAGGCGCAACCCGGCGCCACCGAACAGGCCAGCGAATTCGCCTCGCTGCTGCTGCAAGAGTTCAAGCCCAAGACCGAACGCGCTCGCGAAGCCGTGGAGACCGCGGTCCGTACCCTGGCCGAACAGGCCCTGGCGCAGACCGACCTGGTGTCCAACGACGCGATCAAGTCGATCGAGTCGATCATCGCGGCCATCGACGCCAAGCTCACCGCCCAGGTCAACCAGGTGATCCATCACCCGGAATTCCAGCAGCTGGAAAGCGCCTGGCGCGGCCTGCACTACCTGGTCAACAACACCGAGACCGACGAGCAACTGAAGATCCGCGTGCTCAACATCTCCAAGCCGGAGCTGCACAAGACCCTGAAGAAATTCAAGGGCACGGCCTGGGACCAGAGCCCGATGTTCAAGAAGATGTACGAAGAGGAATACGGCCAGTTCGGCGGCGAGCCTTACGGCTGCCTGGTGGGCGACTACTACTTCGACCAGTCGCCACCGGATGTCGAGCTCCTGGGCGAGCTGTCCAAGGTCTGCGCAGCCATGCACGCGCCATTCATCTCCGCGGCTTCGCCGACCGTGATGGGCATGGGCTCGTGGCAGGAACTGTCCAACCCACGGGACCTGACCAAGATCTTCACCACCCCGGAATACGCCGGCTGGCGCTCCCTGCGTGAATCGGAAGACTCGCGCTACATCGGCCTGACCATGCCGCGCTTCCTGGCACGCCTGCCTTACGGCGCCAAGACCGATCCGGTGGAAGCCTTCGCCTTCGAAGAGAACACCGACGGCGCCGACAGCTCCAAGTACACCTGGGCCAACGCGGCCTACGCCATGGCGGTGAACATCAACCGTTCGTTCAAGCACTTCGGCTGGTGCTCGCGGATCCGCGGCGTGGAGTCCGGCGGCGAGGTGGAGAACCTGCCGGCGCACACCTTCCCCACCGACGACGGTGGCGTGGACATGAAGTGCCCGACCGAGATCGCCATCTCCGACCGGCGCGAGGCGGAGCTGGCCAAGAACGGCTTCATGCCGCTGCTGCACAAGAAGAACACCGACTTCGCGGCCTTCATCGGCGCCCAGTCGCTGCAGAAACCGGCCGAGTACGACGATCCGGACGCCACCGCCAATGCCAACCTGGCCGCGCGCCTGCCGTACCTGTTCGCCACCTGCCGCTTCGCCCACTACCTCAAGTGCATCGTGCGCGACAAGATCGGCTCCTTCAAAGAGAAGGACGAGATGCAGCGCTGGTTGCAGGACTGGATCCTCAACTACGTCGATGGCGACCCGGCGCACTCCACCGAGACCACCAAGGCCCAGCACCCGCTGGCCGCGGCGGAAGTGGTGGTCGAGGAAGTCGAAGGCAACCCGGGCTACTACAACTCCAAGTTCTTCCTGCGTCCGCACTACCAGCTCGAAGGACTGACCGTTTCGCTGCGCCTGGTTTCCAAGCTGCCATCGGCAAAAGGCGCCTGACACCCCAACTAGCGGCCGCTGACCGAATGCCGGCGGCCGCCAAGCCGAACAAACATCGTGGCAAGGGCCACACAGGGAGAAAACATGGCTGTTGATATTTTCATCAAGATCGGTGACATCAAGGGCGAGTCCATGGACAAGATCCATAAGGACGAGATCGATGTGCTGAACTGGAGCTGGGGCATGTCCCAGTCCGGCAACATGCACGTTGGCGGTGGCGGCGGCGCGGGCAAGGTCAACATCCAGGACCTGTCGTTGACCAAGTACGTCGACAAGGCTTCGCCGAACCTGATGATGCACTGCTCCAGCGGCAAGCACATCGACAAGGTGCGCCTGACCGTGCGCAAGGCCGGCGGTGAAAGCCAGGTCGAGTACATGATCATCGACCTGGAAGAAGTGCTGATCACTTCCCTGAGCACCGGTGGTTCGGGCAGCGACGATCGCCTGACCGAGAAC
This sequence comes from Pseudomonas sp. MSSRFD41, assembly GCF_014230245.1. Lineage (NCBI taxonomy): Bacteria > Pseudomonadati > Pseudomonadota > Gammaproteobacteria > Pseudomonadales > Pseudomonadaceae > Pseudomonas > Pseudomonas sp. MSSRFD41. The sequence goes on along the minus strand of NZ_JACKZK010000001.1, from coordinate 269,045 downwards.
ATCACCCTGAACTTCGCCCAGGTGGCGGTCGAGTACCAGCCGCAGAAAGCCGACGGCACCAAGGACGGCGGCCCGATCAAATACGGCTGGAACATCCGCTCGAACACCAAGCGCTGATCCACTGCGGCCGCGTCGCAGGCATCCCGAGGCCCGGGCAACGTCCCGGGTCTCGTCGCCTGCGGCAGCGGCTACAGGTTGGCGCGTTTTGAGGCTGCATCCATTTTCCTGACGTCCTGCCTGCGCAATCCGATCCTGGAGCGAACCCCGTGGTAACCGACATCGCCGCTCGCGATCGCTTGCAACCTTCCCTGCTGGATCGTCTGACCGACGACGAACCCGGCAACCTGAAAGAAAGCCCGGACAAGCGCGTCCTGTCCCTGAGCCAGCTCAAGGCCTCGGTCCTGCGCGATCTCGCCTGGCTGCTCAACACCACCTCATTGCTCGAAGCCGACGCCACCCTGCACACCCCCGCCGGCACCTCGGTGGTCAACTACGGCCTGCCGGCCCTGGCCGGGTACAGCGCGTCGAGCATCGATATCCCGGCCCTGGAGAACCTGATCCACCAGGCCATCGCCACCTTCGAACCGCGGATCCTGCGCAACACCTTGCGGGTCCGCGCGCGCACCGCGCCCGGCGAGATGAACCACAACGCCCTGAGTTTCGAGATCGAAGGCGACCTGTGGGCGCAACCGATGCCCCTGCGCCTGTTGCTGCAAACCGACATGGACCTGGAATCCGGGCATGTCCGGGTGGTCCAGGGCGATTCCCGGAGGCGCCCATGAACCCGCGCCTGCTGGACCTGTACAACCAGGAATTGCACCACGTGCGCGAGAGCGCCGCGGAGTTCGCCAAGGAATACCCGAAGATCGCCAGCCGCCTGACCCTGTCGGGCATGGACTGCGCCGACCCCTATGTCGAGCGCCTGCTGGAAGGCTTCGCCTACCTGGCGGCCCGGGTGCAACTCAAGCTCGATGCCGAATACCCGACCTTCACCCATAACCTGCTGGAGATCGCCTACCCGCACTACCTGGCGCCGACCCCGTCGATGACCGTGGTGCAATTGCAGACCGATCCCGACGAAGGCAGCCTGGGCAGCGGCTTCACCCTGGAGCGTGGCATCAGCCTGCGCGCGGCCCTAGGTCGCGACACCCAGACCTGCTGTGAATACCGCACCGCCCACCCGGTGACCCTGTGGCCGCTGCAAGTGAGCCAGGCCGAATACTTCGGCAACCCCTCGGCGGTACTCGGGCGCCTGGCCGCCAGCGAACCCAAGGCCAAGGCCGGGCTGCGCCTGACCCTGCGCACCGGCGCCGAGCTGCCATTTTGCAGCCTGGCCCTGGACGAGCTGCCGCTGTACCTGAACGGCAACGACGAGCTGCCGTTCCGTCTCTACGAACAACTGCTGGGCAACGCCTGCGCGATCTTCGCCCGGGCCCCGGGTGGCGACTGGGTCGAACGCCTGCCCCAGGACGCCCTGCGCTCGCGGGGTTTCGACGACCGCGACGCGGCGCTGCCAGTGGTGCCCCAGGCGTTCCAGGGCTATCGCCTGTTGCAGGAATACTTCGCCCTGCCCAACCGCTTCCTGTTCGTCGAGTTCGCCCAGCTGGGCCGCGCGGTGCAGCGTTGCACCGGCCAGGAGCTGGAGCTGATCGTGCTGTTCGAGCGCTTCGAGCAGAGCCTGGAAGGCAGCGTCGGCAGCAACCAGTTCGTGCCCTTCTGCACCCCGGCGATCAACCTGTTTCCCAAGCGCCTGGACCGCATCCACTTGTCCGACCGGGTCAACGAGCACCATGTGATCGCCGACCGTACCCGGCCGATGGACTATGAAGTGCATTCGTTGAGCACCCTCAGCGGCCACGGCACCGGGCCGGAGCAGCCGTTCCTGCCGTTCTATGCGGTGCGCGATCCGTCGCGCTATGGCCGTGACCAGGCCTACTACATCCTGCGGCGCGAACCCCGGGTGCTGTCCAGCGACCAGCGCCGCAACGGCCCGCGCTCGACCTACATCGGCAGCGAATCCTTCGTCAGCCTGGTGGACAGCCAGCAGGCGCCCTATCGCCATGACCTGCGCCAGCTCGGGGTCAGCGCCCTGTGCACCAACCGCGACCTGCCGCTGTTCATGAACGTGGGCAGCGGCAAGACCGACTTCACCCTGGCCGACAGCGCCCCGGTGCAGGCCATCCGCTGCCTGGCCGGACCGAGCCGGCCACGTCCCAGCCACGCCCATGACGGCAAGGCCTGGCGCCTGATCAGCCAGCTGTCGCTGAACTACCTGTCGCTCGCCGAACAGGGCCAGGGCGCGGCGGCCCTGCGCGAGCTGCTGCGCTTGTATGGCGACAGCAACGACGCGGCCCTGCAACTGCAGATCGAAGGCCTGCGCGAGGTCAGCAGCAAGGCGGTGACGCGGCGCCTGCCGATGCCTGGGCCGATCGTCTTCGGACGGGGCCTGGAGATCACCCTGGAATTCGATGAAAACGCGTTTCGCGGCACCGGGGTGTTCCTGCTCGGGGCCGTGTTCGAGCGCTTCCTGGCACGCTACGTGTCGATCAACAGTTTTACCGAGACGGTGATCCGTACCACCGAACGCGGCGAGATCATGCGATGGAAAGCCAAGCCCGGACGTCGTCCGACTCTTTGAATACGCTGGCGGCGATGCACGCCGAGCCCTGGGAGTACGACTTCTTCCAGGCCCTGCGGCGTATCGAATGCCTGTCGCCGCAACTGCCGCGCTTCGGTCACTCCCTGCGCCTGGCGGACGATCCGCTGCGCCTGGGCCAACAGGCCGATTGCACCTTCGCCCCGGCGACCCTGGCCTCGGTCACCCCCGGCAACGACGGCGCCAGCACCCGCCTGGAGCAGTTCTTCTTCGGCCTGGGCGGTCCCAATGGGCCGATGCCGCTGCACTTCACCGAATACGTGCGCGAGCGCCAGCGCAACAACGCCGACAGCACCAGCAAGCGCTTCCTGGACGTATTCCACCATCGCCTGCTGAGCCTGTTCTATCGCGCCTGGGCCGAAGCGCGGCCGACGGTCAGCCACGATCGCCCGGACGACGACTACTGGTCGGCGCGCCTGGCGGCCCTGAGCGGCCGGGGCATGCGAAGCCTGCTCAAGCAGGGGCTGATCGCCGACACCGCCAAGCTGCACTACAGCGGCCATCTCTCGGCCCAGACCCGCTACCCCGACGGCCTGCGGGCGATCATCGGCGAGTATTTCGGCCTGCCGGTGGCGATCGAGGAATACGTCGGCCAGTGGCTGGAGTTGCCCGAGCGTAGCCGGCTCGGGGTCCAGGCCCACCAGCTGGGCGTGGACTTCTGCCTGGGCAGCCACGTCTGGGACCGCCAGCACAAATTCCGCATCCGCCTCGGTCCGCTGAAGCTGGACGACTACCTGGGGATGCTCCCTGACGGCCAGCAGTTCAAGGAGCTGGTGGCTTGGGTCGCCGAATACCTGGGCCACGAACTGGACTGGGACCTGAACCTGGTCCTGCGCAAGGACGAGGTCCCCCAACTGCAACTCAATGGCCGCCAGCGCCTGGGTTTCAACACCTGGCTCGGGCGTCCCGGCAGCGATGCCGAAGACCTCATTCTGGCCCGGCACTACGCCGATCAGGCCACTACCTCACAAACACCAAGGAGCACAGAGCATGGGTGAAATCAGTCGCGCGGCGCTGTTCGGCAAACTCAACAGCGTTGCCTACAAAGCCATCGAAGCCGCCACGGTCTTCTGCAAGTTGCGGGGCAACCCCTATGTGGAGCTGGCCCACTGGTTCCACCAGTTGCTGCAGCTGCAGGACTCGGACCTGCACCGCATCATCCGCCAGTTCAACCTGGAGCCGGCGCGCCTGGCCAAGGACCTGACCGAGGCCCTGGACCGCCTGCCCCGGGGCTCGACCTCGATCACCGACCTGTCGTCCCACGTCGAGGAAGCGGTGGAGCGCGGCTGGGTCTACGGCAGCCTGATGTTCGGCGAGAGCCAGGTACGCACCGGCTACCTGGTGATCGGCATCCTCAAGACCCCAAGCCTGCGCCATGCGCTGCTGGGGCTATCGAAGGAGTTCGACAAGATCAAGGTCGAGAGCCTGGCCGAGCGCTTCGACGAATACATCGGCGACTCGCCGGAAAACGCCCTGGCGGCCAGCGATGGCTTCAATGCCGGCGCGGTGCCCGGCGAAGCCAGCGGCGCCATGGCCCCCAGCGCCCTGGGCAAGCAGGAAGCGCTCAAGCGCTTCACCGTGGACCTGACCGAACAGGCCCGCAGCGGCAAGCTCGACCCCATCGTCGGCCGTGACGAAGAGATCCGCCAGCTGGTGGACATCCTCATGCGCCGCCGGCAGAACAACCCGATCCTCACCGGCGAGGCCGGGGTGGGCAAGACCGCCGTGGTCGAAGGTTTCGCCCTGCGCATCGTCGCCGGCGACGTGCCACCGGCGCTCAAGGACGTCGAACTGCGCAGCCTCGACGTCGGCCTGCTGCAGGCCGGCGCCAGCATGAAGGGCGAATTCGAACAGCGCCTGCGCCAGGTCATCGAGGACGTCCAGGCCTCGCCCAAGCCGATCATCCTGTTCATCGACGAAGCCCATACCCTGGTCGGCGCCGGGGGCGCCGCCGGCACCGGCGACGCGGCCAACCTGCTCAAGCCGGCCCTGGCCCGCGGCACCCTGCGCACCGTGGCCGCCACCACCTGGGCCGAGTACAAGAAGCACATCGAGAAAGACCCGGCCCTGACCCGGCGCTTCCAGGTGGTACAAGTGGCCGAGCCCTCGGAAGACAAGGCGCTGCTGATGATGCGCGGCGTGGCCTCGACCATGGAACAGCACCACCAGGTACAGATCCTCGACGAAGCCCTGGAGGCGGCGGTCAAGCTGTCCCATCGCTACATCCCGGCGCGCCAGTTGCCGGACAAGTCGGTGAGCCTGCTGGACACCGCCTGCGCCCGAGTCGCCATCAGCCTGCATGCGGTGCCGGCCGAGGTGGACGACAGCCGTCGGCGCATCGAAGCGCTGGAAACCGAACTGCAGATCATCGCCCGGGAACAGGCGATCGGCGTCGCCATCGGCCAGCGCCAGGTCAACAGCGAGAACCTGCTGGCCGCCGAGCGTGAGCGCCTGGCCGAGCTGGAAAGCCGCTGGAGCGAAGAAAAGACCCTGGTGGACGAGTTGCTGGCCACCCGCGCCCAACTGCGCGAGAACGTCGGCCTGGTGGACAGCGACGCGGGCGATGAAGGCCACGGCCTGCGCGAGAAACTGGTGGACCTGCAACAACGCCTCAGCGCCCTGCAGGGCGAGAACCCGCTGATCCTGCCGACCGTGGACTACCAGGCGGTGGCCTCGGTGGTGGCCGACTGGACCGGGATCCCGGTGGGTCGCATGGCCCGCAACGAAATCGAGACTGTGCTCAACCTCGACCAGCACCTGAAGAAGCGCATCATCGGCCAGGACCACGCCCTGCAGATGATCGCCAAGCGCATCCAGACCTCCCGCGCGGGCCTGGACAACCCCAACAAGCCGATCGGCGTGTTCATGCTCGCCGGCACCTCCGGGGTGGGCAAGACCGAGACCGCCCTGGCCCTGGCCGAAGCCATGTACGGCGGCGAGCAGAACGTCATCACCATCAACATGAGCGAGTTCCAGGAAGCCCACACCGTCTCCACCCTCAAGGGCGCCCCGCCCGGCTACGTCGGCTACGGCGAAGGTGGCGTGCTGACCGAGGCCGTAAGGCGCAAGCCCTACAGCGTGGTGCTGCTCGATGAAGTGGAAAAAGCCCACCCGGACGTGCACGAGATCTTCTTCCAGGTATTCGACAAGGGCGTCATGGAAGACGGCGAAGGCCGCATGATCGACTTCAAGAACACCCTGATCCTGCTCACCACCAACGCCGGCACCGAGCTGATCGCCGATGTCTGCAAGAACCCGCAGGACGTGCCGGAGCCGGAAGAGATCGCCAAGGCCCTGCGCCAGCCGCTGCTGGAGATCTTCCCGCCGGCACTGCTGGGCCGCCTGGTGACCATCCCCTACTACCCGCTGAGCGACGAGATGCTCAAGGCCATCACCCGCCTGCAGCTGGGGCGGATCAAGAAACGCGTGGAGAGCACCCACAAGGTGGGCTTCGACTTCGACGACGCGGTGGTCGACCTGATCGTCTCGCGCTGCACCGAGACCGAAAGCGGTGGCCGCATGATCGACGCCATCCTGACCAACAGCCTGCTGCCGGACATGAGCCGCGAGTTCCTCACGCGCATGCTCGAAGGCAAGGCCCTGGCCGGAGTGCGCATCAGCCAGCGGGACAACGAACTGCACTACGACTTCAGCGAGCCAAACTAAGAGTCAGCGGCAAGCGGCAAGCTCCAGGCTTGTAGCTAGCAACTTGCAGCTTGCCGCTGCTTTCCCCCTTCAACGAGACTGACGATGCTATTTCAGCAATCCACACGACTGGCGCAGGTCAACTGCCCCCTGGGCCCGGATGTCCTGCTGCTCAAGAGCATGGGCGGCGGCGAGGAGCTGGGGCGCCTGTTCGACTACCAGCTGCAACTGACTTCCAGCGACGCGGCCATCGACCTCAACCAGCTGCTGGGCAAGCCCATGGGCTTGAGCGTGCAGCTGGACGGCGGAGGCCAGCGGCATTTCCACGGCATCGTGGCGCGTTGCAGCCAGAACATCGACACCGGCCAGTTCGCCAGCTACCAGGTGACGCTGCGGCCCTGGCTGTGGTTGCTCAGCCGCACCTCCGACTGCCGGATTTTCCAGAACCTGAGCATTCCGCAGATCATCAAGCAGGTGTTCCGCGACCTGGGTTTCTCGGATTTCGAAGACGCCCTGAGCCGTCCCTACCGCGAGTGGGAATACTGCGTGCAGTACCGGGAGACCAGCTTCGACTTCGTCAGCCGGTTGATGGAGCAGGAAGGCATCTACTACTTCTTCCGCCACGAGAAGGACCGCCATGTGCTGGTGCTCGCCGACGCCTACGGCGCCCACGGCAGCGTGCCCGGCTACGCCTCGGTGCCCTACTACCCCCGCGACGAACAGCAACGCGAGCGCGACCATATCTTCGACTGGCACCTGGCCCAGGAAGTCCAGCCCGGCTCCCTGGAGCTCAACGACTACGACTTCCAGCGCCCCAGCGCGCGGATCGACGTGCGCTCGGCCATGCCGCGCCCGCACACCGGCGGCGACTATCCGCTGTACGACTATCCCGGCACCTACGTACAGAGCAGCGACGGCGAGCACTATGCGCAGACCCGCATCGAGGCCCTGCAAAGCCTGCACGAGCGCATCGAGCTCAGCGGCAACGCCCGTGGCCTGGGAGTGGGCAACCTGTTCAGCCTCACCGGCTTCAGCCGCCAGGACCAGAACCGCGAGTACCTGATCGTCGGCATCCGCTACTACCTGGTCCAGGAAAGCCTGGAGAGCGGCGGCGGCGGTGGTGGCGCGCAGTTCGAAAGCCACCTGACCTGCATCGACTCCCAGCAGAGCTTCCGGCCCCTGGCCAGCACCCACAAGCCGCTGGTCCAGGGCCCGCAGACCGCGCGGGTGGTGGGTCCTGCCGGCGAGGAGATCTGGACCGACCAGTACGGCCGGGTCAAGGTGCACTTCCACTGGGATCGCCATGACCAGTCCAACGAAAACAGCTCCTGCTGGATCCGCGTGTCCCAGGCCTGGGCCGGCAAGAACTGGGGCTCGATGCAGATCCCGCGGATCGGCCAGGAGGTCATCGTCAGCTTCCTCGAGGGTGACCCCGACCGCCCGATCATTACCGGCCGGGTGTACAACGCCGAGCAGACCGTGCCCTACGACCTGCCGGCCAATGCGACCCAGAGCGGCATGAAGAGCCGCTCGAGCAAGGGCGGCTCGCCGGCCAACTTCAACGAAATCCGCATGGAGGACAAGAAGGGCGCCGAGCAGCTGTACATCCATGCCGAGCGCAACCAGGACATCGTGGTCGAGGTCAACGAGAGCCACTCGGTGGGCAACAACCGCAACAAGAGCATCGGCCACGACGAGTTCGTGACCATCGGCAACAAGCGGGTGCGCATCGTCCGGCACGTGGATGAACTGACGGTGGGCGAGAAGAAACTCGACAGCATCGGCCAGAGCTACGTGATCGAGGTCGGCGAGCGCCTGCGCCTGGTCTGCGGCGCCAGCATCCTGGAGCTCAACGCCAGCGGCCAGATCAACCTGTGCGGGGTCAACATCAGCGTCCACGCCTCCAGCGACGCGCAGATCAATACCGGCGGCGTATTGCACCTGAACAATGGCGGCGGCCCGGGCACCACCACTGAAGGCCAGGGCGTACAAGGCGCCATTACTGCCAAGGTCAGCGCGGTCTTCCCCGCCCCCAAGGGTTAATCAAAGGACACATGGGTCATGACCTATCGCCTCAACGAACTGCAGTTCCAGCCGCCAGCCGGCGAACTGCAGGACGCCTCGATCAACATCCTCAAGTTCCCGGACCTGGGCACTTCGCTGATCGTCAGCCGCAGCCTGCTGGGCGACGGCGAAACCCTGGAGAGCAGCCTGGCCAGCCAACTGCAACGCCTGGAGCAGCAGGTGCAGGAGCTGCGCGCGCAGGCACCGCAGCCAGTGCTGGTGGGGCCGGCCAAGGAGATCCAGGCCATGGAGCTGCGCAGCCAGTTCAACAAGGGCAAGGAACGCGTATTCCAGTACCAGCTGGCGCTGGTGCTACCCGGCACCCGACAGATGCTCGCCATGAGCTACGTCAAGGCCCAGAAGCTCGGCGACGCCGAAGCCGCGCATTGGCAGCAGATCAAGAACACCCTGGTCCTGGGCTGAGGCTCGCACATGTCTGATGCACTCTGGGCCGCCCGCCTGGGCGACGGGCTGGAACACACCTCGATGATGGCCGACATCCTCGGCGGTGTACTGGAGGTCGCGGCCAACGTTGCCATCGGCGCCCTGGCGACCATGGCAGTCGCTGCGGCAGCCGGCATCACCGTGGCCACCGGCGGCCTCGGTGCCTGCGTGCTAGGGCTGGTGGTGGGCGTGGTGGTGGGCGTGGTCATGAGCAAGACCGGCGCCGACAAGGGCTTGAGCAGTTTATGCGAGGACATAGGCAACGCACTGTTCCCGCCCTCGATCCAGGCCACCATCGCCAGCGGCTCGAAAAAGGTCCTCACCAACAACAAGCCGGCGGCCCGCGCGGCCGGTATCGCCCCGCCGTCGCAGATCAACGGCGACGGTGCCGAAGAAGGCGAAGCCACCGACACGCCTTCGGCCACCCCGGAGGAAGGTCCGGGCTTTCTCGACATGGCCACGGAATTCTTCTCGCAGATGTGGCGGCCCACCTTGGCCTCCCCTGCCCCTGGCTCCGAACCCAGGGACCAGGACCTGATCACCTGTACCAAGCACCCGCCCATGCCACCGCAGTACCTGGCCGAGGGTTCGGAGAAGGTCAGCATCGACGGCCAGCCGGCAGTGCGCAGCGGCGATCGCAGCACCTGCGACGCCAAGGTGGTATCGGCCGGCCCCATTTCCCCCAACGTCACCATCGGCGGCGGCTCGGTGGTGGTACGCGAGATCCGCAGTGGCAAGACCCCGGGGGTGGGCCTGGCGGTGACCGTGCTGATGATGCTCAAGGGCGGCAAGGGCAAGTTCCTCAGCAACCTGCCGTGCATGCTGATGTCGGGGGTCAATTCCTTTGTGGTCAGCCAGGCAACGGGAGCGCTGACCCAAGCCATCGCCGGCTCGCCGAACCCGGTGCACGCAGCGACCGGGGCCAAGGTTCTGGGGGATGACGAGGACCTGGACTTCGCCTTGCCCGGTGTGCTGCCCATCGACTGGCAGCGTGTCTACAACAGCCTCGATGAGCGCCGGGACGGGTTGTTCGGCGCAGGCTGGAGCGTGAATTACGAGATCTGCGTGCAGCTCCACGCTCACCCCGAAGGCGGTGAACGCCTGATCTACACCGATGAACAGGGACGACGGATCGATATGGGGTCGATCCCCCTCGGTGGCGCGGTATTCAGCGATGGTGAAGGACTCAGCGTAAGGCGCAACCACGACGGCCGGCTGCTGATCGAAAGCGAGGACGGCCTGTACCGACTGTTCGAACCCACGCCAGGCAACCCCGAGCACTTGCGCCTGAGCCAGTTGGGAGATCGCAACGACAACCGCATTCACCTGGACTATGACACCAGCGGACTCCTTAGCCGCCTGCGCGACGCCTTCGATCAGGTCCAGGTTGAACTGATCTACAGCCCGCAGTGGCCCGGTCGGGTAGCGCAGATCGAGCGCCTGTACCCCGATCAACAGCGCGAAGTGCTGGTCAGCTACACCTATGACAGCCAAGGCGACCTGGCCGAGGTGCGCGATGCCAGCCAGCAGTTGCAGCGCCACTTTGCCTACGATCATGCCCGGCGCATGGTCGAGCACTGGCTACCCACCGGGCTGCGCTGCTTCTATGAGTGGGCCTGGATCGATGAGCGCGAATGGCGGGTGGTGCGCCACTACACTGACGAAGGCGACGAATACCGCTACGACTACGACCTGCAGGCAGGCGTCACCCGCATCACCGACAGCTTGCAACGCCAGAGCCTGCGGCGCTGGAACAGCCAGCGGCAGATCACCGAATACACCGATAACCTGGGACAGACCTGGCAGTTCCAATGGAACGACGAGCGCCAGTTGCTCGCAGCGATCGACCCCATGGGCGGCCAATATCAATTCGAGTATGACGATGCCGGCAATCTCTGCCGCAGCATCGACCCCCTGGGCCGCAGCGAGTCGACCCTGTGGCTGGAACACTGGTCCCTGCCACTGGCGGAAATCGACGCTGCCGGCAATACCTGGACCTACCAGTACGACGCCCGGGGCAACTGCACTCGCGAAACCGATCCTCTGGGCCACAGCACCCTCTACCGCTATGACTCACGGGGCCTGGTGCGGGAAGTAATCGACGCCAGCGGCAAAAGCAAGACGCTGGAATGGAACGACCAGGGACAGCTGCAGCAACAGATCGACTGCTCGGGTTACCCCACCCGTTTCAGCTATGACCGCCAAGGCTATCTGCAGGTCATTACCAACGCCCTGGGCGAGCGCCAGACCTTCCACTACAACGCCCAGGGGCGCTTGTTGCAAAGCCGGCTGCCGGATGGCCGCAGCGAACACTACCAGCGCGACGCCAGTGGCCTGCTGACCGGCTATATCGACCCGGCGGGCCACAGCACAGGGTATCAATACGATCGCCGGGGACAGGTACGCTTGCGCACCGATCCCCACGGCCGGCAGGTGCAGTTCGGCTATGACGCCTTTGGCCGCCTGCAGGTACTGACCAATGAAAACGGAGAAAGCTACCGCTTCATCTGGGACGCTGGTGATCGCCTGGTGCAACAGCAGGACCTCGACGGCAGCGCCCGATGCTATGCCTACGACCGCCTGGATCAGGTCACCCGGCTGGAGTTCGTGCCCGCGCCCCAGGCCCCGGGAGCGCCGGCCGTAGAGCCCATCGTCCATCACTTGCAGCGCGATGCCGTGGGTCGCTTGATCGGCAAGACCACCGACGACGGGCATACCCAATACCACTACGATCCGCTGGATCAACTGACGGCGGTGCAATTCACCGATATCGCCGGCCAGCAGCAAAATCTGGCTTTCGCCTACGATGCCCTCGGCCAGTTGCTCTCGGAACAGGGCCCCGAGGCCAGCCTGCACTACCAATACGACGAGCTGGGTAATCCCACCCGTACTCGCCTGCCGGATGGCCGCTGGCTCAACCGCTTGTATTACGGCAGCGGCCATCTGCACCAGATCAACCTCGACGGCCAGCCCATCAGCGACTTCGAACGCGACCGGCTGCACCGCGAAGTGTTGCGGACCCAGGGCCAGATCAGCAGCCACAGTGAATATGACCGCGGCGGGCGCCTGCGCGCTCGCCTGCGGCGCTCGACACAAGCACCGGGCAACCCTTCGCTGGAACTGCAGAAGCACTTCGACTTCGACCCTGGCGACAACCTGATCGGCCGCATGACACGCCAGCCTCAGGGACAGGCTCGGCAGCTCCTGCACTACGACGCCAGCGGTCGCATCATTGCCAGCCAGGGGCCCTTGGCGGGGCAGAACGAAACCTTCAGCTACGACGCCGCGGCCAATCTGCTCGACGGGCCGCAGGTTGCGGGCGGGCGGGTGCAACACAACAAGCTGCTGACCTTCCAGGACAAACGCTACCGCTACGACGGCTTCGGTCGGCTGATCGAAAAACGCAGCGGCAGCCGGGGTGTACAGCATTTCACTTATGACGCCGAACATCGCCTGATCGAAGTGCGCAACCAGAACGGCGCCGGCGATACCCTGGTGCGCATGCGCTACGACCCGTTCGGCCGGCGGATCGCCAAGAGCCTCTGCGACAGCCAGGGCCAACTGCTGGATGAAACCCGCTTCACCTGGGATGGCATGCAGCTGCTGCAAGAACACAACAGCCGCCATGACAGCCTGTACATCTATGTCCCGGACAGTGACGAGCCCCTGGCACGGGTCGATGGCCTGGGTGCCCGGCAGAAGCTCCGCTACTACCACAACGACTTGAGCGGGATGCCGGAGCAACTGACCGAAGCCGATGGCCACTGCATCTGGCAGGCCCGTTATCGGGTCTGGGGCAACACCCTTGAAGAAGTGCGTGAACCCTATTACATCGAAGAGCAGAACCTGCGGTTCCAGGGGCAATACCTGGATCGGGAAACCGGCCTGCACTACAACACCTTCCGCTTCTACGACCCGGACGTGGGACGCTTCACCACGCCGGACCCGATCTCCCTGGCCGGGGGCCTCAACCTCTACCTCTATGCCCCCAACCCCTTTGGCTGGATCGATCCCCTAGGCTGGAGCTGCGCCTCATCGATCAACCGCCGGATCAAGAGCCTCAAGAAACAGGGCTATCAGGACCACCACATCCTGAGTGACAAGCACCCTGCCACCAAGAATCACCCGTTGCTCAAGCTGGCCGGGTACGATCTGCAAAGCCGAAGGAATAAAATCTTCCTGCCGAACAAGAAGACCGCGGCGAAGGACCCTCGCCGGTCGATCCACGAAGGTCGTCATGCCGGCCGGGTCAGCGACAACCTGGCGGCGAAGATGACTCAGGTGGAACAGGTCGGCAAACGCAATAACTGGAACCAGGCCCAATACCGCAAGGCCCTGGACAAAATTGTCTCCGACGAGCGCCAACTGCTGCGCTCAGGCCAGCGACAACTGAACAAGAACGCCCGGCCGGGAGCCTATTACGATTAGGAACAGAAGATGATCTTGAGCTGGAAACCACCGATCCAATACAACCCGAAACTGATCGGCTCCTACGACGTCGATAGCGGCGCCTATGAAACCCCTGGGTCGAGCTTCGACTACCTGGCCCTGCTCGCCGGGCAGCCGTACCCAGAGGCCATGGACAAGCCGCCGGTGTTTTTCCAGTGCAAGGCGAAGAAACTGCTGGAGCACGATTGCCTGTGGCTGTTGGGGGCCGTTCCCCTGGTTTCAGCTCGGCTGGCGGACTTTCTCACCCAGCATGCGGGAGCCGATATCCAGTTGATCCAGCCCCTGAGCCTCATTGCCGACGCCCAGGAAGTCAGCCAGCCATACTACATCGTCAATGCCATCAAGCTCGTCAATGCCGTAGACCACACGCGCTCCGAAGCGGAGCGGGACGACGACGGCACCCTGCTCTACTTCAACAAGACCTGGTTTCTTCAAGCCGCCCCGCAAATGGGCCAGATCGCCCGGGAGCCGGAGTCCGGGGATCTGCTGATCAGCGCGGCCCTGGCCGACAGCCTGATCGACGCGGGTTTCAAGGGCGACAAGGGGCTGGGGCTCTACAGCGCCGAACGACGTTTCGTACCCTACCGCAACAATGCCTGAAGCCCGGCAGATGCCGGGTCAGATCGCCGTACCGCGCTTCTTGCCCGGCTTGATGATCAGCAACTGGTCCAGCTCCTGCTTCCGGGCGCGGGTGACGAATTCCAGCGCGGCCTGCATATCCCTCTCGAACAGCTCGAAAGTCGCCCGATCGATGGCGTAGTACTCCTCGTAATCGACCCTGCCGTTGCTGACCGGGAAGGAGACGTAGTACTGCCCGGAAATTTCTTCGACGCCCATCGAGAACATTTCCTCACGGCTTACGAACAGAGCGCTGAACTTCATATTGCTCCCTGGAAGCTGAAAATCGTCCCATTCAAGTCGAACTCAAGAGCTCTGGCGCCGGTCAAGGCCTCGCTGGCCACTCACTGGAGCCTGGCCGACTCCCTCCGCGGGAGCGTGGCTGCCAGGCTATTCAGCGCGTACTCCGCAACCTTTGCAGTCAGGTCACCGACGGCTGCGGCTTGAGGCTCTGCATGGCCTGCTTCCAGGCGGGCTCGTGATGGGGCATATCGTTGACCGTGGTGGTCAGGGTAGTGATCAGTACCGCCGGCTTACGCTCGATGAACACCTGGCGCAGCATCAGCTCGCGGCCTTCACGCTTCCAGCTGTAGTCCAGCAGCACGGCGGCGTGGCCGTGCATGTCGAAGTCCCAGCGCTTGATCAGGCTGAAGCCTGGCAGTTGCTGTTCGGCACTGTCCAGCTGCCGGGCCACGTAGTCGCTGAAGGAGGCGTCGCCCTGGCTGGGATCGCGGCTGATGACGAAGCTGGCTTCCTGGGCACCCCCGACGGCAGGCAGCTTGAAGATATTGATGCTCTGGTCCTGCCAGGAGTCAGGGATATTCAGGTCGGCTTCTTGAAGACGGTAAGAGGACAAGGGATTCGCGTTCCGTGCAGAAAAAGGGGGAAGTCGTACAGCGGCAAATCTTCAAGCAATGCCTGGTAACAATCAAGGAACCCGTCGGCAACTTTGGGCGAACGCTTGATCGTCCGCGCCGGTGAGCTCCAGCAACTGGCCGCCGGTCTTGAGGTAGAGAAAACGCTGCGCTACCTCCACCAACAAGCGTGGGGCCTTGGGCGCCACGCTGTAGTCCTCGCGAGCCAGGGAATAACCGCAGATCCAGGAACCGGGATCGTCGTACTGCTGGCTGTGAAACCAGCCAAGGGCCTCGCGGTAGCCTACCTGCTCCAGGCGCGGCTGGCTGCCGGCCAGAGCCGAGGGCAGGGCCAGGGTCAGGAAACCGGCACGCAGGCCGGGACGAACAGACCACCAAGCAGGGCGGTCGATAGCGCGCAATGGTTGATCGGGCGGGTCAACCTTGGCCTTGGGTCGCGACACAAACAGGCGGGCATCCTAGCCACGCCCACAGGCCTTCGCAAGCCAGGCCCGGGCTTGCGACAGGCAAAAAAAATAGGCACCCGATGCGCTCGGCATGCCTATTTCCCCCCTATGCGCCCCCGCTGGCGAGAGCACCCAATGTTTATGGATTGACGCTGTCCTTCAGCGATTTGCCAGGCTTGAATGCCACGGTGTTGCTGGCCTTGATCTTCACCGGCTCGCCGGTCTGCGGGTTCTTGCCAGTGCGGGCGCCACGGTGGCGTTGCAGGAAGGTGCCAAAACCGACCAGGGTGACGCTGTCTTTGCGGTGCAGGGCCCCGGTGATTTCCTCGAGGATGGCGTTGAGCACGCGGTTGGCTTGATCTTTGGTCAGGTCCGCTTTTTCAGCAATGGCTGCGGCGAGTTCTGGTTTACGCATAGTGTGAAGCCTCTTTGACGGTTTTTTGTTGTTATGTCCGTGCTGTTCAGGGGAACAGCCCCAAGGCGCCGCAGGCTCTACGCTGCGGCAGACGGGAGTGAGGATGGCACGCGCTGGAGAGTGGCGCCAGTCTCCCGGCGACCTTTGTGAGGGCAAAAACCCGGTTATTCCGACAGAACGACCGGTATTCAGGCCAGCAGCGCCGGAAGCTCCTTGTTCAGGGCCAGTTTTTCCATCACCGCGGCCCCGGTCAGGGCGTAACCCAGCAACTGGCCGCTGGCGTCGCGGCACAAGGCCCGAACATCGGCGCCCTGCCCCTCGGCGGTCCAGACGCCTTCCATGCCCCGGGGGGGTGGCGATACCACCAGCGGGCAGACCGGAGTCTTGACGGTGATCGGCATCGGGCCATAGCTGACCGCCGTCGGGTTGCCGGCCAGGGTCTGCGCCAGGGCCCGGGCGCAGCTCATCAGCGGCAACACGTACAGCAGGTTCAGGCCATCGACCTCGGCACAGTCGCCCAGCGCATAGATATTGGAGTGGGACGTCTTGAGCTCGCGGTCCACCACCACGCCGCGATTGACCATCAGCCCGGCAGCGGCGGCCAGGTCGATCCGCGGACGCAGGCCGATGGCCGAAACCACCAGGTCGCAGATGATCACCTGGCCATCGGACAGATGGGCCTCCAGGCCGTCGGCATTGCGTTGCAGGCGGTTGAGCACCGGGCCCAGGTGGAAGCGCGCGCCCAGGCTTTCCAGGCCGGCCTGGACCGCAGCAGCCGCGGCCGGAGGCAGCAGGGTCGGCATGACCTGTTCGCAAGGCGCCACCAGGTCCACCTCGTAGCCACCGACGATCAGGTCGTTGGCGAACTCGCAACCGATCAGGCCGGCCCCCAGCAGCAGCACCCGGCGCTTGCCGGCCGCGGCGGCACGAAAGCGCGCATAGTCCTCCAGGTCGTTGATCGGGAAGATCAGCTCGCCGGCATCGCCCTGCACCGGCACCCGCACGGTCTCGGCGCCCCAGGCCAGGACCAGGTCGCGATAGGCCACCGCCTCCTCGCCGATCCACAGGCGCTTGTGGCCCGGGTCGATGCCGCTGATCCGGGTATGGGTGCGCACCTCGGCCTTGAGCTGCTCGGCCATGGCGCCGGGCTCGGCCATGCTCAGGCCATCGGCATCCTTGTTCTTGCCGAAGCCGGTGGAGAGCATCGGCTTGGAGTAGGAACGACCATCATCGGCGGTGATCAGCAGCAACGGCGTGTCGCCGTCGAGCTTGCGAAATTCCCGCGCCAGGTTGTACCCCGCCAGGCCCGTCCCTACGATCACTACCGGTGCGCTCATTCCTTGCTCCTTGTTATTGGTCATTGTCTGCAAAAGTCGATCAAGCGATCTCGATCATTTCGAAGTCGGTCTTGCCCACGCCACAGTCCGGGCAGAGCCAGTCTTCAGGCACGTCCTCCCAACGGGTGCCCGGCGCGATACCGTCGTCCGGCCAACCTTCCGCTTCGTTGTAGATCAGGCCACAGACCACACACTGCCACTTCTTCATCGATGCATATCCTCGAGCATTCAGGCTTTGCCGGCGGGGCGGTCGATGGGTCGACTCTGGGAGGTCCCCACGCTGATCAGCTTCCGGCACTGGGGTTTTTTACTGGTCGCTACCGGCAGATGCAAGCACGTTCGTGCCGCCTGGCGTCCCCGGTCAATCAAAACCACCGGTGGCCGTGCTAAGCTCGCCGCCTCATTTGCTGCCAATAACGAACCACCGTGCCGCACTCAATGCCCCCCGCGCCGGCCCCGACCTGGCTGGTGCAAAGCCGTCTGTCCCCTGTTCCCGGCGCACTGGTCGCCAACTGGCTGTTCGACGAGGGATCGCTGACCCGACGCCTGACCCGCCTGTCCAACAATGGCTTCAGCGTCACGCCGCTGGTGGAACAATGGCAAACCCTGCGCAGCGACGAGTGCACGGCCCTGGGCCTGCCCGAGCACAGCCAGGGCTGGGTCCGCGAGGTGTACCTGCGCGGGCATGGCGAGGCCTGGGTATTCGCCCGCAGCGTGGCCGCCCGCAGCGCCCTCGAAGACGGCGGGCTGAACATCGACGAACTGGGCAGCCGGTCCCTGGGCGAGTTGCTGTTCTGCGACGAAGCCTTCACCCGCCAGCCCATCGAAGTCTGCCGCTATCCCCAGCCGTGGCTGCCCGCCCAGGTCGCTGCCGGCGACCTGTGGGGCCGGCGCTCGCGCTTCGATCGCGGGCCTCTTAGCCTGTTGGTGGCCGAGGTCTTCCTGCCCGGGCTGTGGCACGCCATAGAGACCCAATCGGAGGCTTGCTGATGTACCTGCGCCTGCTCCAGTCCCTGAACCGTCTGCACCCGCGGACCTGGGATTTCCTGCAACTGACCCGCATGGACAAGCCCATCGGCATCTACCTGCTGCTGTGGCCGACCCTCAGCGCCCTGTGGATCGCGGCCAAGGGCGCGCCATCCCTGGGCCATGTGCTGATCTTCGGCCTCGGCGTGGTCCTGACCCGGGCCGGCGGTTGCGCGATCAACGACTTCGCCGACCGCAAGGTCGACGGCCAGGTCAAGCGCACCGACCAGCGTCCGCTGGCCACCGGCAAGGTCAGCGCCAAGGAGGCCCTGGTGTTGTTCGCAGTGCTCATGGGTACGGCCTTCCTGCTGGTGCTGTGCACCAACGCCACCACCGTCTGGTTGTCGTTCGGCGCCCTGGCCCTGGCCGCCTGCTACCCCTTCATGAAGCGCTACACCTATTACCCGCAGGTGGTGCTGGGGGCAGCTTATTCCTGGGGCATCCTGATGACCTTCACCGCCCAGGACGGCCAGCTGCCGGCCACGGCGTGGCTGCTGTACATCGCCAACCTGCTGTGGACGGTGGGCTACGACACCTACTACGCCATGACCGACCGCGACGACGACCTGAAGATCGGCGTGAAATCCACGGCGATCCTGTTCGCCGAGGCCGATCGGGTGATCATCCTTACCCTGCAGGGCCTGTCCCTGGCCTGCCTGCTGCTGGCGGGCGCGCGGTTCGACCTGGGGGGCTGGTTCCACCTGGGCCTGGCGGTGGCGGCGGCGTGCTTCGCCTGGGAATTCTGGTACACCCGGGATCGCGACCGGATGAAATGCTTCAAGGCCTTCTTGCACAACCACTGGGCGGGCATGGCGATCTTTATCGGCGTGGTGCTGGACTACGCCCTGCGCTAGGGCCGTACAGCCGCTGCCGAAGGCTCGGACCGCGTTCGGACGTGGGTTTGAAGGGACACAGCGAGCTTGAGGCCGCCAGAGGATCTAATAGAACTGCCAAGCAAGGCCCTGCGGGCCTTTGTGCAGCTTCGCAGGCTCAGCAGCGGCTACAGGACTTGTAGCCGCCATAGGTGGGATTACTGCTTGGCGACCTTCCAGGCACCGTCCATCTTGCCGTCGCCGGTCATGTCGCCGGCCTGCTTGTCCATCACGAAGCCGTACAGCGGCTTGCCGTCATAGGCCCACTGCATCTTGCCGTCGTCACGCTTGATCACCGTCCACTTGCCTTCGGCCTTGTCGCCGGCCTCGGCCATCAGCGGCGGCCAGTTGGCGGCGCACTTGTCGTTGCACATGGACTTGCCATCGCCATCCTTGGCGAAGGTGTAGAGGGTCATGCCCTTGTGATCCACCAGCATGCCGTCCTTGCTCATCGCCGGCTCGGCGGCCAGGGCCAGGGTCGGCAGGGCCAGGGCGGCGCCCACCAGCAGGACTTTCAGGGAGTGCTTGAACACAGTCATGGAAACCTTCTTTTGTGGTTGTCAGGAATCGGACCCCAAGCTTAGTCGAGGAAGCTGCACCTCGCTCCGCGACCTGAAATACTGTCACACGACTGCAATAATTCCGTTATCTAATGCGGCGCAAGACAGTTGAATGACAAGAGGTTCAAGCATGGTTGGCAGAAGCATTCTGATCGTTGACGACGAAGCGCCCATCCGCGAGATGATCGCCGTTGCGTTGGAAATGGCCGGCTATGACTGCATGGAGGCAGAGAACTCCCAGCAGGCGCATGCCATCATCGTCGACCGCAAGCCGGACCTGATCCTGCTGGACTGGATGCTCCCGGGAACCTCGGGCATCGAGCTGGCGCGCCGCCTCAAGCGTGACGAGCTGACCGGCGACATCCCGATCATCATGCTCACCGCCAAGGGCGAAGAGGACAACAAGATCCAGGGCCTGGAGGTCGGCGCCGACGACTACATCACCAAGCCGTTCTCCCCACGCGAACTGGTGGCCCGGCTCAAGGCCGTGCTGCGCCGCGCCGGCCCCTCCGACGGCGAGGCCCCCATCGAAGTCGGCGGCCTGCTGCTGGACCCCATCAGCCACCGGGTGACCATCGACGGCAAGGCGGCGGAAATGGGCCCCACCGAATACCGCCTGCTGCAGTTCTTCATGACCCACCAGGAACGCGCCTACACTCGTGGCCAGCTGCTGGACCAGGTCTGGGGCGGCAACGTGTACGTCGAGGAGCGCACCGTGGACGTGCATATCCGCCGGCTGCGCAAGGCACTGGGGGATGCCTACGAAAATCTGGTACAAACCGTGCGCGGCACCGGGTATCGCTTTTCAACCAAAGGTTGAAAGCAGTTGCAAGCTGCCAGCTACCAGCGGCAAGTAGGAACCCATCTGCTTTGACTTGAAGCTTGCAGCTTGAAACTTTTCACCGTCCGAAGGACCGATTGTGAATCAAAACTGGCATGGCACCCTGATTCGCCACATGTTGCTGTTGCTCACCGGCTGCCTGCTGGTGGGGCTGGCCAGCGGCTACTATGGCTGGAGCCTGGCCGCCGGCCTGGGGATCTACCTGGCCTGGACCCTCAAGCAGCTGTTGCGCCTGCACGAATGGCTGCGACTGCACCAGCCCGACGAAGCACCACCCGACGGCTACGGCCTGTGGGGCGAGGTGTTCGACAGCATCTACCACCTGCAACGCCGCGACCAGCGGGTCCGGGGGCGCCTGCAAGCGGTGATCGACCGCGTCCAGGAGTCCACCGCGGCGCTCAAGGACGCGGTGATCATGCTCGACAGCGACGGCAACCTGGAATGGTGGAACCGTGCCGCCGAGACCCTGCTGGGCCTCAAGACGCCCCAGGACAGCGGCCAGCCGGTGACCAACCTGGTGCGTCATCCGCGCTTCAAGGAATACTTCGAGCAGGACAACTACGCCGAGCCGCTGGAGATCCCCTCCCCGGCCAGCGACCGCGTGCGCATCCAGCTGTACATCACCCGCTACGGCAACAACGAGCACCTGATGCTGGTGCGCGACGTGACGCGCATCCACCAACTGGAACAGATGCGCAAGGATTTCATCGCCAACGTGTCCCACGAGCTGCGCACGCCGTTGACGGTGATCTGCGGCTACCTGGAGACCCTGCTGGACAACGTCGACGAGGTGAATCCACGCTGGAACCGCGCCCTGCAGCAGATGCAGCAGCAAGGCGGGCGCATGCAGACCCTGCTCAACGACCTGCTGTTGCTGGCCAAGCTGGAGGCCACCGACTACCCCTCGGACAACCATCCGGTGCCCATCGACGCGCTGCTGCAATCGATCAAGAGCGACGCCCAGGCGCTGTCCGGCGAACGCAACCAGCACATCACCCTGGAAGCC
This sequence comes from Pseudomonas sp. MSSRFD41, assembly GCF_014230245.1. NCBI lineage: Bacteria > Pseudomonadati > Pseudomonadota > Gammaproteobacteria > Pseudomonadales > Pseudomonadaceae > Pseudomonas > Pseudomonas sp. MSSRFD41. The sequence goes on along the minus strand of NZ_JACKZK010000001.1, from coordinate 247,791 downwards.
GACGCCTCGGTACTGCTCAAGGGCAGCGAGGCCGAACTGCGCAGCGCCTTCTCCAACCTGGTGTTCAACGCGGTGAAGTACACCCCGGCCGAAGGCAACATCCGCATCCGCTGGTGGGGCGACGAACAGGGTGCGCACCTGAGCGTGCAGGATTCCGGGATAGGCATCGACAGCAAGCACCTGCCGCGCCTGACCGAACGCTTCTACCGGGTCGACTCCAGCCGCAACTCCAATACCGGCGGCACCGGCCTGGGCCTGGCCATCGTCAAGCATGTGCTGCTGCGCCATCGCGCCCGCCTGGAAATCAGCAGCGTGCCGGGCCATGGCAGCACCTTCACCTGCCACTTCGCCCCGGCCCAGGTGAAGAAAAACCGCATCGCCAGCCTTACCGACCAGCGTTGACAGCGGCCTGCCCCTAGGCAACCGCCCTGTCAGCCGCTACATTGCGTAGCTTGTGCCTGCCGTCCAGGTACCGTGTCACCCTCTTTTCGAATACATGGAATCCGCAAAACCCCATCATGGACCCTTCCCCTGGTTTTACCTTCGCGTCTCTGTTCGCCGACTTCGGCATGATTGTCTTCGCTCTGCTCCTGGTCCTGCTCAACGGCTTCTTCGTGGCCGCCGAGTTCGCCATGGTCAAGCTGCGCTCGACCCGGGTCGAGGCCATCGCCCACAAGAACGGCTGGCGCGGGCAGATCCTGCGCACCGTACACAGCCAGCTGGACGCCTACCTGTCGGCCTGCCAACTGGGCATCACCCTGGCCTCCCTGGGCCTGGGCTGGGTCGGCGAACCGGCCTTCGCCCACCTGCTGGAACCCCTGCTGGGCGCCGTCGGCGTCAACTCTGCGGAAGTGATCCGCGGCGTATCCTTCTTCACCGCGTTCTTCATCATTTCCTACCTGCACATCGTGGTCGGCGAACTGGCGCCCAAGTCCTGGGCGATCCGCAAGCCAGAGCTGCTGTCTCTGTGGACGGCGGTACCGCTGTACCTGTTCTACTGGCTGATGTACCCGGCCATCTACCTGCTCAACGCCAGCGCCAACACCATCTTGCGCATCGCCGGCCAGGGCGAGCCCGGCCCGCACCACGAGCACCACTACAGCCGTGAAGAGCTCAAGCTGATCCTGCACTCCAGCCGTGGCCAGGACCCCAGCGACCAAGGCATGCGGGTACTGGCCTCGGCGGTGGAGATGGGCGAGCTGGAAGTGGTGGACTGGGCCAACTCCCGGGAAGACCTGATCAGCGTCGAGTCCACGGCGCCGCTCAAGGAAGTCCTGGCGCTGTTCCGCCGCCACAAGTTCAGCCGCTACCCGGTCTACGACAGCGAGCGCAACGAGTTCGTCGGCCTGCTGCACATCAAGGACCTGCTGCTGGAACTGGCGGCGCTGGACCATATCCCGGCGTCGTTCAACCTGGCCGAGCTGACCCGCCCGCTGGAGCGGGTATCGCGGCACATGCCGTTGTCCCAGTTGCTGGAGCAGTTCCGCAAGGGCGGCTCGCACTTCGCCCTGGTGGAGGAAGCCGACGGCAAGGTGATCGGCTACCTGACCATGGAAGACGTGCTGGAAGTGCTGGTCGGTGACATCCAGGACGAACACCGCAAGACCGAACGCGGCATCCTCGCCTACCAGCCGGGCAAGCTGCTGGTACGCGGCGACACCCCGCTGTTCAAGGTCGAGCGCCTGCTGGGCATCGACCTGGACCATATCGAGGCCGAAACCCTCGCGGGCCTGGTGTACGAGACCCTGAAGCGGGTGCCTGAAGAGGAAGAAGTGCTGGAAGTCGAAGGCCTGCGCATCATCATCAAGAAGATGAAGGGGCCGAAGATCATCCTGGCCAAGGTCCTGATGCTCGACTGATCGAGCCCGCACCGGCCGGCTCCCGTGCGAGCCGGCCGGCCATTGCCTGCCCTATTTGTTGCCCAGGGCGAAGTTCGGCAAGCCCCCCAGGGGTTGGTCGAACTGATAGGGAATCGACACCAGCCCCAACCCGGTATTGCGCTGCACCACGAAGTGCAGGTGCGGCCCGCTGCTGTTGCCGGTATTGCCCGACAGCCCCAACGGGCTGCCCACCGCCACCCGCTGGCCCTCGCGCACGCTCACCGACCCTTGCTTGAGATGCAGGTACACGCCCATGGTGCCGTCGTCGTGCAGCACCCGGACGAAATTGCCGGCCGGGTTGTCGCCCCGACCGTTCTGGGCGTTCTCGGTCTTGACCACCATTCCGCCTCGGGCCGCGATGATCGGCGTGCCCACCGGCATGGCGATGTCCATCGCATAACGGCTCTTGGGGCTGGAATGGCTGTACTGGCCGTTGGCGCCCTGCGTCAGGCGAAACGGCCCGCCCCGCCAGGGCAAGGGGTAGCGGTAGGCCTGCACGGCTCCCCCCGGGTCGCCCAGGGAGTAACGAAACCTCGGAACATAGCTCAAGGGCTGGTCGGCCCGGATCGCCGTCAAGAGCGCCAGGCGCTGCCTGCTGCGGGCCGGCAGCACCCGGCGGATCGGTTGCGCCGGCGCGCCGCTGACGTTGTGCAGGCTGGCGAACCCCAACTCCACCTCCACCGGCCCATGCAGGTCGTTGCGCACGTACAGTGCATCCACGCCCCTGTGCTTCTGGATATCCAGCCGCACCTGGCGCTCCAGGTGTTCCTCCATGCGATCGCGGAACACGAACGCCTGCGCTCCCGGCGAGGGTCGGTCGCTGTAGGACACCACCCCGTCGGCATCGACGGACTTGTAGACCGTCATCGCCGCCAGCGAGCTGGCGACCATGGACAAGCCGCAGAGGAACAGCAGGCGTACGAACATTGAGCAGTTTCTTGGCAGGGGAGAAACCATGCTAGCAGCCTGATATGGAGCTTGTATGAATCAGGCGGGTGCCAGGGGGACCCTGCCGCCCACGCCGAGGCGGATCTCCACCCCCACCTGCGCGGCCTCGCAGAGGTTGACCAGCGCATCGAGTGAGAACTTGTTGATCCTGCCGCTAAGCACATCGTTGAGCCGGGGCTGGGTGATATTGAGGCGCTTGGCCGCCTCCTTCTGCGACACCCCCCAGGCCTGCACGGTCTTGCCCAGTTCCAGCATCAGCTTGGCCCGCAGGCGCATGTTGGCGGCCTCCTGGGGGGTGGCTTCAAGGGCATCCCAGACACTGGTAAAGCGCTGGTTGATCTGTTGGTCAGTCATGGCGTGAACCTGCTTGCTGAAATCTGGCACGGGCCAGCTCGATATCCCGCGCTTCGGTCTTGCGGGTGGTCTTGCGCACCGCGTGCAACACATAGATGGCTGCAGGCCGCCTGACCACATAAAACACCCGAAACGCCCCTGAATCTTCATGAATCCTGATTTCGAAGACACTCGGACCGATGGCTTTCACCGGCCTGCAATCGTAGGGCTGTTCGCCCTGCTGCAGCAGATCCAGCTGAAACCCGGCAGCCCGACGGGCATCTTCAGGGAATGCCCTGAGATCCCGCAGCGCGCTCCCGACAAACACCACATCCTTGTGCCTGGGCATCGAACTTCTCCTGTCAGTGACCAGGAACAAGGCTAATCAAGACTGCCAGGGCTGGCCGCACGGGGTTGTTTCAAGGCATGGCTGCAAAAGGTGAATCAGGTAGAGCGCCTCCTGCAATTTATATCCAAATAGATATAAAGCAAGTACAGGACAATTAATCAGACGTACGGTGGAAGGTGGCGGGAAGAACGGCCAAGCCCTGTGGCCAGGGGGTTACAGCCGAAGGTGCGGGTTGTTGGCGGGATCGGGGGATAACGCAGCCGCCAGCCTGGGCGACTGGCAGAAATTCGGCGTGGGAAAGTGTTTTCAGCAGATTTGCGCTTCGCTGCAGGAGCTTGCGAGCCCCTGCAGCGAGCGACCGGCGAGGATCAGCCCGCGCCTGGAACGAAGTGCTTCTGCGCGGTGCCGCGGGCGATCAGGCGCGAGATGTAGTCCAGCTTCTGCGCATCCTGGTCGACGAAACGGAAGGTCAGCTGCAGCCAATCGCTGTCGGGCTTCGGTTCGTGCGCCACCACCGCATGCAGGTAGCCATTGAGCCGCGCCACTTCGGCGTTGTCGCCCTGCTCCAGGTCCAGTACCGCGCTGTCCAGCACCTGCGGCAGGTTTTCGGTGCGCTTGACCACTAACAGCGCTTCCTTGATGCTCAGGGCCTTGATCACGCAAGGCTGGGTGCCGCCAGGCAAGCGCAGTTGGCCTTGGCCACGGCCGCCACTGGCGGCAGCGGCGGCGGCAGGTGCCTTGACCGGTGGGCTATTGAGCAGGCCACGCGATGGCGCCGCAGCCGGGGCTGGTGCAGCGGCTACCGGAGCGGCTGGCCGGGCTGCCGGGGCGACCACCTCGGCCTTGCCACCGGTCAGGGCGCTCAGCGAATCGTTGCCAAAGGCGGAGTTCATCTTGGTCGGCGCGCTGTTCATCAGGGTGTCGAGCTTGCCGACCTTGTTCAGCGCCTGCTTGACCTTGGTCAGCAGCTGTTCGTTGGTGAAGGGCTTGCTGACATAACCGGAAACCCCGGCCTGGATCGCCTGCACCACGTTTTCCTTGTCGCCCCGGCTGGTCACCATGACGAACGGCATGGCCTTGAGCGCTTCCTGGCCACGGCACCAGGTCAGCAGTTCCAGGCCGGACATTTCCGGCATTTCCCAATCGCACAGGACCAGGTCGAAGGCTTCGCGGGCGAGCATCGCCTGGGCCTTCTTGCCGTTGACCGCGTCTTCGATCTTGATGCCCGGGAAGTAGTTGCGCAGGCACTTCTTCACCAGGTCACGAATGAACGACGCGTCGTCCACCACCAACACACTTACCTTACTCATCGACCACCCCTCTAAAAATCCCGGCAAGCATAACGCTGGCTGATGGCACTTTGCCAAAACTCTTCAGTCACGCCGGGACTTTTCGTTCGCGGGTGCTGCTTTTCGAATTCAAGGGCCGTAAACAAAAACGCCCGGTCAAAAGGCCGGGCGCTCTTCTCGGGCAATCTTAATTATCGTCAGCTTCACCCGGAACATTAGCGGATTCGCCAGCCGGTCCTTCAACTTCTTCCTTCATGCGCTTGAGGCCCAGGTGGCGCACATCGGTGCCACGCACCAGGTAGATCACCAGCGCGGAGATGTTGCGCGCGTGGTCGCCGATACGTTCCAGCGAGCGCAATACCCAGATGATGCTCAAAACCCGCGAGATAGAGCGCGGATCTTCCATCATGTAGGTGGCCAGCTCGCGCAGCGCGGTCTTGTACTCGCGGTCGATGATCTTGTCGTACTGGGCCACCGACAGGGCCAGCTCGGCATCGAACCGGGCAAAGGCATCCAGCGCGTCACGCACCATGTTGCGGACCTGGTCGCCGATATGCCGCACCTCGACGTAGCCACGCGGGGCCTCGCCCTCCTCGCACAGCTGGATGGCCCGGCGGGCGATCTTGGTGGCTTCGTCGCCGATGCGCTCCAGGTCGATCACCGACTTGGAGATGCTGATGATCAGGCGCAGGTCGGAAGCCGCAGGCTGGCGCCGGGCGAGGATGCGCAGGCACTCCTCGTCGATGTTGCGCTCCATCTGGTTGATCTGCTCGTCGATCTCGCGCACCTGCTGGGCCAGCCCGGAGTCGGCCTCGATCAGCGCGGTGACGGCGTCATTGACTTGCTTCTCCACCAGCCCGCCCATGGCCAGCAGGTGGCTGCGCACTTCCTCGAGCTCGGCGTTGAACTGCTGGGAGATGTGGTGGGTCAAGCCTTCCTTCGAAATCATCGTGTTCGCTCCGCGAAAGTTGCAAGCTTCAAGCCGCAAGCTTCAAGCAGTTAAATATTGATCCGGATATCGCCTACCGCTTCTGTCTTGCCGCTTGTAGCTTGCGGCTTGCAGCTGCTCCTAGCCATAACGTCCGGTAATGTAGTCTTCGGTCTGCTTCTTGGCCGGGTTGGTGAACAGGGTGTCGGTGTCGCCGAACTCCACCAGTTTGCCCATGTACATGAACGCGGTGTAGTCCGAGACCCGCGCCGCCTGTTGCATGTTGTGGGTCACGATGACGATGGTGAACTTGGACTTGAGCTCGTAGATCAGTTCCTCGACCTTCAGGGTCGAGATCGGGTCCAGGGCCGAGCAGGGTTCGTCCAGCAGCAGCACTTCCGGTTCCACGGCGATGGTGCGGGCGATCACCAGGCGCTGCTGCTGGCCACCGGACAGGCCCAGGGCCGAGTCGTGCAGGCGGTCCTTGACCTCATCCCACAGCGCCGCGCCCTTGAGCGCCCACTCCACGGCTTCGTCGAGCACGCGCTTCTTGTTGATGCCCTGGATGCGCAGGCCATAGACCACGTTCTCGTAGATGGTCTTGGGGAACGGGTTGGGCTTCTGGAACACCATGCCCACCCGGCGGCGCAGCTCGGCCACGTCCTCGCCCTTGCGGTAGATGTTGTTGCCGTACAGGTTGATGGCGCCTTCCACGCGGCAACCGTCCACCAGGTCGTTCATGCGGTTGAAGGTGCGCAGCAGGGTCGACTTGCCGCAGCCGGACGGGCCGATGAAGGCCGTCACGCGCTGCTTGGGAATGTTCATGCTGACATCGAACAGCGCTTGCTTCTCGCCGTAGAACAGGCTCAGGCCGGGCACTTCGATCGCCACGGTTTCCTGCTCCAGGCTCAAGCTCTGCTTGTCGCGACCCAGGGCGGACATGTTGATGCCGTGGGTATGGGTTTCGTGTTGCATGAGTCTCACTCCGTTCGTAGCTGCAAGCTTCTAGCTGCAAGCCGCAAGTTTTGAGCAAAAGCGGCTTGTAGCTTGCCGCTTGTGGCTAATGGCTTTAGCTGTCCAGCGCCTTGTACTTCTCGCGCAGGTGGTTACGTATCCATACCGCCGACAGGTTGAGCACGGCGATCACCAGCACCAGCAGCAACGCGGTGGCGTATACCAGTGGCCGCGCGGCCTCGACGTTGGGGCTCTGGAAGCCGACGTCGTAGATATGGAAGCCCAGGTGCATGATCTTCTGGTCCAGGTGCAGGTACGGGTAGTTGCCATCCACCGGCAGCGACGGCGCCAGCTTCACCACCCCCACCAGCATCAGCGGCGCCACTTCACCGGCGGCACGGGCCACGGCGAGGATCATGCCGGTCATCATCGCCGGGCTGGCCATGGGCAGGACGATCTTCCACAGGGTCTCGGCCTTGGTCGCGCCCAGGGCCAGGGAGCCTTCGCGCACGGTCCGCGGGATCCGCGCCAGGCCTTCCTCGGTGGCCACGATCACCACCGGCACCGCCAGCAGCGCCAGGGTCAGGGACGCCCAGAGCAGGCCCGGGGTACCGAAGGTCGGCGCCGGCAGTGCCTCTGGGAAGAACAGGCGGTCCAGGGACCCACCCAGCACGTAGACGAAGAAGCCCAGGCCGAACACGCCGTAGACGATGGCCGGTACGCCCGCCAGGTTGTTCACGGCGATGCGGATCACCCGGGTCAGGGCGTTCTGCTTGGCGTATTCACGCAGGTAGACCGCCGCCAGCACGCCGAACGGCGTGACGATCATGGCCATGATCAGGGTCATCATCACAGTGCCGAAGATGGCCGGGAAAATCCCGCCCTCGGTGTTGGCTTCCCGTGGGTCGTCGCTGAGGAACTCCCAGACCTTGCTGAAGTAGAAGCCGACCTTGGTGAAGGTGCCCATGGCGTTCGGCTGGTAGGCATGCACCACCTTGCCCAGGCCGATCTCCACTTCCTTGCCGTTGGCATCGCGGGCGGTCAGGCTGTCGCGGTTGAACTGGGTATGCAGCTCGCTCAGGCGGGCCTCGATGTCCTGGTAGCGGGCGTTGAGTTCGGCGCGCTCGGCATCCATATCGGCCTGGGCGGCGGCGTCCAGCTTGCCACCCAGCTCCAGCTTGCGACCGTGCAGGCGGATGCGCTCCAGGCCGGCGTTGATCGCGCCGATGTCGGACTTCTCCAGGGTCTTGAGTTGGGTCGCCAGCTTGTTCACCCGGTCGATCCGCGCCTGCAGCTCGGGCCAGGCGGCTTCGCCCTCGGCGACCACCTTGCCGTTTTCCTTGACGTTGACCAGGTAGCCGTAGAAGTTGCCCCACTCACGGCGCTCGATGGCCATCAGTTCCTTGGGGTAGCTCTGGTTGGTCAGCCACTCGCCGACGATCCACGTGAAGTCGCTGCCGTTCAGGTCGCGGTTGCCCACCTTGAGCAACTCGCGGGTCATGAACTCGGGGCCCTGGTCGGGCACCGGCAAGCCGGCACTTTTCAGGCGGGCCCGGGGCACTTCTTCCTTCTGCACCACTTCACCGACGACCAGCTGATTGGCCTGGCCGGGCACGTCGTAGCGGGCATGCAGCAGGTCCGCCGGCCAGAAGTGGCCCAGGCCGCGCACGGCGATCACCGCCAGCAGGCCGATGGTCATGATGACCGCGATGGACACCGCGCCACCGCTGATCCAGACGCCGGGGGCGCCGCTCTTGAACCAGTCTTTGAGGGAGTTCTGTTTCACAGACTTCTACCTTTCTTAAAGCGACGAGTATTTCTTGCGCAGACGCTGACGGATCAGCTCGGCGAGGGTGTTCATGATGAAGGTGAACAACAGCAATACCAGCGCCGAGAGGAACAGCACGCGGTAGTGGCTGCCGCCGACTTCCGACTCCGGCATTTCCACCGCGACGTTGGCCGCCAGGGTGCGCAGGCCTTCGAACAGGTTCATTTCCATGACCGGGGTGTTGCCGGTGGCCATCAGCACGATCATGGTCTCGCCCACGGCGCGGCCCATGCCGATCATCAGGGCCGAGAAGATGCCCGGGCTGGCGGTGAGGATCACCACGCGGGTCATGGTCTGCCATGGGGTGGCGCCCAGGGCCAGGGAGCCCAGGGTCAGGCCCCGGGGCACGCTGAACACGGCGTCTTCGGCGATGGAGTAGATGTTCGGGATCACCGCGAAGCCCATGGCCAGGCCCACCACCAGGGCGTTGCGCTGGTCGTAGGTGATGCCTAAGTCGTGGGAGATCCACATGCGCATGTCGCCGCCGAAGAACCAGTTCTCCATGAACGGGCTCAGGTACAGCGAGAGGAAGCCGACCAGGATGATCACCGGGATCAGGATCGCGCTCTCCCAGCCGTCCGGCACCTTCAGGCGCAGGGACTCGGGCAGGCGGCTCCAGGTGAAGCCGGCCACCAGGATGCCGATCGGCAGCAGCACCAGCAGGCTGAAGATGCCCGGCAAGTGGCCTTCGACATAGGGCGCCAGGAACAGGCCGGCGAAGAAGCCGAGGATCACCGTCGGCATCGCCTCCATCAGTTCGATCACCGGCTTGACCTTGCGGCGCATGCCGGGGGCCATGAAGTAGGCGGTGTAGATCGCCGCGGCCACGGCCAGCGGGGCCGCCAGCAGCATGGCGTAGAAGGCGGCCTTCAAGGTGCCGAAGGTCAGCGGCGACAGGCTCAGCTTGGGCTCGAAGTCAGTGTTGGCCGCCGTGGACTGCCAGACGTACTTGGGCTCGTCGTAGTTCTCGTACCAGACCTTGCTCCACAGCGCGCTCCAGGACACTTCCGGATGCGGGTTGTCCAGCACCAGGGGTTGCAGCTTGCCACCGGCCTCGACGATCACCCGGTTGGCCCGCGGCGACAGGCCGAACAGGCCCTGGCCGTCCACCACCTGGTCCACCAGCAGGGTGCGGTGGGCGGTGCTGTGGAAGACCCCGAGCTTGCCGGCGGCATCCAGCGCGACGAAGCCCTTGCGGCGCTCTTCGGCGGTGATCTCGACGATGGGCGCGGTGCCCATCTGGAAGGTGCGGATCTGCTTCAGACGCAGCTCGCCGTCCGGGTCGCGGGCCATGAACCACTGGGCCAGGCCACCCTTGGAAGTACCGATGATCAGCGAGATGCCGCCCACCAGCTGGGCACTGGCGGTGACTTCGGTATTGGCGTCTTCCAGCAGCTTGTAGCGACCATTGAGGCTCTTGTCGCGCAGGCTGAAGACGTCGGCCTGGGCACGGCCGTTGATCACGTACAGCCACTGCTGGCGTGGGTCGATGTACATGGCCTTGACCGGTTCGGTCATCTGCGGCAGGTCGATAGCGCTCTGCTCGCTGGTGACCTCGCCGGTCATCATGTTTTCTTCGCGCGAGAGCTTCAGCACATGCAACTGCGAGCCAGTGGAGCCGGCCAGCACCAGCGAGTTATCGCTGGCGTTGAGGTTGACGTGTTCCAGCGAGCCGCCTTCTGCGTTGAGGGTGATCGGGGCTTCGCCGTAGGGGTATTCGATCGCCGGGGAGATGGTCTTCTTGCCATCCGGGTAGCTGACTTTATAGGTGTGGCGGAACACCAGGGCCTGGCCGTTGGACAAGCCGACCACCACCATGGGGATACCGGGCTGGTCCTTGCCGATGGAGGTGACGCGGGTGCCCGCCGGGATCGGCAGGTCGATCTTGCGCAGCTCGGCGCCGCTATCGATATCGAAGAACAGCGCCTGGCCCTTGTCGGAAACGCGCATGCCGACCTGGTTCTGCTCTTCCAGGGAGAACATCAGGGGCTTGCCGGCGTCTTGCATCCAGGCGGGGGTCAGGGGGGCCTTGGAGGTCAGCTCGGCGCCCTGGAACAGCGGGGCGACGACGTAGGCCAGGAAGAAGAAGATCAGGGTGATCGCCGCCAGGACGGCCAGGCCGCCGACGAGGACGTACCAACGGGTCAGGCGGTCCTTGAGCGCACGGATGCGGCGCTTGCGTTGCAACTCAGGCGTATTGAAGTCAATGCGCTTGGGGGGAGAAGTCGTAGTCATGGTGGAATTGGCCAGATCGTTCATGCGCACACCCTAGCGATCCTGTATGACAGAAAGATGACAATGCAGTGACGCAACAAATCCGCCGCGTGGCAGGGCCTGCAGCGGACAGAAAATGGAGGTGGCAGGAGCCGGCCGGGGTGGTTGACCCAAAGGCCGGCTGCTGCGAAAAGGTCCGGCCGGGCCGGACCTTCGGCGGCGGTTTATGCGCCTTCTTTCAGACCCAGGTCAGCCAGGGCCTTGGCGGCGACTTTGGCTGGCAGCGGGATGTAACCGTCCTTCACGACCACTTCCTGACCCTGCTTGGACAGGACCAGTTTCACGAACTCGGCTTCCAGCGGGGCCAGAGGCTTGTTCGGGGCCTTGTTGACATAGACGTACAGGAAGCGCGACAGCGGGTACTTGCCGTTCAGGGCGTTTTCTTCGGTGTCTTCGATGAAGTCGCTGCTGCCTTTCTTGGCCAGGGCCACGGTCTTCACGCTGGCGGTCTTGTAGCCGATGCCCGAGTAGCCGATGCCGTTCAGCGAGGAGCTGATGGACTGCACGACCGAAGCCGAACCTGGCTGCTCGTTGACGTTAGGCTTGTAGTCGCCTTTGCACAGGGCCTCTTCCTTGAAGTAGCCGTAGGTGCCGGATACCGAGTTGCGACCGAACAGCTGCACTGGCTTGTTGGCCAGGTCGCCCTTCACGCCCAGGTCACCCCAGGTCTTCACTTCTTCCTTGGCACCGCACAAGCGGGTCGAGGAGAAGATCGCGTCGACCTGTTCCATGGTCAGGTGCTGGATCGGGTTGTCCTTGTGCACGAATACGGCCAGGGCGTCCACGGCAACCGGGATGGCGGTTGGCTTGTAGCCGTACTTCTGTTCGAAGGCCGCCAGCTCGGTGTCCTTCATCTTGCGGCTCATCGGGCCCAGGTTGGAGGTGCCCTCGGTCAGCGCGGGTGGCGCGGTGGCGGAGCCAGCGGCCTGAATCTGGATGTTTACGTTCGGATATTCTTTCTTGTAGTGCTCGGCCCACAGGGTCATCAGGTTGGCCAGGGTATCGGAACCGACGCTGGACAGGTTGCCCGACACACCAGTGGTCTTGGTGTAGCTCGGGATAGCAGGATCGACAGCGGCAACCGCATGGGCAGTCGCAACGCCAGCGGCGACGAAGGTCATTGCCGCCATCAAACGCTTCAGTTTCATGCCTTACTCCTAGCAGATAGGGTGTGTTAAGTCGGGGCCAAGTATCTGTAGGCCGTGTGAACACTCTATGTCCGGAATATGACAATTAGATGAAAGGCCAGCATCGCGACACCCGCGAGCCGGCCTTTTTTTCACCTGCGCCGCCGGGCGCCGTTCATGCAGGTGCGGCTGGTTTCAGCGACCCTTTTTCCACAGGTACAGCCCCGACAGCAGGCCGATGCCGCAGATGATCGCCACGTAGTAGGCCGGGGCCATGGGGCTGCTCTTGAGCATCCAGGTCACCACCATCGGCGTCAGCCCGCCGAAGATCGCGTAGGCCAGGTTGTAGGAGAACGACAGGCCGCTGAAGCGCACCGCCGCCGGGAAGGCGCGGACCATCACGTAAGGCACCGCGCCGACGAGGCCGACGCACAGGCCGGTCAGGGCGTAGAGCGGGAACAGCAGGTGCGGGTTGTCTTGCAGCACGTGGTAGAAGACCCAGGACGAGGCCAACAACAGCAGGCTGCCGAAGACGAACACCCGCCCGGCGCCGAAACGGTCGGCCAGGCTGCCGAACAGGACGCAGCCCAGGCTCAGGAACACGATGGCCAGGCTGTTGGCCTCGAGGGCGGTGATGGCCGAGAACTTGTAGACCGTCTGCAGCACGGTGGGGGTCATCAGGATCACCACGATGATCCCGGCCGACAGCAGCCAGGTCAGCAGCATGGAGATCAGGATCGCGCCACGGTGGTCACGCAGCACCGCCCGCAGCGGCAGCTCCTCGGCCAGGGCCTTGCGCAGTTGCAGCTCGGCGAATACCGGGGTCTCGTGGAGCAGGCGGCGCAGGTACACCGAGAACAGGCCGAATACCCCGCCCAGCAGGAACGGCACGCGCCAGGCATAGGCCGCCACTTCTTCCGGGGTATAGATGCTGTTGATAGCCGTGGCCACCAGCGAGCCCAGGAGGATGCCAGCCGTCAGCCCCGAGGTCAGGGTGCCGCAGGCGTAGCCGATGTGCCGCGCCGGTACGTGCTCGGAAACGAACACCCAGGCCCCTGGCACTTCGCCACCGATGGCCGCGCCCTGGATCACCCGCATCAGCAACAGCAGCACCGGTGCCCACAGGCCGATCTGCTCGTAGGTGGGCAACAGGCCCATGATCAGGGTCGGCACCGCCATCATGAAGATGCTCAGGGTGAACATCTTCTTGCGGCCCAGCAGGTCGCCGAAGTGGGCCATGACGATCCCGCCCAGGGGCCGGGCCAGGTAGCCGGCGGCGAAGATGCCGAAGGTCTGCATCAGGCGCAGCCATTCGGGCATGTCCGCCGGGAAGAACAACTTGCCCACCACGGTGGCGAAGAACACGAAGATGATGAAGTCATAGAACTCCAGCGCGCCGCCCAGGGCGGACAGCGAAAGAGTCTTGTAGTCGCTACGAGTCAGGGGACGGGCGGGAGGCGCTGCTTGCGCGGCGCTGGAGGGCACAGTGGTCATGGCAAGGGGCTTCTCTTATTAGTTGGTTCTGGAAGCCGCAACAGCTCTGGTTGGGGCCTGGCAGGTTCGGCACGATAGCAAATTGTTCGAATACCTACACAGCGACGCACAAATGACGCACAAAATTGCGAACCAGACGGGTCGTCGTGGAGTCTATCGACCGATATACTCGCAGGGCCCGGCGCGCAAAGCCGCTCCCGGCAAGGGTTGTTGTGCGAAAACGTCGTTGTACTCGTGACCGCCGGCAACCGCCCGGCGCCAGCAAGACCAGACAGGAACACCAGTGCATGCCCCACCCCAAGTGCCCGGCGCGCAATGCTTCTTCCTGTGCATGAGCAGCCGGTTTCGCAGAGTTTCCCGCTAGCACGCCTTCGAAAGAACGTGACGAACGTAGTATGTTCGGGCTGAATCGTTTTTCCTGAAGACGGCTATTCACCTGAAGTACCCATGAAGCGTCACGGGTCAGAGGCCCCTCGGCATGATAGAGCTCGAACAAGAAGATCCAATCCCGCAAGGCGACCTGGCCCTGCAAATCACCGCCCTGCCACGTGAAACCAACGGTTTCGGCGATATTTTCGGCGGCTGGCTGGTGGCCCAGATGGACCTGGCGGGCACCGCCATGGCCAGTCGCGTCGCCGGTGGCCGGGTAGCCACCGTGGCCATCGATCGCATGGCATTCCTGGTACCGGTGGCCGTCGGCGCGCAATTGTCCTTCTACACCCAGACCCTGGAGATCGGCCGCAGCTCGATCCAGATGATGGTGGAAGTGTGGAGCGACGATCCGCTGTCCAGCGAGTGGCGCAAGGTCACCGAGGCGGTGTTCGTGTTCGTCGCCATCGACGGCAGTGGCCGTACCCGCTCGGTGCCGCCCAGGGCACGTTGAACCCGCAGGCTGCCTGGAAGTCCATGGCAGCCCAAGCCTTCTGAACGAGAACCGCCATGCCTACGCCCCACGTTGAAACAGTACAACTGGACCAACTGAACTGCTGGCGCATCCGCCACGGCGATGCCGAACTGCTGGTGGCCCAGCAGGGCGCGCACATCCTCAGCTACCAGCTGGCCGGGCAACCGCCGCTGATCTGGCTGAACGAAGAAGCGCAGTTCAAGACCGGCAAGAGCATCCGCGCCGGCGTCCCGGTGTGCTGGCCGTGGTTCGGCAACTTCGCGCGCAATCCACAGAGCGTCCAGGCCATGCGCCAGGGCGACGACGCGGCGCCGGCCCACGGCCTGGTCCGCGCCACCGACTGGGAACTGCAAGGCATCGAGAGCGAAGGCGACAGCCTGCTGGTGCGCTTGCGCCTGCCCTGCCCTGCCGGAGGTTTTCCCGGCTGGCCGCACCAGGTGGAACCCAGCTTGCTCATCCGCCTCGACCAGCAACTGCACATCAGCCTGACCAGCCATAACCTGGGCAATGAAAGCGTCAGCATCAGCCAGGCGCTGCACAGCTACTTCGCGGTCAGCGACGTGCGCCAGGTGCATGTCGAAGGTGTCGACGGGCTGGACTACATCGAGACCCTGGAAGACTGGACGACCAAGCGCCAGGCGGGCGACCTGCATTTTGCCGGGGAGACCGACCGTATCTACCTGGATACGCCGACGCAGCTGGATATCGTCGACCCGCAGTGGCAGCGGCGCATCCGCCTGGCCAGCCAGGGCTCGCGCACCGCAGTGATCTGGAACCCATGGATCGGTCGCGCCGCGCAGTTCAGCGACATGGCCGACGATGGCTGGCAGCGCATGCTGTGCATCGAGACCGCCAATGTCATGGACGACATCGTGACCCTGGCTCCCGGCGCCAGCCACACCTTGAGCGTGAGCATCGACAGCCTCGCGCCCTGACTACAGGCCATGGGGAAGGAGTCGCTCCTTCCCGCAGCCAACCCTCCTGTCGGCTACAAATCCGACTCCTGCACCACCCGCACCTTCGCCGCGTCCAGGGCGTAGGCGGCGTCCGCCAGATCGTTGCTGACCTTCTCGACCTTCAGGGTGCCAGTCACCCACAGCGGGGTGTAGATGTCATCGAGCTTGACGCCCTTGGGAAAGCGCACCAGCACCAGCTGGTTGGGCGGCGGCGGTGGTACGTGGATGCAGGCCCCCGGGTAGGGCACCAGGAAGAACAGCGTGCTGTGGCCCTTGGCATCGGCCTCCAATGGCACCGGGTAGCCACCGATGCGGATCTGCTTGCCATTCATGGCCGCCACGGTCTTGGTCGAATACATCACCGCCGGCAGGCCCTTGCTCTGTTTCAAGCCACCTTTCTGGGTGAAGGTGCCGTTGGCTTCAGGCGAGTTGTGGTCGATTTCCGGCATCTGCTCCAGGGCTTTCTGGTCCGATTTGGGCATCAGTTCCAGCCAGTCGGTTTCCGGCAGTTCAGCAGCCTGGGCCAGGCCGCAGCCCAGCAGAACGAGGGTCAACAAGAGACGACGCATGAGGGTGGGGCTCGGTCAAAAGGAAAGGACGGAAGAAGGCGGGCATTCTAGTGCCCAAACCATGGGCTGCGTTGAAGTTTCAGATGAAGAAATCGCCCCCCTTCGCCCGAGCGGCGAAGGGGAGCTCGCGCACCGGCTCAGTTCTTCTTGATGAAGCCGTAGATCACCAGGAGAACGATCGCGCCCACCAGCGCACCGAAGAAACCGGCACCTTGGCCAGCCTGGTAGATACCCAGCGCCTGGCCGCCGTAGGTGGCCGCCAGCGAACCGCCGATACCCAGCAGGATGGTCATGATCCAGCCCATGCTGTCGTCTCCCGGCTTGAGGAAACGCGCCAGCAGACCAACGATCAAGCCGATGAAAATGGTTCCGATAATGCCCATGGCTGTTCCTCTGTAGGAGTGGGTAAACCAAAGCCTAGTCAGCGCCTTGGCATCCTGCTATCAGAGAACGGCGGGAAACGAAGGTTCCCGCCAGCCGGTGGATTTGTTACTTGGCGACCAGCGCCTGGACCTTGAGGATCTGCGCCTGCAGGGTGGCCTGGTCGGCGCAGCGCAGGTTGGCATGGCCGACCTTGCGCCCGGCCTTGAAGGCCTTGCCGTAGTGATGCAGATGGCAGTCGTCGATGCGGATCACCTGGTCCACCGGCGGTACTTCGCCGATGAAGTTGATCATGGCGCTCTCGCCCACCTTGGCGGTGGAGCCCAGCGGCAGGCCGGCCACCGCCCGCAGGTGGTTCTCGAACTGGCTGCACTGGCTGCCGTCGGTGGTCCAGTGCCCGGAGTTGTGCACCCGCGGGGCGATTTCGTTGGCCTTCAGGCCGCCGTCCACCTCGAAGAACTCGAACGCCATCACACCCACGTAGTCCAGTTGCTTGAGCACGCGGCTGGAATAATCCTCGGCCAGCGCCTGCAACGGGTGATCGCTGCTGGCCACCGACAGGCGCAGGATGCCGCTGTCATGGGTGTTGTGCACCAACGGGTAGAAACGGGTCTCGCCATCACGGGCACGCACGGCGATCAGCGAGACTTCGCCAGTGAACGGCACGAAGCCTTCCAGCAGGCATGGCACGCTGCCCAGCTCGGCGAAGGTGCCCTCGACATCGGCAGCGCTGCGCAGGACCTTCTGGCCCTTGCCGTCATAGCCCAGGGTCCGGGTCTTGAGCACCGCCGGCAGGCCGATGCGCGCCACCGCGGCGTCCAGGTCGGCCTGGGACTGGATGTCGGCGAACTCGGGGGTGGGAATCCCCAGGTCCTTGAACATGCTCTTCTCGAACCAGCGGTCACGGGCGATGCGCAGCGCCTCGGCACTGGGGTACACCGGTACGAATTGCGAGAGGAAGGCCACGGTTTCGGCCGGCACGCTCTCGAATTCGAAGGTCACCAGGTCCACCTCGTCAGCCAGCTGGCGCAGGTGGTCCTGGTCGCCGTAATCGGCCCGCAGGTGTTCGCCCAGGGCAGCTGCGCAGGCATCCGGCGCCGGGTCGAGAAAAGCGAAGCTCATTCCCAGCGGGGTTCCCGCCAGGGCCAACATGCGACCGAGCTGGCCGCCACCGATTACACCGATCTTCATCGTCAACGACCTCAGGCGACGCGCGGGTCTGGATTGTCCAGGACGCTGTCTGTCTGTTCAGCACGGAATTTTTTCAGCACCGCATGGAACTGCGGGTGCTTGGCGCCCAGGATGCTCGCCGAGAGCAGCGCGGCGTTGATCGCACCGGCCTTGCCGATGGCCAGGGTCGCCACCGGGATGCCGGCGGGCATCTGCACGATCGACAGCAGCGAGTCCACGCCCGAGAGCATCGAGGACTGCACCGGCACGCCCAGCACCGGCAGGTGGGTCTTGGCCGCACACATGCCTGGCAGGTGGGCCGCGCCACCGGCGCCGGCGATGATCACCTCGATGCCACGCGATTCGGCCTCTTCGGCATACTGGAACAGCAGGTCCGGGGTGCGGTGTGCGGAAACCACCTTCACCTCGTAGGGAATGCCGAGTTTATCCAGCATATCGGCGGTGTGGCTAAGGGTGGACCAATCGGACTTGGAGCCCATGATCACGCCAACCAGTGCACTCATCGTCGTGCCTCTTTCTCTCTGGGCGCCCACAGGCGCGTCAAAAAACAACAAGCCACGCAAAATGGCGTGGCTTGTTGTACGAATTCTGGCCAGGTAAACCGGCCGGAGGCCGCGCAGTATACCCAAAAAAATGTCCGCGACACACGTTCACCGACCACCTGCGACACCCTGGCCTTTTTTGCCCAAAGGCCCGGTTTTATTGACTTTGAAGTCAGCCGCCCCGCACTGGAAATTCCTGCGGCCCTGCCTGTTTCTCGTAGCCGCTGCCGCAGGCTGCGCACGAGCGCGCGGCGATTGCAGGAAAGGCCCAGCCGGCCGAGCCTTGTCGCAGCCTCGCTGGCTCGGCAGCGGAGAGGATCATGGGTTGCTCGTACCCTGCGCCGCGGCGCCCTCGAGCTTGCGCCACAGCAGGCGCACGTTGGCCTTGCGCACCAGGGCGCAGCGGTACAGGCGGATTTCCAGCGGCACGTGCCACTGTGCGCCGCCGCACACCACCAGTTCGCCCCGGGCCAGCTCGGCGCGCACACTCAACTGGGGCACCCAGGCGATGCCCAGGCCCTCCAGGGCCATGCTCTTGAGGCTATCGGCCATAGCGGTTTCGTAGACGGTGGTGAAACGCAGGTTGCGCTGGCGCAGCAGCAGATTGACCGAACGTCCGAGGAAGGCCCCGGCGCTGTAGGCCAGCAGCGGCACGCTGGACTCGCCCTCCAGGTCGAACAGCGGCTTGCCCTGGGGGTCGGCGGCGCAAACCGGAAGCATCTCGGTGTGCCCCAGGTGCAGCGAAGGGAAGATTTCCGAATCCATCTGCAGGGCCGCGTCCGGGTCATAGAAGGCCAGCATCAGGTCGCAGCCGCCTTCACGCAGGGCATGCACTGCATCACCGACGTTGGTCGCCACCAACCGGGTGGCGATATTCAGGCCCTCGTTGCGCAGCTGTGCGATCCAGCGTGGAAAGAACCCCAGGGCCAGGGAGTGGGCCGCCGCGACTTGCATCACCTCGCCCTGCCCGCCCTCCAGGTGGTGCAAATGGCGCACTACCTCACCGAGCTGCTCGACCACGGTCCGCGCCGTCACCAGGAACAGCTGCCCGGCCGCCGTCAGCTCCACCGGTGTGCGCGAACGATTGACCAAGGTCAGGCCCAGGGCGGCCTCCAGGCTACGGATCCGCCGGCTGAAGGCCGGCTGGGTCACGAAGCGACGTTCGGCGGCCTGCGAGAAGCTGCGGGTGGCGGCCAGGGCACTGAAGTCCTCGAGCCATTTGCTTTCCAGATTCATCACGTCCTCCCGGACACGCACCATTTTAGGTCACACGCTTGCCGGCAACGCGGCGTCACACGGGCATTATGCCGAATATGCATAGGCCAGTGTTTAACAGCATTGGCCCAAAATTTCCCTTAGCCCTAGGATTCGCAGCGCTCCCGGCACTGACCGGGTCCCTACCGAGATGATTTCCGTCATGTCCTCCGCTGCATCTTTCCGCACAGAAAAAGATCTGCTTGGCGTACTCGAAGTACCGGCTCAAGCGTATTACGGCATCCAGACCCTGCGAGCGGTAAACAACTTCCGCCTCTCGGGCGTTCCGATCTCGCATTACCCAAAACTGGTCGTGGCCCTGGCGATGGTCAAGCAGGCAGCTGCCGACGCCAACCGCGAACTCGGTCACCTGAGCGAGGTCAAGCACGCGGCCATCAGCGAGGCTTGCGCCCGCCTGATCCGCGGCGATTTCCACGAAGAGTTCGTGGTGGACATGATCCAGGGCGGCGCTGGCACTTCGACCAACATGAATGCCAACGAAGTCATCGCCAACATCGCGCTGGAGGCCATGGGCCACAGCAAGGGCGAATACCAGTACCTGCACCCGAACAACGACGTGAACATGGCGCAGTCGACCAACGACGCCTACCCGACCGCGATCCGCCTGGGTCTGCTGCTGGGTCACGACGCGCTGCTGGCCAGCCTCGACAGCCTGATCCAGTCGTTCGCCGCCAAGGGTGAAGAGTTCAGCCACGTCCTGAAGATGGGCCGTACCCAGCTGCAAGACGCCGTGCCGATGACCCTCGGCCAGGAGTTCCACGCCTTCGCCACCACCCTGGGTGAAGACCTGGCCCGCCTGAAGACCCTGGCGCCGGAAGTGCTGACCGAAGTCAACCTGGGCGGCACCGCCATCGGCACCGGCATCAACGCCGACCCGCGCTACCAGAACCTGGCCGTGCAACGCCTGGCCACCATCAGCGGCCAGCCGCTGGTCCCGGCCGCCGACCTGATCGAAGCCACCTCCGACATGGGCGCCTTCGTGCTGTTCTCCGGCATGCTCAAGCGCACCGCGGTCAAGCTGTCGAAGATCTGCAACGACCTGCGCCTGCTGTCCAGCGGCCCGCGTACCGGTATCAACGAGATCAACCTGCCAGCGCGCCAGCCCGGCAGCTCGATCATGCCCGGCAAGGTCAACCCGGTTATCCCGGAAGCGGTCAACCAGGTGGCGTTCCAGATCATCGGCAACGACCTGGCCCTGACCATCGCGGCCGAAGGCGGCCAGCTGCAACTGAACGTGATGGAGCCGCTGATCGCCTTCAAGATCTTCGACTCGATCCGCCTGTTGCAACGCGCCATGGACATGCTGCGCGAGCACTGCATCACCGGCATCACCGCCAACGAAACCCGTTGCCGCGAGCTGGTTGAGCACTCCATCGGCCTGGTCACCGCGCTGAACCCGTACATCGGCTACGAGAACGCCACCCGTATCGCCCGCATCGCCCTGGAAAGCGGCCGCGGCGTGCTGGAACTGGTTCGCGAAGAAGGCCTGCTGGACGACGCCATGCTCGACGACATCCTGCGTCCGGAAAACATGATTGCCCCGCGCCTGGTTCCGCTGAAGGCGTAACCGACGCGACACCGAAACATGCAACACCGCTCACCAGGTTGAGGGACTAGACACCTCTCACCTTTTGAGGGCCTGGAGATTCGTCTCCAGGCCCTTTTTTTTGGTTCTTCACGGAATTGGGAAAGACAGAAACAAGAACGTCTATTTTTCAGCGCCGACCCTTTATGGAGCACCGTGATAGCACTGAAGCCGTGCACATCTTCGTTTTATGACGGACACAGCGCTGCCCCAATGCAGCCCAGCATCGAAGCGGATTCGCTTTGTTTTGTAGGGTAAATCCGAGAGAATCCCCCACGCCTTTGAGCGCCTTGTACCCCTCTTACCGATCAGGCAGCCTCCCTGAGCCGCTGCAAAATCAGCGGCCCGGATGTGGAAGTTCGGATCTGAGTAAGCATGAGCGCTTATGGGCATAGCTCGACGCTTTGTCGTCGGCATCGCTTTATGGCGGTTGTGCGCGGGACACCTTCGGGTGTGCTGGGTTACTCAGTCCCGGTCTTCCACACCCTCGCACAACTGCCACCCCTCATGTGGAAGTGAGCTCGGCAGTCCGTTTATTACTGAGTGAGTGACCATCATGAAAAAGCTCGTCCCCGATCCACCTTTGCCAACCGATCATCCGCGCCGCGACCCAGAGCTGGACTGCGCCAACGCTAACCTGCTGGCCGCCTTGCACGGCACCCGCCATCGCCCCTTCGGCCTGTGCGATGGCCAGGACCGCCCGCTGTTCGCCGTGCAACCCCAAGTAAATGCCGAAGAAGCGCTGGTGCACGTCTCGCTGCTGCTCAAATGCGCCGAAGAGGTGTCCGATGAAATCACCGAACGGGCCAGCGGCATCGAACGCGGACTGATCTGGTCCATGGTGCATTCCGTGGAAATGGCCCGCGCCGTAGTGGACGCCCTGCTCGACGGCGCCCGCCCAGGCCCTTGACCTGGCGGGTGGCAACGGCATCGCCCGCAGCTAGAACCTGTGGCGAGGGGGCTTGCTCCCTCGCCACGTACAAAACACTCGGCCTGAGCTCCAGCAACGGTGGATAATCCCCCCTCAACCGCCAGCCACCCCCGAGGCAGCACAGTCGATGGACCCGACACACACCCAGGCCCTGCAACAGCTACGCGCCCTGCTCCCCATCGGCCTGCGTCACGCCCAAGCCCTGCTCGCACGCTGCGCAGGCCACCCTCAACGAGCCGCCGAGCTCTACAAGTCCGAGCTGTTGCAGGTGCTGGTGGACAAGTCCGGGCTGTCCGCCGAACAAGCCCGGGAATACCTGCATAGCGCCGAATACGACCTGAACCGCGCCCTGCACGCTATAGAAGAAGCGCGCTTCACCCTGACCCAGCGCATCCTGCGCAAGCACCGGCGCAACCCGGGCCAGGCCGTGGGACTGATCGCCCAGGCCATCGAAACCGCCCAGGCGTTGCCCCGCCAGTACTGGCTGGACTTCGACCAGCTGGCGCAACTACCTCCAGCACTACGCTGCTTCATGGTGCTCCACGAGTGGCTGGCCTACGAAAGCTGGGAAGGCTTCGACAGCGCCCTGCACTTCCACCTGCCCGAAGCCCTCGCCCAATTCCGCCAGCTACGACAACACGCCCTGGCCGACACCCTCGAGCAGGCCGGCCAGCGCCAAGACCAGCTACGCGCCGCATACACGCCTGCAACGGCCCCGACCGAACTGGCGAACCTGATCAACCAGGACCCAGGGTTCCGAACCTGCCAGGACGCCTATCGCCAACTCCTGCCCCAGCTGGACGAACGCCTGGTGCAATGGGTGGAAGAACACCTCGAACAATTCCCGACCTGAGCCGCACCCATGGACATGGAACGGTTGCTGAGCCGCAGTTCGCTCCCACTTGCTTCGACGAGCAACCGGAGTCCTGACAAGCGCTAGGATAAAATCGGCAAAAAATCGTGAAAAACCGAATAACAAGCTCCTTTTGTCGGCTTTTCCAATTTGGCATGACAATCGATCATGACCGTTCGGTCAGCCGCCAGAGAGCCCTCGCCCGGGCTTGCGCAGACCAGGCAAAGCCCGCCGCGACAAGAACCGATTCAGCCTCCCGCCTCCTGCCGTTCCTCGGTTCGGCGCGCTATATGCAGACGGCAGGCCCGCGCACCGGTATAGTGCGCCCCCTCTTCCCCTGGGCTGTCGCCGGTAGCGCGGCTCAAACCCATGGGAAACCCGAACTAATAACAACCCGCGAATAGAGAACCGGGACGAACATTCGCCCCACCGCTTTGCCGTGCGTGCAATGAGCGGTGTGACAAATTGTTTCTGCCCATTCTGCGTTTGCCTACACAAAAAACAGCGAGGAATACTCCATGCTCGAAGTCATCAACGACTTCCTCTCAGGGAAAGTGCTGATCGTGCTCATTGTCGGGCTCGGCGGCTACTTCACGATCCGCTCGCGTTTCGTTCAACTGCGCCACTTCCTCCATATGTTCGCGGTGTTCCGCGATAGCCTGAAAAGCAGCGGCGGCCAGCTCAGCTCATTCCAGGCGCTGATGCTCAGCCTCGCCGGCCGGGTCGGCGCAGGCAACATCGCAGGCGTCGGCATCGCCGTGACCCTGGGTGGTCCGGGCGCCGTGTTCTGGATGTGGGTGACCGCACTGGTGGGCATGTCCAGCAGCTTCTTCGAATGCACCCTGGCCCAGGTCTACAAGCGCGCCGACGGCGACGGCCTGTACCGCGGCGGCCCGGCCTATTACATCCAGCACGGCCTGAAGTTCAAAGGCATGGCAGTGGTGTTCTCCATCCTGCTGCTGGTCACCTACGGCTTCGCCTTCATCGGCCTGCAGTCCTACACAGTGACGCACTCGCTGCAGGACGCCTTCGCCTTCGACCCAAGCCACACCGGCATCGTCCTGGCGCTGCTGCTGGCCATCACCTTCATCGGCGGCATCAAGCGCATCGCCGCGGTGTCCGACCTGCTGGTTCCGATCAAGACCCTGGCCTACATCGCCGTGACCCTGTATGTGATCGGCACCCAGATCGAACACGTGCCGGCCATGCTGGCGACCATCATCAAGAGCGCCTTCGGCCTCGACCCGGCCTTCGGCGGCCTGCTCGGCAGCGCCATCGTCATGGGCGTGAAGCGTGGCGTGTTCGCCAACGAAGCGGGCCTGGGCAGTGCGCCGAACGTCGCCGCCGTGGCCGCCGTGAAGCACCCGGGCGCCCAGGGCGTGGTCCAGGCCTTCAGCGTGTTCCTCGACACCTTCGTGATCTGCACCTGCACCGCGCTGCTGATCCTGCTGTCGGGCTTCTACACCCCGGGCTTCGAAGGCGACGGCATCGTCCTGACCCAGAACTCGCTGGCCGCCGTGGTCGGTGACTGGGGTCGCCTGTTCGTCAGCGTCGCGCTGTCGCTGTTCGTCTTCACCTGCATCCTCTACAACTACTACCTGGGCGAAAACAGCCTGCAGTTCCTCTCCCGCAACCGCACTGTACTGATGCTGTTCCGCGGCCTGGTGCTGGCGCTGGTGATATGGGGTTCGATGCAGGACCTTTCGACCGTGTTCGCCTTCGCCGACATCACCATGACCTGCCTGGCCTTCGTCAACCTGGTGGCCCTGGCCCTGCTGTTCAAGGTCGGCCTGCGCGTGATGCGCGACTACGACGAGCAGCGCCGCGCCGGCGTCGACCAGCCTGTGTTCGACTCGCGCAAATTCGCCGATCTGGACCTGGACCTGAAGGCCTGGCCCGCCGAACCCGCGGCCACCGCCCAGGCCGAGCCGCAAGGCGTGCCCACAGCGCAACGCTGACGGGTCAACGATGGGCGCATCCTCTGCACCCGTCGATTACAGTTCGATAAATGTGCGAGCGGGTTTGCCCGCTCCCACAGGAACTCACCGTTTCGGAGAACCCCATGCACCCTTCGACCCACCCTGCCGCCCAGCACGTCATGGTGCTCTACACCGGTGGCACCATCGGCATGCAGGCCAGCGCCGACGGCCTGGCCCCGGCGTCCGGCTTCGAAGCCCGGATGCGCGACTACCTCGACACCCGTCCCGACCTGCCGGTACCGGCCTGGCGCTTTCGCGAAATGGCGCCGCTGATCGACAGCGCCAACATGACCCCCGAGTACTGGCAGCGCCTGCGCGAAGCGGTGGTCGAGGCCGTCGAGAGCGAGGGCTGCGACAGCGTGCTGATCCTGCATGGCACCGACACCCTGGCCTACAGCGCCGCGGCCATGAGCTTCCAGTTGCTGGGCCTGCCGGCACGGGTGCTGTTCACCGGTTCGATGCTGCCGGCCGGCGTGCCCGACAGCGATGCCTGGGAAAACCTCAGCGGTGCGCTGCTGGCCCTCGGCCGTGGCCTGGCACCCGGCGTACACCTGTACTTCCATGGCGAGCTGTTGGCGCCGACCCGCTGCGCGAAGATCCGCAGCTTCGGTCGACACCCGTTCGCCGCCTTGCGACGCAAGGGTGGCGGCACCCAGGTCGAGGCCATCCCGCCAAGCCTGGACTACCGCCAGGCCCGCCAGCCGGCCAAGGTCGGCGTGTTGCCGCTGTTCCCCGGCATCGGCGCCGAAGTGCTCGATGGCGTGCTCGCCAGCGGCATCCAGGGCCTGGTGCTGGAATGCTTCGGCAGCGGCACCGGTCCCAGCGACAACCCGGCGTTCCTGGCCAGCCTCAAGCGCGCCCGGGACCAGGACATCGTGGTGGTGGCCGTGACCCAGTGCCATGAGGGCGGGGTCGAGCTGGACATCTACGAGGCCGGCAGCCGCCTGCGCGGGGTGGGCGTGTTGTCGGGCGGCGGCATGACCCGCGAGGCCGCCTTCGGCAAGCTCGATGCCCTGCTGGGCGCCGGATTGCCGGCCGCCGAGGTACGGCGCCTGGTCGAACTGGACCTGTGTGGCGAGCTGAGCTGAAGCTCAGGCTCCGGAGCCGGTAGCGACTGCGCTAGCTGCCGGCTCGACGACGAACAGAGGGTGGCGGCCAGGTTACTTCTTGACCGGGTAATCCTGGCCCCAGACCCGCACCGAGCTCGAACTCTCGATCGGTCCTTCGAACACGAACTTCTGCCGCACTGCCGCCTTGGCCGGGATGGTGACTTCATCCGGGTTGTCGAGGCTGACAGTCAGGTTGTTGGCGTAACCGTCCTGGTCGATCGCCAGCAGGGCACCGGTCTGCTTGAGGTTGATCAGCCGCAACTGGCTGTCGCTGCTGTTCTTGAAACCCAGGGTAACGTTGAAGCTGTCGCCGACGGCTTCGGTCTTCAATACCTGGACATCGACGCGACCCTTCATTTGCTCACGGGAGGAAATGATCGAGGCACCGTCGACGCCTTGCGCCGATTGGCGACCATCGAGCACGCCTTCGCTGACGCCACCCAAGAGGTTCTTGCCTGCCGAAATGGCTGACGAGACGGCTGACTTGGCAGAATCCTTGAGGGTGCTTTCGCTGCCTGGCCCAGCCTCGGCCAGACACAGCGAACTCAGGAGCAAGCCGGACACCAGGAGCAGGGAACGCGCAGGAGTGAGGGTCATACATAGTCCTTTATCGAGGTTGCTGCACCGCCACCTCTGGCGGTGAATGGCAGGCAGGTTGCACCAATCAAAGCACCAAGTCACTAACCACGCACCCCCCGAAATGCCCCATGCCGCTGGCAGGCAAACGGCAGGTCCTGGCGTGGGCGGCATGCAACTTGCTCCGGTCAAGGGTCTTTCCCAGGCCGGAATCTGCGCATGCTGCATTCGCACCTCACCACCCTCAATGCGGTTTCCCTGATCCTCAACACCTTCAAGGACCAGGGTCAGGGCAGCGACGCGTTGTTGGCCGGCAGCGGTATAAACCCCGCCGACCTGAGCCGCGCCGATACCCGCATCACCACCAGCCAGGAGATGCTGGTGTGCGCCAATGCCGTGGCCTTGCAGCGCGATATCGGTCTGGAGCTGGGCCGGCGCATGCACGTGTCGTCCTACGGCATGCTCGGCTACGCCCTGCTCACCAGTGCCACCTTAGGTGACGCTTTGCGCCTGGCGCTGCGCTATCCGGCGCTGATGGGAACACTTTTCGAGCTAACCCTGGAAGCCGACGGCCCGCGTATCTGGCTGACGGCCGCCGACTATCGCGAATGCCCGGCCCTGGCCGCGTTCAACACCGAGTTCTGCCTGGCCTCGATGAAGGTCATCTGCGACGACCTGCTGGGGCATCCGCTGCCGCTGATCGGCGCGCGCTTCGACTACCCCGCACCGGACTACCAGGCACGCTATCGCGAGCGTTTCGACTGCCCCCTAGAGTTCGATGCCGCCAGCAATGCCTTTGCCTTCGACCGCCACTGGCTCGACCAGCCGCTGCCCCTGGCGGACGTGATCACCCACCAGGCCATGGCCGAGCGCTGCCGCAAGCAGAACACCGAGTTCACCGGACGCCAGGCCTGGCTCGGGCGCATCCGCCAGCTGCTGGCAGCACAGTTGGACGCCGCTCCCGGCCTGGACGGGCTGGCCCAGCAGATGAACTGCTCGGCCCGGACCCTGCGCCGACACCTCAAGGAGCTGGGTTGCAGCTACCAGGAACTGCTCGACGAACTGCGCTTCGAGCGGGCCAAGCAGATGCTCTGCCAGGACCAGTTGCCGATCTACCGCATCGCCGAGGCCCTGGGCTTCAGCGAGACCGCGAGCTTTCGCCATGCCTTCATCCGCTGGAGCGGCGTGGCGCCGAGCCAGTTCCGGCCCTGAGACAAACCCCGGCATGAAGGCGCCAATTGCATTACATTGCCGGCCTTTCATACCGGCAAGGGACGGCAGCGTTGAATCTATCCACAAGCAGCACCGCCAGGCATATCGGCCTTCGTCGAATTGGCCTGGCGCTGCTGATGCTCGCCGCAGCACCCGTCGCCCAGGCATTCGACCTGGCGAAATTCAAGTGGTGGGAGATGTCCAGCCACTTCGCCCTCGACGAGCCGGAAACCGCCACCGACCACAGCGAGTACCCCGGCCTGCTCAACGACATCGCCTACCGGGCCAATTGAAGGTCGCAGCGCCCCTGGACAACATCCCCCAGGGCCGGGCCATCGAAGGTTATCGGTTGTATTGCGGCATGCGCCTGCAACGCCAGATGAGCATCCCGCCCCGGGTACTGCAGCGCCTGGGCCTGCAATCTGCCAACCCACAGGCGTGCCAGGGTTTCTGGCCGTTGGTGGCCGCCGTGGGCCAGCGCTGCGAGAAAAAGGGCTATGCCCTGCTGCTGGAGGCCATCGCCCGGAAAAAACGCGAGGACATGCTCCAGGTCCTGCAACGCTTTGCGCCGCCACCGCCGGCAGACTGAAGCCACTGGCGCCCCGCAATGGGGCGCCACGCCCCTTCAAGGGGCGAATTGCGGTCATGCAATCTGGCCATATCGATCCTCTTTTGGCCGTTCCTGCCGTTCTCCGAAACCCCGCCTCCCGCAAGACTGTGAGCCACCGAATCAGCCTGCGGAGAACAAGAAAATGCTGACGATCTACTCGGACGATCACCATCTGCACCACGGCCGTTGCGAACTGATAGACGGGCAACTGATGCCCTGCTTCGAAATGCCCTCCCGGGCCGACCACGTGCTGGACCGAGTGAAGTACCGCAACCTGGGGCCGGTGGAGGCGCCCAAGGACTTCGGCCTGGAGCCGATCCAGCGCGTCCACAGCCGCGAGTACCTGGAGTTCTTCAAGGGCGCCTGGGAGCGCTGGGCAGCCAAGGGCATCGACGGCGACCTGCTGCCCTACACCTGGCCGGCGCGCACCCTGCGCAGCGTGATCCCCAGCAGCCTGCACGGCCAGCTCGGCTACTACAGCTTCGACGGCGGCGCGCCGATCACCGCCGGCACCTGGCAAGCAGCCTATAGCGCGGCCCAGGTCGCCCTGACCGCCCAGGCGGTGATCCAGCGCGGCGCCCATAGCGCCTTCGCCCTGTGCCGGCCACCGGGACACCACGCCGCCAGCGACCTGATGGGCGGCTACTGCTACCTGAACAATGCCGCCATCGCCGCCCAGGCCTTCCTCGACCAGGGCCATGGCAAGGTGGCGATCCTCGATGTCGACTACCACCATGGCAACGGCACCCAGTCGATCTTCTACGAGCGCAACGACGTGCTCTTCACCTCGATCCACGGCCATCCGGAAGCCGAGTTCCCGTTCTTCCTGGGCTATGCCGACGAGTGCGGCGAAGGCGCTGGTGAAGGCTACAACTTCAACTACCCGCTGGCCGCCGGTAGCGGCTGGGACGCCTGGAGTGCGGCGCTGGAGCGGGCCTGCGGGGAAATCGAGCGCTACGGTGCCGATGTCATCGTGGTCTCCCTGGGGGTCGACACCTTCAAGGAAGACCCGATCTCGCAGTTCAAGCTCGACAGCCCGGACTACCTGGCCATGGGCAAGCGCATCGCCGCCCTCGGCAAACCGACGCTGTTCGTCATGGAAGGCGGTTATGCCGTCGCGGAAATCGGCATCAACGCCGTGAACGTACTCGAAGGCTTCCAGAGCGCCCAGTAAGGAACCCGCAACATGCCAAGACTCCAACGCCTCATTGCTCCCGCCCTGTGCGCCTGCCTGCTGGGCACCGCCGCTCACGCCGAGGAACGCACCCTGCGGGTGTACAACTGGTTCGACTACATCACCCCCAAGGCCCTGGAAGATTTCAAGGCCCAGAACAGCCAGGTCAAGCTGGTGTACGACATCTTCGATACCAACGAAGCCCTGGAGGCCAAGCTGCTCACCGGCAACTCCGGGTATGACGTGGTAGTGCCGTCCAACGTGTTCCTGGCCAAGCAGATCGAGGCCGGGGTGTTCCAGCCCCTGGACCGCAGCAAGCTGCCCAACTGGAACCACCTGGACCCCAAGCTGATGCAGCTGATCGAGGCCAACGACCCGGGCAACCGCTTCGCCGTGCCCTACATGTACGGCACCATCCTGATCGGCTTCAACCCGGACAAGGTCAAGGCGGCCCTGGGCGAGCAGGCACCGGTGGACAGCTGGGACCTGATCTTCAAGGAGGAGAACATCAGCAAGCTCAAGCAGTGCGGCGTGGCGCTGCTGGATTCGCCGTCGGAGATCCTGCCCCTGGCCCTGCAGCACCTGGGCCTGGACCCCAACAGCCATAAGCCGGCGGACTACGAGAAGGCCGAGGCCCTGCTGCTGAAGATTCGCCCGTACATCACCTACTTCCACTCGTCCAAGTACATGGCCGATATCGCCAACGGTGACATCTGCGTGGCGGTGGGCTACTCGGGCAGCTTCTCCCAGGCCGCCAACCGCGCCCGGGAAGCCAAGAACGGCGTGACCGTGGACATGCGCCTGCCCAAGGAGGGAGCGCCGATCTGGTTCGACATGCTGGCGATCCCCAAGGGCGCGAAGAACCCGGAAGACGCCTACACCTTCATCAACTACTTGCTGCAACCCCAGGTGATTGCCCCGGTCAGCGATTTCGTCGGGTATCCGAACCCGAACAAGGACGCCACCGACAAGGTCGACCCGGCGATTCGCAACAACCCCAACCTCTACCCCACCGCGGCAGCCATGAACACCCTCTACACGCTCCGGCCGCTGCCCCGTGATGCCGAGCGGGCGCGGACCCGGGCCTGGACCAAGATCAAGGCCGGGACCTGATCGCTACCCCTGTGGCTTGCTCGCAGCGGATTGCGCAGCAAGCCAAGGCCGGCTAGCCGCTTGTGCCTGACACCCCGCGAGAACCGATTCACGAGTGCTACGCAGCCGTACGGGAGCAAGCGCGCTCGCCACCACCCGCCATCAGCAGCCAGTCAGGCCCTGGGGCGCCCGTTCCTCGGCGAAGAACCAGGGCCGCAACCGTACCCCCACGCCATTGCCGATGAACGCCGCCACCAGCCACAACCAGCCGTGCAGGCTGCCGGAGGCGATGCCACTGAAATAGGCGCCGATGTTGCAGCCATAGGCCAGGCGCGAGCCGTAGCCCAGCAGCAAGCCGCCGATCACCGCCGCCACCAGCGACCGGGCGGGAATCTTCAGGCTCGGGGCAAAGCGTCCCGCCAGGCCGGCAGCCAGCAAGGCCCCCAGGACGATGCCGATGTCCATGACGCTGGTGATGTCTTGCCATACCGGGGCCGCCAGGGCCTTGGCATTCGCCGCGCCTTGCCAGAACACCCACTGGCTGACATCCAGGCCCAGCCCGCCAGCGAGCTTGGCTCCCCACAGGGCGAATGCCGAAGTGATGCCCCACGGCCGCCCGGCCAGGGCCAGGGTGGCGAAGTTCAGCAGAGCCAGGGCCACCGCGCCCCAGACCAGCGGCCAAGGGCCGCGCAGCAGGCGCCGCCAGCCTTGGTGCGTACTGCCCACGGGCGCTTCGAGGCTGCCATGGCGGCGTTTTTCCAGGACCTGGGTCAGCATCGCGATCAGGGCGAACAGGCACAGGCTCAAGCCCAGGGCCGGGCCCACGCCGAAGCTCTGGACGATGGAGATCGGCGGCAGCGAAGGCAGGGCGAACCACCAGTCCACATGATGGGTGGCGATCAGCGAGCCGCAGATGAAGAACACCAGGGTCACCAGCATCCGCGCATTGCCGCCACCGACGGTGAACAGGGTACCGGACGCGCAACCGCCGCCCAGCTGCATGCCGATGCCGAAGATGAAGGCCCCGAAGATCACCGATACCCCGGCCGGCGCCACCAGCCCGGTCACCGGCTGGCCGAACAGCGTGCCGGCACCCAGGGCCGGGAAGAACAGCAGCGCCGCCAGCGCCAGCATCACCATCTGCGCGCGCAGGCCCGCGCCACGCCGGTCGCGGATGAACACCCGCCAGGCCGAGGTGAAGCCGAACGCCGCGTGGTAAAGGACCAGGCCCAGGGCCGCCCCCAGGAGCAACAGCAATACCTGGCGCGCGCCCACCTCCACTTGCAGGAACAGGGCGCCGGCCACCAGGAGCAGCAAGGCGAACAACGGCGCACTGAACTTGCGTTCAGGCGCCAGGGAAAGGGACTGGCTCATAGGGGGTCTCGAAAGGGAAATGCCCGGAAGTATACCCGTCAAACCCGCCAGGCCCGGCGCAGGCGCGCCACGGCGGCGCGGATCTCGGCCTCCGGCACCGCCGCGAACCCCAGCACCAGGCCGGCCCGCTGGTCCTCGGGCGTTACGCTGTCGGGCAGCCAGTAGCGGCTCAGGGCGCTGACCTCGACATCGACGCCGGCGGCCTGGGCCTGCAGTTCCTGCTCCCGGGCCAGGCTGTCGACGCGCACCGTCAGGTGCAGCCCTGCGCTCACCCCGGGCAGCGGCCCGACCCCGTCGATGGCCTCGGGCCAGGCTTCGAGCAGGGTATTGCGCCGGCTCAGGGCCGCGCGCCGCATGCGTCGGATATGCCGCTGGAAATGCCCGGCGGCCATGAACTCGGCCATCACCGCTTGGGTACTGACTTCCGAATGGCGCATTTCCACTGCCCGCAGCCGCACACACGCCTGTACCAGGTGCGGCGGCAACACCAGGTAACCCAGGCGCAGCGCCGGAAAGGCCACCTTGCCGAAGGTGCCGACATAGATCACCCGCCCCTGGCGATCCAGGGCCGCCAGGGGCGCCAGGGGTGCACCGCTGTAGCGGTACTCGCCGTCGTAGTCGTCCTCGACCACCCAACCCTGGGTCCGCTCGGCCCAGGCCAGCAACTCCAGGCGCCGGGCCAGGCTCATGACCACCCCGGTGGGGTACTGGTGGGCCGGCGTGACATAGGCCACACGGCAATTCTGCAGTCGTTCCAGCTGGCGGCAATCGATGCCCTCCTGGTCCACTGCCACGCCGTGCAGTTGCGCACCGGCCATGGCGAAGGCGTGGCCGGCGGCGCGGTAGCCCGGGTTTTCCACAGCCACGGGGTCGCCGGGCTCCACCAGCAGTTGTGCACAAAGGCTGATGCCCTGTTGCGCGCCACTGGTGATCACAATTTGTTCAGCCGTGCATTGCAGGCCCCGGGTACTGCGCAGGTAGGCGGCGATCATGCTGCGCAGGCGCG
Source organism: Pseudomonas sp. MSSRFD41 (assembly GCF_014230245.1). Taxonomy (NCBI): domain Bacteria; kingdom Pseudomonadati; phylum Pseudomonadota; class Gammaproteobacteria; order Pseudomonadales; family Pseudomonadaceae; genus Pseudomonas; species Pseudomonas sp. MSSRFD41. The sequence goes on along the minus strand of NZ_JACKZK010000001.1, from coordinate 215,068 downwards.
CCTCGCCAGCCGAATCGCCATAGCACAGGTGGCGCAACTCTGGCTTGCGCCAGAAAGCCGCATTCAGCTTGGCCCAGACCTCGAACGGGAACAGGTCGAAGGCCGGCACGCCGACCCTGAACGCTCGGGGCGGACCGCTGGGATGGGTGCTCAGATGATGTTTTTGCAGGCGCTGCAAAGTGCTGTTTGAGACCAATCCACTGGATGTAACCACAGGTAAATCGACGGATTTTGTGGATAAGTCTGTGGGTAAGTCTGTTGAAAAGCCTGTGGATTGTTTTGTGGATAATTTCTTGGCCGGCAATCGGGTTTGCGGCAACTGGGCCACGTAGGTGCCGTCGCCGACCCGTGCTTCGATGAAGCCCTCGGCATACAGCTGGTCGTAGGCCCGGACCACGCTGTTGCGCGAGAGGCCCAGGGCGCTGGCCAGTTCACGGCTGGCCGGCAAGCGCGTACCGCCAGCCAGGCGCCCGTCCAGCACCCGCTGGCTCAGGGCCTGGTAGAGCTGGCGGCTGAGGCCCTGGCGGCGGTCCAGCACGATGCCGGCAGGGTTGAAGGACAGCGGAGGCAAGGCACTGTTCATTGGCACGCACCCAGGGAATTGGACCCATGAAATAGAACGGAAATGGCTCTTACCATGAACCATTGGCCTGCCTAGGATGCAGCCAATCGCCAAGGATTTTCCACATGTACCTACCTCGCGCTTTCGCTGACCAAGACCTCTCCCGCCTGCACCAGGTAATCCATGACGGCCGCCTGGCCACCCTGGTGACCTGCGGTGCCCTGGGCCTGCAGGCCAGCCACCTGCCGCTGCTGCTGGAGGCCGGCCAAGGAGCCAATGGCACCCTCTATGGCCACCTGGCCAAGGCCAATCCGCAGTGCGCGGAGCTGGCCGCCGGTGCCGAAGCGCTGGTGATCTTCGAAGGCGGCGATGCCTACGTCAGCCCGTCGTTCTATCCGAGCAAGGCCGAGCACGGCAAGGTGGTCCCGACCTGGAACTACGTGGCGGTGCATGCCTACGGCCAGGCCGAGGTGTTCCACGACCCGCAGCGCCTGCTCAAGCTGGTCGGGGCCCTCACCGAGCGCCACGAAGCTGGCCGCCAGCAACCCTGGAAGGTCGAGGACGCCCCCGCCGACTATATCGACGGCATGCTCAAGGCCATCGTCGGTTTCGCCCTGCCGATCCAGCGCCTGGAAGGCAAGCGCAAGCTCAGCCAGAACCGTGACGCCCGGGACATGGCCGGGGTCCGCGAGGGCCTGGCGGCCAGCGCCGACCTGCGCGACCAGCAGCTGTCCCAGCTGATGCGCTAATACTTCAACAATCAAGGAGCCTTCATGAGCCAGATCCAGATCCGCCCCGTCACCGCCGCCGACCACGCCGCCTGGCTGCCCCTGTGGCAAGCCTACCTGCGGTTCTACGAGACCGAACTGGCGGATGCCGTGACCCAGAGCACCTGGCAGCGCTTCCTGGATGCCAGCGAGCCGACCCATGCCGCCCTGGCCTGGGAGGGCGTACGCGCCGTGGGCCTGGTGCATTTCATCTACCATCGCTCCAACTGGAGCATCGAGAACGCCTGCTACCTGCAAGACTTGTTGGTGACTCCAGAACAGCGCGGTACCGGGGTCGGTCGCAAGCTGATCGAGTTCGTCTACGCCCAGGCCAGGCAGGACGGCTGCGCCAAGGTCCACTGGCTGACCCACGAAACCAACGCCACGGCCATCCAGCTCTACGAGCGCATCGCCGAGCGCCCGGGCTTCATCCAGTTCCGCAAACCTCTGTGAACCTGCCCAGGAGCCATTGAATGTCGACTTCCCTCACCGATTGGCAAGGCGTCCCCGTGCCTTCGGCCACCCTCTTGCAAGGGCGCTTCATCCGCCTGGAGAAACTCGATCCGGCGCGCCATGGCGATGAGCTGTTCCAGGCCTTGCAAGGCCCGGACGCCGACCCTGTGCTCTGGGACTTCCTGCCCTACGGCCCCTACCCCGAGCGCCCGGCCTTCGACGCCTGGCTGGCGGGCCATGGACGAAGCAGCGACCCGTACTTCTTCACCGTGATCGATCTCGCCACAGGCCAGGCCCAAGGGGTGCTCAGCCTGATGTCCATCGTCCCGGCCCACGGCCGCATCGAGATCGGCCACGTGACCTTCGGCGCACCGATGCAGCGCTCGCCCAAGAGCACCGAGGCGGTGTACCTGCTGGCCCGGGAGGCCTTCGCCATGGGTTACCGGCGCCTGGAATGGAAGTGCAACAATGCCAACGCCCGCTCGCGCTATGCCGCGGAGCGGTTGGGGTTCAGTTTTGAAGGGGTGTTTCGCCAGCATATGGTGGCCAAGGGGCAGAACCGCGACACCGCCTGGTTCTCGATCCTCGATTCGGAATGGCCGGCCATCGCCCGGGGCTTCGAGCTGTGGCTTGGCGATGAGAACCAGAGCGGTGCGGGGCAGGTGAAAGGCTTGGCGGAGTGCCGGGGGGTAATCCCTGGGGCAGGCGGGGTTTGAGCTGACGCCATCGCGGGCAAGCCTCGCTCCTACAGAACCGTGTCGTACGCAACATTAAGGTTCGACGCAAACCTGCAGGCGCGAGCGGGCGGCGATCCGACTTGCCCGCGAGGCTTTTTCAGGCCAGCTGCCGCGCCAGCACGGCAATGTGTTCCGGCCCGATGCCGCAGCAGCCGCCCAGATGGCTGGCGCCGCGTTGCTTCCAGTCGATCGCCCACTGCAGGTAGCCCGGTGGGTCGAGGTCTTCGCGCAGCGGGCAGAGGCCATCGTTGGCCGTGGCCTCCTTGGGCTGCGGCGGGAAAGCGTTGGCATAGGCGCCGATATGGATCTGTGCCCCCAGCCGCTCGAAGGTGGCCCGCGCCGCATCGATCGCCGCACCTACCACTTCCGGCTGGCTGCAATTGAACAACAGGGTCTGTACTCCCAGTTCCGCGGCCACCGCCGCCGCTTCCGCCACCGGCTCGCCGGAGCGCAGGCGTGGCACCTCGTCGGGGTTCTCATCGTGCAGGGTGAACGACAGCCAGAAAGGCTTGCCGTCCCTGGGCAGGCCGGCATGGATCGCCCGGGCCTCGGCCGTGGAACTCTGGGTTTCCGCCAGCCACAGGTCGACATGCGGGGCCAGGCCGTTGACCAGCGGCGCCAGCACTTCGGCGGCACGGCCGGCCTCGAACAGGTCCGGCCGATAGGAACCGAACAGCGGCGGCAAGGAACCGGCGACCCGTACCGGCTTGCCGGAAGCCTGTACCGCACGCCGCGCCAGCTCACCGGCCAATGCCGCCAGGGCCTGCCCCTCTGCGGCAAAGCGCTCCTCGCCGATGTGGAACGGCACCACCGCATAGCTGTTGCTGGTAATCACATCGGCACCGCTCTCGATGTACGCCGCATGCACCGCTTCCACCGCCTGCGGCGCCTCGCTCAGCGCTAGCGCCGACCATTCGGGCTGGCGAAACGGCGCCCCCCGACGTTGCAACTCACGCCCCATGCCGCCATCCAGAATTACCCTGCTGCCTGTGCTCATATGCTTTTCACTCATATTCTTATGAAAATAACTCACTACCTGAGCCGTTCTTATAACTATTTAATACGCACCATTCAGTTAATAACAACCTTTTTTCCGCTCGGTATCGCCCATGACCTTCAAACCTCTACTGGCCCTTGGCCTGACGATTCTCGCTGCCTCCAGCCAGGCTTTCGCCGGCGCTACGTTGGACCGTATCGAGCAGAAGAAAGAGCTGGTGGGGGTGTTGATGGAAAGCTACCCGCCCTTCTCCTTCCTCAATGAGCAGAACCAGCTGGACGGCTTCGACGTCGAGGTGGCCAAGGCCGTGGCCGACAAGCTCGGGGTCAGGCTGCGCCTGGAGACACCCTCCTGGGACGTGATCGCCGCCGGCCACTGGAGCGGGCGTTATGACATTTGCATCTGCTCCATGACCCCGAGCAAGGCCCGCGCCGAAGTCTTCGACTTCCCGGTGCAGTACTACGCCTCGCCGGCGGTGATAGTGGTCAATGCCAAGGACCAAAGCATCCACGGCGCCAAGGACCTTAGCCACAAGAAGGTCGGCCTGACCGCCGCCTCCAGCTACGAGGGCTACCTGAACAAGAACCTGGTGATCGAAGGCGCCGAGGACACCCAGCTGCAATACCCCTTCGAGCAGGTGCAGATCGCCCCCTACGACACCGACAACGTGGCTTTCCAGGACCTTGGCCTGGGCCCCGGCGTGCGCCTGGATGCGATTCTCACCAACTTGGTCACCGCCCAGCCGCGCCTGAACCAGGACCCACGCTTCAAGCTGGCCGGCGAACCGCTGTACGCCGAGCCCAACGCGGTGGCCATCGAGAAAGGCGACGCACAGTGGCATGCCAAGGTGCGTGAGGTCTTCGCCCAGCTCAAGCAGGACGGCACCCTGAGCCGGCTCTCGCAGAAATGGATCGGTGCCGATATCAGCCAATGACTGCCTATACGCCCCCACCGCCCCCCGTGGTCGAATCCCGGCTCAGGCGCCTACTGGGCTTTCGCGCCCGCCTGTACCTGACCTGGGCGGCAATGCTGGGGTTGTTCGCCAGCTTCTTTCTCGGCTTCGAACTGAAGTTTTCGATCATCCTCGACAAGCTGCCCAACCTGATCGGTCTGCACCTGTCTCCCAGCGGCTTTCTCCAGGGCGCGGCGCTGACCCTGTTCCTCTGCGCCTGCTCGATAGTCGCTTCGTCGCTGCTGGGTTTTGCCACGGCTCTGGCGCGTTTGTCTGCGAGCGCTGTGGGCTTCGGCATCGCCAGCTTCTACGCCTCGTTCTTTCGCGGCACGCCGTTGCTGATCCAGATCCTGTTGATCTACCTCGGCCTGCCGCAGCTGGGGGTGGTGCCGGGCGCCATTACCGCGGGCATCATCGCCCTGTCGCTGAACTACGGTGCCTACCTCAGCGAGATCTTTCGCGCCGGCATCCTCGGCGTGCCCCTGGGCCAGCGCCAGGCCGCATTGGCCCTGGGCATGAATGAACGGGTGATCTTCTGGCAGGTGACTCTGCCCCAGGCCATGCGCAGCATAGTTCCACCGGCCACCAACCAGTTCATCTCGATGCTCAAGGACTCATCGCTGGTCTCGGTGATGGGGGTCTGGGAGGTGATGTTTCTCGCTCAGTCCTATGGCCGCTCCAGCTACCGCTACATCGAGATGCTCAGTACCGCGGCGCTGATCTACTGGCTGCTGTCGATCGGCCTGGAGCTGATCCAGGCGCAGTTGGAAAAGCACTACGGCAAGGGCTACGCCCGGCGCGGCTGAGGGTCAGTCGCGCGGCGGCGCTGCCGGGCCGCGCTCCAGTTCGTCGAGCCATGAACGGGCGCGGCTGGCCTTCTGCACCCTGGCCACCCCCATCTGCAGGCCGAAGGGCTTGAACACCGCATTCAGCGACTTGAGCGTCGGATTGCCGTCGTCGTGCTCGATATGCACCAGGGTCCGCAGGGACATTTTGCACATGCGGGCAAACTGGCTCTGGTGCAGGCCGGTGACTTCGGTGCGCAGGCGCCGCACCGCATCGCCCAGGGACAGGCGACCGGCGGCCAGCTCCTGCTGGATATCGTCGATCAGCGCACCCCGTTGTTCCAGGCTCATGTTCATCGCAAGCCCCACTCCTTCAGGCGTTGGTCCAGATGGCGCAGGTGAATGCGCGGATGGTTCAGGGTCACGGCGGGCAGGCCGCCAGCGCTCAGCAGGTCCGGCAGGGCCCGCAGGCGCTCGGCATCCTCGCGCAGCCGGCTCAGGGCGGCCTCGGGATCGGTCAGCGGTTTCAGGCTGGCGCAGACCAGGCGCCAGTCCACATCCCCCGCCACTTCCATGCGCCCGGGCCATTTGAGAGTGCGGGTGATGCCTTGCGCGTCCATGACCCTAGGCGCCAGGTCGTAGATCGGCGCCAAGCGCACAGCGTTGTCGCCGCGCACCACCGCGATGCTGCGCCCGTGGTTATCCGGGTTGCCGAGGATCTTGTTCAGCAGATCACGCCGCAGATAGTCCGCCACCAGTTCGGGGATCGCGGCTTCCTGGCCTGCGGCACGCCACACATCGGCAAGGATGCCCAGCACCTCGGTATGGCGCATGCCCTGGCCATGTCCCACCAGCCCGGCCAAGGAATAGATCGACTCCAGTGCCAGCCGCTCGACCCCTGCCGTCGTCACCCGACGATCGAAGCGCTGCATCCACAGGCTCGGCTTATCGGCCTCTTCCAGGGCCAGGCCCTGGGCCGGCACCGTGTCGATACCGAGCTGCTGCAGGGCCCGGTAATAGTGGAACTCGCTTCTGAGGATATCGCCGTCGTGCTCTGTAGCCGGGTTACGCGGCAGTTTCACCCGCCAATGGGCAACTGCCGCGCCATCGTCCATCAACACATCGGGGTAGAACAGGCCGTCACGCCCCTGAGTCAGCAGCAGATCGTTCGCAGCACCGCCCAGGGCCACGCGCTGCTCGTGGGCGTACTCGAGGAAGCGATTGTCGAACTGGCTCACCTGATCGCGGGAGAAGCCCCGCAGCGGACGCCGGCCCAGAGCCGCCAGCGACTCCTTGATCCGCAGATTGCCAAGCGGCGCAGCGCTGCAACGGGCCAGCAGGAACAGCTCGGCACCCACGCCATCCGGTCGCTCGTGGCCGATCTGGTCGAGGGCAAAACGGGCTGCCGCACCACTGGGGGCCAGGTCGTAGAGAAAGGCCGGGGCCCGCTCTTCCCGCCATGGTTCCCAGCCCAGCGGCACCTGTGCACTGACGGATCGCGCCAGCGGGCTGGCCACGGCATCGAGGTTGTGCACCAGGTACTGCTGCACATAACCGAAGTGGCAGGGACTGGCGAAACCTGCTTCAGGCCGCTCGAAAGCCAGGGTCATGGCGTCGTTCCATGCCCCTGCGTGGTGGAGTTGTAAGGTCAGCCGCAGCACCGAAACACCTGCACTTTAATGCACATATTGATAATAGCTATTTTGATTTATGCATTTTAATGCATGAATTACCAATATTAACCAGCTTAAATGTAGTAAAAAGCATTTTGCTTTTCACCCGAAAACCGCTCGGAACGCCGCCATTCGAGCCTTCATCGCCCCGGAGCACAGGCAAAAAAAGGAGGGCCGTAGCCCCCCCGAGGTAAACAGTTGCCGCTGAGGAGCTGAACTCAGCCCTCGATCTCGATCAGGATTTCGCCCGGGTTGACCCGGTCGCCCTTGGCCACGTGAATCGCCACGACCTTGCCGGCGATGGCCGCCTGGACTTCGGTCTCCATCTTCATGGCTTCGGTGATCAGCACGGCCTGGCCGGCCTTGACCACGTCGCCTTCCTTGACCAGTACATCGACGATATTGCCCGGCATGGTGGTGCTGACATGGCCCGGCGCGCTGGCTGGCTTGCGCTTGCTGCTGCCGCCGCCGACGAACTCGTTGAGCGGCTCGAACACCACTTCTTCCGGCATGCCGTCGATGGACAGGTAGAAGTGGCGCTTGCCTTCGGCCTTGACGCCGACACCGGTGATGTCGACACGGTAGGTCTCGCCGTGGACGTCGATGACGAACTCGGTCGGCACGCCCTCGCCGCCCGGCTTGCTGACGCCGCCCGCTTCAGGAATCGGCAGCAGCACTTCGGGAACCAGAGTGCCGGCCTCGCGCTCTTCGAGGAACTTGCGCCCGATGTCCGGGAACATGGCGTAGGTCAGCACGTCTTCCTCGGACTTGGCCAACGCGCCGATCTCGCCGCGCAGCTTGGTCATTTCCGGCTTCAGCAGGTCGGCCGGGCGCACGTCGATCACCTCTTCGCTGCCGATGGCCTGGCGCCGCAGTTTCTCGTCCACCTCGCCCGGGGCCTTGCCGTAGCCGCCTTGCAGGTACAGCTTCACTTCGTTGGTGATGGTCTTGTAGCGTTCGCCAGCCAGCACGTTGAAGAACGCCTGGGTGCCGACGATCTGCGACGTCGGGGTCACCAGCGGCGGGTAGCCCAGGTCGTGACGGACCCGCGGGATCTCCGCCAGCACTTCGTTCATGCGGTTGAGGGCGCCCTGCTCCTTGAGCTGGTTGGCCAGGTTGGAAATCATCCCGCCCGGCACTTGGTTGACCTGCACCCGGGTGTCCACCGCGGTGAACTCGCTTTCGAACTGGTGGTACTTCTTGCGCACGGCGTAGAAGTACAGGCCGATCTCCTGCAGCAGCTCCAGATCCAGGCCGGTGTCGAACTCGCTGCCCTTGAGGGCCGCGACCATGGACTCGGTGCCCGGGTGGCTGGTGCCCCAGGCGAAGCTGGAGATCGCGGTGTCGATATGGTCGGCGCCGTTTTCCACCGCCTTGAGCTGGCACATGGCGGCCAGGCCGGCGGTGTCGTGGGAATGGATGAACACCGGCAGCGACTGCTCGGCCTTCAGCGCCTTGACCAGCTCGCCAGTGGCGAACGGCGTCAGCAGGCCAGCCATGTCCTTGATCGCCACCGAGTCGCAACCCATGGCTTCCATCTGCTTGGCCTGGGCCACGAAGGCCTCGATGGTGTGCACCGGGCTGGTGGTGTAGGCGATGGTGCCCTGGGCGTGCTTGCCGGCGGCCTTCACCGCTTCGATGGCCACGCGCAGGTTACGCACGTCGTTCATGGCGTCGAAGATGCGGAACACGTCGATGCCGTTGACCGCCGCCTTGGCCACGAAGGCCTTGACCACGTCGTCGCTGTAGTGGCGGTAGCCCAGCAGGTTCTGGCCGCGCAGGAGCATTTGCAGGCGAGTGTTGGGCAACGCTGCGCGCAGCTGGCGCAGGCGCTCCCACGGGTCTTCCTTGAGGAAGCGCACGCAGGCGTCGAAAGTCGCGCCGCCCCAGACTTCCAGCGACCAGTAGCCGACTTTGTCGAGCTTGTCGCAGATCGGCAGCATGTCTTCGGTGCGCATGCGGGTAGCCAGCAAGGACTGGTGGGCGTCACGCAGGATGGTGTCGGTAACAAAGATCTTCTTGGACATTCTTATCTCCTCTTAGCAACAAGCTTCAGGCTGCAAGCTCCAAGACAAAGCCGGTCTGCTTTGTCCTGTCGCTTGTGGCTCGCAGCTTGCGGCTGCATTCATAGGCCTGCGTGGGCGGCGATGGCGGCAGCGATGGCCAGGGCCAGCTCTTCGGGTTTGCGCTTGATCGAGTAGTTGGTCAGTTCCGGGTGGCTTTCGACGAAGCTGGTGTTGAACTGGCCGCTACGGAACTCCGGATTGCGCAGGATTTCCTGGTAGTACGCCGCGGTGGTCTTGACCCCCTGCAGGCGCATGTCGTCCAGGGCACGCAGGCCGCGGTCCATGGCTTCTTCCCAGGTCAGTGCCCAGACCACCAGCTTCAGGCACATGGAGTCGTAGAACGGCGGAATGGTGTAGCCGGTGTAGATCGCCGTGTCGGTGCGCACGCCCGGGCCACCGGGGGCGTAGTAGCGGGTGATCTTGCCGAAGCTGGGCAGGAAGTTGTTCTTCGGGTCTTCGGCGTTGATCCGGAACTGCAACGCGTAGCCTCGGTGGTGGATGTCTTCCTGCTTGACCGAAAGCGGCAGGCCCGAGGCGATGCGGATCTGCTCGCGGACGATGTCGATGCCGGTGATTTCCTCGGTGATGGTGTGTTCCACCTGCACCCGGGTGTTCATCTCCATGAAGTACACCTCGCCATCGGCGAGCAGGAACTCGACGGTGCCGGCGTTCTCGTAGTTCACCGCCTTGGCCGCGCGCACCGCCAGGTCGCCGATGTAGGCGCGCTGCTCGGGGGTCAGCTGCGGGCTCGGGGCGATCTCGATGAGTTTCTGGTTGCGGCGCTGGATCGAGCAGTCGCGCTCGAACAGGTGGACCACGTTGCCGAAGCTGTCACCAAGGATCTGCGCCTCGATGTGCTTGGGATTGACGATGCATTTCTCCAGGAACACTTCCGCCGAGCCAAAGGCCTTGGTGGCCTCGGAGATCACCCGGGGGAAGTTCTGTTCCAGTTCCTCGCGGCTGTTGCAGCGGCGGATACCACGGCCGCCGCCACCGGAGGTGGCCTTGAGCATCACCGGATAACCGATGCGGTCGCCTTCACGCAGGGCTTCGTGGATATCGGCGACGTTGCCCTCGGTGCCCGGGGTCACCGGTACGCCGGCCTGGATCATGCTGCGACGGGCTTCGGTCTTGTCACCCATGCGCCGGATCACATCCGCGGCCGGGCCTATGAACTTGATTCCACGTTCGGCGCAGATGTCCGCCAGTTCGGCGTTTTCCGAAAGGAAGCCGTAGCCAGGATGCAAGGCATCGCAGCCGGTCTCCACCGCCAGGTTCACCAGCTTGCGCGGATTGAGGTAGCCGGCCAGGGGCTCGGCACCGATGCTGTGGGCTTCATCCGCGCGCTTGACGTGCAGCGCATGGCGATCGGCGTCGGAGAAGATCGCCACCGAACGGATGCCCATCTCGGCGCAGGCACGCACGATTCGCACGGCAATCTCACCACGGTTGGCAATCAGGATCTTTTTTATCACTTGGAGGTACCCTTGAGCCGTTGGAACAAACGACCCGCTAGACCGAGTCGGCGCGTGACCAAATGTTTCAAGCCAGTCGCAGCGACACACTAGCTCCGCGAAGGGATTAACAAAAATCAATAATTATTGGGATAACCATAAGTAAAGACTTATAGTTTTGCCTCCAGCCCCGGCTCGAGCCCTTGAAGCATGCGTAAATCCTTGATGCGCCTGACATTGCGCCAGCTGCAAATCTTCAACGAAGTCTGCGATCTACGCTCCTACAGCCGGGCCGCCGAGGAGATGTCCCTGACCCAGCCTGCGGTCAGCCTGCAGATCCGCCAGCTCGAGGAACTGATCGGCCAGCCGCTGTTCGACTATGTCGGCAAGAAGCTCTACATGACCGAAGCCGCCGAAGCCCTGCAACGGGCCAGCCGGGACATCTTCGGGCGCCTGGAGAACCTCGACATGCAGCTCTCCGACATGCAGGGCTCGCTGCAAGGCCAGCTCAAGCTGGCGGTGGAGTCCAGCGCCAAGTACTTCGTGCCGCACCTGTTCGCCGCCTTCAAGCGCCAGCACCCGGAAGTCCACCTGCAACTGACCGTGGTCAACCGCGCCCAGGTGATCCGCCGCCTTTCCGACAACCGCGACGACCTGGTGATCATGTCCATGGTGCCCCAGGACATGGAGCTGGAATTCCTGCCATTCCTGAACAACCCGATCGTCGCCGTGGCGCCCCCGGACCACCCCCTGAGCCACATGGGAGCCCTGCGCCTGCAAGACCTGGAACCCTACACCCTGGTACTGCGCGAGCAGGGCTCGGGCACCCGCCTGGCCTGCGAGGAGTACTTCAAGGAGAAGCGCGTGCACTTCACCCAGATCCTCGAAGTGTCGTCGGCAGAAGCGCAACGCGAGTGCGTCCGGGCAGGCCTGGGCGTGGCCTTGTTGACGCGCCACGCCCTGAACCTTGAGTTGGCGACCGGCGGCTTGATCGAATTGCCGGTCGAAGAGCTGCCATTGCTGCGCAGCTGGTGCCTGGTACAGGCCAAGGCCAAGCGCCTGTCACCGGTAGCGCATGCGTTCCTGGGATTCATCCGCAGCGAACGAGTGCAGATCAGCGGGCTGGTTGAGCGGTTTGACGGGAAGCTGCCGGAGCGGCCTGCCAGTAATTGACGGCATCCTGCTCGGGGTAGTCGTTGATCTCCTGTTGCAGGCGCCGCAGTTCGAAGCGGTGCTCGATCGCACGGCGAAATTCCATGCGGCGCTGGTCTTCCTGCTGACGACGGGTCTTGACTGCGCTGTTGCTCTCTTCGTAAGGCCGGGCCATTTCGAGTCTCCCAATGCGAGTACGGAAGCGTCACGATGCGCCAAGCCGATGACAGTTGTACGTCACTGGAGTAACAGAACGATGAAGCTTGCAGCGTCCGACAAGCGGCTGCCCGGCCGCACTCAATGGGTCCGCTGCGAATCGTGCCGGTAACGATCCGGACTCAAGGCTTGGAGGATGAGTTTCTTGCGGGCGTCCGATAACCGGTAGTACGCATGCAAGTGGGGGTTCAGCTGGAAGTACAGCTTGCGGCCACCGAACAGCGTTAGCGCGTACAGACGTTCATCGCGCAGGACTTCATAGGGTGTGGCGGTGTGCATGCTCAATACCGAGCGCTCCCGGTCCTTGCTCTTGATCGCCTTGCAGATCAGCTTGCCGAACGGGGCCTCATCGCCATTCTCCCCAAGCAACTGGAAGAACGCTCCCATGAATCCGTCGAGCTTTTTCAACGGATTGCAAAAACTCTCGAGAGGAACTCGGGTCAGTTCAGACATATCGCTGTTGAATTCCCTGATCGAAGAGAACACTGCCTGTAGCGAGGTCTGCCATTCAGGCGAGTCATTGGATGAAAGAAAAACCGTGGAAAAGTTCATGCGCAGTTCAAGGATTTGTCGCTCAGATTCAATTCTTTTGCTGATCCAGGGGTTCAAGCATCCGTAGTGCAGGGGCTTTTCCTGCGAAATCTCAAGCGCAATGACATAGGACGCGGCGAAAAACCCCAGATGCCCCAACTGCTGTTTTTCCGCGTACGGCAAGACGCTCCGATAAAGCTCCAGGGCTCGCACAGTCTCGCCTTCCTCCAGGGCCAGGGCGGCCCGTGCCTGCAACCCAAAGGCCGCGAACAGCGGGTAGTCCGGATGCCGTTGCAGCCTGGCGAACGCCTGCTCGATCACCACGGGGTCCCGGGGGACTTCCTCAGTGGCCAGGATAAGCTGGTAGAGAGGTTCGAATTCCTCGATCGAGCAGGCGGCGATCTGCTGTAAAAAGTTATCGAATATGTGCTCAAAGTAAGGATTTCCATCGGCATCCAGCAAGCGGGAAGCAATGAACCCCTTGAACAGTCCGATATGCGCAACCAGTAGGCGATCCGGCTTTCGACGCCTGCAGACACCCTCGTAGTGATGACGAAAACGTTCGACCAACGTGCTCTTCGAATCGACCTGGGCAGCGCTGTACATCTTGGAAAAACGGTTGAGGGCCGTCGCCGCCCGGTACGCGCCGCCAATGGTGTCCAGCAGTTCCTGCTGCTGCGCCGCGGTTAGCTTGCTGGATGAAATCTCCGCCCCGAGGCTCTCGATCTCGGCGTTGATCGTGGAGAGTTTCTTATGGGATTTGTCGCTGGTCTTATCCAGGGCATAGAAAAAATCCGCAGCTTCCACCGTGGCTGGAACCAGGCTTTTTACGTAGGCCTTCAGGGAGGAAGCCTGCAGGTCGCCAGCCCCGTGGCTGACCAGCAGTGTGTGGAAATGATGGAGCGTCGTTCGAGGAGAGAGCTTGTCACCCAACCGATGCAAGAGTACCGCCAGTTGCGGTAGCACCCACGTATCCAGGAACCGGGCTATTCCCGTTGGGTAGTCCTGGTAAGTGATGATCGGACGTGATTTCAGTATCGAGAAGATATGTTCGTATTGGCTCAGATAGTGCTGGAGCCTGGCGGCCAGCGCCTGGTCATCCTGCACCAGATACCTGAGCAAATCCGCTAGCAATCCCTGCTTAACGCCATTCGATTCCCGGTAGTACAGCTTCTGCTTGGCCTCATAGGACCTGAGCCCGGAAAAACCATCGGCAGTGCAAGTAACCAGTCCTGCTCCCCAGCACAACACCTCGAAGACTTCAAAATACGCTGGAATCCTGACCATCGACTGCCGCTCCCTGAAAAATGGACATCGCCTCCCCGGATTTCCGGTCAACCGGAAAATAGCCGCTCTCTATTATCGCCCTCGCAGTACCGAGCTGGACAAACCCATCCCTGTTTCCTTTTGGAGAGCATCGCCATGACCACCCCCGAACACGAAAAAACCCCCGGCGCAGCACCTGCCGGGCAATCCACGATCTTCAACCTGGACAAAGAGGCGGCCCTCGCTGCCGCTCGGAACCAGGAGCCGGCGCCCGACGCTGCGGCCGACCCCGAGGAAGTCGATGAAATCATCGACGAGATTGCCGAGCACCAGGATCTGCTGGAAAGGATCCACGCCAACCTGAGCGCCAAGCAGCGGCGCATCGACGACCTGACGGACGACGACACTGACTACGAAGGTTATGGCGAAGAGCTGGTACGGCTGGAGGAGGCCAACGAGCAATTGCTGGCCGCGCAGAGGCTGCTGGATTGCAAACCGGACATCGCCGCCGTGCGCCAGGCGCGCGGCCTCAGCGAAGACGCGGCAGGCACCCTGGCGGAAGTGAAGCCGGACGACCTCGATGACCAGGACGACGCCTCGTTGCCCTAGCCGCGATGCTGCCGGCTCAGTCGTCCAGGGCTTTGACCGCCTTGGGTGACAGGCGCAGGCTGCGCAAGCTGCGCTTCACGCTCTTGAGGTGGTTGACCAGGCTCGGCCCGCGGGCCATGGCGACGCCCATGGCCAGGACGTCGATCACCACCAGGTGGGCGATGCGCGAGGTCAGCGGGGTGTAGATCTCGGTGTCCTCGTGCACATCGATGGCCAGGTTGACCGTCGACAGCTCGGCCAGCGGCGTCTGGCTCGGGCACAGGGTGATCAGGTTGGCCCCGCTCTCGCGCACCAGGTTGGCGGTGATCAGCAGGTCCTTGGAACGCCCGGACTGGGAAATGCAGATCGCCACGTCGGTGGGCTTGAGGGTCACCGCCGACATCGCCTGCATGTGCGGGTCGGAATAGGCTGCCGCGGTCAGCAGCAGGCGGAAGAACTTGTGCTGGGCATCCGCCGCCACCGCGCCGGAAGCGCCGAAACCGTAGAACTCCACCCGCTGGGCCTGGGACATCAGGCTCACGGCCCGCTGCAGCTCCACCGGATCGAGCTTCTCGCGAACCTCCATCAGGGTATGCAGGGTGGTATCGAAGATCTTCAGGCTGTAGTCGGCGACCGAGTCATCCTCATGGATCGCGAACTGGCCGAAGCTGGCCCCGGCCGCGAGGCTCTGCGCCAGCTTGAGCTTCAGGTCCTGGAATCCCGAGCAACCGATGGCCCGGCAGAAACGCACGATGGTCGGCTCGCTGATGCCCACGCTATGCGCCAGGTCCGCCATGGAGCTGTGCATCACGGCCGCAGGATCGAGGAGCACATGATCGGCGACCTTGAGCTCCGATTTGCGTAACAGATGACGAGACTGGGCGATGTGCTGCAACAGGTTCAAGGGCGGGGACTCACGGTTATCGGCAGGTGCCGGAGGATGTAGCGAGCTTGTAGTTATACTACAGGAAACGCCTTTTTGCCTGCTCAATGCATCAGGAAATTACCCGCCTACCCCCATATTCAGCTGGGTACGCCCTATGTAGCCGTTTTTTCGCGTGGCCCAGGCCGCTAGCAGGACTGGGCCTGCAACAGCAGTGCAAGGCCCTGGGCGTCCACCGGACGGCTGATCAGGTAACCCTGCACTTCGTCGCATCGTTCGGCCCGCAGGAAGGCCAACTGGGCCTGGTCCTCGACGCCCTCGGCCACCACCTTCAGGGACAGCCCGTGGGCCATGGCGATGATCGCCCGGGTGATGGCCGCATCCTCGCCGCCTTCGGCCAGGCCGCGGATGAACGCCCGGTCGATCTTCACGTAATCCACCGGGATGCGCTTGAGGTAGCTCAGGGACGAATACCCGGTGCCGAAGTCGTCGATGGCCAGCTTGACCCCCAGGTCGCGCAGTTGCTGGAACGTCGCGATGATGTGCTCGACACTGTCCAGCAGTTGGCTTTCGGTCAGCTCCAGCTCGAGGAGGTGCGGCTCCAGCCCGGTTTCCTCCAGTACCTGGCGCACCAGGCTCACCAGCTTGCCCTGGCGCAGCTGGTACACCGAAAGGTTCACCGAGATCCGGATCGGCTCCAGGCCCTGCTGCCGCCATTGGCAAGCCTGGCGACAAGCCTGGCGCAGCACGAACTCGCCGATCGGGCCGATCAGCCCAGTCTCCTCGGCCAGGCCGATGAAGTCCCCCGGCGGCACCCGCCCCAGCACCGGATGCTCCCAACGCACCAGGGCCTCGGCGGCGTTGAGCCGACCTGTGGCCAGGCACAGCTTGGGTTGGTAGAAGACCATCAACTGGTCGTCCTCGATGGCCTTGCGCAGTTGGTTTTCCAGTTGCAGGCGCTCCAGGGTGCTGGCTTGCAGGCTCTCGGTATAGAACTGGAAATTGTTGCCGCCCAGGTGCTTGGCATGGGCCATGGCCATGTTCGCCTGGCTCACCAGCGCGGCGACCTCCCTGGCGCTGTCCGGCAGCATGCTGATGCCCATGGAGGCGCTGACCACCAACTCATGGCCTTCGATGGTGATCGGCAGGCGCAACTTGCTCAGCAGCCGCGTCGCGACCCGGGTCAGGCTCGACAGGCTGCCATAGGCATCGAACAGCACGGCGAATTCGTCCCCGGATAAACGGGCGATGGTGTCGGCCTCCGGCAGGGCGTTGACCAGCCGCCGGGCCATTTTCTGCAGCAGCTGGTCGGCCACTTCATGGCCCAGGCTATCGTTGAGCAGCTTGAAGCGATCCAGGTCGATATGCAGCAGCGCCAGGCTGCGTCCGCCCTGGCGCACCCGCTGGTGGGCCTCGCGCAGGCGTTCGCGAAACAGCGAGCGGTTGGCCAGGCCGGTGAGCTCGTCATAGTGGGTAAGGTAGCGCATGCGCTCCTCGGACTCCCGGCGGGCCGAGAGATCGGCGAAGAAGCCCACGATATGCCGGACCCCTCCCCGCTTGTCGCGCACCACGTTCAGTTGCAGCCATTGCGGGTACAGCTCGCCGTTCTTGCGCGTCTCCACCAACTCGCCCTGCCAGCTGCCGTGCTGCTCCAGGGCCTGGTGGATCAGCGAATAATGGCGCCGGGCATCGCGGCTGCAAGCCAGTTCCACCACATTGCGCCCAAGCATGTCCTCGATCTGGAAACCCGTGACCTGGCTGAAGGCCTGGTTGGCGGCGATCAGCACATAGTCGGGATCGAGGATGACGATACCCTCGCTGGCGGCCTCGAACACCGTGGCCGCCAGGTTGCGCTGGGCCTCCAGTTCCTTGTCGGCGCTGATGTCGCGGCGGGTGCCCACCATGCGCAAGACCCGGCCCTCGGGACTGCGCTCCACCGCGCGGCCACGGTCTTCGACCCAGACCCAGTGGCCGGCGCCATGGCGCACCCGGTATTCCACTTGGTAATCCTCGCTGCGTCCCTTCAAATGCTCCACCAGGGCTCGCTTGAGCACCGGCAAGTCCTCGGGATGCAGGCGCGGCTTGAGGTGGCTGAGCATCGCCGTGACCCCTTCCGGCTCCAGGCCGAACAGTTCCTTGAGATGCGTGTGGTGGACCTCGTCGGTTTGCAGGTTCCAGTCCCACAGCCCCAGCTCGCTGGCCTGCAGGGCCAGGGCCAGGCGCGCCTCGCTTTTGCCCAGGGCCTGGTTGGCGGCATCCAGCTCCAGACTGCGCTGGGCCACCCGCTGCTCCAACGCGGCCTGGGCCTGGCGCAACCGCTCCTCCACGTTGCGGCGCTGCTCGACCTCCCGGGCCAGCTCGCGATTGAGCTGGCCGCTGCGGCTCTGCGCATCCTGCAGGTGCTCGATCAGCGCCTGGTTCTGAAAGCGCCGCAACAGACCCCGGTGGATCACCCGGTTGACCTGCCAGGCCACCACGCTCAAGGACGCCAGCAGGATCAGGCCCAGCCAGCCCCAGCCGCGCTGCTGCTCGTCACCGCCCCAGAACAGGTAGGCGATGGCCGGCAACAGGCATGGCAGGGTGAACGACAGGAAGGCCTGCAGGCTGACCGCATAGGCCACGCTGGCGCAAAGGATCGCGGCGCCGATCAGGCCGAAGACCCAGGCCTGCTGCAAGAAGCTGTCGGTGGGCACCAGGGCGATGCCGGCACAGGCCAGGGTCAGGCCGCTGACCGTGGAGCCCAGCAGGAACATGCGTTGCCACACCGGTTGCGCCTGGCGGCTGGGTATCGCCGAGTCGAAGGCCGCCACCTGGATCACCCGCAGGGCCACCAGGGCCAGCAGCCAGACCATCCAGACACTGAGTAGCAGGTAGCGTGCGGGACTCCACAGCAACCAGGTGCAGACCAGGCCGTTGAGCAGCATGAACAGGGTTGGCAGCAACGAGCCCTGGTACAGCAAGCGCGTGCGCTCCACTGCCATCTCCACGGCATAGTGCTGGCGGATGACCCGGGGCTCCATGAAAGGCCCCGACAGGTCGGGAATAGGTGTCATAGGCAGTGTTCTTATAATGGTGAGCCTGAAACGTCGCCGGAGCATACACAAGCAAAGCCGCGAGCCAAACTGCCCCAAGTCATAAAATCGATAAAACCGACGGTGCCGTAAATGCCCCGCGAAGGCTCGCACCAAGAAGCGCCGAAGGCCGTGGTCCGTGACTGGCCGGTCGTCCCCACGGTTGTTTTATCGGCTAATGCGAAGCCGGGTTTGCCCGGGGTGGCGCGCGCCCCTAGAATGCGCCGATGCGCGATGATCTCTCCCTCTTGTTGAATTCCCTCAACGATGCCCAACGCCAGGCCGTAGCGGCCTCCCTGGGTCGTCAGTTGGTCCTGGCCGGCGCTGGTTCCGGCAAAACCCGTGTGCTGGTGCACCGTATCGCCTGGCTGATCCAGGTCGAGAACGCCTCGCCCCACTCGATCCTGTCGGTGACCTTCACCAACAAGGCGGCGGCCGAGATGCGCCACCGTATCGAGCAATTGCTGGGCATCAACCCGGCGGGCATGTGGGTCGGTACCTTCCACGGCCTGGCCCACCGCCTGCTGCGTGCCCACTGGCAGGAAGCCGGGCTGAGCCAGACCTTCCAGATCCTCGACAGCGACGACCAGCAACGCCTGGTCAAGCGGGTGATCCGCGACCTGGGCCTGGATGAACAGCGCTGGCCGGCCCGCCAGGCCCAGTGGTTCATCAATGGCCAGAAGGACGAGGGCCTGCGTCCGCAGCATATCCAGGCCAGCGGCGACCTGTTCCTGGCCACCATGCGCAACATCTACGAAGCCTACGAGGCCGCCTGCCAGCGCGCAGGGGTCATCGACTTCTCCGAACTGCTGCTGCGCGCCCTGGACCTGTGGCGCGACTACCCGGGCCTGCTGGCGCACTATCAGAAGCGCTTCCGCCATGTGCTGGTGGACGAATTCCAGGACACCAACGCCGTGCAGTACGCCTGGTTGCGCCTGCTGGCCCAGGGCGGCGAGAGCCTGATGGTGGTGGGCGACGACGACCAGTCGATCTACGGCTGGCGTGGCGCGAAGATCGAGAACATCCACCAGTATTCCGACGACTTCCCGGATACCGAGGTGATCCGCCTGGAGCAGAACTATCGTTCCACCGCCGGCATCCTCAAGGCCGCCAACGCCCTGATCGCCAACAACACCGGGCGCCTGGGCAAGGAATTGTGGACCGACGGCGGCGATGGCGAGGCCATCAACCTGTACGCCGCCTTCAACGAGCACGATGAAGCCCGCTACGTGGTGGAAACCATCGAGAGCGCGCTCAAGACCGGCCTGGCCCGCAGCGATATCGCCATTCTCTACCGCTCCAACGCCCAGTCCCGGGTGCTGGAGGAAGCCCTGCTGCGCGAACGCATCCCGTACCGCATCTACGGCGGCCAGCGCTTCTTCGAGCGCGCCGAGATCAAGAACGCCATGGCCTACCTGCGCTTGCTGGAAGGCCGGGGCAACGACGCGGCCCTGGAGCGGGTGATCAACGTACCGGCCCGGGGCATCGGCGAGAAGACCGTCGAGGCGATCCGCGAACACGCCCGCCACAGCCATGTATCGATGTGGGAAGCCATGCGCCAGCTGGTGGCCAACAAGGGCCTGACCGGGCGTGCGGCCGGCGCCCTGGGCGCCTTCATGGAGTTGATAGAGAACCTGGCGGCCAAGACCCTGGACATGCCCCTGCACCTGATGACCCAGACGGTGATCGAGCAGTCGGGGCTGATCGCCTACCACGAGGCGGAAAAGGGCGAGAAAGGCCAGGCCCGGGTAGAAAACCTCGAGGAGCTGGTCAGCGCCGCGCGCAACTTCGAGAACACCGAGGAAGACGAGGATCTGACGCCCCTGGCGGCCTTCCTCGGCCATGCCTCCCTGGAGGCCGGCGACGCCCAGGCGGACGAACACGAAGACAGCATCCAGCTGATGACCCTGCACAGCGCCAAGGGCCTGGAATTTCCCTATGTGTTCCTGGTGGGCATGGAAGAAGGCCTGTTCCCCCACAAGATGAGCCTGGAAGAGCCCGGCCGCCTCGAGGAAGAACGCCGCCTGGCCTACGTCGGCATCACCCGGGCCATGCAGAACCTGGTCATGACCTATGCCGAGACCCGGCGCTTGTACGGCAGCGAGACCTACAACAAGGTCTCGCGTTTCGTACGCGAAGTGCCCAAGGGCCTGATCCAGGAAGTGCGCCTGTCCAACAGCGTCAGCCGGCCTTTCGGCGGCGGCCAGTCCCAGAGCACCAGCAGCCTGTTCAGCGGCAGCGCGATCCCGGAAACCGGCCTGAGCCTGGGCCAGGCGGTACGCCACGCGGTGTTCGGCGACGGGGTGATCCTCAACTTCGAAGGCTCCGGGGCCCAGGCACGGGTCCAGGTGAACTTCAGCGAAGGCAGCAAGTGGCTGATGCTGGGCTACGCCAAGCTGGAAGCCATCTAATCTCCCGGCAAGAGCCAGCATGCCGGTGAAGGCGCACCCTGCCCCTTCATCGACACGCCGGGCCCATACCGCAATAAAGGAAGCACGAGCATGGGTTCAGGCTTTTTTTCATCGTGGACCTTCTGGGCCCTGCTGTCGGCCGTTTTCGCTGCATTGACGGCGATCTTCGGCAAAATCGGCATCGAGAACGTCAATTCCGACTTCGCCACCCTGTTGCGCACCGGGGTGGTGCTGGTGAGCCTGGCCTTGATTTTGTACGCAACGGGCCAATATCAGTCCCTGGAATCGATTTCTGCCAAGAGCTACCTGTTCCTGCTGCTGTCCGGGCTGGCCACCGGAGCTTCCTGGCTGTGCTATTACCGCGCCCTGAAACTGGGCCCCGCCTCGCTGGTGGCGCCGGTGGACAAGCTCAGCGTGGTGATCGTCGCGATCATCGGCGTGGCCCTGCTGGGAGAGAAGCTCGATCTGCGGCAGTGGAGCGCCATCGGCCTGATCACCGCCGGCGTGGTGCTGCTGGCGGTGCGTCGCTGAACGACCGCGGGATGGAACCGGACCGCCCTCGGACGGACAAATCCATATCGGCGAGCATGATTCCAAGCCAGACCGGAGCGGGTTGGCCAGGCAAAAGCCCGAAACATTATGCCGCTCGCCACTGACACGTCACCTGTGCAATATGGCGCGCGTGACATCCACAAATGGGAATCCCCTTTATGAAACGTTTTCTTAGCATCGCCATGGCGTTGTGCATCGGCCTGACGATGAGCCTCGACGCCAACGCCAAGCGCTTCGGCGGCGGCAAAAGCGCCGGCGCTGCCCCGACCCACCAGGCTCGCCAGGCGGCTCCCAGCGCACCGGGCGCCCCTGCCGCTGCAGCCACCGCTGGCGCAGCCGGTGCCGCGGGCGCCGCAGCCAAGGCTGGCGGTGCTTCGCGCTGGCTCGGCCCTCTGGCCGGCATCGCCGCCGGCGGCCTGCTGGCCTCCATGTTCATGGGCGGCGGCTTCCAGGGCATGCAGATCTTCGACATCCTGATCATGGCGGTCATCGCGTTCGTGATCTTCCGCTTCATCGCCGCTCGTCGTCGCAAGCAGCAGGAGCAATTCGCCCCGGCTGGCCATGCGCCGATGCAGCGCGAAGCCTTCCAGCCCCAGGCGCCTGCCGGCGGTTCGATCTTCGGCGGTTCGGCGGCTCCGGCTGCCCGTCCGGTGATCAACGCTCCAGCCTGGTTCAACGAAGAACGCTTCGTCGAAGCCGCGCGCAACCACTTCCAGTCCCTGCAGCAACACTGGGACGCCAATGAAATGGACAAGATCGCCGAGTTCGTGACCCCGCAGATGCTGCAATTCCTCAAGCAGGAGCGCGCCGACCTGGGCGACGGCTTCCAGTCGACCTACATCGACAACCTGCAAGTGCAGCTCGAAGGCGTGGACGACCGTGCCGACAAGACCATCGCCACCCTGACCTTCAGCGGTGTCTCGAAGACTTCGCGCTTCGACCAGGGCGAAGCGTTCAGCGAAAGCTGGAACATGGAACGCGCCCAGGGCGACAACCAGCCTTGGCTGGTGGCAGGTATCCGCCAGAACGGCTGATTCATCCTGCTGTCATAGCTGTAATGCAAAACCCCGACTCAGGTCGGGGTTTTGCATTTCCCGATTGCACTTATCGCGAGCTACTGTATAAACCGCCGTCAACCAACCGCGCCATAGAGCTAAGAGGACCCAGGCCGTGGAAGAAGTCATCGAACAACTCCGAGAAGCCAACGAACCGGTGCCCGTGCCCCTGGAGCTGCCGGACGAAGACCTGCTGGTGGAAATCGAGGAACAGCTGTTCATCAATATCCCGTTCGTCTTCAAAGAGTTCCTGTTGACGGTCAGCGATGTGGTCTACGGCAGCCTGGAGCCGGTCACCGTCACCGATCCGCAATCGCACACTTACCTGCCCGACGTGGCGGCGAACGCCTGGGACATGGGCGTGCCTCGGGACCTGATCCCGATCTGCCAGGACGGCGACGATTACTATTGCGTGGAAGAAGACGGCACCGTGGTGCTCTGGTCCGGCGAGGAAGAGCTGATCACCGAGGATTCCTGGGAATCGGTGTGGCACTGGGCGCGGGACGTCTGGCTGGAAAGCTGAAACCATGACGCCGTGACCAGCCCGGTCGCGGTGCGGGGTCCCTCGCCAGCGCCCTGCTGGCGAGAGGCAGGGTCAATGCCCGCCACCATCCTTGCTCTGGTCGAAGGTCTCGATCAACGCTACCTGCATCCGTGTATGCACGCGGATGAACCAGCGCCACAGCAGCGCCGCCACCGCCGCCGCCACGATCGCCACCAGGACCAGCAGCTCCAGGGTCGGCAGGATGCTCGCCGACAACGCCGACAACAGCAGGAAGATCACCAGCAACGACAAGACCGGGATCACCTCGGCGATCACCCGCCGCACCCGCTGGGTATGCCGCCCGGCCATTTCCGCCTTCACCCCCATCTCCGCCAGCAGCATCGATAGCGCCTTGAGCTTGCGATAGGCGGCGATCAGGAACGGCAGCGACAGCAGCAGCGCGCCCCCCCAGATCAGCGCCTTCTGCCAGCCCGGATCACTGATCCAGTCCTGCAGGTAAGTGCCGATGCGCCTGGAGAAGTAACTGCCCGAAAAGAAGATTGCCACCACCAGCGCCAGGTTGACCCCTACCTGCAGCAGGATCTTGCGGATCATCGACGCCAACAGCGCGCCCTCACCCTGGGGCTGAATACTGCGCAACCATTCGCCGTACATTCCCAGCACCCGGCTCAGTCGCTTGGGCAGCACCGCCGATAGCTTCAACGACAGCGGGTCGGCGGCCTTGATCAGGTAGGGGGTGAGCAGGGTGGTAATGGCCGAAACCGCCACCGCCACGGGATAGAGGAAGTCGCTGGTGACCTGCAAGGTCATGCCAAGGGCGGCGATGATGAATGAAAACTCGCCAATCTGTGACAGCCCCATCCCTACTCGCAACGACGTACGGCCATCGTTACCCGCGATGAAGGCGCCCATGCCGCAGGACAGCATCTTGCCCAATACCACCGCCACGGTGATCACCGCGATTGGCCAGGCGTACTGGAGGAGAATCTGCGGATCGATCATCAGGCCGATGGCTACGAAGAAAATCGCGCTGAACAGGTCGCGAACCGGTTCGATCAAGCGTTCTATCTTCAGCAACTGACGGGACTCGGCCATGATCGCGCCGATCAGGAACGCCCCCAGCACCATGCTGTATTCCAGGCGTACCACCAGCAGGCAGAATCCGAAGCACAGGCCCAGCACGGTGATCAGCAGCATCTCGTTGCTGTCGAACTTGGCCACGTAGGCCAGCAGGCGCGGCACCAGCAGGATGCCGATCACCAGCGCCACCACCATGAACAGCGAGAGCTTGCCCACCGTGGAGAACACCTCGCCGGAACTCACCGTGCCGCTGACCGCGATGCTCGACAGCAGGGCGATGATGCCGATACCCAGGATGTCCTCGACGATCAGCACGCCGAAGATCAGCTGGGCGAAGCGTTCGTTCTTCATCTTCAGGTCGTTGAGCGCCTTGACGATGATGGTGGTGGAAGAGATGGCCAGGATCGCCCCGAGGAACAGCGAATCCATGGTGCTCCAGTCGAACCAGCGGCCGATCTCGTAGCCGATCCAGATCATCAGGACGATTTCCAGGAACGCCGCGATGAACGCCGTGGCGCCCACCTTGAACAGCTTGCGCAGGCTGAATTCCAGCCCCAGGCAGAACATCAGGAAGATCACCCCGAGCTCGGCCAGGGTCTTGATGGTCTGCTCGTCGTGGATCAGCCCGAAAGGCGGGGTATGGGGCCCGATGATGAAGCCCGCGGCGATATAGCCCAGCACCACCGGCTGCTTGAATCGATGGAAGAGAACGGTCACCACACCCGCGACCAGCATGATCACGGCCAGGTCCTGAATGAAACTGATGGCATGCATGACCTAGGTTCTCCTTGAATGTTGGACGGGGGCCATCCTCGGGGAGAGCGTTTGAAAAGCCGCCTGCGCTGGCGTCAGTCGCTGCCTTGTCAGTGATCCCTGAAAAAGAAAGGTCCGAACGGTCGAAAGAAAATGCTCTGCAAGAGCGATGAAAAACCCCTGGAACGGGTGTTTTGCAGGGTAACACTGCAACTTCCAGCCAGAAGGCGATGCAATATATGGAAACAGATCCACCGGAGCGTGACGGCGCAGCACAGACCGGCGTCCCGTTATCGATGGCTTGAAATCCCTTTGGAGCAAGCGCCCGAGAGAGGTGCTCCAGCAACCCCTGCCCTGAACCCGTGAGCGTGCTATGGAACCCGGAAACGCCCAACTGTCGATGACAGTATTGATGACCCCCGACATGGCCAACTTCTCTGGCAATGTCCACGGCGGCACCCTGCTCAAGTACCTCGACGAAGTCGCCTAC
Organism: Pseudomonas sp. MSSRFD41; assembly: GCF_014230245.1. Lineage (NCBI taxonomy): Bacteria > Pseudomonadati > Pseudomonadota > Gammaproteobacteria > Pseudomonadales > Pseudomonadaceae > Pseudomonas > Pseudomonas sp. MSSRFD41. The sequence goes on along the minus strand of NZ_JACKZK010000001.1, from coordinate 190,069 downwards.
GCCTGCGCCAGCCGCTATGCCGGCCGCTACGTGGTGACCCTCTCGGTGGACCAGGTGATCTTCCGCGAGCCGGTGCATGTCGGCGAGCTGGTGACTTTCCTGGCCTCGGTCAACTACACCGGCAACACCTCCATGGAGGTGGGCATCAAGGTGGTGACCGAGAATATCCAGGAGCGCTCGGTGCGCCATACCAACAGTTGTTTCTTCACCATGGTGGCGATGGACGATCAGCGCAAACCGGCTCCGGTTCCACCGCTGCAACCGCAGACCGCCGACGGCAAGCGCCGCTACATCCAGGCCCAGCAGCGCCGGCAGATCCGCCAGGAACTGGAAAAGCGCTACCAGGAGATCAAGGCCGACGGCCCATGATTGCCAAACGCTGATCCCGCCGGACCACGGACGGTCCCCCTGCCCCCGAGCCGCCAGCGCTCCCCTCCCTCGCTCCAGCCCCCACCTCCCCAAGGCCGTATATACGGTCATCCCGAATGGCCATATCGATCCCTTTTTGACCACTTAGAGGGTTATACCGGCCCGATAGCGCTGCCAGAATCATCGGGCAAGGCACAAACGCACTCCCTGTCCCGGGAGCCTTCGAGCCAACGAACGCGCGAGAACAATAACAATGCCCAGCGCCAATCCCCTGCCCAGCAGTCCGTCCCTGCCGTCCACCAACAGCCTCGGCGACTTCACCCACAGTGCCCAGGGCACCGCGCTACGGCGCATCCTCGGCTTGCCGGCCCTGGTGTTCTTCGGCCTGGTGTACATGGTGCCGCTCACCGTCTTCACCACCTACGGCGTGGTCACCCAGATGACCGGCGGGCGTACCGCGGCCGCCTACGTGATCACTCTCCTGGCGATGCTCTTCACCGCCCGCTCCTACAGCGTGATGGTCAAGAAATATCCAATTGCCGGTTCGGCCTACTCCTATGCCAGCTTGAGCTTCGGCCCGGGGATCGGCTTTCTTGCCGGCTGGTCGCTGCTGCTCGACTACCTGTTCCTGCCGATGATCAATTACCTGGTGATCGGCTTGTTTCTCAACCTGGCCTTTCCCGCCGTGCCCGCCTGGGTGTTCGTGGTGGCGACCATCGCCCTGGTGACCCTGTTGAACATCCGGGGCATCGGCTCGGTGTCGAGCATGAGCAACCTGATCGTCTGCGCCCAGCTGGTATTCGTCGTGGTGTTCCTGGCCCTGGTGGTGCGCCAGTTGGCCGGTGCCCCGGAGCTGGACCTCGTCGCTCCGTGGAACGGCGATGGCAGCCAGCCCGGGCTGTTGCCATTGATGGCGGGAGCGGCGGTGCTGTGCCTGTCGTTCCTGGGCTTCGACGCGGTGTCGACCCTGGCCGAGGAAACCCGCGACCCGCGCCGGGACATCCCCCGGGCCATCCTCATCACCACCCTGGGCGCCGGCCTGCTGTTCATCCTGCTGGCCATGGCCAGCCAGCTGGCATTCCCCGGCAGCCGTTTCGACAACGCCGACTCGGCCGCCAGCGAAGTCATGCTGCGCACCGGCGGACGCTTCCTGGAAATGTTCTTCACCGCCACCTACGTGGCGGGTGCAGCGGGCTCGGCGCTGGCGTCCCAGGCTTCGGTCTCGCGCATCCTGTTCAGCATGGGCCGCGACGGCATCCTGCCGCCACGGGTGTTCGGCACTCTCTCGCAGCGCTACAAGACGCCGGTGACGGCGATTGTGCTGATTTCTCTGGTATCGCTGCTGGCAGTGGTGATCGACCTGACCACCCTGGCGTCGATGATCAGCTTCGGCGCGCTGGTGGCGTTTTCCGTGGTCAACCTGGCGGTGATCAAGAGCCACCTGGGCCAGGGCCAGCCACGCAGCGCCGGGCACCTGCTGCGCTACGGCCTGTTGCCGTTGATCGGCTTTGGCCTGATCGCCTGGCTCTGGACCAGCCTCTCGGCCCTGACCCTGGGCATCGGCCTGGCCTGGTTCGCCCTGGGCCTGGGTTACCTGGCCGCACATACCCGGGGCTTTCGGCAACCGGCGCCGACGGTGCAGTTCTCCGAGCAAGCCTGAGGCAAGTGCCGCTCAGATGCCGATCGGCACGGCCTCGAAACGTACCCGGGGATGGGCGATACGATCCTGGGCGCGTACCAGCTCCAGCTCGTAGCTGGCGCAGGCCTGGGTTTCCAGCAGCACCTCATGCACAGCCGCGGCGGTGAACTCGAATGCCGCCACCAGGCTGTCGCCCAGCAGCACCCGGGCCAGGAACAGGCCCGAAGTCAAGTCGCCCACCCCCACCGGCTGACGCGGGAAGGCCAGCAGCGGACGCCGCAGGTGCCAGCTGCCGTCGGCGGTCACCAGCAGCATCTCGAAGCCGTCGGCCAGCTTGCCGGGATAGTCCAGGTGCTTGACCAGGACCGCCTTGGGGCCCCTTTCCAGCAGCGAGCGGGCCATGGCCAGGCAATCGAACAACGATTGCGGCTTGCGCCCGCAGAAGCTGTCCAGTTCCAGCTGGTTGGGGCAAAGGAAATCCGCCATGGCCGCCGCCTCGTCGAGCAGGAAGTCGCTGACTTCCTCCGGCACGATGCAGCCCTTCTCCGGATGGCCCATCACCGGGTCGCACAGGTACAAGGCCTTGGGATTGATCGCCTTGATCCGCGCCACGCCGCCGAGGATCGCCCGGCCCTGGGCCGCGCTGCCCAGGTAGCCGGAGAGGATCGCGTCGCAGTTGCCCAGCTCGCCGATGGCGGCGATGCCCTCAACCAACTCGGGAATCTGCCTGGGCGCCAGCACTTCCCCGGCCCATTGGCCATACTGGGTGTGGTTGGAAAACTGCACCGTGTTCAAGGGCCAGACATTCACCCCAACCCGCTGCATGGGAAATACCGCAGCGCTGTTACCGGCGTGGCCGAAGACCACATGGGACTGGATCGCAAGCAGGTGGGGCGTACGTTTCATGCAGGATTTTCCATAGAACCGGGAGAATTCAAGCCGCGCAGTATGCGACTAAACGCAACCTGTACGACAGACCGGAGACGCAGTTAAGCTGATGTCACTTCGTTGGAGCACACCTTCATGCTGACCCTTGGAAACATCTTTGTCTTGATGTTGCTGGCAACCGGCGCTGCCTGGTTGTGGCACAACCACGGCCTGCGCGAGCGGGCGCTGGAGCGGGTCAAGCAGCATTGCGCCCGGCTCGATATCGAGCTGCTGGACGGCAACGTGGCCCTCAAGCGCATCGGCTTAGTCAAGGATGCCAAGGGCCGCCGGCGCCTGGCGCGGATCTACAATTTCGAGTTCACGGTGACCGGCGAGACCCGCCATTCGGGGACCATCACCCAATTCGGCGCCCATAGCGCGCATATCGAGCTGGCGCCCTATCCCTTTGAGGTCAAGGAGCCACTGCCCAGCGCCGAGATCATCGAACTGAGCCAGTGGCGCGAAGAACATCGCAAGCGTAACTGATCACTTCTTGAACAACCCCCGCTCCCGCCGCTACAGGCGGCACTGTGCCAGGCTGGCTTGCAGCGCTGCCACATCCTGAGGTTCTGCGAAGATCAGCTCCAGGCGCGAATCCCGCCGCCACTCGCTGGGCAGCCAATTGAATGGCGAGTTGTCCAGGCCATTGCCCGAACGCCAACCCTCGGCGCTATGGATCACCAGCTTGGCCCGACGCCAATCGAGGTTCTGTAGCCAGTGATCGATCCGCGCCAGGTCGAACCGCTGCCCCGGGTGCCAGCGCCAACCGATGCTCCACCCCTCCTCCTGGGCTTGGCTGAGGCAGATCGGCTGCGACGGATCGCTCCACACAGCCGGTAGTTGCGCCAGGCCATGGGGCAGCTCGGGCGGCTCCAGGGCCGCCTGGGCAGCGGCGCTCAGCCCCGGCAGCTCGGCCAGCGGCAACGCCGCGTGGCGTGTCCAGAACAGCGGCCGCCCGGGCAGCAACTCCAGCACCCGCAGCCGATCGTCGGCGCTGAGCAGTTCATCCTTGTTCAACACCAGCAGGCCTGCTTCGGGCAGCGCTTCGGACTGCGCCGCCGGCAACGGCTGGCCCGCAGCCAGGGCCTGGGCGTCGAGCACCAGCACGCATGGCTGCAAAGCCAGCACGCCTTGCCAGGGCGCCTGCGCCAGCTGCTTGAGCAGTTGCACCGGATGGCCAAGACCGGAGGGCTCGATGAACAGCCGATCGGGCCGTGCCTTGCGCAGCAGACGCCCCAATCCGACCTGGAACGGCGCGCCGCTGACACAACACAGGCAGCCACCGGCCACCTCACCAAAGGCGATGCCGTCTTCGTCGCGGCTGAGCAAAGCTGCATCCAACCCGATCTGGCCGAACTCATTGATCAATATCGCCCAGCGCTCGTTGGCCGGCCGCTGGTCCAGCAGTTGGCGAATCAGGCTGGTCTTGCCGGCGCCCAGGGGCCCGGCAATCACGTGGGTGGGGATGTTCTGCAGCATGGGGGGAAATCCGAAAAAGCCGTGAAACGATGCTACGCCCTTCCCGGCCCTGGCGAAAATCCGCTCGCCCGTAGCCTTCTGCGCACAAGCGCTACCTGGGGCCCGGGATAGCCCCGGCGCAGAAGCTTGCGCAACCTGCGGCGGCGGCCTGTCAGCCCAGCCAGTCCAGGGTCAGGATCAACCGGCGCTCGCCGGGCGCAGGCTGCGGGGAGCGGTGAATCAGGCCGAAGCCTTCGTTGCCGTGCCATTTCTCACCCTTGAACAGCGCGACCGCGCCGCTGGCGATCTGCTGGATCAGCGCCGGATCCCGGGGCTCAGCCTCGGGCTGGCCCAGTTGTCGGCGATCCATTGCGCCTTCGCGCAGCCATTGGCTACCGATACCGGCATAGGTGGTGATCAGGCGCATCGGCACATGATCGACGTGGAAACGCGGGCACATGGCCTTGTCCAGCACGCGCAAGCGCAAACCCACCCGGCGGGCGCCCAGCAGGCAGGAAAAAGCGCTGACCAGCCAGAAAACATCGGCGATGAAGCCGTCATATCCCTGCAAATCGCTGAACTCTGACGCCAATCCGCGCAAATTCGGCACCGCGTCCTCGTCGGCTAATTCCAGGCTCAGGGACTGGGCCAGCGGCTCGTTCAACGACAGCAGCAGTTCGCCGAAATCCGCGATATGCGCCGGCAACTGGCGCTGCCAGAGCCCGAGGTTGATCTCATCGGCGAGCACTTCGGCCAGCACCGCCGGGGTCGAGCCGATCGCCGCACGCCGGGCCGCCCGCGCTCGTCCGGCCAGCAGGGACCAGGCCGCTGGACGCCTGGCCAACGGCGTCAGTGGCGTACCCAAGGCCAGCATCAGGCGGCCTCCTCGTCATGCCAGGGGCCAAACGGGTCGGCCAGCAAGCTCCAGGCCTCGACGCCCAGGGCCATTTCCCCGTCATCCAGCAGGCATTGGTCCAGCTCGGCGGTGAGTTGGGCAAAGTCGATGTTCTGGCCGATGAACACCAGCTCCTGGCGGCAGTCGCCGGTGGCGGCAGTCCAGTTGGACATGATCGCCGCCGTGCTTTCCTCGTCCTGGGGCCAGTGCTGCTTGGGCACGAAGCGCCACCAACGGCCGGCGAAGCCATGGCGCATCAGGCCGCCGGCCTGGGACCAGCTGCCCGCCTCCTGGTATTTGCTGGCGAGCCAGAAGAAGCCCTTGGAACGCAGCAACTTGCCGTTGCGCCAGGGCCGGTCGATGAAATCGAAGAAGCGCTGCGGATGAAACGGTCGCCGGGCCCGGTAGGCAGTGGAGGCGATACCGTATTCCTCGGTTTCCGGCACGTGTTCGCCACGCAGTTCCTGCAACCAGCCCGGCGCCTGGGCCGCTCGCTCGAAGTCGAAGCGGCCGGTATTGAGGATCTTCGCCAGCGGTACCTGGCCCATGACCATGGGGATGATCTCCGCCTGGGCATTGAGCCTTGCCAGGATCGCCAGCAGTTCCTGGCGCTCTTGGCTGCTGATCAGGTCGATCTTGCTGACCAGGATCACATCGGCGAATTCCACCTGCTCGATCAGCAGGTCGGTGATCGAGCGCTCATCTTCCTCGCCCAGGGTTTCCCCTCGCGAGGCCAGGCTGTGCGCGGCCTGGTAATCCACCAGGAAGTTCATGCCGTCGACCACGGTGACCATGGTGTCGAGCCGCGCGATGTCCGCCAGGCTCTGGCCGGACTCATCGCGGAAGGTGAAGGTTTCCGCCACCGGCAACGGTTCGGAAATACCGGTGGATTCGATCAGCAGGTAGTCGAAGCGGCCGTCGCGGGCCAGCTTGCCCACCTCTTCCAGCAGATCTTCGCGCAGGGTGCAGCAGATGCAGCCGTTGCTCATCTCCACCAGTTTTTCTTCGGCGCGATTGAGGCTGACATCACGCTGCACTTCGCTGCCGTCGATGTTGATTTCACTCATGTCGTTGACGATCACCGCCACCCGCAGGTTGTCGCGGTTGCGCAGCACATGATTGAGCAAGGTACTTTTGCCGGCGCCGAGAAAGCCGGACAGCACGGTAACGGGAAGACGTTCGGTCATGGGTGGTTCCTCATCAGGTTCGCGGCTGGCTCAAAGCGCCCGTTGATGGCGTTCGCGCAGCTCTTGGCGTTCTTTGGCTTCGATGCACAAGGTGGCGGTGGGCCGCAGCAGCAAGCGCTTCAGGCCGATGGGCTCGCCGGTATCGCGACACCAGCCGTATTCGCCACGGGCCAGGCGCTCCAGGGCTTCATCGATCTTGTCCAGCAGCTTCTTTTCCCGCTCCAGCAGGCGCAGTTGCCATTGATGCTGTTCCTCGGCGCTGCCGATATCCGCCGGGTCGCTGTGGACCTCCTGCTCGCGCAGCAGGTCGAATTCGCCGCAGATGCGCTCCTGCAATTCATTGCGCTGTGCCAGCAGCAGTTCGCGGAAGAAGCCTTGCTGGGCTTCGTTCATGTAATGCGTATCGGGCTGGGCGAGCAGGTCTTGTTCAGTCATGACGGGTCACGGGTTGGGCTTGTTTTTATGTTATATTATAACAATGCAGATTCGCCAACCCTCTCTTGTCCGACATGACGAAGGGCGCGATGCTGCCCTCCTGCCGCCTTGAGAATCGCCATGCGCCCATTCCTGCCTGCCCTGCTTTGCGGCTTGCTGCTCACCGGCCACGCCGCAGCCGCCGTCCCCGACAGCCTGGCCAACTGCACCCGCAGCGCCAACCTGCTGGCCTGCGTCGATCCGCTGGGCAACGCCTATAGCGTCGCCACCGCCGGCAACACCCTTTACCTGCGGGGCTTCGAAGTGATCGGCAAGCGCTACTGGGCCCAGACCAGCAGCCGCTACGGCCAGCTGACCTTCTTCACCGGCCTGGCCTCCGACGGCGAAGCCTGGGTGGGCTACAGCCAGCGCGTGGGCTGGACCACGCGCAACCGGTTCTCCAGTTCCGGCGGCAGCCGTGGGCAATTCACCTGCAGCCGCATCATGGGCTGCTGAGAACGCCCTAGGCCTGGTTGCTCCTGGTTTCCTGGAGCCAGGCCATGTAGCTGTTGACCGGCGGATTCTTCTCGAAATAACGCTGCAAGCCCTGGAACAGGCCATCGGCGATCGCCTGCTGGTGCCGCGCGGTCACCAGGCGCTGGCTGTCGCGGCTGTTGGAGATGAAACCGGTCTCCACCAGGATCGAGGGCACATCCGGAGACTTGAGCACCGCGAACCCAGCCTGCTCCACGCGCTTCTGGTGCAGACTGGTAATCCCCGACAGGCTGTCCAGCACGGTGCTGCCCAACTGCAGGCTGGCGGCGATGGTGGCATTCATCGACATATCCAGGATCACCCCCGCCAGCATCGGGTCCTTGTCCTTGAGATTGAGCAAGCTGCTGGCCCCTAGCAGGTCGACGCCGTTTTCCCGCTGGGCCATGAAACGCGCGGTGGCCGACGTCGCCCCGCCTTCGGACAGGGCGAACACCGAGGCCCCGGAAGCGGTCAGGCGCGGCGCGGCATCGGCATGCACCGAAATGAACATGTCGGCCTTGTGCTTGCGAGCGATCTCCACCCGCTTGCGCAGGGGCACGAAGAAGTCGTCATTGCGCACCAGCTTCACGTCGAAACCCTTCTCGCGCTTGAGCCGCTTGGCCAGCAGTTGGGCGATGGACAGCACGACGTCCTTCTCGCGCTCGCCCCTGGCGCCCACGGCTCCCGGGTCCTTGCCACCATGCCCGGGGTCCACCACCACGATGATGTCGCGCTTGGGATGGGGCCGGTCCGCCGGGGCCTGGGGTTTGGCAGCAGGGACCGCGGCTGCGGCGATGCCGGGAGCGCCCCGGGTGCTGCTGGCCAAGTCCAGCACCAGGCGATGACCCTGGCCATCCTGGGGCGGCAACAGGAAGCTGTTGAGCTGCACGGGCTGGTTCAAGTCGAGGACGATCCGCGTGTCGCCCTGGCCGAAGTGCCCGGACCGGATCGAGCGGATCACCGTGTTGGCCAGGGCCAACTGGCTGAAGTCACCAATCAGGCGCGCGCCGCTCAGGTCGACGATCAGCCGCTCGGGAGCGCTCAAGGTGAAGGTCTTGTAGTGCACCGGGCCACTCAGATCCAGCACCAGGCGCAGCTTGTCGGCGGAGTTCCACAGCCGCGCACTTAGGATCTGCGTGGCCCCGACACGCCAGGGGAACACCAGGGCCGTACCGGCCAACAACAGGTTGAGCAATTGACGTCTATGCATGGCGACTACCGCGGATAAAGGAGCGTCCGTACTCACAAGGCAGGATGGGTGACCGTTGAGGAAAAACTTTCCATCGACTGTATTGTTATAATATAACATGTCGAATCTTTTCCAACGACGGACCTGCTCATGAACGCGCTGACTCTGCCGGATATCGCTGCGCAGGCCTCACGCCAAGCCTTGCCACTGGACTGGGTCGGCATGTGTGGCATCGCCTTACCTGTAGTGATAGATGGCCAACGAACCGCCGCCCTGGCCGACGCCGGGGTCAGCCTCGACGATGGCGAGGCCCGGGGCATCCACATGTCTCGCCTGTACCTGGCCCTGGAGATGCTGGAGCAGCAGAACCTGAACCCGGCCTTGCTGCGCCGGGTGCTGCAACGTTTCCTCGACAGCCATGAAGGCCTGGCGCAACACGCCTACCTGCGCCTTCACCTGGACCTGCTGCTCAAGCGTCCAGCCTTGGTCAGCCCATTGGCCGGCTGGAAACGCTATTCGCTGAGCATCGAAGCGCGCTTGAAAAATGCGATGTTCCACGTGGAACTAAAAATCGACGTGCCCTATTCCTCAACGTGCCCCTGCTCCGCAGCGCTTGCGCGCCAGCTGATCCAGCAGCAATTCGTCGACGATTTCGCCAACAAGACCTTGCAACATGCCGAAGTCCTGGCCTGGCTGGGCTCGTCCCACGGCATCGTCGCCACGCCCCACAGCCAGCGCAGCCACGCTGAACTGCGCCTGCGCCTGGACAACTTCGTCGACGAATTACCGCTGATCGCGGTGATCGACGATGCCGAAAACGCCCTGGGCACCGCCGTACAAACTGCGGTCAAACGGGCCGACGAGCAGGCCTTTGCCCTGGCCAACGGACAGAACCTGATGTTCTGCGAAGACGCCGCTCGCCGCCTCAACCTGGCCCTGCGTCGCTCTCCCGGAATCAACGCCTTCACCCTGCGAGTGGTCCATGCGGAAAGCCTGCACGCCCATGACGCCGTGGCCGAAAGCCGCTGGAACTGGGAGGCCTGATGCTGCGCTGCCACGCCTTGCGCTGGGGACCGCCAGGCCAGCCCCTGACTCCACCGCTGGATCTGCACCTGCCAAGTGGCAGCCTGAGCGCGATCATCGGCGCCAACGGCGCGGGCAAGAGCAGCCTGCTGAAAGTCTTCGCCGGCCTGCAAAAACCACTCTCGGGCAAGGTGGAGCGTAGCGAGCCCGGCCGTGGCGGCCTGGCTTTCCTGCCCCAGCAACAGCACCTGGACCGGCAGTTCCCCATCAGCCTGGCGGAACTGGTGATCGCCGGCCTCTGGGGCAAACGTGAAACCGCCGCCAGCCGCGCCCAAAAACTGCACGCGGTCCTCGCCGACTGGCATCTGCAAGGCCTGGAGAAACGCCCATTGATAGCCCTGTCCGGCGGCGAGCTGCAACGTGCGCTGCTGGCCCGGTTGACCCTCACCGAAGCGCCCTTGCTGTTGCTGGACGAACCCCATGCCGCCCTCGACGAGTCCGGGCAGGCCCTGCTCTGGCGCCACCTGCACAACTGGCATGCCCAAGGTCGCACCCTGGTGGTGGTCTGCCATGACCTGCCCGCGGTGCGCCAGCATATTCCCCAGGCCCTGTTGCTCAAGCACAGCGGCTGTGTGTTCGCCCACAGCCACGAGCTGATCGCCCACAGCCCCTGCGTGCAGGTGGCTTGATGCACCTGATCAGCCACCTCTGGCAGCCCTTCAACGAATTCATGTTCATGCGCCGAGCTTTGCTCGGCGGCCTGCTCCTGGCCTGTAGCACCGCTCCCCTGGGTGTGTTCCTGATCCTGCGGCGCATGAGCCTGATCGGCGATGCGGTGGCCCACGGCATTCTCCCCGGGGCGGCCCTGGGCTTCTGGTTCGCTGGCCTGAGCCTGCCGGCACTGACCCTCGGTGGGCTTGGCGCGGGATTGGGCATGGCCGGGTTGGCGGCCTGGATCACCCGGCGCACCGGGCTACGGGAAGACGCCAGCATTGCGGCCATCTACCCGATCTCCCTGGCCGCCGGCGTGTTGCTTCTCGGGCTGGCCGGAAAGCGCCTGGATCTGCTGCACCTGTTGTTCGGCTCAGCCCTGGCAGTGGATGGGCCGACCCTGGACGGCATGTTGATCGTCTCGGTCGTCAGCCTGCTGGCCATGGCCTTGATCTACAGGCCACTGCTGCTGGATACCCTCGATCCGCTGTTCCTGCGCAGCGTCAGCCGACTCGGCCCCCTGGCCCATGGATTGTTCCTGATCCTGGTGGTGCTCAACCTGGTGATCGGCTTCCAGGCCATCGGGGCCCTGATGGTGGTGGGCCTGATGATGCTGCCAGCCGCCGCTGCGCGTTTCTGGAGCCGACGCCTGCCAGCACTGATCGGGATCAGCGCAGCCCTGGGCTGCCTGTCGGTGTGGCTCGGCCTGTTGCTGTCGTTCCACTACTCGCTGCCCAGCGGCCCGGCCATCGTGTTGATCGCCGGCGGCTGGTACTTGCTGTCGGTGGTGTTCGGTCCGGTCCACGGCCTGCTGCACCGCCCGCCCCTGCCTTCATCCCTGTGAGGTTCTTGCCGATGCGCGCCCTACTCGTGCTGTCCAGCCTGCTGCTGTCCCTGTGCTTATCCAGTGCCCAGGCGGCGGACAAAATTGCCGTGGTCACCAGCTTCAGCATTCTCGCCGACATGACCCGCGAGGTCGGTGGCGAGCACGTACGGATCAGCAACCTGGTGGGGGCCGACGAAGACGCCCATACCTACGAACCCACGCCGGACGATGCCAAGGCCCTGCTCGGCGCCCGGCTCATCATCAAGAACGGCCTGGGCTTCGAACCCTGGCTCGACCGCCTGGTCGCCAGTACCGCTACCCCGGCCACCGTGATCACCGCCAGCCGTGGCGTGATCCCGCGCAGCCTGGAAGAAGACGGCGAGAACATCCCCGACCCTCACGCCTGGCACAACCTGGCCAACAGCGAACTGTATGTGAACAACATCACCAAGGCGCTGATCGCCGCCGACCCGGCCCATCGCAGCGACTACGAACGCAACAGCCAGGCCTACCTCAAGCGCATCTACCAGCTGCTGGCCGAAGCCAAGGCCAAGCTCGGCGCCCTGCCGCCGGGCAATCGGCGGATCGTCACCTCCCACGATGCCTTCGGCTACCTGGGCCAGGCCTACGGCATCGAGTTTCTCGCGCCCCAAGGCCTGTCCACCGAGCGCGAGCCCTCCGCGGCGGAAGTCGCCGCGCTGATCACCCAGATCCGCGCGGCCAGGGTCAAGGCGGTGTTCATGGAAAACATCAAGGACGCGCGCCTGCTCAAGCAGATCGCCGCAGAAAGCGGCGCGCATATTGGTGGCACCCTGTATTCCGATGCGCTGTCGGCCAGCGGCCCGGCCAGTACCTTCACCGGGCTGTTCGAATACAACCTCAATACGCTGTACGACGCCCTGAGCCGGCCATGATCAAGCACCCGCCGCTATCGCTGCTGGACCTGGAAGCTGCACCCCCGGGGCAGCCGCTGGCCATTGGCCGAGGTACTCGATGCCCTGCCCTGGAACGCCGATGGCCTGATCGCCGCCATCGCCCAATGCCACGACAGCGGCGCCGTGCTGATGCTGGCCTGGATGAATCGCCAGGCCCTGACCGAGACCCTGGCCAGCGGCCAGGTCTGCTACTGGTCGCGTTCGCGCCGCTGCCTGTGGCGCAAGGGCGAGAGTTCCGGGCATCGCCAGCGCCTGGTGGAGGCCCGCCTGGATTGCGACGGCGATGCCGTGCTGTTGCAGGTGCAGCAGAGCGGACCGGCCTGCCATACCGGGCGCCCCAACTGTTTCTACAACGCCATTCGCGATGGCGCGGTGGAAGTCATCAGTTCTCCCTTGAAGGACCCGCGCCATGATCCGTAAGAACCCCTCCGGCGACCTGCCGGTGATCGCCGAATCCGCCTATGTGGACAAGACCGCCATCATCTGCGGCAAGGTGGTGATCGGCGAAAACGTCTTCGTCGGCCCCTATGCCGTGATCCGCGCCGACGAGGTGGATGCCGACGGCCAGATGGAAGCCATCACCATCGGCGCCAATTCGAACATCCAGGACGGCGTGGTGATCCATTCCAAGTCCGGCGCGGCGGTGACCATCGGCCAGTACAGCTCCATCGCCCACCGCTCCATCGTCCATGGTCCGTGCGTGGTCGGTGATCGGGTGTTCATCGGCTTCAACAGCGTGCTGTTCAACTGCGTGGTCGGCGACGGCAGCGTGGTACGGCACAACTCGGTGGTGGACGGACGCGACCTGCCCCAGGGTTTCTACGTACCCTCCACCACCCGTATCGGGCCCAAGACCGACCTCGGGCAGTTTCCCCCGGTGAGCGTCAGCGCCTCGGAGTTTTCCGAGGACGTGGCGCGTACCAACGTCGACCTGGTGCGTGGCTACAAGGCCCTGCAGAACGAGTTTTGAACATGGGCCGAATCCTCATCCGCAACGCCCGCCTGGTGAACGAGGGGCGACAGTTCGAGGCCGACCTGCTGGTGCACAACGGTCGCATCGAAACCATCGGCAGCCTCGACCACCTGAGCGCCGAGCTGGAGATCGACGCCCAGGGCCAGTGGCTGCTGCCGGGCATGATCGATGACCAGGTGCACTTTCGCGAACCCGGCGCGCCGGACAAGGGCAGCTTGCACAGCGAGTCACGGGCGGCGGTGGCCGGCGGCATCACCAGCTTCATGGACATGCCCAACACCTCGCCCGCGACCCTGACCCTCGAGGCGCTGGAAGACAAGCAACGCCGCGCGGCCAAACACTCGGTGGCCAACTACGGTTTTCACTTCGGGGTCAGCAACGACAACCTCGACATCGTCGCCGCCCTCGATCCCACCACCGTAGCCGGGGTCAAGGTGTTCATGGGCGCTTCCACCGGCAACATGCTGGTGGACGACCCCCAGGTCCTGGATCGGTTGTTCCGCCAGGTGCCGACCATTCTCCTGGCCCACTGTGAACACACGCCGAGCATCCAGGTCCGCCAGCAACGCTGGCAGCAGTTGTATGGCGAACAGATTCCCGCCGCCGCCCATCCCCGCATCCGCGACGCCGATGCCTGTTATCGCTCCTCATCCATGGCCGTGGCCCTGGCCAGGCGCCACGGCACCCGCCTGCATGTACTGCACCTGACCAGCGCCCGGGAACTGGCGCTGTTCGAGGACCGGCCCCTGGCACAAAAGCGCATCACCGCCGAAGTCTGCGTGCATCACTTGTTATTCGATGACCGGGATTACTCACGCCTGGGGCACCTGATCAAATGCAACCCGGCGATCAAGTCCCAGGCTGACCGCGACGCCCTGCGCCAGGCCCTGAACAGCCAGTGCCTGGATGTCATCGGCACCGACCATGCGCCCCACACTTGGGCGCAGAAGCAACTGCCCTACACCCGCGCCCCCGCCGGGCTGCCGCTGGTGCAACACGCGCTGCCAGCGTTGCTGGAACTGGTGGCCGACGGTGTGCTGCCGCTGACCACCCTGGTGGAGAAGACCAGCCACCGGGTGGCCGACCTGTTCGCCATTCCCGACCGTGGCTACCTGCGAGAAGGCTACTGGGCCGACCTGGTGCTGGTTCGCCCGGAACCGTCAGGCCAGGCGGTGGACGAGCAACCGATCCTGGCCCGCTGCGGCTGGTCGCCCTTCAGTGGCCGGCGCTGGCGGCATAGCGTGAGTACTACCCTGGTTTCAGGCCAGTTGGCCTGGCACCAGGGACGCTTGAACGAGGATTGCCAGGGCCTGCCCTTGCGCTTCACCCGCTAGCCGCTCTGCCCCGGCTCAGGAAGCGCGCGGCTTGACCGTGCCGCAATCCTGGCCGAGCCACACTGCCCGGGTATCCATGCTGCCTTTTTGCTGCATGCCGGTGGCGTTGAAGGTACCGATCACGTTGGTGGTGAATTCACGGTCGCTGATGAACTTCGCCACGCCACTGCCCTGGGCCTTGGGACAGCTGAAGCGAAACTTCCACTGGTTGCCGTTGCGCTCGGTGACTTGCTGCTGGCAACCCGATTGCGGGTCCTGCAGCGGGATGGTGTCGGACTTCACCTGCTCCGGGGTCAGGCAAACGCGAATGCCCTTGCCGCCCATGGTCACGCCCTGCTTTTCCAGCATGGCCCGCTGCTGCGGGGTCATCTGTTGCTGCAACTGGCCGAGGATCAACGACAGGTCCGGCAGGTTCTGGTCATCGATCTTCATATTGCTGCTGGTCAGCTCCCACAAGCCCGGCTGCAGCACCTGTGCCTGCGCCACCACCGGCAGCGCCAATCCCGCAGCCAAGGCCCAACCCAGTAAACGAAGTTTCATCGAATGACTCCTAGACAATAGTGGCCGTTAGACTTCGGCCAGGGCCCGGCGTTGCATGGGCAAGAAAATAGCGACATTCGCCCTGGATCATGGTCTGTTAGCGGATACACCGGCATCGAATTTTCAGGAGCATGGCTGCCCCATGGATTATTTTGGCCCACACCCTTTCGGTTATCTCATCGCACTGCTGCATTTTCTCGGGCTGATCGCCGCAATCCATGCAGTGCTCACGGTCCGCACCGCCCAAGGCGCCATCGCCTGGGCCCTGTCGCTGCTGTTCATGCCCTACCTGACGCTGATTCCCTACCTAGTATTCGGCCGCAGCACCTTCGATGCCTACATCCAGGCCCGGCGCCAGGCCAACGTGGAAATGCACAAGGCCATCAACGACCTGAACTGGCGGCCCTGGGTCGAAGAAGCCCTCGCCGCCCGCGCGTCCAAGGCCTATGCCGCATTGCGGGCGATGCCCAAGCTGGGGCGCATGCCCTGCCTGGCCAATAACCAGGTGCGGTTGCTGGTCAACGGCGACGCCACCTTCGAGGCGATCTTCAATGCCATCCGCCGCGCCCACAAGGCGGTGCTGATCCAGTTCTTCATCATCCACGACGACGAACTGGGCCGGCGCCTGCAACGCCTGCTGCTGGAGAAGGCCCGGGAGGGCGTGACAATCCACCTGCTGTTCGACCGCATCGGCAGTCACTCGCTACCGGCCAGCTACGTGCAGACCCTGCGCGATGCTGGCGTCCAGGTGCACGCCTTCGCCACCCGCAGCGGCTGGCTCAACCGCTTCCAGGTCAACTTCCGCAACCATCGCAAGATCGTGGTGGTGGACGGCATGCTGGGTTTCGTCGGCGGGCATAACGTAGGCGATGAATACCTGGGCCTGAAGCCGCCCCTGGCGCCCTGGCGCGATACCCATGTGCAGGTCGGCGGCCCGGTGGTGGCCTGCCTGCAGGAGTCGTTCGCCGAAGACTGGTTCTGGGCCACCCGCGAGCTGCCGCCGCTGATCCTGCCGGACACCTACCCCGATGGCGGCGTGCTCTGCCAGTTGCTGGCCAGCGGCCCGGCCGACGCCTACGAAACCTGCTCGCTGTTCTTCGTCGAGGCGATCCACGCCGCCACCGAACGGGTGTGGATCACCAGTCCGTATTTCATTCCCGATGAAGCGGTGTTCGCCGCCCTGCGCCTGGCGGTATTGCGCGATGTGGATGTGCGCATCCTGCTGCCGGCACGCCCGGATCACCGCATCGTCTATGCCGCTTCCAGCCTGTACGCCTTCGAGGCGGTGCGCGCCGGCGTGCGGGTGTTCCGCTACCAGCCCGGCTTCCTGCACCAGAAGGTGGTATTGATCGACAACGAGATCAGCGCCATCGGCAGCGCCAACCTGGATAACCGTTCGTTCCGGCTGAATTTCGAAGTGATGCTGCTGACCGTGGACGAAGGCTTCGCCACCCAGGTACAGGACATGCTGGAAGCCGACTTCGCCAGGGCGCGAGAAGTGGCCAAGGAAGAAAGCCGCCAGACCCACCGCCTGCAACAACTGGGCATGCGGGTCGCGCGGCTGATTTCCCCGATCCTGTGAAGACGGCCCTTATGGGTTGTAGAGATCGTCGCGGGTCCATGGCAGTTCATGGCTGCCATCGGCATGGGCTTTCACCGCAAGGATCTGGTGCAGGTTGATCCAGCCCTTGGCGAAGGCGTAGGCGCAACCTGCCAGGTACACCCGCCAGATCCGCAGCGCCTGCTCCGGTACTTGCTTGGCCGCGGCCTCCAGGTTGTCTTCCAGGCGCTCGCTCCAGTGATCCAGGGTGCGGGCATAGTGCATGCGCAGGCTTTCCACATCGACGATTTCCAACCCGGCCTCGCTGATCTGCGCAGAGATCAACGACAGGTGCGGCAGCTCGCCGTTGGGGAAGACATAACGCTCGATGAAGTCCCCTGCTCCCCGGCCAACGGGGCGGCCGTCGGTGTGCTTGGCGGTGATCCCGTGGTTCATCACCAGGCCGCCTTCGCGCACGGCGCCGAACAGGGTCCGGCAGTATTCCGGCAGGTTGGCGTGGCCCACGTGCTCGAACATGCCGACGCTGACCACCTTGTCGAAGCGGCCATCCTGGGGCAGGTCGCGGTAGTCCAGCAATTGCAGTTCCACCAGGTCTTCCAGGCCCTCGGCCTTGACCCGCTCGCGGCCCAGGGCCAGTTGCTCCTTGCTCAGGGTGATGCCGAAGACCTTGGCGCCAAACTCGCGGGCGGCATAGCGGGCCAGTCCGCCCCAGCCACAGCCGACGTCCAGCAGGTAGTCGCCCGGTTGCAGCCGCAGCTTGCGACACAGGTGGCGGAACTTGGCCTGCTGGGCTTGCTCCAGGGTCTCGCTGCCGGTCTCGAAGTAGGCACAGGAATACGCCATGTCGCTATCCAGCCAGAGCTGGTAGAAGGCGTTGGACAGGTCGTAATGGTAGGAAATGGCGGCGGCATCGGTGGCCTTGTCGTGCAGCGAACGCACGGGCTGGTCGCCTTCGTCGTCATCCAGCAGGGCCTGGCTCAGTTCGTCGCAGACCCGGATGACTTCGCTGATGGAGCCCTCCAGCTCCAGCTTGCCCTCGACGAACGCGCCCCCCAGCGCATCCAGGCTTGGGTGGGTGAGTTGCGCGACCAACTGTGGGTCCTTGACCACGATGGTGACGTTGGGCTCGGGCCCGAGGTTGAACTCATGGCCGTCCCAAAGTCGCAGCCGCAAAGGCAATTGCAGATTCTGTAAGGCCGGTGGAAGTTGCGCGAGCATGGAAAATCCCCCCTTGTTCAGACGTCTGGAATGAGGGTAGACCATCCCTGAAAATTAGCAGGCTATCGATCTGATAGCGGTTTTCTATGATCAGCTGCGCTGCACCAAGCCATCCTCGACCCACTGTTTCAGCCAGGACACCGCCTGCAATGGGGCTCCCTCTTCATAAGTGACGGCCAGCTCGGCACAGAGTTCCGCGAAACTCCACTGCCCTGTGCTCATGCCCCGCAATGCCCAGGCCTCGTCAGTTGCCAGGGTGCGATAACGGCAGATCCGCTGCGCACGCCACACCAGGCAAACCTGCTCCTGTTCAAGTAAAGCAGGCAGGGGGAAATCCACCCTGTCCTTGACCGCCCGCCACTGCGCCAGGCTGTTGTAGCGCAGCGCCAACCACTGCACGCATGGCGCCAGGCGCAATTGCAAGCCGGGCCATTGCCCCGGCGCCAGGGCCGCCATGGCCGCTACATCCAGCACCGCCGCCTCGGGGGCATCGAACGCCAGGGTGAAGGCCCATTCCAGGCGCGCCAGCTCAGCCAGGGGCAGGCCCTGCTCGGTCGGCAGATGCTCCTGGAGAAAGTCGGCGAACCCCTGCCCCAGCCAGCGCAGACTGAAATGCCGGGACGGCGAGCGCTCCAGGTAGGCAGCGACCAGGGCGCCGAACTGCTGGTCGCCGAGCCAGTGGCGGATGCTGGGGAAGTCGCTGTCCATTACCTCCTGCAGTCGGGCTCGATAGGCGTGGTGGTAGATCGCCAGGCCGCTGGCCACATCCAGGCTCGGCCCGCCCACCAGGCTGCGCTGCCACCCTGGCTCGGCCACTGGCTGCTCGCCCAGCAGATAGCGCTCGAATGCTTGTTGCCAATCGTTCAGGCGCATCGCTGCCTCCCGGCCAGGGCCTGCTGCCCCAGCTCCCGGGCCTTGCCCAGCTCGGCGAGCAACTGCTCAAGCGGCGGCAACTGATCGTCACGCTCCAACAATGTCGCCACCGGCCCCAGGTGTTCGAGGGTGCGCTGGTACAGCGCCCAGACCGGGTCGCACACTGGCTGGTCGTGGGTATCGATCACGTAGTCGCCATGGTCCTGGTGGCCGGCCAGGTGCAGTTGGCGTATTCGCTTGGGTGGCAGCCCCTTGATGAACTGCCAGGGATCGAAACCATGATTGCGCGAGCTGACATAGACATTGTTCACGTCCAGTAGCAGCTCGCAGCCACTGAGCTGGCTCAAGGCCGAGAGGAATTGCCACTCGCTGAATTCGTCGTTCGCGGCCCGCACATAACTGGAGACGTTCTCCAGCACCAACGGCCGTTCCAGCACCTCCTGCACCTCACGCACCCGGCCGGCCACGTAGTGCAGGCTTTCCTCGGTATAGGGCAACGGCAACAGGTCGTGCAGGTGATGGGCATTGCCCCGGCTCCAGCACAGATGGTCGGAAATCCAGGCCGGACGCACTCGCCCGGCCAGCGTCTTGAGCTGCGCCAGGTAATCGTGGTCCAGGGAGTGGGGACCGCCGATGGACAACGACACCCCGTGCATCACAATGGGGTAGCGCTCGGCGATGGCATCCAGGTAATACAGGGCCTTGCCACCCTGGACCATGAAGTTCTCGGACACCACCTCGAACCAGTCCACCGCAGGGTGCTCATCGAGAATCTGCTGGTAATAGGCACTGCGCAGGCCCAAGCCATAACCCAGGCAAGAAGAAACATGGGACATCGCCAACTCCTCGCCGAGTGGCCGCAGCGGGCGTCCCCACCGCGGCAGCACTCGATCGCCGTTTACTCGCCGACCTTGCCGCCGGCCTTGTCACAGGCCGCCTGGGTCATGACCTTGAAGCCCTGGCCCTTGCAGGCGCCCATGCCCTTGCAGGCATGGTCCTTGGTCTTGCAGTCGTTCTGGCCTTTGCAACCGTTGACGCCGTAGCAGTGCACCTGGGCATCGGCAGCTATCGCCTGGGTGGCGACGCCGGCGAACAAGCCGGCGGCAGCGAAAGCCAGGGCGGCGCCGGCAGCGGTTTTCTTCATGTTCATCTTGGGTTTCCTCTAGTAGTCGATCGCAAGGATGGTGCCGGGGCGGCCTGGGCAGCCCCGTCATGTCACTAGAGAAAGGAAGGCGCCCGGCGTTACACCCGGGATAAAAATAAATGCCGCCTGGTCAGGACTTGGCCAGGGGCTCCTGGAAACGCAGCAAGCGCCCGGCATTGCCCAGCACCAGCAAGGTGCTGAGGTTGTGCAGCACGGCGGCGATCATCGCCCCCGCGGCTCCCAGCCAGCCGAATGCGGCGAAGGCGACGATGGCCAGGGTCCAGCCCAAGCCGATGACCACGTTGGCCTGCAAGGTACGCCGGCATTCACGGCTCAAGCGCACGCAGGTGCCCAGGCGTCGCAAGTCGCTGCCGATCAGCACCACGTCGGCCGAGGCCAGGGCGATATCAGCACCGCCCGCCCCCATGGCCACCCCCACGACCCCAGCCTTGAGAGCCAGGGAATCGTTGATACCGTCACCGACCACCATGGGCCGGAAGCCCTTGTCGATCTCTCCCAGCACACGCTCGAGCTTGCCCTGGGGCAGAGCCTGGGCCTCGACATCGCTGATGCCCACCTCCCGCGCCAGGCTGTCCGCCACGCTTTGCCGGTCGCCGGTGAGCAACAACTGGCGGCCCAACCCCAACTCCCGCAGTTCTTGCAGGGCCTGGGCCGCTTCAGGCTTGACGCTGTCGGCCAACAACAGCCAACCGAGGAACTCACCATTGAGCGCCAACCCGGCGATTGGCCCGTCATGGGCCGGCACCGGGCTGGTGTCGATCGCCAGCTGGATGAACAGTTCGGGCCGGCCCAGGGCCGCCTGGCCTTCATCGGTGCGCGCGACCACGCCCAGGCCCTGGCGCTCATGGATATCCCCAAGGGTCCACTGCTGCTCTGGCGGCACCAGTGCTGCCAGCGCCCGGCTGACCGGGTGACTGCTGGCCGCGCCGAGGCTGGCGGCAAGGCTGAGCAGTGCCCGACGATCCTCCAGGGGGGTGTCCACCGCCTGCAAGCGCAGGGTGCCGAAGGTCAGGGTGCCGGTCTTGTCCACCACCAGGGACGTCAGGTCCGCCAGCTCTTCGAGAAACGCCGAGCTGCGAATCAGGATGCCGTGCCGCGCCGCCACGGCGATCCCGGCAATGGCGGTGGCCGGCGCCGATAGCACCAATGCACAGGGGCAGGCCGCCACCAGCACGGCGAGCATGGCCTGGGCATCATTGGTAATGAACCAGGTCACCGCTGCCAGCAGCACCAACACCAGGTAGCTGCCGGCGTAGCGTTCCAGCAACCGGGTGATCGGTGGCTTGGCGCGTTCGGCGTTCTGCATCAGGGCGATCACCTTGCCCAGGGTCGATTCCTCGCCGGTGCGGGTCACTTCCAGGCGCAGCAGGCCATCGAGGTTGATCGCGCCCCCGAATACCTGCATGCCCACACTCGCTTCCAGTGGCACCGATTCGCCGGTGATCGGCGCGGTGTCCAGGCTCGCCTGCCCCGCTACCACCACGCCGTCGGCAGGCACCCGGTCCCCGGCGCGCACTTCCACCAGGTCGCCGGTCCTGAGGCTGGCGTTATCCACTTCCTGCACGCTGCCATTGGCCTGTACCTGCCGCGCCTGGCTGCGGGTCAGGCGGCCCAGGGCATCGATAGCCTCTTGGGAACCGATCACGCTGCGCTCTTCCAGCACATGGCCGAAGATCATGATGATCGGCAGCAAGGCGGCGGTCAGCAGGTCGCCCGTGGCCCAGGCGCCGAGCATGGCCAGGGCGATCAGTTGGTCGGTGATGCCGTGCAGGCTCGGATAGCGCAGGCTGAACCAGGCCGAACGCAACACCGGTACGGCCACCAGCAAGGAAGCGACGCCCAGCAGCAACTGGCTGACACCGACTTGCTCGGGCGCCAGCCAGCGCCAGGCCAGGCCCAGGCCCAGCAAGCCGAGGGCGAGCATGGCCAGGGTCAGTTGGCGGGCGGCGCTGCGCTGTTCAGCGCTGGTCAACATGCTGGCGGGCGCCGCATGGGTAGAAGCGGTCATCGTTCAGCTCCCTGGATGATCAAGCGGGAATCGTCTTTGGGGTCGACCGTCGTCACCGAGCCCGCCTGGCGCAGAATCTGTGGCAGGCGCTCACGATAGATGCGCAGCAGCATCTGCGGGTCGCTGCCATTGCGTTGCTCCTGGGCCAGGCTTTGGACCGTGGCGGTCTGCGCCCGGGCCAGGGCCAGTCGTTCGCTGGCCTGGGCATGAGCCACTTGCAGGCTGCGATCGGCCTGCTGGTTGGCGCTCTGGGTGAGTTTCTCCGCTTCGGTACGCGCATTGGCCACAGCCTTGTCGGCCTGCTGGCTGGCCGTCAGCACGGCATTGAAGGCGTTGACCGCAGGCTCGGGCAGGCTCGACTGCACGTCGACCCGGGTCGCTTCGATACCTATGCCCTGGCCAGTGGCGGCCAGCTCGGCCAGGCGCTGGTTGATGCCCTGGAGCAGATCGCCACGCAGCCGCTCACGGCGTTCGGCGGCCTGGTGATCGCTGCCGAGCAACTCCGGACGCGCCACCAGGATGGTGTCCAGGTCGCGGGCCGCAGCCAGGCTGACGGCGCTGCGGGTCGCCAGGCGGTCCAGGGCCGGCAGCACATGTTCGCCTTGCAAGACATAGGCATAGGGGTCGCTGACCTTGTAAAACACCCGGACGTCCAACTGCACCACGCCGGCATCGCCGGTGAGCAGGTAGCCCGAACCGGCCAGGGTGTCGTTCAACGGCGTGGCCAGGGTCGCTACCCGGTCCCCTTCCACTGCGGCTTGGGAGCGCAACAGCCCCTCGATGCGCCGCTCCAGCACCCGATCGGCGGCCGGCAACAACACCACCTGCTCGAACGGCCGGGGCCAGGCCAGCAGCAGCCCGGCATTCTGCACCCGGGCCAGGGCACCGAAATGCATGACCAGGGCGCGGTCTTGCGGATCGATCTGGCGAACGTTGGACAAGGCCCAAGCCAATGCGGCGAGGATTGTCACCACATACAGGCCGATGAATGCCAGGCGCCCCGCCTGGATCCACGGACTGTCCAATTGATTTGTTCCACGTGGAACGCTGTTCATGGCTGCGTTCCAGACGCTTTGTTCGGCAGGTTCGGCGGCCCGTCCACCAACACCCGGAACGGCGCGGCATCGGTACGCAGGATCAGGCGAGTGCTCGGATTGACCACCGTGCCCAAGGTGTCCAGGGAACGCAGCAGGTTATACAGCTGCGGAGAACTGGCGTAGGCACGGCCGTAGATCTGCGCCGCTTCGACCCGGGATTGCGCCTCTATATCTGCCGCCTTCACCGTGGCGTCGGCTTGCACTATGCGTGCGTCGCGCTCGGCAGCGGAACGGATCTGCGCCGCTTCACGCTTGCCCACGGCCGTGCGTTCGGTGGCGATGGTTTCGCGCTCGGCGCGCATGCGATCCACCGTGGCGGTGAGGGTCACCGACGGCAGGGTCAAGCGCTCGATACCCACCTGCACCACTCGCACGCCGTAGGTGGACAGCAATTGCTGGTCGATCTGCTGGCGCAGCCGGCTTTCGAAATCGCCAATGCGGACCTTGCCGGCATCGGTGTTCACCAGGTCGGCCAGATCGAAGCTGCTGGCGGTGGTTTCCAGGGCCGAACCAACGAAGGTGCGAATCTGCCGCGCCGCTTCGTCCGGCTGGTTCTGCACCGCCCGCATGAAGCGCTGCACATTGTCCGGGTCGCCCTGCACCCGCCAGGCCACATAGGCCTGGACGATGATCCGCAGGCCATCACGGGTACCCACGTCCTGCAAGCCGCTGGAGGTGGTCCGCAGGCGCAGGTCCACCGGGATCGCCGCTTCGAAGGGCGCCGGCCAGCGCCAGTTCAGCCCCGGCTCCAGCAGGACCCGGGCCGGGTTGCCGAAACGGGTGATCACCGTGGCTTCGCCGGAACGCACCTGCACCAGGCTCGCGGCCGCCAGGGCGAACGCCACCAGCAATGCCGCCCAGCCCATGCGCCGCCAGGGAAAGGGCCCTTCCTGCGCTGGCGCGCCATGGTGATGGTGGTGATGCCCGTGATGGTGGTGATGGCCGTGCCCATGGTCGTGGTCGGAGTGGGAATGGGTGTGGGAAGACTGGCTCAATGGGCGGCTCCTGGCTGGGCGGCTTTACGCGGCGCCAGCGGGTCGGCGGGCAAGGTGAAGGTACGCAAGTCGAGGGTTGGCGCACTGTCGGCGCCCAGACGGTGATCGAGAATCAACAACTGGGCCTTGCCCAGGCCCTGGATCAGTTGGCCGAAGTACTGTTCCAGGATGAATGCCTGGCCCGCACCGGCGTAGGCCTTCTGCTCGGCGGCGAACCGCAAGTCAGCCGTCTGGGCCTCGGCCTGGATCTCACGCGCCGTGGCCCGCGCCTTGTCGTTGACTTCGCTGGCTTGCAATTGCGCCTGGTTGGTCTGTTCAGCCGCGGCCCCGCGCTCCCGGGAAATCAGCGCCTGGGCGCCAATCTGCGCGGCCTGTACACCGTGGTAGGCATTGGCTGCGCCAGCCGGTGGGTGAATGGCCTCGACCACGGTGGCGAGAATCTCCACGCCGCTGTCGAGCCTGGACAGATCGGCCTGCACCGCGTGGCCGATATCCTCGGCCAGGCGCGTGCGGTCTTCGCCCAGCAGGCCATCGAGGGTGCGCGAGGCGAAATCGTGCACCAGTACCCGGCTGGCGGTACTGCGGATCAGCGACGGCACATCGTTGCTGTTGTAGGTCGCTGCCAGCGCCGCGGCATCATCCAGGCCGATGCGGTAGACGAAGCGCACGTCCATGTTGACGATCTGGAAGCTCTGCTGCCGGGCATTGCCACTGGCGATCACCTGGGATTTGTCATTCACGTGGCTGGCGTCCCACAAGCGATTGGCAATCGCCGGTGCCGGCCCTTCCGCCGCCGCCGGTTCGATCGGCTGCGGGGTTTCGCCCACGCTGGTGGCCAACTCATGGACCACGCCGTTTTCCACCGTCAGCACCCGCCCCAGGGGCCAGGGCAAACCCAGGTGCAGGCCGGGGCCGAAAACCGTTACCGGCTGGCCAAAACGCTCGTAAATACCGCGATTTTGCAGCGAAATCTCATGAACCCCGGTCAATAACCAACCTACCGCCAGGATCAGCCCCAGTACCGGCAGGAACGCCCGGCGCATGTAGGCAAAGGCCCAGACCTGGCGCAGATCGATGCCGAACCTGTTGTGCAGTTCGTTTTGCAGGCTCAGCAGCGGTTGCGGTGGCCAACGCAACAAGTCGGCGACGAAGCTATGGGCCAACAGCCGTGGCTCAAGGGCCTCGCGCTGGGGACTGAACAACGACAACAGCGCCCGTAGCAGCAACTCGCCGGCCACCAACGCCGGCAACAGGCCCATCAATACCGCCAGGCGCACCGGCCACAGGGCGCTGTCGCTGCCGAACAACAAGCACAAGGCGCCCACCAGCAAGCACAGGATGGCCACCCGCAGCAGTTGCGCCACGGCTCCGGCCTCCGGCCATTCACTCGGGTGCTCCTGGGCCAGCTGGCGCTCCAGCACCAGCAAGGCGAAGGCCAGTAGCAACAGCAGCACGGCGACGACGCTGGCGCTCAGGCCCAAAGCCGTGGCGGGCAGCGCCAGGTTGAAGACCTGCGCCAGGCAAGACAGGGCCAGCAGCGACCAGCCAGCGAGCCACAGGGTCGGGGCACCGATCTGCTGCAACAGGCGCCGGGCACGGGTGCCCAGGATGGCAGCGAAGAACCCGGCCGGCGTTGCCTCGGGCGTCTCCACCGGCGTCGATGGCGCCAGCACCTCCTCCCGCCAGCGGCTCACCCAGCACGCCGACTGCAGGCCCGCCACCACCACCAGCAAGGCACAGGACAGGTTCACCAGCACCACCGGCCAGAGGGTCAGCGCGGCGAACAAGTCGACGAACAGCGCCGCCACCAGCCCCAACACCGCCAACCCCAGCAGGCCACCGCCCCAGCGCTGCAGACGCCCGGCGTGGAACGCCGCGCGCTGGAAGCGTGGCAAGCCAGCCACATCCACCCTTTGCGTCTCAAGATCGACCTGCATACCACCCCGCCGCTCTGCTTCGGCGCTGTAAAGAAACCCACCGCCGAAATTTTTGGATACAACTCGTTACTGTATAACGGTTTTGGTGAAATTTTTGTCGCCCGCCATGTCTTTTCATCCAATGCATGCGTCGTAGAACCGAAAGATCGCTGTTTGCTCAAATGCCACAACTTGTGATGTCGGCCCCCGGCATTTACGGCAATAATCCAGCCCTGCTTCCCGCGTGCGACAAGGAAACGTCCCATCATGCTTTCGATCTACCAGCTCAAGCCACGCTTTCAGAACCTGCTGCGGCCATTGGTGCAACGCCTCTATGCCAACGGCACCACGGCCAACCAGGTCACCGTGCTGGCCGCGGTGGTTTCCCTGCTGGTGGGCGCGCTGGTGGCCGTGTTCGCCAACCACGCCTGGCTCTTCGCCCTGATCCCCGTGTGGATGATCCTGCGCATGGCGCTCAACGCCATCGACGGCATGCTGGCCCGGGAATTCGGCCAGCAGTCGCGCCTGGGCGCCTACCTCAACGAACTCTGCGACGTAGTGGCCGACAGCGCCCTGATCCTGCCCTTCGCCCTGCTGCCCGGAGTCAGCCTGCCGCTGGTGCTGGCGGTGACCCTGCTGGCGTTGTTCAGCGAGTACGCCGGGGTAATGGGGCCAATGGTCGGCGCCTCCCGACGCTATGACGGCCCCATGGGCAAGAGCGACCGGGCCTTCGTCCTCGGCGTGCTGGCCACCGGCATCGCCCTGGGCTGGCTCGGCGCCCTGTGGATAAACGCCGCCCTGGCGCTGGTCGCCGCCTTGCTGGTCTACACCCTGATCAACCGGGTCCGCCAGGGGCTCGAAGAAGTTCAGCACAACGCTCCCTCTGCATAAGGAAATGGCTATGCGCGAAGCCCAACACCAGACGTTCCGGACCCATGATGGTGTCGAACTGTTCTACCGCCATTGGCCAGCCACCGAAGTGGCTCCTGGCGCGCCGCGCCAGGCGGTGATGCTGTTCCACCGCGGCCACGAGCACTCCGGGCGCATCGCCCACCTGGTGGACGAGCTGGACCTGCCGCACATCGATTTCTTCGCCTGGGATGCCCGCGGCCACGGCCAGTCGCCGGGTGCCCGGGGCGACAGCCCGAGCTTCGCCACCAGCGTGCGCGACGTGCAGACCTTCTGCGACCACCTGGGCAGCGCCCACCAGATCGCCGAGGACAACATCGCCGTGGTGGCCCAGAGCGTCGGCGCGGTGATTGCCGCCACCTGGGTCCACGACTACGCGCCGCGGATCCGCTCCCTGGTGCTGGCCTCCCCGGCCTTCAAGGTCAAGCTCTACGTACCGTTCGCCCGTCCCGGCCTGGCCCTGATGCGGCGCTTTCGCGGCAACTTCTTCGTCAACAGCTACGTCAAGGCACGCTTCTTGAGCCACGACCCGCAACGAGTCGAGAGCTATGACAGCGATCCGCTGATCACCAAGGCGATTTCGGTCAATGTCCTGCTGGGCCTATATGAGGCGGCAGACCGGGTGGTGGCCGATGCCCAGGCGATCCAGGTGCCGACCCAGCTGCTGATCTCCGGGTCCGACTTCGTGGTGCATCGCAAGCCCCAGGAGCAGTTCTTCGAGCGCCTGGGCAGCCTGCGCAAGGAAAAGCACATCCTTCCCGGCTTCTTCCACGACACCCTGGGCGAAAAGGAACGCGCCCCGGCCATGGCCAGCATCCGCCGCTTCATCCTGCACAACTTCACCCTTCCTTTGCAGCGCCCTGCCCTGCTGGACGCCGACCGCCTGGGCGCCACCTGCGCCGAATCCGAGGCCCTGGCCGCGCCGCTGCCACGCAACTCGCTGCGCGACCTGTACTGGCGGGCCACCCGCGCCAGCATGCGCCTGGGCAGCCAGTTATCGGCGGGGGTCAAGCTGGGGTTCGACACCGGCTTCGACTCCGGCAGCACCCTGGACTATGTCTATCGCAACCGCCCGACCGGACATACCCCAGTGGGCCGCTTGATCGACCAGAACTACCTGAACTCCATCGGCTGGCGCGGCATTCGCCAGCGCAAGCTGCATGTGGAAGAACTGCTGCGCCTGGCCATGGAACAGCTGCGTGGGCAAGGCAGCGAGGTGCGCATCGTCGATATCGCCGCCGGCCATGGCCGCTACATCCTCGAAGCCTTGCAGGGGGTTGCGCCGTTGCCGGAATCGATCCTGCTGCGCGACTACAGCGACATCAATGTGCGCGACGGCAGCGCCCTGATCCAGGAAAAAGGCCTGGGCGACATCGCCCGCTTCGTCAAAGGCAACGCCTTCGATCGTGACGATCTCGCCGCCCTGGACCCCAAGCCGACCCTGGCGGTGGTTTCCGGCCTGTACGAGCTGTTCGCCGACAACCAGATGGTGGGCGACTCCCTGGCCGGGCTGGCCAGCGCCGTGGAGCCTGGCGGCTACCTGGTGTACACCGGCCAGCCCTGGCACCCGCAGCTGGAGCTGATCGCCCGGGCCCTGACCAGCCACCGCGAGGGCCAGGCCTGGGTCATGCGCCGCCGGACCCAGGCAGAGATGGACCAACTGGTGGAGGCCGCAGGCTTTCGCAAGGTGACGATGCGCGTGGATGAATGGGGCATCTTCAGCGTATCCCTGGCGCAGCGGGTGCAATGATGGCCACAGGCGCCCTGCCGGCGCGCGAACCCGGATTGCTCAAACCCGCGGTGCTCTGGCTGCTGTTGCTGGCACCGTTGTTCTTCGGCACCTATGGCTTCGCCACCTGGGTCACTGCGCAGCGCGACGACGTCGCCAGCCTGGTCTTCGACTGGGAACGACACATGCCGTTCTGGGCCTGGACCATCGTCCCCTACTGGTCCATCGACCTGCTCTACGGCCTGTCATTGCTGCTGCCGCGCAGCCGCGACGAACTCAAGCGCCACGCCCTGCGCCTGCTCAGCGCCCAGGTGATCGCCGTCAGTTGCTTCCTGCTCTGGCCGCTGCGGTTCACCTTCCCCCGGCCGGAACTGGACGGGCTGTTCGGCTGGTTGTTCGCGGTGCTGGCAGGTTTCGACAAGCCCTTCAACCAGGCGCCGTCCCTGCACATCGCCCT
Organism: Pseudomonas sp. MSSRFD41; assembly: GCF_014230245.1. Classification (NCBI taxonomy): domain Bacteria; kingdom Pseudomonadati; phylum Pseudomonadota; class Gammaproteobacteria; order Pseudomonadales; family Pseudomonadaceae; genus Pseudomonas; species Pseudomonas sp. MSSRFD41. Next base: position 161,187 of record NZ_JACKZK010000001.1, on the reverse strand, counting down.
GCTGGTGGTGCTGTGGGTCTGCTATGCGCGGCATATCCACGGGGCCTGGCGCTGGCTGGTGCATGGCTGGTTCGCGCTGATCGGGATTTCGGTACTGACCACTTATCAACACCACTTCATCGATGTACCCACAGGCGCCCTGGCCGGCTGGCTGTGCGTCTGGTTGTGGCCGCTGGATCGTCCCAGCCCGCTGGCCAGCGCCCGCTTCAGCCATGACCCGCAGCGCCGCCGACTGGCCCTGCGCTATGCCCTGGGAGCGGCGGCATTCACCCTGGCGGCCTGGGCCTGGGGCGGCATCGGCCTGTGGCTGCTGTGGCCGGCGGTGGCGCTGCTGCTGGTGGCGGTGAACTATGCCTTGCTGGATGCCGCCGGCTTCCAGAAACGCGCCGATGGCCGCCTGGGCCCCGCCGCCCGCTGGCTGCTGGCGCCTTACCTGGCAGCGGCGTGGATCAACTCGCGGTTGTGGACAAGAAACCATCCACAGCCGGACCCGGTTGTGGATAACGTCTGGCTGGGACGCTTGCCGACGCCGGCCGAACTGGATGCCAGCCCGTTCGCCGCGGTGCTCGACCTGTGCGCCGAGCTGTCCCTGGACGGCCGCTCGCTGGCGGCCTACCAGAACCTGCCGCTGCTCGACCTGTGCGCGCCGAGCCCGGCCCAGTGCCTGGCCGCGGCCCAAGCCATCGAACGCCAGCGCCAGTACGGCCCGCTACTGGTGTGCTGCGCCCTGGGTTATTCGCGCAGCGCCACGGCGATTGCCGCCTGGCTGTTGCACAGCGGACGCGCGGCCACGGTAGACAGCGCCCTGGTCCAGCTGCGCCGGGCGCGGCCGCAAATCGTCCTGCATGCCGCCCATCGCCAGGCCCTGGAAAGCCTGGTCAACGCCAGGAGCCCAGCCCATGCCCACGCTCACCACTGACATGCAGTTGTACAGCGTCGCCAGCCTGCTGCGCCGAGGCCAGGCCCTGGACCAGTTATCCACAGGCCTGACCCTGCTCGGCGGCCTGTATGGCCTGGGCCAGTACCTGCTCGCCAGCGTCACCCTCGCCGGGCTGCTGCTGAGCCTCGCCCTGGTGGCCCTGGGGGTTGTGGAAAAGTACCTGGCACTGCGGGTGGCCTTCGATGCCGACCTGTTCCAGCGGGTGGCCGACGCCGCTGTTTCCCTCGACCACAGCACCCGCGCCCTGGACCAGGCCCTGAGCAGCCTCGGCCTGCAGCCCGTCGAGCACGGCGGACGGCCCTGGCACGAACGCAGCCAGGGTGCCCTGGGCCTGCTGCGGCGCCAGGCGCTGCTGCTGGCGACCCAAGTGCTGGTGCTGTTGAGCGTGATCCTGATCAGCCCCTGGCTGGCCTTTGCCGGATAAGGAATGCCCATGTTCGAACCCCTGGTTGCCAATCTCATCACCTCCGCCGCCCGCAGCATCACCGGCGCCCGCAGCCTGTGGCTGGGCTCGGCGCCGCAGGCGGTGCAACGCATCTACTTCGCCAACCACAGCAGCCACGGCGATTTCGTGCTGCTGTGGGCCTCGCTGCCGCCGGCACTGCGACGCCTGACCCGCCCCGTGGCCGGCGCCGACTACTGGCAGAAAAGCGGCGTGCGGCGCTACATCATCAACCGGGTGTTCAACGGCGTGTTGATCGACCGCGAGCGCAAGGAGGCTGTGGATAACAATCCCCTGCAGCCGATGCTCGATGCCCTGGAGCAGGGCGATTCGCTGATCATCTTTCCCGAGGGCACACGCAACCTGGAAGACGGTCTGCTGCCGTTCAAGAGCGGCCTGTATCACCTGGCCAAGCGTTATCCACAGGTGGAGGTGATCCCGGTGTGGATCGCCAACCTCAACCGGGTCATGCCCAAGGGCCGTTTCCTGCCCTTGCCGCTGCTGTGCACCACCAGCTTTGGCGCGCCCCTGGCGGTGGAAGACGGCGAAAGCAAGGAAGACTTTCTCGAACGCAGCCGCGCCGCGCTGCTGGCCCTGGCTCCGGAGCACGCCTGAAATGGATAAGCAGACCCTGATGTTGTTCGGCGGCATTGGCGCCATCCTGGTGCTGGCCTCGCTGATCGGATTGATCCTCAAGTGGCGTACCCGGGGCAGCCCCAACCCGGTGATCGACAACCTCAACGCGCGGATCAACGCCTGGTGGGTGATGGTGCTGGTGATCGGCATCGCCTTCTGGCTCGGCACGGCGGCGGTGATCCTGCTGTTCTATGCCGTGTCGTTCTATGCCCTGCGCGAGTTCCTGACCCTGACCCCGACCCGGCGCAGCGATTACCCGGCGCTGGTGGCGGCGTTCTACCTGGCCCTGCCCCTGCAGTACCTGCTGATCTATTCGGACTGGTACGGGCTGTTCTCGATCTTCATCCCGGTGTACGTGTTCCTGCTGCTGCCGATCCTCGCCTCCCTGGGCGGCGACAGCACGCACTTCCTGGAGCGCGCCTCCAAGGTCCAGTGGGGCCTGATGATCGCGGTGTTCTGCGTATCCTTCGTCCCGGCCCTGCTGACCCTGGACATCGCCGGCTACGAGGGCCGCAACCTGTTGCTGATCGCCTACCTGGTGATCGTGGTGCAGCTTTCGGACGTGTTGCAGTACGTCTGTGGAAAACTCTTCGGCAAGCGCAAGATCGCCCCCAACCTGTCGCCGTCCAAGACCGTCGAGGGTTTTGTCGGCGGCATCCTGCTGGCCTCGCTGATCGGCGGCGCGCTGTGGTGGATCACCCCGTTCAGCATCTGGCAGTCGTTCCTCATCGCCTTGCTGATCAACCTGCTGGGCTTTGCCGGCGGCATCGTGATGTCGGCGATCAAGCGCGATCGCGGGGTCAAGGACTGGGGGCACATGATCGAAGGCCACGGTGGCATGCTCGACCGCCTGGACTCGGTGTGCTTCGCCGCGCCGATCTTCTTCCACCTGGTGCGCTACTGGTGGACCTGACCGGGCACTAGCAGCTTGCACTGTGGCGAGCGTGCGCAGGCACCCTCGCCACGAGCCAGGTCAGCCCGGCAGGTGGCCCAGCGGCAAGGGGCCTGGAGTCTTCACGGTGTGGATCGCGAAATTGCTGCGGATATCGCTGACCCCCGGGATCTTCAGCAGATGGCCGGTAAGAAAGCGGTCGTAACCCCGCAGGTCGGGCACCACCACTTGCAGCAGGAAGTCCGACTCGCCGGATACCAGGAATGCCGAGATCACCTCCGGCAACTGCAACACGGCCTGGCGGAAGGCTTCGGCTTCCGCATCGTTGTGCCGCTCGACCTTGACCCCGACGAACACCGTCAGCCCAAGCCCCACTTCATCCCGGGCCAGGACCGCCTGGTAGCCGCGGATCACCCCGGCCTCCTCCAGCATCCGCACCCGGCGCAGGCAGGGCGATGGCGACAGGCCGATCTCCTCCGCCAGTTGCACATTGCTCAGGCGACCGTCGCGCTGCAGGGCGGCGAGGATCTTGCGGTCATAGGCGTCGAGTTTGATGTTTGGCATATTCGGCTGGTCCTTTGGCTGAATCCTGGAAGATTATGCCAACTTCCGCTTATTTGCTGGCTGATTACGCAAGCACCTGCCCTGCCCTCCAGCCCTAAACTGTGGGCACCGACTCGACAACGAATGGGGGTGCAAGGTGGCGCAACTGTGGATGTTTTTCCTGGCCCTGGCGGTGGTCTACCTGCTGCCCGGGCCCGACATGATCCTGCTGTTGCAGACCGGCGCCCGCCAGGGCAAGGCCCAGGCATTGGCCACGGCCCTGGGCCTGGCCATCTCCCGGGGCTGCCATGTGGCCCTGGCGGCCCTGGGGTTGGCGGCGCTGTTCAAGGCCGCGCCCTGGACCTTCGACGTGGTGCGCCTGGCCGGCGCGGCCTACCTGCTGTGGATCGGCATCCAGTGCCTGAGGAGCAACCTGCTGCCCGCGCTGGACGGCAGCGGCGCGGCGGCCACGCCCTTGCGCTGGCGCCAGGCGATCCAGCGCGGGGTGCTGACCAACCTGCTGAACCCCAAGGCCCTGCTGTTCTGCTCGGTGCTGTTGCCGCAGTTCGTCGACCCCCAGGCCGGGGCGGTGGCGCCGCAATTCATCACCCTGGGCGTGTTGCTGGTGGGCGTCGGTGGGCTGTTCGACTGCTGCTACGCCCTGGCCGGCGCCGGGCTGGGCCGCTGGATGCAACGCAGCCCTTCGGCGCAACGCCTGCAGCAATGGCTGTTCGGCAGCCTGCTGATCGGCTTCGCCCTGCGCCTGACCTTCGTCCAGCAAGCCTGATTTGTCCGCAGACCGTAGGACCTGACCTGGCGGCTCGTGCCGAGCCGTGCGCAGCACCCGTAACACCAGGCACCGCGATCCATCAGGCATACCGCGCAACCCGGTCTGGCGGCTACGCCTTGCGGCGGCGGATCAGGTAGGCGCCGCCCAGCAGCAGGAGCGCCGCGCCACCGACGGCGGCCAGCTTGTGCTGCCCAAGGCTGGAGCGGACCGCGTCGATCCATTGGGTCACATAGCGTTTGTTGGCACTGCCGAAGTCCGGCTCCTGGCAGTTCATGCCGAAGTTGCCGGCCCACTCCACGAACGGCCCGTGTTCCACGTAGCGCTTGTAGTAGTCGATCTCCAGGTCCGAGCCCCGGGTCCAGCGTGCGGCCTTGCACAGCACCGCGGCGAAGGCCTGGCTGGTGTGCGGCAGGTAATCCGCCGCGCGGTTGCCCAGCTCCCCGGCTACGTAGCGGTAGTGGTAGCGCACATCGGGCTCGGCGGTACTGGCCTGCTGGCGCTGCACTTCGTCGGCGCTAAGGAAAGGACCGGCCTGTACCGGTGGGATCTCCAGGCTATAGCTGCCCCAGAGGCTGTGGTAATCCGGCCCCATCTCGTAGCCGAGGATCTCCATGCCCGAGGTCCGCGCCAGCTGGCCGGCCTGGTAGTAGGCCTCGGCACGGCGCGTCGGCAGCCAGGCCGACTCGGCCCGCTGGCGATACTCGCCGTAGGCCTTGGCGATGGCCTGGCGTTCGGGACTGTCGAAATAGCCCCAGCCTTCCTGGTAACGGCCTTCGCGCAGCAGGCGTCGCCCCAGCAGCTCGCGCAGCTGCGCGGCGATCGGCAAGTGCTCGTAGTAGTCGTCCGCCTGCTTGGGCGTCGGTGGCGGCGCCGGGACCTGGGCGTCGACGAAACGCTTGAGCTCATCTACGGTCAGCACCCGCTCCGCGACGGTCGCCGCGTCGTGCCAGTAGATCTCGCCACTGCGGTAGAGCAACTCGAACGCCTGCACGTAGTCGCCACGTTCCAGGGCCAGCACCGCGCTTTCGCCTTCCACCCGGCAGCCCGGCTTGAGGTCTTCGTAGTTGCCGTCGTAGTCGCCGCGAAAGCCCCAGCTCTCATCCCGGGGGAAGGCCGCGGAGGCCTTGGCGTAGGCGGCCGCGGCGGCCACCTTGTCGCCGTCGCGCACGGCCATCTTGGCCCGCAGCCACCAGGCCAGGCCACCCTCGCCGGCGTGCTCGAGCAAGAGCTTGGTGGTGGCGAAGTCGCCATTCTGGTAATTCAGTGCCGACAGCCGGTCGGCATTGTCGAAACTGCCGGCGGTGCCCTGGCTCAAGAGCTTGATCAGGTTGCGTTCGGCGTCCGGTCTTTCGCCAAAGGACCAGCCCTGGTGGGACACCAGCGAAGCGGTGAGCAGGCGCGCCACCGCAGGCTTCTTGAGCTGCTCCAGCAACTGCTCGTCCGGCAGGCTGCCCAGCTCGTTCACCACTTGTTTCAGGGAGCTGTAGCCGACCTCCGAACCCTGCAGGCTCTGGCTGGCATACAGGTCGATGGCCTGGCTCCAGTCACCCTGGTCCTTGAGGATCCGGGCCTCTTCGCCGAGGCTGGCGATGCCCAGTTCCAGCGGGTCGCTGAAGCCGTCGATGCTCAGCTGGCGCGCCTGGATGAACGCCTGGCGCGCCGCCTGCAAGGTCTCGCGCCGGCCCTGCTCGTCCAGTTCGTTGGCTTCTTCATGGATGGACCTCAAGGCCCGGCCCAGGGAATAGGCGGCCCAGGTACTGCGCAATGCGCGCTGTTGAGTCGGCAGCTCCAGCACCTTGCGGAAATACTCAACGGCCAGTTGGCTGTCCCCGGCATTGAAAGCCACCGCACCGGCGGTATAGAGGCGGATCTCGGCCGGCAAGCTGGCGCCCTGCTGCTCGGCGGCGCGTCCGTCGTCGAGCTTGCGCAACTGGCCGACCAGGGTCCGCTGCGCCTCGTCCAGTCCCTGTCGTTCCGCCCAGTTGCGCTGCTGCACCTCGTAGCTCTCGGGCAGGCTGTAGTCGGAATTGAAGGCGTCCTTGGCCACCGGCTTGAGCCCGGCAACGGCCTGGCCCAGGCGGCTGATCTCGAACTTGAAGCTGCCTTCGGGCAGTTCCGCCAGGGTTTGCGGACGGTCTCCCAGCAGGCGCATGGGGAAAGTCGGCCCGCACGCCAGGGCCGGAGCCAGGGGCAGGAACAGACTCAGGCACAACAGGTGGCGAGATCTAGGGACGAACATGCACAGCTCCTTGGTCAATTTTCGTACAGCGGGCCCAACCCACGGCCCGGGTGCCACCTGCCGCCAGGCGGCCGGCCTGCTGGCGGGTCAGTAGCAGCTGGCCGTCGCGCAACTGGGCGGTATAGCCACCCAGCCCGTCGAATCCGTCGCATTGGGCAACGGCCAGGGACAGTTGTTCAGGCAGGGGACGGTCGAGGTTGCCCGAGTTGTTCAAGCGTATGTCGAACAAGCCATCCTGCTCAGTCAGGCCGATGTCCAGCCGGCTGGCCAGTACCTCGCCCCGGGCCACCGCCTTGAGGGTGTCCAGGCTCCAGGCCCGGACATCGCCCTTGAGCGGCAGGCGAAACCAGATCAAGCCGGCCAGGTGCGCTGGCGGGTCGTTGCGCAGGGTCTTGGCCAGCAGACTCAGTTGTTCGGGGTCGGCCACCAGTTCGCGACGTTCGCCGCGCTGGGCGATGGGCGCCTCGCTCTCCACCAGCGGCGCGCCCTCGCCACCTGCCAGCAGGGCCACGCCATAGGCGGGTAGAGCCAGGTAGAAGGGTTTGTCGGTGACCTGCGCCCAGCCTCGGGCCCATTGCTCGGCTTGCCCAGGGTCGAACAGGCCCTTGCGCGGGTCGCTCACTGCATGCACCTGGAGCACGCTGCCATCGACCTGGGCCAACAGCCTCGGCAGTTCAGAGCTGCCAAGCCAGGCCGGAAGCGCGGTGATGCTCAGGGCCAGGGGCGCCGGTAACTGGGCCCGCAAGCGCGCCAGCAACGCGGTATAACCCGGTAGCCGCGCGGTGGCGGCATCGTGATCGATCTCCAGGCCAGCCAGGACCAGGCCCTGCCCTTGCCAATCGGCCAGCAGTTGCTGCACCTGGGCGAGGATTTCGTCCTGATCCAGAGAGGGCAATTGCCCGTCGAGGCGAACCACCGCGATCAGCCGACGGCCATCCTGGCGCAGCACATCGGCATCGATCCGCGCCCGGCTCCAGCCCGCCTGTGGAAAAGCCTGCAAGGCCAACACCCGGACTGTGGAAAAGTCTGCCCGGGATCCTGCCAGGGCCGCAGCGTGGGCGGGGGTCCACTGCCGTTGCCAGATGTACAGCTGCTGATCCAGCGCGGGCGCCTGCTCCTGGCGGCAGGCGCTGAGCGACAGCCCGCAAAGGAGCACGGCACAAAGACAGAGCAGAACCCGGTGGAGCATGGATCGTTGATTCCCTTTAACGCTGAAAACCCTGGAACATCGCCGGGTCGATAGGCCCGGCAACCGCCACTCGCAGCCCGCGGCAGCGGCGAGAAAATTCGCGTCAGCCTACGCAGGGGGCGGGTTGGCGGCAATCGTCGGGGGAGGATTTTTTTCTTCGCTCTACAGGTCCAGCACCAGGGGTGTCGATAAGTTATCCACAACAGCCGGAACGGCGCAGCAGATCAGCACTTGCCCGGCTTCCGGCAGCTGCGCGGGGGGCTGTGGATAATTGACCCGGCCACTGAGCAGGCGGGTCTGGCAGGTGCCACAGGAGCCCCCCCGGCAACTGAATTCCGGGTGCAGGCCGGCGCGTTCCGCCAGTTGCAGCAGGCTGCCGCTGGCAGGTTGCCAGTGATGTACCAGGCCAGAACGCGCAAAGCGCACCGGCACCGTGCTCGTGGCCGCTGCCGGCTGCTGCAACGGCACGGCCTGGGGATCGGGCCGCCGACGCAGGGTCGAGGGGCCAAAGGTTTCGGCATGGATCTGCCGATCGTCGATATCCAGGTCGCGCAACTGGTCGTACAGCGCCTGGGTGAAGGCCCCGGGACCACACAGCACGAAGTCCACGGCGTCGTAGTCATCCAGTGGCAGATGTTCCAGCACTAGCCGGGTGTCGATCCGCCCCTGCCGATCGAAGGCCACGCCCGGCTGCGCCGTCGCTTCCGGCTGGCTAAGCAGGCGCAGTACCTGCAGCGCCTCCCCGGCTTGCTCGCCGAGGGTTCGCAGCTCCTCGGCAAAGGGCTGTTCGGCCAGAGTGCGCGAGCCCAGGAACAACCAGGTGGGGCGCATGCGCCGGGTGCGCAGGCCTTGGTAGACCACCTCCCGCAGCATCGACAGCAAGGGGGTGATGCCCACCCCGGCCGCCAGCAGTACCAGCGGTCGCAGCCCTTGGGGTTCGATGCTGAACTGGCCCTGGGGCGCCCTGGCGTGCAGCAGGTCGCCCACCTCGACCTTATCGTGCAGGTAGCTGGATACCCGCCCCTCGCGCTTGACGCTGATGCGCAAGAACCCATCGGACGGGGCGCAGGACAGGCTGTAGGTGCGGATCAGCGGCTGCGGGTCGAGCCCGATCCGCAGCGGCAGGTGCTGGCCGGGCAGGAAAGGCGGCAAGCCCGCGCCGTCCGCCGGTTCCAGGTAGAACGAACGGATGCTGTGGCTTTCATCCTCGATCCGCACCACCCGCAGCGGCCGCCATTGCTGGCCCAGGGCCTGGGCCCGCAGGCGCGCCTCGGCCTGGGGCCAGGAGCCGGTCAGCAGGCTGTTGGGGGACACTCCGCGCAACGGCCCACGCAGGGACAAGGCCGCCGGGCGCCGCACCATGCGCTCCACCTGGACCCGCCACAGCCGCTCGGCCCCCTGGAAGGCACTGACCAGTGGGTCGTCGAGGATGATCTGGGTGGACCCGGTGAGCTGCAGCAGCTCGCCGCTGTGGAAATCGATGAACAACAGGCCGGCCCGAGGGTTGAGCAGCAGGTTGCCCAGGGTATTGAAATGCAGGTTGCCGGCGAAATCCGGGATGGTCAGGCAATCGCCCTCGACCCGGACGAAACCGGCCTGGCCGCCCCGGTGGGACACATCCACCGAACGCTGGCCCTCCAGGTCCACGTAGCTGGCGACGAAAAAGGTATCGGCGGCAGCGATCAGCGCCCGCGCGCCATCGTCCAGGCCCTGGTGATGCTGGGCCGGGCGGCTGGCTGGATCGTCCAGCGGCACCCGTTGCAGCTCGCGCAGCTGGATGTACTGCGGGCAGTTGCCGAAGGACTGCCGCACCCTCACCTCGAACCCTTGGGCGTCGAGGGTGGCGATCTGTCCATTGAGACGGTTACGCCGCCGGGTGTGCAGCTCGATCCCCAACAGGCCCAGCGCCGCTCCCTCGTGCAGCTGCAACGGGTCATCGGCGGCCGGCAGGCTGTCCAGGCGCAGCCGGGTGTCCTGCGGGGCCCGGGCAAAACCGGGCGGCCCTTCGAGAAGGCTCGCCCAGGGGCTGCCGTCGGCATCCACCGCGCCCACCAGGATGAACGGCAGCTGTTGATAGAACTGCCGATGCTGGTCGGGCATGGCCTGGCGGATGACCTTGGCCCCGAAGGCTTCCATGCGCTCGGCCACCCCGGCCTGGGCCTGCAACTGCCGTTCACCGGCGTGCCAGGGCGACTGGGTGCTCATGCAAACCTCCCTCGGGGCGCCTCAGGCGCTTTTCAGGCCCGCCGCCGTGGATGGCATGGCAACGAAACCCGGCAGGGCTTCGATGCGTTCCAGCCAGGCACGCACATGGGGGTAGTCGGCCAGGGACACGTTGCCCTCCGGCGCGTGGGCGATGTAGCTGTAGCCGGCGACATCGGCGATGGTCGCCTGTTGGCCGACCAGGAACGGCCTGCCGGCCAGTTCCTGATCCATGACCTTGAGCAGGACATGGGCGCGGGCGATGACTTCCTCGGGGTTGAAGGTCGCGCCGAATACGGTGATCAAGCGTGCCGCCGCCGGCCCGAAGGCGATCGGCCCCGCGGCCACCGACAGCCAGCGCTGCACCTGCGCCGCTCCTGCTGGATCGGTGGGCAGCCAGCGGCCATCGCCATAGCGTTGCGCCAGGTACACCAGGATCGCGTTGGAGTCGGCGATCACCACGCCTTGGTCGTCGATGACCGGCACCTGGCCAAAGGCGTTGAGGGCCAGGAACTCGGGCTGCTTGTGGGCGCCCTTGGCCAGGTCGATGAAAATCGTTTCGACCGGCAATTCCAACAGGGACAGCATCAGTTCGACGCGGTGGGCATGGCCGGAGCGGGGAAAGTTGTAGAACTTGATGGCGGGCTGGGACATGGACGACTCCACGGGCAGGTGCACGGCCGAAGCGCCGCGCTGGAGGGGCTATCTTCCTGCCGGGACAAAAACAACAGAATCACCAGAAAACACAAACCATCATTTCATTGAGTGAAACAATCTCGCTCAAGGATTGAGCGATGGATGCTCGCGCAGGGCCTGCACTGCGAAATCGACGAAGCTGCGCACCCGCGCCGGCGCCTTGCGCCCGCCCTGGTACACCACATGGATGGGCAAGGGAGGCTGCTCGAAGGCCTCGAGGACGATTTCCAACTGCCCCGCCGCGACCTTGTCGGCCACTTGGTAGGACAGCACCCGGGTCAGGCCCAGCCCCAGGCTGGCGGCGGTAATGGCGGCCTGGCTGGCGCTCACCAGCAAGCGAGGCTCGGGGCGGATGCTCAAGGCGCGACCGGCGACGTTGAACTGCCAGTTGCGCGCCTGGCCAATGGAAGACGGCGCGATCACCGGCGCCTGGCGCAGATCTTCGGGGTGCTGCGGCCGACCATGGCTGGCCAGGAATGCCGCAGAGGCGCAGATCACCCGGCGTACCTGGCCGACGCGGATACTGTGCTGGCCGCTGTCCGGCAACTCGCCGATGCGTACCGCCACGTCGATGCCCTCGTCCACCATGTTGGCCATCCGATCCACCAACAGGGCATTGACGCTGACCTGTGGATAACGTTGCAGGTAGCGCACCAGCAGCGGGGTGACGAAGAGTTCGCCGAACAGCACCGGCGCAGTCAGGCTCAGTTGGCCCCGGGGCTGGGCATGAATGCCGGCAGCCGAGGCCTCGGCATCCTGGACCTCGGCGAGAATGCGCCGGCAATCCTCCAGGTAGCGTTGCCCGGCTTCGCTCAGGTGCACATTGCGCGTGGTACGCACCAGCAACTGGGTGCCGATGCGTTGCTCAAGGGCCGCCACGGCCCGGGTGACGCTGGCCGCCGACAGGTTCAGGCGCCGCGCCGCGGCAGCGAACCCCTGCTCCTGGGCGACACAGACGAACACCTGCATTTCCTGAAATCTGTCCATGGCCTATCTCGAATGGCGGCGCCCAGCCGACAGGCGCCACGAGCCAGCAGCATAATCCACCGCCATGGCGTCAGGGGGCGCACCAGGTCTGCACATCGTGCCGATGGAATCCCGGGCACCTGCGGGGAAGGTGTGTAGTTTTTTCGAAAACTCGACACAAGTCGATCCTGATCGATCAGGTCTTTCGGCAACGGCCGGCGACGGGTGAGCCTGTGTACCGGCGTGGAAGCGTTGGGCCCAGTGAAAAAACCTGCGGGGGGCAAAGTTGCGCGGACAAAAAAGGGAGCCTGGACAGGCTCCCTGTTGGTTGCGGCAGTGGCCGTTATCTACAGCCGGGTGCCCAACTGTGGATAACTCACTCCACGGTCACCGACTTGGCCAGGTTGCGTGGCTGGTCGACGTCGGTGCCCTTGAGCACGGCTACGTAGTAAGACAGCAGCTGCAACGGGATGGTGTAGAGGATCGGCGAGAGGATGTCGTGGATATGCGGCATGTGGATAACATGGGTGCCCTCACCGTTGGTCATGCCCGACTTCTCGTCGGCGAACACGACCAATTCACCGCCACGGGCACGGACTTCCTGCAGGTTGGACTTGAGCTTCTCCAGCAGTTCGTTGTTCGGCGCCACGGTGACCACCGGCATGTCGTTATCCACAAGGGCCAGCGGACCGTGCTTGAGCTCACCGGCCGGGTAGGCTTCGGCGTGGATATAGGAAATTTCCTTGAGCTTCAGGGAGCCTTCCATCGCTACCGGGTACTGGGCGCCACGACCGAGGAACAGGGTGTGGTGCTTGTCGGCGAACAGCTCGGCGGTCTTCTCCACCACGCTGTCCATGGCCAGGGCTTCACCCAGGCGGATCGGCAAGCGCCGCAGCTCTTCCACCAGCTCGGCTTCGACGCCGGCTGCCAGGGTGCCACGTACCTGGCCCAGGGACAGGGTCAACAGCAGCAGGCTCACCAGTTGCGTGGTGAAGGCCTTGGTGGAGGCCACGCCGATTTCGCGACCGGCCTGGGTCAGCAGGGTCAGGTCCGATTCACGCACCAGCGAGCTGATGCCGACGTTGCAGATCGCCAGGCTGGCGAGGAAGCCCAGCTCCTTGGCATTGCGCAGAGCGGCCAACGTGTCGGCGGTTTCGCCGGACTGGGAGATGGTCACGAACAGGGTGTCGGGCTGCACCACCACCTTGCGGTAGCGGAACTCGCTGGCCACTTCCACCTGGCAGGGGATGCCGGCCAGTTCTTCCAGCCAGTAACGGGCGACCATGCCGGCGTGGTAACTGGTGCCGCAGGCGACGATCTGCACATTGCGCACCTTGGCGAACAACTCGGCGGCCTGGGGACCGAAGGCCTGGACCAGTACCTGGTTGCTGCTCAGGCGACCTTCCAGGGTGCGTTGCACCACCGATGGCTGCTCGTGGATTTCCTTGAGCATGTAGTGGCGGTATTCGCCCTTATCCGCCGCTTCGGCACCATCGCGGTACTGCACCGCCTCGCGTTCCACGGCCTTGCCGTCGATGTCCCAGATTTGCACGCTGTCGCGGCGGATCTCGGCGATATCGCCTTCTTCCAGGTACATGAAGCGGTCGGTGACCTGGCGCAGGGCCAGTTGGTCGGACGCCAGGAAGTTCTCCCCCAGGCCCAGGCCGATCACCAGCGGGCTGCCGCTACGGGCCGCCACGAGGCGATCCGGCTGGCTGGCGCTGATCACGGCAAGGCCATAGGCACCGTGCAGTTCCTTGACGGTGGCCTTGAGCGCCACGGTCAGGTCGCCCAGGTCCTTGAGCTTGTGGTTCAGCAGGTGGGCGATGACTTCGGTATCGGTGTCCGAGGTGAATTCGTAGCCCTGGGCCTTGAGTTGTCCGCGCAGGGCTTCGTGGTTCTCGATGATGCCGTTGTGCACCACCGCCAGATCACCGGAGAAATGCGGGTGGGCATTGCGCTCGCAAGGCGCGCCGTGGGTGGCCCAACGGGTGTGGGCGATGCCCAGGCGGCCCACCAGCGGCTCGCCAGCCAGGGCTTGTTCCAGCTCGGCGACCTTGCCCGGGCGGCGCATGCGCTCGAGCTTGCCGGTATTGGTGAAAACCGCCACGCCGGCGCTGTCGTAGCCGCGGTATTCGAGGCGCTTGAGGCCTTCCAGCAAAATGGCGGTGATATTGCGTTCAGCAACGGCGCCAACAATTCCACACATGGTATTTCTCCTAGCTGACAGCCGCGCAAATCAGAGTTATGCCGCGGGCCTGGATCTGGTCGCGGACCTCGAGAGGCAGGCGATCGTCGGTAATGAGGGTATGGACGCTGCTCCACGGCAGCTCCAGGTTGGGAATCTTGCGGCCGATCTTGTCGGATTCGACCATCACGACAACTTCACGGGCCACCTCGGCCATCACTCGGCTCAGGCCCAGCAATTCGTTGAAGGTGGTGGTACCACGGGCCAGGTCGATGCCATCGGCACCGATGAACAGTTGATCGAAGTCGTAGGAGCGCAGGACCTGCTCGGCCACCTGGCCCTGGAAGGACTCGGAGTGCGGGTCCCAGGTGCCGCCGGTCATCAACAGCACCGGCTCGTGTTCCAGTTCGCTCAGGGCGTTGGCCACGTTCAGCGAGTTGGTCATGACCACCAGGCCCGGCTGCTGGCCGAGTTCGGGAATCATGGCCGCGGTGGTGCTGCCGCTGTCGATGATGATGCGCGCATGTTCACGAATACGTTGTACCGCCGCCCGGGCAATCGCTTGCTTGTGGCGGGATACCGGCTGGCCGAGGTCGCTGACCAGTTCCTGGGGCATGGTGATCGCCCCGCCATAACGGCGCAGCAGCAGGCCATTGCTTTCCAGGGCCGCGAGGTCCTTACGAATCGTAACTTCAGAGGTTTCGAAACGCTTGGCCAACTCATCCACGCTCACCTCGCCTTGTTCATTGAGCAAGGCCAGGATGTTGTGACGGCGCTGGGGAGTGTTGCGTTTCGATATGAGCATTTAAGTTTCGATTCGAAAGATAACGTTGGCAATAAAAACCCATGATCGAAACTTCGTCAAGCACGCGCACATAAAAAACCGGCCCTTGCTGTTCAACTGCAGGGGCCGGTTGATGCTGCATGGGTCATCCGTGCTTGTGGATAACCTCAGCTCTTGCTGATTTTCTGTGGCCGCTTCCAGCCATCGATGTTCTTCTGCCGCGCCCGACCCACGGCCAGTTGCGCTGGCGAGACATCCTGGGTGATGGTGGACCCGGCGGCGGTAGTGGCCCCGGAAGAGATATCCACAGGCGCCACCAGGGAGTTGTTGGAGCCGATGAACACGTCTTCGCCCAGCACCGTCTTGTGCTTGTTCACCCCGTCATAGTTGCAGGTGATGGTGCCGGCACCGATGTTGGTACGCGCGCCGATCACCGCGTCGCCCAGGTAGCTCAGGTGGCCGGCCTTGGCCCCGTGGCCCAGGTGGGCGTTCTTCAGCTCGACGAAGTTACCCACATGGGCACGAGCCTCCAGCACACTGCCGGGCCGCAGGCGGGCGAACGGGCCGGCATCGCTGCCCTCGCCCATCACCGCGCCGTCGATATGGCTGTTGGCCTTGATCACCACGCCCTTGCGCAGGGTGCTGTCCTTGATCACGCAGTTGGGGCCGATCACCACGTCGTCTTCGATGACCACCCGGCCTTCGAGGATGACGTTGATATCGATCAGCACGTCGCGCCCGACCGTCACCTCGCCACGCACATCGAAACGCGCCGGATCGCGCAGGGTCACGCCCTGGGCCATCAGGCGGCGGGCGGCGCGCAGCTGGTAGTGGCGCTCCAGCTCCGAGAGTTGCTTGCGATCGTTGGCGCCCTGCACTTCCATGGCGTCCAGGGGCTGCTCGGTGGCAACCACCAGGCCATCGCTGACCGCCATGGCGATCACGTCGGTCAGGTAGTACTCACCCTGGGCGTTGTTGTTCGAAAGACGGCTGGTCCAATCGCCGAGGCGCTTGCCGGGCACGGCGAGAATGCCGGTATTGCCTTCGGTGATGGCGCGCTGGGCTTCGTTGGCATCCTTCTGCTCGACGATGGCCGCAACCTTGCCATTGGCGTCACGCACGATTCGCCCGTAGCCGGTAGGGTCGTCCAGCTCGACGGTGAGCAGGCCCAGTTGCTCGGGGCCGGCCTGCTTGAGCAGGCGCTGCAGGGTCTGGACCTCGATCAGCGGTACATCGCCGTAGAGGATCAGCACGGTATCGGCCTGGATGAAGGGCACGGCCTGGGCCACTGCATGGCCGGTGCCGAGCTGCTTGTCCTGCAACACGAAATTCAGGTCGTCGGCGGCCAGGCGCTCGCGCACCGCATCCGCGCCGTGGCCGATCACCACGTGGATGCGCTGTGGATCGAGCTGGCGGGCGCTGTGGATAACATGTCCGAGCATGGAGTTGCCAGCGACCGGGTGAAGGACCTTGGGCAGTGCCGAACGCATGCGCGTGCCCTGGCCTGCTGCGAGGATAACGATTTCGAGAGACATGACTGGCTACCAATCCTGGGTGGTCCGCGAGTGTGACCAAGAGGGGAGAATGCGGAAAATAAAAAGGGTAGCCGAGGCTACCCTTTTTAATCAATCACACAAAAAGCCTGCGGCTTAGCCGCCGAACTTCTTGCGGATCTGCTGGACGGTACGCAGCTGGGCTGCGGCCTCGGCCAGACGTGCAGCGGCAGATCCGTAGTCGAAATCTGCGCCTTTTTCATTCAGGGCCTTCTCAGCAGCCTTGACGGCTTCCTGAGCGGAGGCTTCGTCCAGGTCGGCAGCGCGTTGCACGGTGTCGGCAAGAACCTTGACCATGTTCGGCTGAACCTCGAGGAAACCACCGGAGATGTAGAACACCTCGGTTTCCCCGCCCTGCTTGATCAAGCGGATCGGACCTGGCTTCAGGTTGGTGATCAGCGGCGCGTGACCCAGAGCGATACCAAGATCACCCAGTTCACCGTGCGCAACCACCATCTCCACCAGACCGGAGAAGATTTCCCCTTCCGCGCTGACGATATCGCAATGGACTGTCATAGCCATCTGCTTGCCTCAACCTAAATTAGCGCCCGTTGCCGGGCGCCGGGATTACAGTTTCTTGGCTTTCTCGATCGCTTCGTCGATGCCGCCGACCATGTAGAACGCTTGTTCCGGCAGATGGTCGTAGTCACCGTTGAGGATGCCTTTGAAGCCAGCGATGGTGTCTTTCAGGGAAACGTACTTACCTGGAGAACCAGTGAAGACTTCAGCCACGAAGAACGGCTGCGACAAGAAGCGCTGGATCTTACGAGCGCGGGATACCAACTGCTTGTCGGCTTCCGACAGCTCGTCCATGCCCAGGATCGCGATGATGTCCTTCAGCTCTTTGTAACGCTGCAGTACGTACTGAACGCCGCGAGCGGTCTCGTAGTGCTCGTTGCCGATCACGTTCGGGTCCAGCTGACGGGAGGTCGAGTCCAGTGGGTCTACCGCTGGGTAGATACCCAGGGAAGCGATGTCACGGGACAGAACGACGGTGGCGTCCAAGTGGGCGAAGGTGGTCGCTGGCGACGGGTCGGTCAGGTCGTCCGCCGGTACGTATACCGCTTGGATCGAGGTGATCGAACCTTGCTTGGTCGAAGTGATGCGCTCTTGCAGCACGCCCATCTCTTCAGCCAGGGTCGGCTGGTAACCTACTGCCGAAGGCATACGGCCCAGCAGTGCGGATACTTCGGTACCGGCCAGGGTGTAACGGTAGATGTTGTCGACGAACAGCAGAACGTCGTTACCTTCGTCACGGAACTTCTCGGCCATGGTCAGGCCGGTCAGCGCTACGCGCAGACGGTTTCCTGGTGGCTCGTTCATCTGACCGTAGACCAGGGCAACCTTGTCCAGAACGTTGGAATCCTTCATCTCGTGGTAGAAGTCGTTACCCTCACGAGTACGCTCACCCACACCGGCGAACACGGAATAACCGCTGTGCTCGATGGCGATGTTACGGATCAGTTCCATCATGTTTACGGTCTTGCCCACACCGGCACCACCGAACAGACCTACTTTACCGCCCTTGGCGAACGGGCAAACCAGGTCGATTACCTTGATCCCGGTTTCCAGCAGGTCGTTGCCGCCTGCCTGCTCCGCGAAGGAAGGAGCGGCGCGGTGGATACCCCAGCGCTCTTCTTCGCCGATCGGGCCGGCTTCGTCGATTGGGTTGCCCAGTACGTCCATGATCCGGCCCAGGGTCGCTTTACCGACCGGTACGGAGATGGCTGCGCCAGTGTTGTTGACGTCCAGACCGCGCTTCAAGCCTTCGGTGGAGCCCATCGCAATGGTACGCACCACGCCGTCGCCCAGCTGCTGCTGAACTTCCAGAGTGGTTTCGGCGCCTTGAACCTTCAAGGCGTCGTAGATGCTCGGTACGCTGTCGCGTGGAAATTCCACGTCGATAACGGCGCCGATGATTTGAACGATACGTCCGCTACTCATAGCTGGATCCTCTGAATATTTGAACCGTTAAACCGCGGCAGCGCCGCCGACGATTTCCGAGATCTCTTGGGTGATCGCAGCCTGACGCGCCTTGTTGTAGATCAGCTGCAAATCGCTGATCAAATCACCGGCGTTGTCGGTGGCGTTCTTCATTGCAATCATCCGCGCGGCTTGTTCAGCTGCGTTGTTCTCGACCACCGCCTGGTAGACCTGCGACTCCACGTAACGGACCATCAAGCCGTCCAGCAGCTCCTTGGCATCCGGTTCGTAGAGATAGTCCCAGTGGTGCTTGAGTTCTTGATCCGGGGTTGCCTCCAGTGGAATCAACTGCTCCACGGTCGGCTGCTGGGTCATGGTGTTGACGAACTTGTTGGATACCACGGACAGGCGGTCGATCCGGCCTTCCAGGTAAGCATCCAGCATCACCTTGACACTGCCGATCAGGTCATTGATCGACGGCTCTTCACCCAGGTGGCTGATAGCTGCAACGACGTTACCGCCGAAGTTGCGGAAGAAGGCCGCACCCTTGCTACCGACCACGCACAGATCGATCTCGACGCCTTGTTCGCGGTTTACCGCCATGTCCTTGACCAGGGCCTTGAACAGGTTGGTGTTCAAGCCACCACACAGACCACGGTCACTGCTCACCACGATATAACCGACGCGCTTGATGGCGCGGTCGATCATGAACGGGTGACGATATTCCGGGTTGGCGTTGGCCAGATGACCAATAACCTGGCGGATGCGCTCCGCATAAGGACGGCTAGCTGCCATGCGCATTTGTGCCTTGCGCATTTTGCTGACCGCCACTTTTTCCATGGCGCTGGTAATTTTTTGCGTGCTTTTGATGCTCGCAATCTTACTGCGAATCTCTTTTGCGCCTGCCATGTAACACCTATCAGGTTAGCAAGCGGGAGCCTTGCGGCTCCCGCTGCGGCTTACCAGGTTTGGGTGGCCTTGAACTTCTCGATACCGGCTTTGAGGCCAGCGTCGATTTCGTCATTGAAGTCACCCTTCACGTTGATCTTCGCCATCAGGTCGGCGTGATCGCGGTTGAAGTAAGCAATCAGCGCTTGTTCGAAGCTACCGATCTTGGCGATTTCGACGTCAGTCAGGAACCCACGCTCAGCGGCATACAGCGACAGCGACATGTCAGCGATGGACATTGGCGCGTATTGCTTCTGCTTCATCAGCTCGGTAACGCGCTGACCGTGTTCAAGTTGCTTGCGGGTCGCTTCGTCCAGGTCAGAAGCGAACTGGGCGAATGCCGCCAGTTCACGGTACTGAGCCAGGGCGGTACGGATACCACCGGACAGCTTCTTGATGATCTTGGTCTGAGCGGCACCACCTACACGGGATACCGAAACACCGGCGTTAACTGCAGGGCGGATGCCCGAGTTGAACATGGCCGATTCCAGGAAGATCTGACCGTCGGTGATGGAGATCACGTTGGTCGGAACGAACGCGGAAACGTCGCCAGCCTGGGTTTCGATGATCGGCAGGGCGGTCAGGGAACCGGTCTTGCCAGTCACTGCGCCATTGGTGAACTTCTCTACGTACTCTTCCGAAACGCGGGAAGCGCGCTCCAGCAGACGGGAGTGGAGATAGAACACGTCGCCTGGGTAGGCTTCACGTCCTGGTGGACGACGCAGCAGCAGGGAGATCTGGCGATAAGCCACGGCCTGCTTGGACAGATCGTCATAAACGATCAGCGCGTCTTCACCACGGTCGCGGAAGTATTCGCCCATGGTGCAACCGGAGTACGGAGCCAGGAACTGCAGGGCAGCCGATTCGGAAGCGCTGGCAGCCACGATGATGGTGTTGGCCAGGGCGCCGTTTTCTTCCAGCTTGCGAACCACGTTGGCAATGGTCGATTGCTTCTGACCAACGGCTACGTAGACGCAGAAGATACCGCTGTTCTTCTGGTTGATGATCGCGTCGATCGCCATGGCGGTCTTACCGATCTGGCGGTCACCGATGATCAGCTCACGCTGGCCACGGCCGACTGGGATCATGGCGTCAACGGCCTTGTAGCCAGTCTGTACAGGCTGGTCTACCGACTTACGCCAGATCACGCCTGGAGCAACTTTCTCGACCGCGTCGGTCTCGGTGTTGTTCAGCGGACCTTTACCGTCGACTGGGTTACCCAGTGCGTCGACTACGCGACCCAGCAGTTCCTTACCCACTGGAACTTCGAGGATGCGGCCAGTGCACTTGGCGCTCATGCCTTCGGCCAGAGTGGTGTATGCGCCCAGTACCACGGCACCTACAGAGTCTTGCTCGAGGTTGAGGGCCATACCGTAGACGCCGCCCGGAAACTCGATCATCTCGCCGTACATGACGTCGGCCAGACCGTGAATCCGCACGATACCGTCAGAAACGCTGACGACAGTGCCTTCGTTACGGGCTTGGGAGGTCACATCGAGCTTTTCGATGCGGCCCTTGATAATTTCACTTATTTCGGAAGGATTGAGTTGCTGCATTGCTCTGCTGCCCCTTCAAACTCAAGATTTCAATGCTTCGGCAAGGTTCGCGAGTTTGCCGCGAATCGAGCCATCGATAACCAGGTCGCCGGCGCGGATCACGACGCCACCAATCAGGCTGGCATCCTCCGCAGCGTGCAGGCGCACTTCCCGGCCGAGCCGTGCACTGAGAACCGTGGCGAGTTTGTCTTGCTGTTCTTGGTTCAATGCAAAAGCACTGGTCACATCCACGTCCACCGACTTCTCTTGCTCGGCCTTGTACAGGTCGAACAGAGCGGAGATCTCCGGCAACAGCAGGAGACGATCGTTCTCGGCGGCAACTTGAATGAAATTCTGTGCCTGTGCATCAAACTTGTCGCCACACACTTCGATAAAAGTGTTGGCCTTTTCTGCGCTCGTCAGTCGCGGGGCCTTAAGCACGCGCTGCATGGTGTCATCTTGTGACACCGCTGCAGCCAGGCCGAGCATGGCTGACCAAGAGGCCAGCTGCTGGTGGGCCTGAGCGTGCTCGAAGGCCGCCTTAGCGTAAGGTCGGGCCAACGTGGTCAGTTCTGCCATGATCGCCCTCGCTTAAATTTCAGCAGCCAGTTTGTTAACCAGGTCTGCGTGCGCGTTTTGATCGATTGTGGCGCCCAGGATCTTCTCTGCACCATTGACTGCCAGGCTACCCAGTTGGGCGCGCAGCGCGTCTTTGACGCTGTTCAGTTCCTGTTCGATCTCGGCCTGAGCCTGAGCCTTCACGCGTTCAGCTTCGACACGGGCCTGTTCACGGGCTTCGTCGACGATCTGAGAACCGCGCTTCTTGGCTTGCTCGATGATTTCAGCTGCCTGAGCTTTGGCTTCGCGCAGTTGCTGACCCGCTTTATCTTGGGCCAGTTCCAGGTCACGAGCTGCTCGGCTGGCAGCGTCCAGTCCATCCGCGATCTTCTTTTGACGTTCGTGCAGAGCTGCAATGACCGGAGGCCAAATGAACTTCATGCAGAACAGTACAAAAATTAAGAACGCAACGGACTGGCCAATCAGGGTTGCATTAATGTTCACGCCAACACCTCGCTCGTTCGTTGTCCGTCACACCAATCAACTCGAATACTCGAGTGATTAGCCAGCGAGTTGACCAACGAAGGGGTTCGCGAAGGTGAAGAACAGAGCGATACCAACACCGATCATGGTTACGGCGTCGAGCAGACCGGCAACGATGAACATCTTAACTTGCAGCATTGGAACCATTTCTGGCTGACGCGCAGCGCCTTCCAGGAACTTGCCGCCCAGCAGGCCGAAACCAATTGCGGTACCCAGTGCGCCCAGGCCGATCAACAGTGCAACAGCGATAGCGGTTAGACCAACTACAGTTTCCATCTTTCCTCCCGACTTTTACGTCGTATGGTTTAGGTTTTTTAGATTAAAGCGGTAAAACAAATCGTTTCATCGTGCCCGAGATGGGCCCCTCCCGCCGCAACGAGAGGGACATCAGACTAGTCGAGACTGGTCTTAATGATTCTCTTCGTGAGCCATCGACAGGTAGACGATGGTCAGCATCATGAAGATGAAAGCCTGCAAGGTGATGATCAGGATGTGGAACACGGCCCACGCCCATTGCAGAACCACACCCATGCCGCTGAGCCACAGCAGGCCGCTGCCGAACATCACGGCAATCAGGATGAACACCAGCTCGCCGGCGTACATGTTGCCGAACAGACGCAGTGCCAGGGAGATCGGCTTGGCTACCAGGGTCACGAACTCCAGCAGGAAGTTCACTGGAATCAGCAGGGCCTGGACCAGGATGTTCTTGCTACCGAACGGATGCAGGGTCAGTTCACCGATGAAGCCGCCGATGCCCTTGACCTTGATGCTGTAGAAGATGATCAACGCGAATACCGACAGGGCCATGCCCAGGGTAGCGTTCGGGTCAGTGGTGGAAACGGCACGGAATGGAATGTGCGGGTCGCCGGAAATCAGCATCGCCAGTTGCGGGATCCAGTCCACAGGAACCAGGTCAATAGCGTTCATCAGGAACACCCAGACGAAGATGGTCAGAGCCAGCGGTGCGATGACCGGGCTGCGACCGTGGAAGCTGTCCTTCACGCTGCCATCGACGAAGCCGACCATCACTTCGACGAAGTTCTGCAAAGCGCCCGGCACGCCGGAAGTCGCCTTCTTGGCCGCCATGCGGAACAGAAGAATGAAGATCACACCCAGTGCGACAGACCAGCCGAGGGTATCGACGTGGAATGCCCAGAAGCCCATTTCCTTGGCTTCTGCTGCGGAGTGGGCAAAACCCCAGCTCCCATTGGGTAGCTGACCGAAGGTCAGGTTCTGCAAGTGGTGCTGGATATAGCCCGAAGCGGTTGTTTCTGCTGACATGGTTGCCTCAAACGCCCTAAGGTCTCGAAAGTCTTGTTCTCATTAGCAGGGGAGCGAACCAGCTGACCAGCTGGGTCAGCACGAAGACGCCGAATACTGCCAGCGGCGCCAAAGGCTTCACACCTGCAAACGTCAGCGCGAACAGCACTGCCGTCAAAATCAATTTGCCCGCCTCGCCGGCATAAAAAGACCGGACGATGGCTTGGGCCGCTCGGGCGCCGGAAAACCGAAATGCCCTGTGAGCGAAATACACATTGGGTAGCAAGGCTATCAGCCCTCCGCAAAGGCCTGAATATCCGGCTACGACTCCACGCCATTGCCAAAGCGCCAGAGCGGCTATCAGTAAAATGACCAACTGAGCCAGTAAAACCGGGAAAACCGCCAAGCGATGGAACGGCAGGCGGTTTGGCGTGCGGGTTTCCATCGCTCTTGCTCCTCAAGGGTCGGCTGCCAGAATTCTGTGACTTGGCATAATTTGTGCCGACAAAATGCGCGCAGAGTATAGGGGCGGTTCAGCCCCTATTCAACTGCCGGGTAGTGATTTCCGACTGCGCGCTACACAAGGAAATGTTTCAACGGATGTGAGCGAGGACGCCCTGCAGCTCATCCAGGGAGTTGTAGCCGATCACCAGCTGCCCCTTGCCCTTCTTGCCGTGGCGAATCTGCACCGCAGAGCCTAGGCGCTCGGCCAAACGCTGCTCCAGGCGAGCGATATCCGGATCGGGCTTGACCGGTTCAGCAGGCTCTTGCTTGCCGCTGAGCCACTGGCGAACCAAGGCCTCGGTCTGACGCACCGTCAGGCCTCGTGCGACAACGTGTCGCGCCCCTTCAACCTGTTGATTTTCCGGCAATCCAAGCAATGCGCGGGCATGTCCCATTTCCAGGTCGCCATGGGACAACATGGTCTTGATCACCTCGGGCAGGGAGATCAGGCGCAACAGGTTGGCCACGCTGACGCGGGACTTGCCCACGGCTTCGGCAACCTGTTGCTGGGTCAGCTGGAACTCCTGCTGCAGGCGCTGCAGGGCCAGTGCTTCCTCGATGGGATTGAGATCTTCACGCTGGATGTTCTCGATCAGCGCCAGGGCAATGGCGGTTTCATCCGGCACATCGCGGACCACCGCCGGAATGGTTTCCTGGCCAGCCTGCTGGCTGGCGCGCCAGCGGCGTTCACCGGCGATGATTTCAAACCGACCGGCGCCGATGGGGCGCACCACGATGGGCTGCATCACTCCCTGGGTCCTGATCGAATTCGCCAGTTCCTCCAGCGCTTGCGGGTCCATGTCCCGACGGGGCTGGTACTTGCCACGCTGGATCAGGTCCAGCGGCAGGTGTTGCAGTTCACGCTGGTCGACCTGCGCGGCTTGTTCTTCCAGGGCGCTGACAGTCGGACCACTCAACAGTGCATCCAGTCCACGTCCGAGACCACGTTTCTTGACGGCCATGGGGATTCCTTAAGTTGGCTGGGCGGCTGCGATGCGCGCTTGTCTACGTTGCCGGCGAACCATCTCGCCGGCCAGGGCCAGGTAGGCCAATGCGCCGCGGGATTGCTTGTCGTACGCCAATGCCGGCATGCCGTAGCTCGGCGCCTCGGCCAGGCGGATGTTGCGCGGGATCACGGTGTCGTACAGCTGATCGCCGAAGTGTTCCTTGAGCTGCGCGGAAACATCGTTCATCAGGCTCAGGCGCGGGTCGAACATGGTGCGCAGCAAGCCTTCGATCTTCAGCTCGGGATTGAGCAGTTCACCGATGCGCTTGATGTTATCCACAAGGTCGCTCAAGCCTTCCAGTGCGTAATACTCGCACTGCATGGGGATGATGACGCCATCGGCAGCCACCAGGGCGTTGAGGGTCAGCATCGACAGCGACGGCGGGCAATCGATCAGGATGTAGTCATAGTTCTCGCGGATCGGGGCCAGGGCACTGCGCAGCCGACTTTCCTTCATCTGCATTTCCAGCAGGACCACTTCCGCCGCGGTCAGGTCGCGGTTGGCCGGCAACAGCTGGTAGCCGCCGTGTTCGGAAAAGTGCATGGCCTGGGCCAGGTCGCACTCGCCGATCAGCAAGTCGTAGACCGAGTTTTCCAGGCCATGTTTATCCACACCGCTCCCCATGGTGGCGTTGCCCTGTGGATCAAGGTCGATCAGCAGCACCCGGCGCTTGGTCGCTACCAGGGATGCCGCGAGGTTGATGCAGGTGGTGGTCTTGCCCACACCACCTTTCTGGTTCGCTATCGCGAATACCTTAGCCATTCTTGCTTGTGTTCCCAATCATGCCGTGCGGCGCAGTATCAGCAGATGGCGTTGGCCTTGGCAACCGGGTACGGCCAAGGCGTGTTCGCTATCGAGGTGGAAGTCTGCCGGCAATGCTAACAGCTCATCAGAGGGATGGACGCCCTTCATTGCCAGCCAGCGTGTATCGCTGTCCCCAAGGTGGCGGGTCCAGCTGGTGAAGTTCTCCATGCTGCTGAACGCCCGGGAAATGATCCCGTTGAAAGGCTGCTCTGGAGTGAAGGCCTCGACCCGGCTGTGGATAACTTGCAGGTTATCCAGCTTGAGTTCGAGTTTGACCTGGGTCAGGAAGCGGGTCTTCTTGCCGTTGCTGTCCAGGCAGGTGACCTGGGATCCGGGAAACAGGATCGCCAGGGGAATCCCCGGCATCCCGCCGCCACTGCCCACATCCAGCCAGCGGCCGTCCTCGATGAACGACATCACGCTCAGGCTGTCGAGCAAGTGGCGCGAAACCATTTCATCGGGATCGCGCACGGCGGTCAGGTTATAGGCCTTGTTCCACTTGATCAGCAGCGCCAGGTAGCCCAGCAGCGATTCATGCTGGCCCGGGCTCAGCTCGACACCGAGTTGGCGGGCGCCTGTGGATAATTCATCCGCATGTTGCGAGGTGACCTGTGAACTCAAGCGCTTTGCTCCAACTGACGGCCGGCGCCGCGTTTTTTCAAGTGAATCATCAACAGGGAAATGGCCGCGGGAGTCACGCCGGGAATGCGTGATGCCTGGCCCAGGGTTTCCGGACGAGTCGCGCCCAGCTTGCCCTGGATTTCCTTGGACAGTCCGGAGATGGTGGCGTAATCGATATCCACAGGCAGCTTGGTGTCCTCGCTGGCCCGCAGGCGAGCAATTTCATCCTGCTGGCGATCGATGTAGCCGGCGTACTTGGTCTTGATCTCGACCTGCTCGGCGACCTGTGGATCCTCCGCCCCCTGCCCGGTCACTTCGACCAGCCCAGCGTAGTCGATCTCTGGACGACTCAGCAGGTTCAACAGGTTGTACTCGTGGGTCAGCGGTGTGCCGAATTTTTGTGCAATCGCATCGCCCTGCTCAGTACCGGGGCGAACCCAGGTGGACTTCAAGCGCTGTTCTTCCAGGGCTATGCCCTCGCGTTTCTTGCAGAACGCCGCCCAGCGCGCGTCATCCACCAGACCCAGCTCTCGACCTTTCTCGGTCAGGCGCAGGTCGGCATTGTCTTCGCGCAGGATCAGGCGGTACTCCGCCCGCGAAGTGAACATGCGGTACGGTTCCTGGGTACCCAGGGTAATCAGGTCATCGACCAACACCCCGATGTAGGCTTCGTCGCGACGGGGGCACCAGCTGTCCTTGCCCTGGGCACGCAATGCCGCGTTGGCCCCGGCCAGCAGGCCTTGCGCGCCAGCTTCTTCGTAACCGGTAGTGCCATTGATCTGGCCAGCGAAGAACAGGCCACCGATGACTTTGGTCTCCAGGCTGTACTTCAAGTCCCGCGGATCGAAATAGTCGTATTCGATGGCGTAGCCCGGCCGCACGATATGGGCGTTTTCCATGCCCCGGATCGATTGCACGATCTGCAACTGCACATCGAACGGCAGAGATGTTGATATCCCGTTCGGATACAACTCGTGGGTGGTCAGGCCTTCGGGCTCGATGAAGACCTGGTGGCTTTCCTTGTCGGCAAAGCGATGGATCTTGTCTTCGATCGATGGGCAGTAGCGCGGGCCAATGCCTTCGATGACCCCGGAGTACATCGGCGAACGATCGAGGTTCGACGCGATGATCTCGTGGGTGCGCGCATTGGTGTGGGTAATCCAGCAGCTGATCTGCCGCGGATGCTGTTCCTTGGAACCCAGGAACGACATCACCGGGATAGGCGTATCGCCCGGCTGTTCGGTCATCACCGAGAAATCCACGGAACGGGCATCGATACGCGGTGGGGTACCGGTTTTCAGGCGCCCGACCCGTAGTGGCAGTTCCCGCAGGCGTTGTGCCAGGGCAATCGAAGGTGGGTCACCGGCACGACCGCCGGAATAGTTCTGCAATCCGATGTGGATAAGTCCGCCGAGGAAGGTACCGGTGGTCAATACCACCGAATCGGCGAAGAAACGCAGGCCCATCTGGGTCACTACACCACGGACCTGATCCTGCTCGACGATCAGGTCGTCCGCCGCCTGTTGAAATATCCACAGGTTCGGCTGGTTCTCGAGAATCTCGCGTACCGCAGCCTTGTACAGGATGCGGTCGGCCTGGGCCCGGGTGGCACGTACTGCTGGGCCTTTGCGGCTGTTCAATACACGGAACTGGATGCCGCCTTTATCTGTAGCCATGGCCATCGCGCCGCCCAGGGCGTCGATTTCCTTGACCAGATGGCTCTTGCCGATCCCGCCGATCGCGGGATTGCAGCTCATGGCTCCGAGGGTTTCCACGTTATGCGTCAGCAACAGGGTCTTTGCCCCCATGCGTGCTGATGCAAGTGCTGCCTCGGTACCGGCATGACCGCCGCCGATGACGATCACTTCAAAACGGGAAGGGAAATCCACCACGCACCTCGTGCCTGCTTCAAGTAGGAGTAATTAGGAATGGTTGTTGGGTTGGTTTTTCGACCAAGGGGGCAAGTATAGGGACTTCGCCCTTTCTAAAGAACCCTTTGCACAAAATTTAACCAGCTTGTGGATGACTGGCGAACAATAGAAATTAAAAAGAGAGAAATTTATTAAAACCTTGTTTTTATGTTTATTCTTAGGCCTCGCCTATCTGTGGATAGATTTCTATAAGCCTTTATTTTAAAGGTGTACAGAGATTTTAAACTCTGTGGTTAGGTGCTACGGAGGCCATTGGATAACCGGTTTAAGCCTGTGGATTAATGTGCCGATTATCCACAGAGGCAATTCTCCTCAGCTTTGAGGCCGGGTTATCAACTGTGCTGAAGGATGGTTATTCACAGGGCTTAATCCACAGAAAACACCTGCTTCCAGGGAAATCCAGGTACAGGTTGGCCTTGCTGTGTTCTCAATGGCTACAGCACATCGATCAGGGAGGAGGATAGACAGACAGGCTGTACAAGCCTGTCTGTGGATAACACGACGTGATGATTGGAGCGGGTTACTCGGGGCGTTTTACCAGGCGACCTTGAACCCCAGCATGACAATGGCCAGGACCAGCCAGTACTTCTGGCGCTGGCCATGTCATTGCCTGGCAGCGATTGGCTCGTCGAGAGGGTGTCGTTCAAGCTTTCGGCTTCAACCTCTAGAGTGTCCTGGGTCGAAACGGCGGGCGATTCGAAGGTGGCGACACGCAGGTCCTGGGGTTGAGCTTCGGAACAGGCTTCATTCGGCCGGGCATAACGGTGGTGACCGGCGACAAACTCCAGCGTGGACGCCCGCGCTACTCGGGCCACGGGCATCCACATGCTGCATGTTTTGCTCCGGGTTTGTGGCGTTGCGTGCCGGGTACGAGTCGAGGGCGGCCTTCAACCGGGCCTTGTGCGAAGACCTGGATGACGAAGGGCCCGCGCTCAGCCATGGCTCAGGTCCGCTCTGCCAACAACGGCAGCATCGCCTCGGCCACGCCCTTGGCAGAGGCCGGGTTCTGGCCCGTTACCAGGCGCTCGCTGACCACCACCTGGGCCAGGAAGTTCGGTGCTGAAATATGCCGGGCACCGCGCTCCTCCAAGGCATCGGCCAGCAGGAACGGCACGGTGTCGTACAGGCCGACCGCACGTTCTTCGTCGTTGGTGAAGGCCGACACGTCCTTGCCCTCGACCAGATAGCGGCCGTTGAACAGTTTGAGATTCACCAGCCCCGCCGGCCCATGGCACACAGCTGCGACCACTCCGCCACGCTCGTAAATGCGTGCCGCGATGGCGGCTATTTCGCTGCTGTCAGGGAAATCCCACATCGTAGCGTGACCGCCAGCGTAAAAGACCGCAGCGTAGGCATCAGGATCGACTTGCGCTGGTGCCAAGGTGCTCTCAGTGGCACCTCGCAGCGCCGCATTGTTCCAGAATGCGGCATTGACC
Source organism: Pseudomonas sp. MSSRFD41 (assembly GCF_014230245.1). NCBI lineage: Bacteria > Pseudomonadati > Pseudomonadota > Gammaproteobacteria > Pseudomonadales > Pseudomonadaceae > Pseudomonas > Pseudomonas sp. MSSRFD41. The sequence continues at coordinate 132,057 of NZ_JACKZK010000001.1, read as the reverse complement.
GGATCGTCCAGATTTAGCCCATCGACGTGCGTCTTGCCTCCCCGGGGGCTGGTGAAATCAATGTCGTAGCCAGCAGCGCTCAAGACCTCGTACGGGTGCGTCACTTCGGAAAGATAGAACCCGCTGGGCGCAGCATCGGCAACATTTGCCGGCCCTTTGCGGTCATGGTTGGTCAGGACAAAAAGAATGCGTTGGGTCATCGGTTATTCCTCATGGGATGTGCATCAGGGCGCGCTTCGGAATGAGGTGTGCCCCGACAGCAAGGGGATAGGCGTGTCATTCTGGTGGCCTTGCTATATTCTTTAAATGACCAAAATAGACAAAGACTTTCCCTGAAATTACCCAAATGGCACTTCGAAATCTGGATGACTTGGCGGTGTTCGTGCGTGTGGTGGAGCACCACAGCTTTTCCGCCGCCGCACGCAGCCTGCACCTGGCGCCCAAGACGGTGAGCAAGCAGATCGCCCGGCTGGAACAGGCGCTGGGCACCACGCTGTTTGAGCGGAACACCCGCAACCTGCGTATCACCAGCGAAGGCCGGGCCATCGCTCAGCGGGCGCGGGTTGCCCTTGGGATATTGGAAGAGGTGCAGGAACTGGCGACTGGTGGCAGCCAGGAGCTGAGCGGCACCATCCGCTTGACGGCCCCCACGCCCTTCGGTCGAAAGTTCGTGGCCTCGGCGATCCACGATTTTTGTCGCCAGCATCCCCGCGTCGACTTCGACCTGCGTCTGTCCGACCAGGTACAGGACCTGTATAGCGGCGATCTGGACTTGGCGATTCGCATGGGCGAACTAACCGATTCGCGGCTGGTGGCGCGACGCATGACTGACAATCGGCGCATCCTGGCAGCATCGCCTGCCTATCTAAAAGTGCACGGACAACCCATGCAGCCAGAAGAGTTGGCGCTGCATAACTGCCTGGTGTTCGCCTATCCGGGGCTGCTGCAGAACACCTGGCCGCTGCACAACGGCCGCAGGGACAAGCCCGTTGCAGTCAAGGGAACCTTATCCAGCGATAGCGGCGACGTGCTGCATGCATGGTGTCTGGCCGGGTTGGGCATCTCACTGCGTGAAACCTGGGATATTTACGAAGAACTGCGCGACGGACGCCTAGTGCGTGTCTTGCCACAATGGGAAGCCACCCCCTCGCAGATCAGTCTCGTGCGGGCTCGGCGCGAACCCGTGCCGCGTCGGCTGACGGTATTCGGCGACTTCTTACTGGAACGCTGGCGTGACGCGCCGTGGGATGCGGTCTGACATCTCCAATGCCCTTGTCAATCAACGGCACTGCCAGATGCCAATCATTCATTCCCGTAAAACAATCCAATTTGCGGTAGGCACTAACGAGTCGATGGTGTCGGACCAGGCCTGCAGCGTTGGCAAGGCCGTCACGGGGTTGGCCTGAATCAGACCGCAGGTCAGCGCGTAGTCAAATATGCGCTTGAGCAAGCCGCGCACCTGACCGGCCTCAGCATCGAAACCTTGTTCCTTCTTCCTCCCGTATGTCCAAGTAGAGGATGGCTCGGGCCAAAACCGCTACTTGGACATAAAAACAGACGGCGTTCAGGGTGTTTCAGCGCAAGAAGCCTAGTATTCATGCGGGTTTCAAGGGTTTTAGTAGACCTTGATGGAGCCCGGTGGACGTCAGGTTATTTGCCGATACAGAAGCTGGAGAAGATCCGCCCCAGCAGATCATCGGAACTGAAAGCCCCGGTAATTTCCCCCAGGGACTGCTGGGCCTGGCGCAGATCCTCGGCCAGCAGTTCGCCGGCACCGGCCAGGGTCAGCTGGGCATGGCCATGCTCCAGCGCGGCACTGGCGTAGCGCAGGGCCTCGAGGTGTCGGCGGCGGGCACTGAAGCTGCTTTCCGACGTCTGTTCATAACCCATGCAAGCTTTCAGGTGTTCGCGCAACAACTCCAGGCCCGAGCCTGCGGCCTTTGCACTGAGGCTGATGGTGACATGACCGTCCTCGCAGGTTTCCAGGGCGATGGGTTCGCCGCTCAGGTCGGCCTTGTTGCGAATCAGGGTGACCTTGGCCGGATCCGGCCGCTGTTGCAGGAATTCGGGCCACAAGGCGAAAGGATCCGCGGCCTCGGCGGCAGTGGCATCCACCACCAGCAACACCCGATCCGCTTCACTGATGGCTTTGAGGGCTCGTTCGACACCGATCTTTTCCACCTGGTCCTCGGTATCCCGCAGTCCGGCAGTATCCACCACATGCAGTGGCATGCCATCGATGTGGATATGTTCGCGCAGGATGTCCCGGGTAGTGCCGGCGATATCGGTGACGATGGCTGCCTCGCGCCCGGCCAGGGCATTGAGCAGGCTGGATTTGCCGGCATTCGGACGACCGGCGATCACCACGGTCATGCCATCGCGCAGCAAGGCGCCCTGCCCAGCTTCACGCAGCACTGTGGATAACTCATCGCGCACCGCATCGAGCATGCTGAGGACATGACCATCGGCGAGGAAGTCGATTTCCTCCTCGGGAAAATCGATGGCGGCTTCGACATAGATGCGCAGGGCGATGAGTTGCTCGGTCAAGTTATGCACACGCTGGGAGAACGCCCCCTGCAACGAACGCAAGGCGTTGCGTGCAGCCTGTGCAGAACTGGCCTCGATCAGATCGGCGATCGCCTCGGCTTGGGCCAGGTCGAGCTTGTCGTTGAGAAAGGCGCGTTCGCTGAACTCCCCAGGCCTGGCCAGCCGGCAGCCCAGTTCCAGGCAACGTTGCAGGAGCATGTCGAGGACGATGGGGCCGCCATGGCCCTGCAGCTCCAGTACATCTTCACCAGTGAAGGAGTTCGGACCCGGGAAATACAGGGCGATACCCTCGTCCAGGACTTCACCTTGCTCGCCGAGAAAGGCTCCGTAATGGGCAAACCGCGGCTTGAGTTCACGGCCACTGACGGCCACGGCAGCCGTTGCCGCCAACGGCCCGGAGATCCGCACGATGCCCACGCCACCGCGCCCCTGGGCGGTGGCGATGGCGGCGATGGTTTCACGAGGGACATTCATAACCAGACATCCAGACAAAAGTGACAGATAGCAAAACGCCCCACTAGGGGGCGTCTTGTGTGGTTATCCACAGAGTAGGTCAGGCCGCTGCTTTCTTGGTAGCAGCTTCGATCCTACGGGTGATGTACCACTGTTGGGCGATCGACAGGCAGTTGTTCACTACCCAGTACAGCACCAGGCCAGCTGGGAACCACAGGAAGAAGAAGGTGAAGATGATCGGCATCATTTTCATCACCTTGGCCTGCATCGGGTCCGGAGGAGTCGGGTTCAGCTGCTGCTGGATGAACATGGTGGCGCCCATGATGATCGGCAGGATGAAGAACGGATCCTTGATCGACAGGTCGGTAATCCACAGCATGAACGGCGCCTGGCGCATTTCCACGCTTTCCAGGAGTACCCAGTACAGGGACAGGAAGACCGGCATCTGGACCAGGATCGGCAAGCAGCCGCCCAGCGGATTGATCTTCTCTTTCTTGTACAGCTCCATCATCGCCTGGGACATCTTCTGGCGATCGTCACCGAACTTCTCTTTCAGCGCGGCCAACTTCGGCGCTACTGCGCGCATGCGCGCCATGGACTTGTAGCTGGCAGCCGACAGCGGGAAGAAGATGCCCTTGATCAGCATGGTCAGGAAGATGATCGACCAGCCCCAGTTACCCACCAGGCTGTGGATATGTTGCAGCAGCCAGAAGATCGGTTGGGCAATGAACCACAGGAAACCGTAGTCCACGGTCAGTTCCAGACCTGGGGACAACTCTTTCAAGACAGCTTGGCTCTTCGGACCGGCATACAGGATGGCGCTGGTTTCGAGCTTGGCACCAGGAGCTACGGTGATCGAAGGACCGGTGTAGCCAATGATGTAGTTGCCTTTGCTGTCCTTGCGCGCCAGTACCTGGTTGTTCTCGCCCTTTGGCGGAATCCAGGCGGTCACGAAGTAGTGCTGCAGCCAGGCTACCCAGCCACCTTGCACGCTTTCAGTGATTGGGGCCTTGGTCTTGTCCTCGTTCACCTTGTCCATGTCTTTCATGGACACCTTTTTATACGGCTCTGAACTTGTCCACAGGGCAGCGCCCAGGTAAGTCGCAGTGCCGGTGGCGGTGCTGGAGGATGGATCGGAACTGGCGTCGCGCTTGAGCTGGGCGAACATCGCACCAGTCCAGGGTTGTGCGCTTTCGTTGTCGATCAGGTAGGAAACGGTGATGTCGTACAGGCCGCGCTTGAGGGTGAAACGCTTGATGTAGTTGACGCCGTCCTTGCTGAACTTCAGGTCGACTACGAGTTGGTCCTGACCGTCAGCCAGTTGATAACTTTTCTTCTCCGAGGAGTAGATCGGCCGGCCAGCCGGGTTGGCGTCCGGGCCGTTGTTGCCGATCAGGCCGCTTTGGGCCAGATAGGTCCGCTCGTTGCCGTTGTCGAACAACTGGAAAGGAATTTCCGGATGGTCCTGGCGACGTGGGTACAGAGGCAGGCGCAGTTGGGCGATATCCCCACCTTGTGGATCGACGGCGAGGTCGAGCACATCCGTTTTGATCTGGATGAGATCTTTGCTGGCGGCCACTGGCACTTCGGCGGGGGCAGCGGTATCGCTGGCCGCACGCGGAATGTCGTCATTGGCGGCTGGAGTGCCGGTTGGCGTGTCCGGCAAGCCCGGGGTGGTCGTGCTGGAAGCAACATTCTGAGTCGGCAGGGCAGCCTGGCCATAATCCTGGTTCCATTTCAGAACCATGACATAGGACACGATTGCCAGGGCGACGATCAGGATCGTGCGTTTGATATCCATGATTACTCGGCCATCGAAGAAGAACGGGAGGTGGGGATAGGTGGAACCGGGTCATAGCCACCGGGATTCCATGGATGACAGCGACCTAAACGACGAAAGGTCAGCCAACCACCGCGCAGAAGGCCATGGGTTTCGATGGCTTCCAACGCGTAGCAGGAACAACTGGGGTGAAAACGACAGTGATCGGCCATCAGAGGACTAATGGCGTAGCGGTAAAACTGGATCGGAACGAGTGCCAGTTTACGCATCGGGACTGTCTACCCCTACAGTTTCGGATTTGGCTGCGGATGCCGGCTTGTTGCGGGCCAGGCGTTTCCAGAGTTTACCGAAATGCTGGATCAATTCAGGGTTTTCTAGGTCGCCCAAACCTTTGCGCGCGACGATAACGATGTCCCACCCAACCAGTGAATCCTGGTGAAGACGGAACGATTCGCGCATTAGACGTTTGAGACGATTGCGTTCAACGGAGAGCTTCACGCTCTTCTTTCCGATCACGAGCCCCAGGCGGGGATGATCAAGATCGTTGTCGCGTGCAAGGAGCAGGAGATTCTTCCCCGGAACCTTGCCGGTAGGGGAGTCAAAGACTGCCTTGAAGTGTCGAGGAGTAAGCAGACGCTTTTCCCGACTGAAGTCCTGACTCACCTCCAGTGCCGGATTATCAAACTGCCAGACGCGCACGACCTTTGGCGCGACGACGCGACAGGACGGCACGACCGTTCTTGGTAGCCATGCGAGCACGGAAACCGTGGGTACGAGCGCGTTTGATAGTGCTTGGTTGGAAAGTACGTTTCATGTCGTGTTACCTGGTTCGTCCACAACGGGCCGGAATGGCCCCCGTTTTAAGAGATCGGCGATTCTAGAGAAAGCAAGCCTCTAGGTCAATTTCCAACCAAGGTTTCCTTTATCTATGTATGTCCGGATTTCGGGCTTGTGAACCGGGTTCAGCCAGATATAAAAATAGAGAAGGAAAGTATTTAAAGCTTTTCTGTAAAGCTTATAGAAGCTTAGCAAGGCTCCGTCTGTGGATAACTAGCTTCAGCCCTTCTATTTCGGTCTGTACAGAGGATAACAACACGGTTGAGAAACCGTGCTCTACCTGTGCTGCGAGGACGGAAAAGCTGTGTGCGGAAAGGTTTGTTATCCACAGGTGATTTATCCACTGGGTTTGGCCCCGAGTTGTGCATAGATCTCAAGCGGGGTTATCCACAGAGCTTATGTACATACCGCTGGTCGTGTTTATTCGACTTAACGCATTGATTCTTAGTGCGCGAGAGGCACGCTACATGTGGATAAGTGGACGGCCGACCGTTACAATGGCCGCTTGTTTTTGCCTCACCGGCTTTCAACTCAGGGGATATCCGTGTCAGTGGAACTTTGGCAGCAGTGCGTGGAGCTTCTGCGTGATGAGCTGCCTGCCCAACAATTCAACACTTGGATCCGTCCGCTACAGGTCGAAGCCGAAGGCGACGAGTTGCGTGTCTACGCACCGAATCGTTTCGTTCTCGATTGGGTCAATGAAAAGTACCTGGGCCGTGTGCTCGAGTTGCTGGATGAACACGGCAACGGTATGGCGCCGGTTCTTTCCTTATTAATAGGCAGCAAGCGCAGCTCGGCGCCGCGCGCCGCGCCCAATGCGCCGTTGGCCGCAGCTGCCTCCCAGGCGTTGCAGGCAGCCGCTGCGGCCAAGGCAGCGGCGGAGCCTGTAGCGCCAGCTTCGGCGCCGGTTCCTGTCCCGGCCAAGCAGGCCGTCGAGCAGAAGGCCGAGCAAACCAGCGAAGAACCCTCTCGAGACAGCTTCGACCCCATGGCGGGGGCCAGTTCGCAACAGGCTCCGGTACGCACCGAACAGCGCACCGTCCAGGTGGAAGGTGCGCTCAAGCACACCAGCTACTTGAACCGCACCTTCACCTTCGAGAACTTCGTCGAGGGCAAGTCCAACCAACTGGCCCGTGCCGCGGCCTGGCAGGTAGCGGACAACCCCAAGCATGGCTACAACCCGCTCTTCCTTTACGGGGGCGTCGGCCTGGGTAAGACCCACTTGATGCATGCCGTGGGTAACCACCTGCTGAAGAAGAACCCGAATGCCAAGGTCGTGTACCTGCATTCCGAGCGCTTCGTGGCGGATATGGTCAAGGCGTTGCAGCTCAACGCCATCAACGAATTCAAGCGCTTCTACCGTTCGGTGGACGCACTGCTGATCGACGATATCCAGTTCTTCGCGCGTAAAGAGCGTTCCCAGGAAGAGTTCTTCCACACTTTCAACGCCCTCCTCGAAGGCGGCCAACAGGTGATTCTCACCAGCGACCGTTATCCGAAGGAGATCGAGGGCCTGGAAGAGCGTCTCAAGTCCCGCTTCGGCTGGGGCCTGACGGTTGCAGTAGAACCGCCGGAACTGGAAACCCGGGTGGCGATCCTGATGAAGAAGGCCGACCAGGCCAAGGTCGAGTTGCCTCACGATGCGGCGTTCTTCATCGCCCAGCGGATCCGCTCCAACGTCCGCGAATTGGAAGGCGCGCTCAAGCGGGTGATTGCCCACTCGCACTTCATGGGTCGCGACATCACCATCGAGCTGATTCGCGAATCCCTGAAGGACCTGCTGGCGTTGCAGGACAAGCTGGTGTCTGTGGATAACATCCAGCGCACCGTCGCCGAGTACTACAAGATCAAGATTTCCGACCTGCTGTCCAAGCGGCGTTCGCGCTCTGTCGCCCGCCCACGCCAGGTGGCCATGGCCTTGTCCAAGGAATTGACCAACCACAGCCTGCCGGAAATCGGCGATGTGTTCGGCGGCCGCGACCACACCACGGTCCTGCACGCCTGCCGCAAGATCAATGAACTTAAGGAATCCGATGCGGACATCCGCGAGGACTACAAGAACCTGCTGCGTACCCTGACCACTTGATGATTCCAACGCAGCTTATTAAGGCAAGGGACTAGACCATGCATTTCACCATTCAACGCGAAGCCCTGTTGAAACCCCTGCAACTGGTCGCCGGCGTCGTCGAACGCCGCCAGACCTTGCCGGTGCTTTCCAACGTGCTGCTGGTTGTCGAGGGCCAGCAGTTGTCGCTGACCGGTACCGACCTGGAAGTCGAACTGGTCGGTCGCGTGCAACTTGAAGAACCAGCCGAGCAAGGGGAAATCACTGTTCCCGCGCGCAAGCTGATGGACATCTGCAAGAGCCTGCCCAACGACGCCCTGATCGACATCAAGGTCGACGAGCAGAAGCTGGTGGTGAAGGCCGGCCGTAGCCGCTTCACCCTGTCGACCCTGCCGGCCAACGACTTCCCTACCGTGGAAGAAGGCCCAGGCTCCCTGACCTGCCAGCTGGAGCAGAGCAAGCTGCGCCGACTGATCGAACGCACCAGCTTCGCCATGGCCCAGCAGGACGTGCGCTACTACCTAAACGGCATGTTGCTGGAAGTCTCCGCCGGCATCATCCGCGCCGTGGCCACCGATGGCCATCGCCTGGCCATGTGCTCGATGCAAGCCGACATCGGCCAGCAAGATCGTCACCAGGTAATCGTGCCGCGCAAAGGCATCCTCGAACTGGCCCGCCTGCTCACCGAGCCGGATGGCAACGTCAGTATCGTCCTGGGCCAGCACCACATCCGCGCCACCACCGGTGAGTTCACTTTCACCTCCAAGCTGGTGGACGGCAAGTTCCCGGACTACGAGCGTGTACTGCCAAAAGGCGGCGACAAGCTGGTACTGGGCGACCGCCAGGTCCTGCGCGAGGCCTTCAGCCGTACCGCGATCCTGTCCAACGAGAAGTACCGCGGTATCCGCCTGCAGTTGGCCAACGGCCAACTGAAGATCCAGGCCAACAACCCGGAGCAGGAAGAAGCGGAAGAAGAAGTGGGCGTGGAGTACAACGGCGGTTCACTGGAGATCGGCTTCAACGTCAGCTACCTGCTGGATGTGCTGGGCGTGATGACCACAGAGCAGGTTCGCCTGATCCTGTCCGACTCCAATAGCAGTGCGCTGTTGCAAGAGTCCGACAACGACGACTCGGCTTACGTTGTCATGCCGATGCGCCTGTAAACATGCTCAGCAGAAGCTAGATGTCCCTCAGTCGCGTCTCGGTCACCGCGGTGCGCAATCTGCACCCGGTGACCTTCTCCCCCTCCCCCCGCATCAACCTCCTCTACGGCGCCAACGGCAGTGGCAAGACCAGCGTGCTGGAAGCCATCCACCTGCTGGGGCTCGCCCGCTCGTTTCGCAGTGCGCGCCTGTTGCCGGTCATCCAGTACGAGCAGCTGGCGTGTACGGTGTTCGGCCAGGTCGAGCTGTCGGAGGGCGGCCATAGCAACCTGGGGATATCCCGTGACCGCCAGGGGGAGTTCCAGATCCGTATCGACGGCCAGAATGCCCGCAGCGCGGCGCAGCTGGCGGAAATCCTGCCGCTGCAGTTGATCAACCCCGACAGCTTCCGCTTGCTGGAAGGGGCGCCGAAGATCCGCCGACAGTTCCTGGATTGGGGAGTGTTCCATGTGGAACCTCGCTTCATGTCCACCTGGCAGCGCTTGCAGAAGGCCCTGCGGCAGCGGAACTCATGGCTGCGGCATGGTACACTTGACGCCGCTTCGCAAGCGGCCTGGGACCGGGAACTGTGCCAGGCCAGCGCTGAAATCGATGAATACCGCCGCGCCTATATCAAAGCCTTGAAACCAGTCTTTGAGCGGACCTTGAGCGAACTGCTGGAGCTCGAGGGCCTGACGCTTAGCTATTACCGTGGCTGGGACAAGGACCGCGAGCTGAGTGAAGTCCTCGCGACAGCCCTGCACCGTGATCAGCAAATGGGCCATACCCAGGCTGGCCCGCAACGCGCTGATTTGCGCTTGCGCCTAGGCGGACATAACGCCGCGGACATCTTGTCCCGGGGCCAGCAGAAGCTGGTGGTCTGCGCCTTGCGTATCGCCCAGGGGCACCTTGTCAGCCAGGCCCGCCGCGGTCAGTGTATTTATCTGGTGGACGACTTGCCGTCCGAGTTGGACGAGCAGCACCGCCGCGCACTTTGCCGCTTGTTGGAAGACTTACGCTGCCAGGTGTTCATCACCTGTGTAGACCACGAATTATTGAGGGAAGGCTGGCAGACGGAAACGCCAGTTGCTTTGTTCCACGTGGAACAAGGCCGTATCACCCAGACCCACGACCATCGGGAGTGAAGGCATGAGCGAAGAAAATACGTACGACTCGAACAGCATCAAGGTGCTGAAAGGTTTGGATGCCGTACGCAAACGTCCCGGTATGTACATTGGCGACACCGATGACGGTAGCGGTCTGCACCACATGGTGTTCGAGGTGGTCGACAACTCGATCGACGAAGCTTTGGCCGGCCATTGCGACGACATCAGCGTCATCATCCACCCGGACGAATCCATCACCGTACGCGACAACGGTCGCGGTATCCCGGTGGATGTGCACAAGGAAGAAGGCGTTTCCGCAGCCGAGGTCATCATGACCGTACTGCACGCCGGCGGTAAGTTCGACGACAACTCCTACAAGGTTTCCGGCGGCCTGCACGGCGTGGGGGTGTCGGTGGTGAACGCCTTGTCCGAGGAACTGGTGCTTACCGTTCGTCGTAGCGGCAAGATCTGGGAACAGACCTATGTCCATGGCGTACCCCAGGAGCGGATGAAGATCGTTGGCGACAGCGAGACCACCGGTACCCAGATCCACTTCAAGCCTTCGGCCGAGACCTTCAAGAACATCCACTTCAGCTGGGATGTCCTGGCCAAGCGGATCCGCGAACTGTCTTTCCTCAACTCCGGCGTCGGCATCGTCCTCAAGGACGAGCGCACCGGCAAGGAAGAGCTGTTCAAGTACGAGGGTGGCCTGCGTGCCTTCGTCGAATACCTGAACACCAACAAGACTGCGGTGAACCAGGTGTTCCACTTCAACGTCCAGCGTGACGATGGCATTGGCGTGGAAGTCGCCCTGCAGTGGAACGACAGCTTCAACGAAAGCCTGCTGTGCTTCACCAACAACATTCCCCAGCGTGACGGCGGTACCCACCTGGTGGGCTTCCGTTCGGCCCTGACCCGTAACCTGAACAACTACATCGAGCAGGAAGGCCTGGCCAAGAAGCACAAGGTCGCCACCACCGGTGACGACGCCCGTGAAGGCCTGACCGCGATCATCTCGGTGAAGGTGCCGGATCCGAAGTTCAGCTCCCAGACCAAGGACAAGCTGGTGTCTTCCGAAGTGAAGACCGCGGTCGAGCAGGAGATGGGCAAGTACTTCTCCGATTTCCTGCTGGAAAACCCCAACGAAGCCAAGCTGGTGGTCGGCAAGATGATCGACGCCGCCCGGGCTCGTGAAGCTGCGCGCAAGGCTCGTGAAATGACCCGCCGCAAAGGCGCCCTGGATATCGCCGGCCTGCCAGGCAAGCTGGCTGACTGCCAGGAGAAGGATCCAGCGCTGTCCGAACTCTACCTGGTGGAGGGTGACTCCGCGGGCGGTTCTGCCAAGCAGGGCCGTAACCGCAAGACCCAGGCGATCCTGCCGCTCAAGGGCAAGATCCTCAACGTCGAGAAGGCCCGCTTCGACAAGATGATCTCTTCCCAGGAGGTCGGCACCCTGATCACCGCCCTGGGCTGTGGCATCGGCCGCGAAGAGTACAACATCGACAAGCTGCGCTATCACAACATCATCATCATGACCGATGCTGACGTCGACGGTTCGCACATCCGTACCCTGCTGCTGACCTTCTTCTTCCGCCAGCTGCCGGAGCTGATCGAGCGCGGCTACATCTATATCGCCCAGCCTCCGCTGTACAAGGTCAAGAAAGGCAAGCAAGAGCAATACATCAAAGACGACGACGCCATGGAAGACTACATGACCCAGTCGGCTCTGGAAGATGCCAGCCTGCACTTGAACGAAGACGCCCCAGGCATCTCCGGCGAAGCCCTGGAGCGCCTGGTCAATGACTTCCGCATGGTGATGAAGACCCTCAAGCGCCTGTCGCGCCTGTACCCACAGGAGCTGACCGAGCACTTCATCTACCTGCCACCGGTGAGCCTGGAGCAACTGTCCGACCACGCCGCCATGCAGGAATGGCTGGCCAAGTACGACGCCCGCCTGCGCAGTTCCGAGAAGTCGGGCCTGGTCTACAAGGCCAGCCTGCGCGAAGACCGCGAGCGTAATGTCTGGCTGCCAGAGGTCGAGCTGATTTCCCACGGCCTGTCGAGCTACGTCACCTTCAACCGCGACTTCTTCGGCAGCAACGACTACAAGACCGTCGTATCCCTTGGCGCTCAGCTGAGCACCCTGCTGGATGAAGGCGCCTACGTGCAACGTGGCGAGCGCAAGAAGCCAGTGACCGAGTTCAAGGAAGCCCTGGACTGGCTGATGGCCGAAAGCACCAAGCGCCACACCATCCAGCGATACAAAGGTCTGGGCGAGATGAACCCTGACCAGCTGTGGGAAACCACCATGGACCCGACCATGCGCCGCATGCTCAAGGTCACTGTGGAAGATGCCATCGCCGCCGACCAGATCTTCAACACCCTGATGGGTGATGCGGTCGAACCTCGTCGCGACTTCATCGAAAGCAACGCCCTGGCAGTGTCCAACCTGGACTTCTGATCAGGGGACACAGCTGAAAATAAAAAGGCCGACGCTTGCGTTGGCCTTTTTTATTGGCAAATTGTTCAATCCCTCATCCATTCATCCGGCCCGGGCTGGCATGGCTGGGCGCATGGCAGGTCATGGATAAGCTGCGCGGCAATGCGGACTGGGTGCAGGCGGCAGAGCAGGTAGTCGAGTTCAAGGACCCAGGCCTGGGCAGCAGCGCCGATTATGATCTGCGCCTGACCTTCGAGAGCGACCAGGCGCTCTGGATGGAGCTGCTGTTCCGAACCGCGGCATGCACGAGTGCCTGGATCGGGCACTGCGGGGGCACCGTTTCAGGTGTTTCGAGGACGGTGACAGCGACGACGCGGTTGCACTCGAACAGGTCTTTGCGCTGGGCAGGACCTCCCTGTTTCCCCTTGATGGCTGGGCCAATGAACGAAAGACAGCAGCTGATCTGTGAACGCTACGACCTCGCCCCCCAGGCGCCGGAGCCGATGATTGCACTGGCCACCGGCTCCCTTGCGCACTCGCCCATCTATGGCACAAGGATCGAGTTGCCAGAGAACGGTACGGTCAGTTGGTTTATCCATTGCGGCGAACATTCCACCGCTGTGGATTTCTACCAACCCTTGTGCGCCGAGCACTTGGCCGAGTTGTTGCCGGAGGTGATCGATTATCTGTATCTGCCGAGCGGGACGTGTTTCATCATCGACCGCGCCGGTTACGAAGATGTCTGGCAGGACCCGGAATGATATCGAGCCGCTTATGGCGGCACGCAGTCAGTTGTCCTGCTCGCCAGGGGACGTGACGCTTTCCAGGCGGTAGCCATAACCGTAGATGGTCAACAACTGCCAGCCCCGCTCCGCAGTCAGCCCCAGCTTGTTACGCAGCCGGTAGATGTGGGTATCCAGGGGCCTGGAGGAAAGAATTTCCTCATGGGTCCAGAACCGCTCGTACAAGTATTCTCGGGACAACGGCCGGCCCAGGTTGGCGAACAGGCAACGGGCCAGGCGGTACTCGCGTTCGGTCAGGCTGATGGGCGCGCCGGCGCGGGTCACCGTCAGCTCGGCGTCGTCGAATGAAAGGTCGTTGAAGTTCAGCACTTCCTCGCTGTTGCTGCGCTGCAGGCCATGACGGCGCAGCACCGCGTTGACCCGGGCCTTGAGCTCGTTGGGACGGAAGGGCTTGCTCAGGTAGTCGTCGGCGCCGGTGTTGAGGGCCTGGACGATATCGCTCTCGGCATCACGGCTGGTGAGCATGATGGCGGCCGGTGGCGAGTCCATGTGCTCCCGGGTCCAGCGCAAGAGCGACAGGCCGCTGAGGTCCGGTACTTGCCAGTCGAGGATCATCAGGTCGAAGGTTTCCCGCCGTAGCTGGCGCAGCAGGTCTTCGCCGCGTTCGAAACGGTGCAGGGTCCAGGGCTGTTCGCCTGGCCCGGGGATATCTCGCAGTGTCTGTTCCACCCGCGCCAGTTCTGCGGGTTCGTCATCCAGTATCGCGACACGCATGCGAGGCAGGTCCTTAGGGGGTGAATGCGGTCCGAGGCATGCCTCGGGCTGGGGGAAGTTTAGGCGCCGGGGGCGAATCTGAACAATTGTGGCGAATTGCTCTCGGGGCGCTGCTCCCTCGGTACGCTGATATCAAATAGCCGGTAGCTGTTGGGAGCATCCTCAGCGCCGAACTCCTGGAAGGACGATACCGGCTCGAACGAGCAAGGAAAAGGGCAATGGGCAACATGTCGGGGATGATGGATATGGGGTGGAAAAAAATCTCCAGAGGCGCGGATCTGGCGAAGTTCGTCACCCTGTCTCTTGCTGCGTTCTTGGGGGTCGAAGCTTTTTCTACCGCTACCGTCGTTCCGTCGACCCCGCACTACGACCTTCCGGTGCAGCGTTATTTCAGTCCCTCGGTGGATCAGGTCGGCTTCAGTGATTCACCGGGCTTCGCCCCCGCGACCATTGCGCCGTCGGTGGTGTACCAGGACCAGCAACGGTGGGTGTTCTAGCCATGGGCCCGAACATTCTGAAGAAATATTGCAAAGCGACACCAGGCTGCGTCCTACCGGTAAATTCGCACTCGCTGAGTGGCACACGGGGGCAATCGGAAGTGCTCCGACACAAGGAGTGTCATCCGCCGGTTTGGCGGCTGCGGACCGAAGCTCGCTTCGATTCACCGTACAGGGGAAAACAGGGAGTGCCTCCTCAGGACGTAATACTCGACACAAGGATGTGTCTCCCTCCTGCGCTGTTTGTCGGCGATCTCACCACTCTCCCTCTCATTTCGAACATCTGTGAAGGCCTCTGATGAAAATACTCGGCGCGGAATTCTTTGGTACGTTCTGGTTGGTGCTGGGCGGTTGCGGCAGTGCCGTACTGGCTGCCGGCGTTCCACAATTGGGCATTGGCTACCTGGGCGTCGCCCTGGCCTTTGGCCTCAGCGTCTTGACCATGGCCTATGCCGTGGGGCCGATTTCCGGCGCGCACTTCAACCCGGCGGTGTCGCTGGGCCTGTGGTTAGGCGGACGTTTCCCGGGTAACCGCCTGTTGCCGTACATCGTCGCCCAGGTGCTCGGTGGCCTGGCAGCCGGTGCGGTATTGTTCCTGATCGCCTCGGGCAAGGCCGGTTTCGACGCTTCGGCCGGTTTTGCCGCCAACGGCTATGGCGAGCACTCGCCAGGCGGTTACTCGATGCTCGCGGCCCTGCTGTGTGAAGTGGTGCTGACGGCGATGTTCCTGCTGGTCATCCTGGGCGCCACCTCCAAGCGTGCCGCTCCCGGTTTCGCCCCGATCGCCATTGGCCTGACCCTGACGTTGATCCACTTGATCAGCATTCCGGTCACCAATACTTCGGTCAACCCGGCCCGCAGTACCGCAGTAGCATTTTTTGCCGGCGAGTGGGCTGTATCCCAACTCTGGCTGTTCTGGATCGCTCCGCTGCTGGGTGCGAGCCTGGGAGCCCTGGCCTATCGTCTGATCGCTACTGGCCGGGACTGACCCGTAGCGCCGGGGGGCCCCAGGCCCGACCGGTGACCCAAGGCTAGGCACGCACAACCGCTCTTGAGCGGTTGTGCCGTTCCAACAGGGATGAAAGGCTATGGACCGGTTTCGGTCGAGAGCTATGGCCAGCACGCCAACAATCTAGTTCTAATGTCACGGACTTCAGCAGAGCGCGACCACGGATCCGATGATTTCATGACGTACTTACCTATTCGCCACCGGGCCATGTTCGTCCCGCTCCTGTTCGGCGTGGTGCTGGCCTTGTCCGACTCGATGGCCAATGCCGCCGTTTCTCCAGCCAAGCGCCTGCCCTATATCGACGATAACCAGCAGTGCCGTGGCCAACCGTTGCCGGCGACGGTCGAGCACCTGACCGGCGAAGCCTGGAAGCTGGACGCCAAGGGCCGCGAGACCGCCCTGGAAGAAGGCATGGATATCGACGAGAAGGAAAGCGTGAAGACTTCGCCCTCGGCGTTCGTCAGCCTGTCCCTGGGCGATGGCTCGCGGGTGGTGTTGCCCTCCAGCTCCCAGGTCACCCTGCGGTTGAACGAGCAGTACGGCATTCCCCAGCTGGTATTGGAGCAGGGCCAGATCGAGTCCTACGTGATCAAGCGCAACAGCGATCACGACCGTTTCCAGATCGTGACCCCGGTGGGAGTGCTGGGTGTACGCGGAACCCACTTCCGCGTGCGCAACGATGACCAGCAATCGCTGGTGGAGGTGCTCAATGGCCAGGTGGCGGTGAACCGGGACGAGGACGCCATTACCCCGCCCTCCCCTCGTTCGCGCAAGCGGGTTGTGGATAAACCGGCCGGTCCGCAGCCGGCAGAAGTGCAGGTGATGGCGCGCCAGGGCATGCGGGTGCGCAAGGAGGGCGAGCTCAAGCCGGTGCAATTGCTGGCCGCGCCCCGGCTGCTGGGGCAGGCTGGGCAAACCGGTGCCCTACCCGCCTGGCAGCTGATCCTCGAGCCATTGCCCGGTGCCCGGCGCTATCGGGCCCAGGTGGCTACCGACAAGGATTTCCTGAACATCAAGCAGGAACAGTTCTCCAGTACCCCGCAAGTCAACTTCACTGGGTTGCAGGCGTTTTTCTATCATGTACGCCTTTCGGCATTCGACGAGCATGGCCTGGAAGGAGAAACCGGGGTCTATGACATTTTCTATTACCCCAGGAACAGCCGTGTCCAGTAACCCGCCAACGGGTTGCCGATGAGCCTGTGGAGCCGTCGTCGCGACGGTCGTGAACTGTCCCTGGCCCAGCAGCTGTTCCATCGCCTGGTGCGCGAGTGGCTGTGGGTCAGCCTGCTCTTGTTGCCGCTGACGGCGGCACTGTCCCTGAGCCATGGGCTGGCGCTGAGCAACCTGTTCTATGACCAGCTGCGCCGCTTTACCCCGCTGTCGGTGGATTCGCGGATCCTCTTGGTCACCATCGACGACTACAGCCTCCAGCAGTTGGGGCGCTGGCCCTGGCCACGGGCGATCCACGGCCAGTTGCTCGATCGGCTGACGACGGCCGGAGCCAAGGGCGTGCTGTTCGACGTGATCCTCAGCGAACCTGGCAGTACCGTGGAAAACGATACTCGCCTGGCCGCGGCCCTGTGCCGTGCCGGCAACGTGTTCCTGCCGGTACTGCGCGAAGGCGTGGCCCGTTATGGCCAGGACCTGGGCGAGCTGCTGCCGGTGGCGCCGTTGCGCAACTGCGCCCGTGGCCTGGGCCATATCAACGCCGAGGCCGACCCCGACGGTACGGTGCGCAGCGTCTACCTGCGCGAAGGGCCGCAACAGGCGCCCCGGGCGCAACTGACCTGGCTGATGTACCAGCTCACCGAAGCCGACACGCTGGTGCCACGGATGCCGGGCAGCGGCGAGCCGGAGCTGACCCGGGGCTGGTTGCGGGCCAACCCGGTGCGCATCCCTTTCATCGCCAAGGCTGCGGGGTTTCCCAGCGTGCCCTACGTCAGCGTTCTGCGCGGTGAAGTCCCGCCGGAGCTGCTGCGGGATCGGCTGATCCTGGTGGGGTCCACGGCCCCGGGCCTGGGGGATCGCTACGTGACCGCGCAATCCGGCAGCCAGGGCACCACCCCGGGCGTCGAGATCCAGGCCAACCTGCTCAACGGCTTGTTGCAGCACCGTACCGTGGTGGCGCTGGGGCAGTGGTCGGGGGTGGCGCTGTCGGTGATCCTGACCGCCGCCTTGCTCGGCCTGCTGCTCTGGCGCCCGCGTCATGCCCTGTGGATAACCCTGGGCTGCATGGGCCTGGCGTTGCTGGGCTCGGTATCGATGTTGCGCCTGGGCTACTGGTGGTCGCCGGTGGCCAGCTTGCTGGGCATGTTGCTGGCGTACCTGATCTGGAACTGGCGGCGCCTGCAGGTCATCTTGAGTTACTTCGGCTGGGAGCTGCAGCGCCTGGACAGCGAACCCAAGGTGTTGCCCGAACGCCGGCGCCCCCAGGAACCGGTGGGCGATGTGCTGCAAGGCCAGATCGTCGCCCTGGAGCAGGCCCTGGGCCGGACCCGGGACACCCGGCGCTTTATCGCCGACGGCCTGGAATGCCTGCCGGTGGCGACCCTGATCAGCGATCCGGAGGGGCGGATCCTGCTGGCCAACCGCAATGCCCGGGAAGTCTTCGCGCATTCACTGGTGGGGCATTCGCTGTTGGAACAACTGGCGGCCCTGGGGTATCCGGGGCTGGCCGAGCCGGCGCAGTATCCCGGCCTGGGGCAATTGCCCAGCGTGGAATTCCGCGATATCCAGCAACGCAGCCTGCGGGTGGAACTGGCGCCGTTGCTGCCGGTGGACAGCGAGACGCCGCTTGGCTGGCTGCTGAGCCTGACCGACCTGAGCGTCGAGCGCGATGCCGAACAGCAGCGCGGGGTGCTGCTGCGGTTCCTGTCCCATGACCTGCGTGCGCCCCACTCGGCGATCCTCGCCTTGCTGGATGTGCAGCAGCGCCAGCCGTCGCTGCCCAAGCAGGTCTACGGCCAGATCGAGCAGCAGGTGCGTCGGGCCCTGACCCTGACCGAGGCTTTCGTGCAGTTGGCCAAGGCCGAGTCGGAGGTCTATCAGTTCGAGCCGAGCATGTTCGCCATGCTGGTGCTGGATGCCTTCGACCAGGCCAATACCCTGGCCCAGCTCAAGCACATCCAACTGCGCCATAGCCTGGACGAGCAGGCCGAGAGCCTGGTGCTGGCGGACCAGTCGCTGTTGACCCGGGCGTTGTTCAACCTGCTGGAGAACGCCATCAAGTACAGCCCGGAAGGCTCCACCGTGAGCGTCGTGGTCAGTTGCGCCGAAGGCTGGCTGCGTTGTGAAGTCCGCGATGAAGGCCAGGGCATCGCTGCCGCGGACTTGCCCCAGTTGTTCGGCCAGTACCAGCGGTTTGCCTCGGCCCGGGGCATCGACGGGCTGGGCCTGGGGTTGTCGATGGTCAAGGCGGTGATGGACCGCCACCAGGGGCGCATCAACTGCCAAAGCGTGGTGGGCCAAGGCTCTTGCTTCATCCTCGAGCTGCCTCTGCTGGAGGAATAGCACCGGAGGAAATAACGAGGCGAAAAAACCGGCACAAAGGCCGGTTTTTTTCTTTAGGCGTAAAACTTATGCACCTTTTTCCATATTTTATGAGCTTCTGAAATATGTATATAAATCAGTGATTTATATATTTGTTTCAAGGGTGCTAGGAAAATTCGTGCACAGGTTATCCACAGTTGTTCATACAGCAACCTTATCCGCAGTAGAGCCCGATGCTGGCAATGAGCCCATTTCCTGCTGGGCCTGCTCGTTCCAGGCCGCCACCCGGTCGTTGAGATCGGCGATGGCCCGTGGGCCGCTGCCTTCGGCGTACATGGGCGCGCCAATGGTCACGGTGATGGTTCCGGGGCGCTTGCTCCAGCCTGTCTTGGGCCAGAATTTGCCGGCGTTATGGGCCACCGGCAAGACCGGCAAGCCGGCGTTCACCGCCAGGGCACTGCCACTGCGGGAGAACTTGCCGATCTGGCCATGGGGCACGCGGGTGCCTTCGGGGAAGATCAGTACCCAGACGTTGTCCTTGAGCAGTTCATCGCCCTTGCTCGCCACTTGCTTGAGGGCGGCCTTGGGGTTGTCCCGGTCGATGGCGATGGGGCGCAGCATGGCCATGGCCCAGCCGAAGAACGGCACGTACAGCAGTTCACGCTTGAGCACTTGGCTCAAGGGTTGGAAGTAGGCCGAGAGGAAGAAGGTCTCCCAGGTGCTCTGGTGGTTCGAGACGATCACGCAGGGGCGTTCCGGAACATTGTCCGCGCCCTTCACTTCTACGCGGATGTCGAGCAATACCTTGGTCAGCCACAGGGCACAGCGACACCAGTAGACATTGATAAAGCGATAGCGCGCCTTGAAAGGCAGGAACGGCGCGATGAAAAAGCTCAGGGAGCACCACAGCAAGGCGCTGGTGCTCAACAGCAGGTAAAAGAAGAAGGTTCTGATGGCCTGCAGGATCGACATAGCGGCATTTACCATTGCGGGCATGCCCGCTTTAAAAAGCGCTCTCCCGAACGGTCCTGGATCAGGATGCCAGAAGGGGCCTAATTGTGGATAAGTTCAGCGGCAACGGCCGCCAAGTCGTCAAAAATCAAGGTGCCTACCGGCAGGGTTTTCCCCAGGGTCTTTTCGCCTTTTCCGGTCTTTACCAATACGGGCTGACAGTCGACGGCTGTTGCCGCCTCCAGGTCACTGAGACTGTCACCTACGAACCATAGATGGCCGAGGTCGGCCTGGTAGTGTTCGGCGATGGTCCGCAGCATTCCCGGCTTGGGCTTGCGGCAGTCGCAGCCTTCATCCGGACCATGGGGACAATGGACGATCAGCCCGACTTCGCCGCCCTGCTCCGCCACCAGCTCGCGCAGGCGCGCGTGCATGGCGTCGAGGGTGGCCAGGTCGTAGTAGCCGCGGGCAATGCCGGACTGGTTGGTGGCCACCGCCACCGTCCAGCCGGCCTTGCTCAACTGCGCAATGGCTTCGATCGATCCGGGGATCGGTATCCACTCCTGCACCGATTTGATATAGGCATCGGAGTCGTGATTGATCACGCCGTCGCGATCGAGTATCAGCAGTTTCACAGCAGTTCCCTATCCGCTCAGCTCAGTACCGAAATGTCGGCCACGCCCAGGAACAGGCCACGCAGGCGCGCCAGCAGCGCATAGCGGTTGGCCCGTACGTTGGCGTCTTCGGCATTGACCATCACCGCCTCGAAGAAGGCGTCCACCGGCTCGCGCAGGGCGGCCAGGCGGGCCAGGGTCTCGCTGTACTGGCGGGCTGCGGCCATGGGCTGGACAGCCTGGTCCGCCTGCTGGATCGCCGAATACAGGGAGAACTCGTTGGCATTGTCGAAGTACTTGGCTTCGATGGTGGTCGGCACGTTGCCTTCGATCTTGCTCAGCAGGTTCGACACGCGCTTGTTCACCGCTGCCAGCGCCGCGGCTTCCGGCAGCTTGCGGAAGGCCTGCACGGCCTGTACGCGCTGGTCGAAGTCCAGGGCCGAACCCGGTTTCAGGGCCCGTACCGACAGGTAGGTGGCCACGTCCACGCCTTCGTCCTCGTAGCGTGCGCGCAGGCGGTCGAAGATGAACTCCAGCACCTGCTCGGCCAGGCCGGCGGCCTTGACCTTGCTGCCGAAGGCGCCGACGGCGAAGGCCACCGCTTCGTTCAGGTCCAGGTCGAGCTTCTTCTCGATCAGGATCCGCAGCACGCCCAGGGCCGCACGGCGCAGGGCGTAAGGGTCCTTGCTACCGGTGGGCAGCATGCCGATGCCGAAGATGCCCACCAGGGTATCGAGCTTGTCGGCGATGGCCACGGCGGCACCGGTCAGGGTGCTGGGCAGCTCGGCACCGGCGCCACGGGGCATGTATTGCTCGTTGAGGGCCAGGGCCACGTCTTGCGGCTCGCCGTCATTGAGGGCGTAGTAGTAGCCAGCGATGCCTTGCATCTCGGGGAACTCGCCGACCATCTCGGTGGCCAGGTCGCACTTGGAAAGGATGCCGGCACGGGCTGCGCGCTGGGCGTCGCCACCGATGCGCGGGGCGATGAAGGCGGCCAGCTTGGAAACACGCTCGGCCTTGTCGTAGACGCTGCCCAGCTTCTCCTGGAAAACCACGTTCTGCAGGCGCTGGTTGAAGTCCTCGAGCTTCTGCTTCTTGTCTTGCTTGAAGAAGAACTCGGCGTCGGTCAGGCGTGGGCGCACGACTTTCTCGTTGCCCTCGATGATCTGGCGCGGGTCCTTGCTCTCGATGTTGGCCACGGTGATGAAGCGCGGCAGCAGCTTGCCATCCACGTCCAGCAGGCAGAAGTACTTCTGGTTGTCCTGCATGGTGGTGATCAGGGCTTCCTGGGGCACTTCCAGGAACCGCTCCTCGAACGAGCACACCAGCGGTACCGGCCACTCAACCAGGGCGGTGACCTCGTCCAGCAGGTCGGCCGGGACGATGGCGGTGCCTTCCTGCAGGCGCGCCAGCTCTTCGGTGCGCTTGCTGATCAGCTCGCGGCGCTCGTTGGCGTCGGCCAGTACGTAGGCGGCACGCAGGTCGGCCAGGTAGTTGGCCGGCGCGGTGATGCGCACGCTCTGTGGGTGGTGGAAGCGATGGCCACGGGAGTCGCGACCGGCCTTCTGGGCCAGGATGGTGCAGTCGATGACTTCATCGCCCAGGAGCATGACCAGCCACTGGGTCGGACGCACGAACTCTTCCTTGCGCGCGGCCCAGCGCATGCGCTTGGGAATCGGCAGGTCGTTGAGCGAATCCTCGACGATGGTCGGCAGCAGGCTGGCGGTAGGCTTGCCCTTGATGCTCTGGCTGTAGCGCAGTTTCGGACCGCTCTGGTCGATCTCGCTCAGGTCCACGCCGCACTTCTTGGCGAAGCCCAGGGCGGCCTGGGTCGGGTTGCCCTCGGCATCGAAGGCCGCCTGGCGTGGCGGGCCGTCGAGGTTGATGCTGCGGTCCGGCTGCTGGGTGGCCAACTGGGTGATCAGTACCGCCAGGCGCCGTGGCGCGGCGTAGACGTGCTTGGCTTCAAAGCTCAGGCCAGCGCTCTGCAGGCCTTTTTCGATGCCGGCCAGAAAGGCTTCGGCCAGGGTCGCCAGGGCCTTGGGTGGCAGTTCTTCAGTGCCCAGTTCAACCAGAAAATCTTGCGCACTCATTGTGCCGCCTCCAACTTAGCCAACACTTCATCACGCAGGTCCGGGGTCGCCATCGGGAAGCCCAGCTTGGCCCGGGCCAGCAGGTAGGCTTGCGCGACGGAACGCGCCAGGGTGCGCACACGCAGGATGTACTGCTGGCGCGCGGTCACCGAGATGGCCCGGCGTGCATCCAGCAGGTTGAAGGTGTGCGAGGCCTTGAGGACCATTTCATAGCTCGGCAACGGCAGCGGCTGGTCCAGCTCGATCAGGCGCTTGGCTTCGCTTTCATAGAAATCGAACAGTTCGAACAGCTTGTCGACGTTGGCGTGCTCGAAGTTGTAGGTCGACTGCTCCACCTCGTTCTGGTGGAACACATCGCCATAGGTGACCTTGCCGAACGGGCCGTCGGCCCAGACCAGGTCGTAGACCGAGTCCACGCCCTGCAGGTACATGGCCAGGCGCTCCAGGCCATAGGTGATCTCGCCGGTCACCGGGTAGCACTCGATGCCGCCGGCCTGCTGGAAGTAGGTGAACTGGGTCACTTCCATGCCGTTGAGCCAGACTTCCCAGCCCAGGCCCCAGGCGCCCAGGGTCGGCGATTCCCAGTTGTCCTCGACGAAACGGATGTCGTGCACCAGTGGGTCCAGGCCCACGTGCTTGAGCGAGCCCAGGTACAGCTCCTGGAAGTTCTCGGGGTTGGGCTTGAGGACCACCTGGAACTGGTAGTAGTGCTGCAGGCGGTTGGGGTTCTCGCCGTAGCGGCCGTCAGTGGGGCGGCGGCTTGGCTGCACGTAGGCGGCGTTCCAGGTTTCCGGGCCGATGGCCCGCAGGAATGTGGCGGTGTGGAAAGTGCCGGCGCCTACTTCCATATCGTAGGGCTGAAGTACCACACAACCTTGCTCGGCCCAGTACTGCTGGAGGGCGAGGATCAAGTCTTGGAAGGTACGCACGGCTGGCGTAGGCTGGCTCACGAAATTCACCTGTTACTTGGGCTGCGATTTAAGGAGCGGGAGTATACCCGATTCGGTCCTGCGCACGCCCCCTGGAGCCTTATGCCACGCTGCTTTTGGTGTACCGAAGATCCGTTGTACATGGCTTATCACGATCAGGAATGGGGCGTACCGCTGCGCGATGGGCAGCGCTTGTTCGAGTTGTTATTGCTCGAAGGGTTCCAGGCCGGGTTGTCATGGATCACTGTGCTGAAGAAGCGCGAGCGCTATCGGCAGGTACTGTTCGGCTTCGATGTGCAACGGGTGGCGCAGATGAGCGATGCCGAGATCGACGAGCTGATGCTCGATCCGGGCATCATCCGCAACCGCCTCAAGCTCGAGGCCGCGCGGCGCAATGCCCAGGCCTGGCTGGAACTGGACGATCCGGTGGCGTTCCTCTGGTCCTTCGTCGGCGGCGTGCCGAAGATCAACCATTTTGCCGATCGCAGCGAGGTCCCGGCGGTGACGCCCGAGGCCGAGGCCATGAGCCGAGGCTTGCGCAAGGCCGGTTTCACCTTCGTCGGCCCGACCATCTGCTACGCGCTGATGCAGGCTTCGGGCATGGTCATGGACCACACCCGCGACTGCGATCGTTACCCCAGCCTGAGCTCCCCGGCGCCATGAGCGCCACGGCAGGCGCTTTCGCACAGGCGCCGATGGCTGGTTAGAATAGCCGGCTGCGACTAGGTCATGACCAAGAGATCAGGAGTCATCTGTGGATAAGTTCAAAGGCGCCCTGCTGGTGGGAGCCCTGCGGTTGTTTGCCCTGCTGCCCTGGCGCGCGGTGCAGGCGGTCGGCGCGGCCATCGGCTGGATCATGTGGAAGACGCCCAACCGCTCCCGCGACGTGGTGCGCATCAACCTGGCCAAGTGTTTTCCCCAGATGAACCCCGCCGAGCGCGAGCGTCTGGTCGGGCAGAGCCTGAAGGACATCGGCAAGTCCCTGACCGAGAGCGCCTGTGCCTGGATCTGGCCGGCCGAGCGCTCCATTGCCCTGGTGCGTGAAGTCCAGGGCCTGGAAGTGCTCCAGCAGGCCCTGGCCTCGGGCAAGGGCGTGGTGGGCATCACCAGCCACCTGGGCAACTGGGAAGTGCTCAATCACTTCTACTGCAGCCAGTGCAAACCGATCATTTTCTACCGTCCGCCCAAGCTCAAGGCGGTGGACGAACTGCTGCGCAAGCAGCGGGTGCAACTGGGCAACCGCGTGGCGGCCTCCACCAAGGAAGGCATCCTCAGCGTCATCAAGGAAGTGCGCAAGGGCGGCTCGGTGGGCATTCCCGCCGACCCGGAACCGGCCGAATCCGCCGGGATCTTCGTGCCCTTCTTCGCCACCCAGGCCCTGACCAGCAAGTTCGTGCCCAACATGCTGGCCGGCGGCAAGGCCGTTGGCGTGTTCCTGCATGCCCTGCGCCTGCCCGACGGCTCGGGCTACAAGGTGATCCTCGAGGCGGCTCCGCAGGACATGTACAGCACCGACACCGAAGTCTCCTGCGCGGCCATGAGCAAGGTGGTCGAGCGTTACGTGGCGGCCTACCCGAGCCAGTACATGTGGAGCATGAAGCGTTTCAAGAAGCGCCCTCCTGGCGAGGCGCGCTGGTACTGACAGAGCTGGCACGATCTGTGGATAACCTCGCTCGAGATTATCCACAGACACTGGACAAGGGCGCAGAAGATGTCCGATCACCGCAAGTCGTTCCGTATCAAGATTTCCCACGAGAGCATCGGCGAATGCCTGGGGCAGACCCGCAACCTCTCGGCCAGCGGCGTCTATGTGCAAAGCCCGCAGCTGGCGCGGTTGCCCAGGGGCGCCGTGGTCTATGGCCAGGTGCAGGGCTTGCCGGCGGCCGCGCCACGGGTGCGCATGGAAGTGGTGCAGGTGGACGCCGAGGGCATCTCCCTGCGCTATCTCTGAGCCCGCCCCTGTAGGTAGCCGCTGCCGAGCCCGCGAGGCGGCGAAAAGGACCGCAGGGCCTTGCTTGGCGGTCTTTCGCTGAGCCTTTGGTGATCTTGAGAGCCCCCGCGAGCGTTGCGCTCGTTCGCCGCCTGCGGCAGCGGTTACCGGGTGAGGGTCAGCCTTGGGACTGGCGGTCGAGTTTTTTCAGGAACACGGTCATTTCCTTTTCCGCCTGTTTGTCGCCCTGGCTCCGGGCCGCCTCCAGGCCCTGCTCCCAGGCCTGGCGCGCCGCTTGTAGCTCGCCCTGCCCTTGCAAGGCCTTGCCCAGCAATTTCCAGGCCGCGGAATACTTCGGGTCCTGGGTCACGCACTGGTGCAGGTGGGCGGCGGCCCGGGCATGCTCGCCCTGATCCAGGTAGCCCTTGCCCAGGCCGAAGCGCAGCAGTGGGTTATCCACACCCTTGGCGAGCATTTTTTCCAGCGATTCCAGCATTGTCGTCCCTCCTGTGGACAAGACAGCGTTCGATCAGAAGAAGCTCAGGCCCACGTGGAACAGCTTCTCCACATCGCGGATATGTTTTTTATCCACAAGGAACAGGATCACGTGGTCCCCGGCCTCGATCACCGTATCGTCGTGGGCGATCAGCACCTCTTCATCACGGATGACCGCGCCGATGGTGGTCCCCGGCGGCAGGCCGAGGTCGCCGATGGCCCGTCCGATCACCTTGCTCGACTTGGCGTCGCCATGGGCGACGGCCTCGATGGCTTCCGCCGCGCCCCGGCGCAGCGAGTGCACGCTGACGATATCGCCACGGCGTACGTGGGCCAGCAGGGTGCCGATGGTGGCCAATTGCGGACTGATGGCGATATCGATATCGCCACCCTGGATCAGGTCGACATAGGCCGGATTGTTGATGATGGTCATGACCTTCTTCGCCCCCAGGCGCTTGGCCAGCAGCGAGGACATGATGTTGGCCTCGTCGTCGTTGGTCAGGGCCAGGAAGATATCGGCGTCGGCGATGTTCTCTTCCAGCAGCAGGTCGCGGTCCGAGGCGCTGCCTTGCAGGACCACGGTGCTGTCCAGGGTATCGGAGAGGTAGCGACAGCGGGCCGGGTTCATCTCGATGATCTTGACCTGGTAGCGGCTCTCGATGGCCTCGGCCAGGCGCTCGCCGATCTGCCCGCCACCGGCGATGACGATGCGCTTGTAGGATTCCTCGAGCCGGCGCATCTCGCTCATCACCGCGCGGATGTGGGCCTTGGCGGCGATGAAGAACACTTCGTCGTCGGCCTCGATCACCGTGTCGCCGGTGGGCATGATCGGCCGGTCGCGGCGGAAGATCGCCGCCACCCGGGTGTCGACGTTGGGCATGTGCTCGCGCAGTTGGCGCAGTTGCTGGCCGACCAGCGGGCCGCCGTAGTAGGCCTTCACCGCCACCAGCTGGGCCTTGCCCTCGTAGAAGTCGATCACCTGCAGCGAACCGGGGTGCTCGATCAGGCGCTTGATGTAGTTGGTCACCACCTGTTCCGGGCTGATCAGCACGTCCACCGGAATGGCATCGTTGTCGAACAGGCCGGCGCGGGTCAGGTAGGCGGCCTCGCGCACCCGGGCGATCTTGGTCGGGGTGTGGAACAGGGTGTGGGCGACCTGGCAGGCCACCATGTTGGTTTCGTCGCTGTTGGTCACGGCCACCAGCATGTCGGCGTCATCGGCCCCGGCCTGGCGCAGCACCGTGGGAAAGGAGCCGCGGCCTTGCACCGTGCGGATGTCCAGGCGATCGCCGAGATCGCGCAGGCGTTCGCCATCGGTATCCACCACGGTGATGTCGTTGGCTTCGCTGGCCAGGTGTTCGGCCAGCGTGCCGCCTACTTGGCCGGCGCCGAGGATGATGATCTTCATCCACTACTCCCTAGATTCTTGTGCTTACCCGCGCGAGGCGGCGATCTTGATCAGCTTGGCATAGTAGAAGCCGTCGTGGCCGCCCTCCTGGGCCAGCAGCTGGCGGCCGTGGGGCTGGCGCAGGCCGGCTGCAGTGGCCAGGTCCAGCTCCCGGGCGCCCGGGGTGCGGGCAAGGAAGGCGCCGATCACCTCGGTGTTCTCGGTGGGCAGGGTCGAGCAGGTGGCGTAGAGCAGGATGCCGCCCACCTCGAGGGTTTGCCACAGGCTATCGAGCAGCTCGCCTTGCAGTTGCGCCAGGGCCGCGATGTCGTCGGGCTGGCGGGTCAGCTTGATGTCCGGATGCCGGCGGATCACCCCGGTAGCCGAACAGGGCGCGTCCAGCAGGATGCGCTGGAACGGCTTGCCGTCCCACCAGGCCTGGGTGTCGCGGCCGTCGGCGGCGATCAGTTGAGCGTCCAGCCCCAGGCGCTCGAGGTTTTCCCGCACGCGGACCAGGCGCTTGGCTTCCAGGTCCACGGCCACCACGCCGGCCAGGGCCGGCTCGGCTTCGAGGATGTGGCAGGTCTTGCCGCCAGGGGCGCAGCAGGCGTCCAGCACCCGCTGCCCGGGGGCCAGGTCCAGCAGGTCGGCGGCCAGTTGCGCGGCTTCGTCCTGCACGCTCACCCAGCCTTCGGCGAAGCCTGGCAGGCCGCGCACGTCACTGGCCTCGGCCAGCAGGATGCCGTCTGCGCTGTACGGGCAGGCGCTGGCGCCAACGCCCGCTTCGGCCAGCAGCGCCAGGTAGGCATCGCGGCTGTGGTGGCGGCGGTTGACCCGCAGGATCATCGGCGGATGGGCGTTGTTGGCGGCGCAGATGGCTTCCCATTGCTCGGGCCAGAAGGCCTTGAGCGATTTCTGCAGCCAGCGCGGGTGGGCAGTACGCACCACCGGGTCGCGCTCCATGCCGGCGAGCAGTGCCTCGCCCTCACGCTGGGCGCGGCGCAGCACGGCATTGAGCAGGCCCTTGGCCCAGGGTTTCTTGAGCTTGTCGGCACAACCGACGGTCTCGCCGATGGCGGCGTGGGCCGGGATGCGGCTGTAGAACAGCTGGTACAGGCCCACCAGCAGCAGCGCCTGGACATCGGCGTCGGCCGCCTTGAAGGGCTTCTGCAGCAATTGCGCGGCCAGCAGCTCGAGGCGCGGTTGCCAGCGGGCGGTGCCGAAGGCCAGGTCCTGGGTCAGGCCGCGATCGCGCTCCTCGACCTTGTCCAACTGCGCGGGCAGTGAGCTGTTGAGCGAGGCCTTGCCGCTGAGTACGGCGGCCAGGGCACGGGCGGCAGCCAGGCGTGGATTCATTGGCCGAGTACCTTGCCGCTGGCGAACTTCTCGCGGCGACTGTTGAACAGGTCGCTGAAGGCCAGGGCCTTGCCACCGGGCAATTGCAGGCGGGTCAGGCTCAGGGCGCCGGCACCGCAGGCGACGACCAGGCCGTCCTTGCTGGCGGATAGGATTTCACCGGGAGCGCCCTGGCCTGTGGAGACGTTGGCGGCCAGGACCTTCACGCTCTCGCCATCGAGGGTGCTATGGCACACCGGCCATGGGTTGAAGGCGCGGACCAGGCGTTCCAGTTCCACGGCGGGACGGCTCCAGTCGATGCGTGCCTCGTCCTTGTTCAGCTTGTGGGCGTAGGTGGCCAGGCTATCGTCCTGCACTTCGCCTTGCAGGGTGTCGGCGGCCAGGCCGGCGATGGCTTGCACCACGGCGCCCGGGCCCATGGCGGCCAGGCGGTCGTGCAAGGTGCCGCCGGTGTCTTCGGCGTTGATCGGGGTGACTACCTTGAGCAGCATCGGCCCGGTGTCCAGGCCCGCTTCCATGCGCATCACGGTCACGCCGCTCTCGGCATCGCCGGCTTGCACGGCGCGCTGGATCGGCGCCGCACCACGCCAGCGTGGCAGCAGCGAGGCATGGCTGTTGATACAGCCCAGGCGTGGGATATCCAGCACTGCCTGGGGCAGGATCAGGCCGTAGGCCACCACCACCATCAGGTCCGGCTGGAGTGCGGCCAGTTCGGCCTGGGCCTCGGCGTTGCGCAGGGTCTGCGGCTGATAGACCGGGATCGCATGCTCCACGGCCAGCGCCTTGACCGCGCTCGGCATCAGCTTCTGCCCACGGCCGGCCGGGCGATCGGGCTGGGTATAGACGGCCACGATCTCGTAGGGGCTGGCGAGCAGGGCCTTGAGGTGTTCGGCGGCGAATTCGGGGGTGCCGGCAAAGACGATGCGCAATGGCTCAGTCATGGGGAATCTCGCTTGCTGAAGATGCGAAAAAGAAAAAGGCTTGCCATGGCAAGCCTTTGCAAGACGGCCATCAAGCCTGCTGGCGATGCTGCTTTTCCAGCTTCTTCTTGATCCGGTCGCGCTTGAGCGTGGACAGGTAGTCGACGAACAGCTTGCCGTTGAGGTGGTCGCACTCGTGCTGGATGCACACCGCCAGCAAACCTTCGGCGATCAACTCGTAGGGCTGGCCGTCGCGGTCCAGGGCCTTGACCTTGACCCGCTGCGGGCGGTCGACGTTTTCGTAGAAGCCCGGTACCGACAGGCAACCTTCCTGGTACTGGTCCATCTCGTCGGTCAGGGGCTCGAACTCGGGGTTGATGAAGACCCGGGGCTCGCTGCGGTCTTCGGACAGGTCCATGACCACGACGCGCTTGTGCACGTTGACCTGGGTCGCCGCCAGGCCGATGCCCGGGGCCTCATACATTGTTTCAAACATGTCGTCGACCAACTGACGCACTTCGTCGTCCACTACGGCCACGGGTTTGGCGATAGTGCGCAGGCGCGAATCGGGGAATTCGAGGATGTTTAAAATGGCCATAGGCGTAATTGCTACACGTGTGAAATGAGGGCGGATCCGGCGTCCGGGCAGGTCCTGGACCTGGGCCGCCGATGTAAAACGTGCTCTGCAAGGGAGCGAGCCGTGCTGGCTTTGGCGTTTCACGCGAACGCACATGATAAAGGGATTCAGCCCCTGAGGAAATCACTGTTCGCCTTGCTGTCCCTGGGCTGCAGGCGCATCGCCGGCGCTTTTTCCCATCCATGCGCGTCCGTGCCAGCCTGGCTTGGCCAAGAGTGCCCGGGCAAGTGCCTGGGGTCTTGAGGGAAGGTGTTCCTCAACAAGTTACCAACAGATTTATCCACAGGTTGTTCCGGTGTATGCCGCAGCCATGACGATCAAGGATGATCCATGTCGCACTCGACCATTGGCGCCATTTCCCCTGCGGAACTGGAGGCCCGTTTACGTTTGCATGGCCTGCCTGGCCTTGGCCCCATGCGTTTCAAGCGCCTGCTCCAGGCTTTCGGTGGTGCGGCCAAGGCCCTCAGCGCCCCGGCCGCTGCCTGGCAGTCCCTGGGATTGCCGGCGGCCTGTGCCGAGGCCCGGCGCAGCGCTACGGTGCGCGAGGATGCTCGGCGTGCACTGGCCTGGATAGACGGCCAGGCCAGGCATTTGCTGATGTGGGACCAGCCCGGCTACCCGGCGTTGCTGGCCCAGTTGGAGGACGCCCCGCCCCTGCTGTTCGTGGCCGGCGATCCGACGATCCTCGAGTCGCCACAGTTGGCGCTGGTGGGCAGCCGGCGTGCCTCGCGGCCCGGCCTGGATACGGCGGCGGCGTTTTCCCGGAACCTGGCCGCGGCCGGTTTCGTCATCACCAGCGGCCTGGCCCTGGGCATCGACGGGGCCGCGCACCGGGCGGCGCTGGAGGTCGGCGGGCGCACCGTGGCGGTGCTCGGCACCGGCCTGGAAAATTGTTATCCACAGCATCACCGGGAGCTGGCCCGGGCGATGGTCGAGCAAGGCAGCGCGCTGGTGTCCGAGTTCGCCCTGGATACCGGGCCGCGTCCGGAGCATTTTCCTCGGCGCAACCGGATCATCAGCGGCCTGTCCCTGGGGGTGCTGGTGGTCGAGGCCAGTGTCGCCAGCGGCTCGCTGATCACTGCCCGGCTGGCGGCAGAACAGGGGCGCGAGGTGTATGCCATTCCCGGTTCGATCCATCACCCCGGCGCCCGCGGTTGTCACCAGCTGATTCGCGATGGCGCGGTGCTGGTGGAAAGCGTCCAGCACATCCTCGAGACGCTGCAGGGCTGGCAGCGCTTGCCGCCGCCAGCCGAGCCGGTCGCCACCGATTCCCATCCGCTGCTGGCCTTGCTGCAAGCCGCTCCCCAGGGCAGCGAGGCCCTGGCGCTGGCCAGTGGCTGGCCCCTGCCGCGGGTGCTGGCGAGCCTGACCGAACTGGAGGTCGATGGTCGCGTGGTCAATGAAAACGGGCGCTGGTTTGCGCGCCTGAGCTAGGTTTTATAAGCAGGATCGGTAAACTGCGCACAGCTTTTATCTGGAGAGTCGGCAATGGTCAGCAGTTGGCGTGTGCAACAAGCCGCACGAGAGATTCGCGCAGGGGCGGTGATTGCCTATCCAACCGAAGCAGTCTGGGGCCTGGGGTGCGATCCGTGGAACGAAGAGGCGGTGGATCGCCTGTTGGCGATCAAGTCGCGGTCGGTGGACAAGGGTTTGATCCTGATCGCCGACAATATCCACCAGTTCGACTTCCTGTTCGAGGATTTCCCCGAAACCTGGATCGAACGCATGTCCAGCACCTGGCCGGGGCCCAATACCTGGCTGGTGCCCCATCAGAACCTGTTGCCCGAATGGGTCACCGGGGTCCACGACACCGTGGCCTTGCGGGTCAGCGATCATCCGTTGGTGCGCGAGCTCTGTGCCCTGGTCGGGCCGTTGATCTCCACCTCGGCCAACCCCCAGGGGCGGCCGGCGGCGCGGACCCGGTTGCGGGTCGAGCAGTACTTCCGGGGGCAGCTGGACCTGGTCCTGAGTGGCAGCCTGGGCGGGCGCAAGAACCCCAGCCTGATCCGCGACCTGGCCACCGGCAAGGTGATCCGGCCTTCCTGAGCCGCGCTGGCGAGGGCTGCGGCGCCGATTGGAGCGCGCCACCCTCGCCCGCTGTTTCCCCAGGCTAGGGCAGCAGTACCGTGGAACCGGTGGTGCGCCGCGCCGACAGCTCGACGTGGGCCTTGGCCGCGTCCGCCAGGGCGAAGCGCTGGTTGATCTCGACCTTGATGTGGCCGCTGGTGATCATGCCGAACAGGTCGTCGGCCATGCGTTGCAGGTTCTCGGCGTTGTCGGCGTAGCTGCCCAGGGTCGGCCGGGTCACGTACAGCGAGCCTTTGGCCGCCAGGATTCCCAGATTCACCCCTTCCACCGCCCCCGAGGCGTTGCCGAAGCTGACCATCAGGCCGCGTGGCGCCAGGCAGTCCAGGGACGTCAGCCAGGTGTCCTTGCCGACACCGTCGTAGACCACCGGGCATTTGCGTCCGCCGGTCAGCTCCAGCACCCGCTGGGCCACGTTCTCATGGCTGTAGTCGATGGTTTCCCAGGCGCCGAGGCCCTTGGCGAGGGCGGCTTTTTCCGGCGAGCTGACGGTACCGATCAGCTTCACCCCCAGGGCCTTGGCCCACTGGCAGGCCAGGGCGCCGACGCCACCTGCCGCCGCGTGGAACAGCACGGTCTCGCCGCCCTTGAGTTCGTAGGTCTGGCGCAGCAGGTACTGCACGGTCAGGCCCTTGAGCATCACCGCCGCCGCCTGCTCGAAACCGATGCCCTCAGGCAGCAGCACCAAGTTGCTTTCGGGCAGTACATGCACATCGCTGTAGGCGCCCAGCGGGCCGCTGCCGTAGCCCACCCGGTCGCCGACCTTGAAGCGGGTCACCGCGCTGCCCACCGCCTCGACCACCCCCGCGCCTTCGAAACCCATGTCCGAGGGCAAGGCCGGTGGTGCATACAAGCCACTGCGGTAGTAGTTGTCGATGAAGTTCAGGCCGATCGCCCGATTGCTGACCCGCACTTCCTGCGGGCCCGGCTCGGCCGGCTGGTAATCCACATACTCAAGTACTTCGGGGCCGCCATGGGCGCGGAACTGGATACGTTTGGCCATTTTTCCTCTCTCCTCGATCGCCTGTTAAAAGTGCCCTATCGGACTCCTCTGCTTGACCTTCGTCAACTGTGGCAGGCCCCGGCGCGGTGTTATGCTACGCGCCCATTTGCGCCGGCCTGCGCGTCATCCCTAGCGCCGCGTAGCTTTGCCCGACCCAAGGTGATGCCATGACTACCCGCACCGAGGCCGTGAAGGCCTACCTGCTCGACCTGCAAGACCGTATCTGTGCCGCACTGGAAACCGAAGACGGCGGCGCCCGTTTCATCGAGGACGCCTGGACCCGCCCTGCCGGCGGTGGCGGCCGCACTCGGGTGATCGGCGATGGCGCGGTGATCGAAAAAGGCGGAGTCAACTTTTCCCATGTGTTCGGCAACGGCCTGCCGCCATCGGCCAGTGCCCACCGGCCGGAACTGGCCGGTCGCGGCTTCGAGGCCCTGGGCGTGTCCCTGGTGATCCATCCACATAACCCCCATGTACCGACTTCCCACGCCAACGTACGGTTCTTCATCGCCGAGAAAGAAGGCGAGGAGCCAGTCTGGTGGTTCGGCGGCGGCTTCGACCTGACCCCCTACTACGGCAACGAGGAAGACTGCGTGCACTGGCACCGGGTCGCCGAGCGCGCCTGCGCGCCCTTCGGCCCCGATGTCTATCCACGCTACAAGGCCTGGTGCGACAGCTACTTCCACATCAAGCACCGCAACGAGCCGCGGGGCATCGGCGGCCTGTTCTTCGACGACCTGAACGAATGGGACTTCGACACCAGCTTCGCCTTCATGCGCGCCATCGGCGATGCCTACATCGAGGCCTACCTGCCCATCATCCAGCGCCGCAAGGCCACCCCCTACACCGAGCAACAGCGCGAATTCCAGGAGTTCCGCCGGGGCCGCTACGTGGAATTCAACCTGGTCTACGACCGTGGCACCCTGTTCGGCCTGCAATCGGGCGGCCGCACCGAGTCGATCCTCATGTCGCTGCCGCCGCAGGTGCGCTGGGGTTATGACTGGAAGGCCGAGCCGGGCAGCGAGGAAGCGCGCCTGACCGAGTACTTCCTCAAGGATCGCGACTGGCTGGCCGGCGCCCACTGAGCGGACCGGGCGGATGAATCGGCAGTGCACAAAGGGGGAAGAGATGGACCAGTACGTTGTCTTCGGTAATCCGATCGGCCACAGCAAGTCGCCGTTGATCCACCGGCTGTTCGCCGAACAGACCGGCCAGCAGCTGGAATACGCCACCCTGCTGGCGCCCCTGGACGACTTCGCCGGCACCGCCCGGCGCTTCTTCGCCCACGGGCGCGGGGCCAACGTCACCGTGCCGTTCAAGGAAGAAGCCTACCGCCTGTGCGACAGCCTCACCCAGCGGGCGCAGCGCGCCGGCGCAGTGAACACCCTGTGCAAGCAGGCCGATGGCCGCTTGCTGGGCGACAACACCGACGGTGCCGGGCTGGTACGCGACTTGACGGTCAACGCCGGGGTCGGCCTCAAGGGCAAGCGCATCCTGCTGCTGGGCGCCGGTGGCGCGGTGCGTGGTGCCCTGGAGCCGTTGCTGGCCGAGCAACCGGCCTCGGTGGTGATCGCCAACCGCACCGTGGAGAAGGCCGAGCAACTGGCCGCGGCCTTCGCCGACCTGGGGCCGGTGTCGGCCAGCGGTTACGACTGGCTGGAAGAGTCGGTGGACCTGATCATCAACGCCACTTCCGCCAGTCTTTCGGGCGAGTTGCCGGCGATCTCCGGCAGCCTGGTCGAGCCGGGCAGGACGGTGTGCTACGACATGATGTACGGCAAGGAGCCGACCACCTTCTGCCGTTGGGCCAGCGCACAGGGCGCGGCCCAGGTGCTCGATGGCCTGGGCATGCTCGCCGAGCAGGCGGCGGAAGCCTTCTTCCTGTGGCGTGGCGTGCGCCCGGACAGCGCCCCGGTACTGGCCGAGCTGCGGCGCCAGCTGGCGCTCTGACGGCTCGCCTCATCGTTCATCGCCAATAGCCGGCTGGCGATGGGTTCGTCGCTATGACCCCACAGCAACCCATGCTCAATCCTCAAAGCGGATCGGGCATTTATCCGCGCCTTCGAGCTTGCGCAATTCCTCGATCACCGAGGCCCGCGCCCGGCGCAGGGTCAGGCTGCCGCCCTGGCGCCTGAGCCGGCGCGCCTCCTGGTGCAGCATCGCCACTGCCGAATAGTCGATGAAGTTGATCTGCCGCGCGTCGATCACCAGTTTCGCCCCGTGGCAGCGCTGCATCCGCACCTGCAGGTAATGGCTGGCGCCGAAGAAGATCGAGCCGCCGACCCGCAGGATGTCCTCGTCGCCTTCGCGGCTGTACTGCACCCGGGGTTGCGAGGTGCGCTTGAGGTAGAAGAACAGCGACGCCAGGACCCCGGCATAGATCGCGGTCTGCAATTCCAGGAGCAAAGTGGCGACGAAGGTCAGGCTCATCACGGCGAACTCGGCGCGACTGACCCGGAACAACGCACGAATCGCCCGGTGATCCACCAGGCCCCAGCAGATCAGCAGGATGCTGCCGGCCATGGCGGGGATCGGGATATGGGCGATCAGCCCGGCGCCGGCCACTGTGAACAGTGCCACCCAGAGCGCCGAGAAGACCCCGGCCAGGGGCGAACGGGCGCCGGCCTCGTAGCTCAGCCCCGAGCGGGTGAAGGAGCCGGAGGACAGGTAGCCGGAGAAGAAGGCGCCGACGATGTTCGACAGGCCCTGGGCGCGCACTTCCTGGTTGGCGTCGAGCAGTTGCTCCGAGCGGGCCGACAGCGAGCGGGCGATCGACAGGCTGGTCACCAGCCCCAGCATGCCCACCGCCACGGCGCTGGGCAGCAGCCGCAGGACCAGCTCCAGGTCCAGCGGCAACGGGCTCAGGGGCGGCAAGTGGCCGGCGAAGGCACTCACCAGCCGTACCTGGCCGAACAGCCCCGGCAGCAGCCAGACCGCCAGCGCACTGAGCACCAGGCTCAGCAGCAGGCCTGGCCAGCGCGGGGCCAGCAGCTTGAAGCCGACCCCCAGCGCCAGGGTACCGAGCCCCAGTAGCAGGGACGGCCGGTCGAGGTCGCCCAGGTGCTGCAACAGCAGGCCCAGGCTGCCAAGGGCGGTGGCCTGGTTCGGCAGGTCCAGGCCCATCAGGTTGGGCAGTTGGCCCAGGGCGATCACCACCGCCGCGCCGAGGGTGAAGCCCAGCACCACCGAATGTGAGACGAAGTTCACCAGCGCGCCGAAGCGCAGCATCCCCAGCAGCCACTGGAAGATGCCGGCCAGCAGGGTCAGGAGCAGGATCAGCGTGATGTAGTCCGCCGAAGCCGGCATCGCCAGGGGGCTGACGCTGGTGTAGAGAACGATGGAAATGGCCGCCGTGGGGCCGCAGATCAAGTGCCAGGACGAGCCCCACAGGCAGGCCACCAGCACCGGGACGATGGCCGCGTACAGCCCGTACTCCGGCGGCAGCCCGGCGATCAGGGCATAGGCGATCGATTGCGGCAGCGCCAGGATCGCCCCGCTCAGGCCCACCAGCAGGTCGCGGCCGACACTGGCGCGAGTCTGGCGTGGCAGCCAGCTCAGGAACGGCAGCAGTGAATGGCGGTCGGGCCAGGCCATGGGTCCTCGCGTTCAGCGTGTTCAGAGGCGTCAGGGTAAAGCATTGCCGCAGGGCTTACCCCAGTCCTTGCTCGCAATGCCGGTGGCGTGGTGCTGCCCCAGCGTAAACGCCGGGGCCGCTGATCCAGCGTTTCGTCGACTGGCTGATGGCCGAGCAAGCCACCAGCGCCCAGGCCCTCAAGGGCTTGGCGTTGCCGTCCATTGCCCTTTGACCGGGGCCTTGAACAATCCGGCCAGGGACAGCGCGCCGTTGCCCAGGCAGACCAACGCCAGCGACACCACGGCCAGGAAGGCCAGGTATTCCCAGCCACCGCCCGGGCTGGTGTAGATCCAGCCGTGGGCGCCATGGACGAAGGCGATGGCCCCCAGCAGCATCGGCAGCAGCGCCAGGGCCACCCAGCGCACGCCTATCCCCAGGATCAGCAGCAAGCCGCCCAGCAGTTCCGCCGCCACCGCCGGGTAGGTCAGCCACTCGGGCATGCCGGTGAGGCTGAACAGCTTGATCGTTCCCGGCCAGCCCAACACCAGGATCTTGAACAGCGCGTGGGCGCAATACATGGCCCCCAGGGCCAGGCGCAGCAGCAGGGTCGCCCACTGTTGCGGCGGGTTGCCGGAGGTTGGCGAGGGCATTGCGGGGGCGAACGAACGGGCAGGCATATGACAAATCCTTGTGTGGTTGGAGGTCGTTTTTGTTGCGGGTGTGGCGAAGGCCGTGGCTAGACGATGGCCACCGAGGCCCCGGCCAGCAGCAGGACGCCGATATGGCAG
Source organism: Pseudomonas sp. MSSRFD41 (assembly GCF_014230245.1). NCBI lineage: Bacteria > Pseudomonadati > Pseudomonadota > Gammaproteobacteria > Pseudomonadales > Pseudomonadaceae > Pseudomonas > Pseudomonas sp. MSSRFD41. The sequence goes on along the minus strand of NZ_JACKZK010000001.1, from coordinate 94,413 downwards.
TTGCTGCGGAACAGGAGGTTGCAGGGTCCCGGATCGTCGGGGCTGAACAGGCTGAGCTGATAGGCCAGGGATAGCCCGATCGGCAGCAGCAGGATGAAGAATCCGGGATTGGCCCCGGCCAGCAACCCTGCCGCGCCCCAGCACAACAGCGTCATGGTGTAGAAGCCGCCGATCCAGGCCTTGCCTTGGCCAGCGAACAGGGTCGCGGTGGAGCGCAGGCCCATCTTCAGGTCGTCTTCACGGTCGCTGTAGGCATACAGGGTGTCGTAGCCCAGCTGCCAGAACAGGCAACCGAGCCACAACGCCAGGGCGCTGGGTTGCAGGGCGCCGGTGGTTTCCACGCTGGCCATCAGCACGCCCCAATTGAACACCGCGCCGAGGAACGCCTGGGGCCAGTGGGTGAAGCGCTTGAGCAGCGGATAGACCAGGGTCAGGGGCACGCAGCACAGGGCCAACAGCACCGTCAGCGGCTGCAGGGTCAACAGCAAGGCGGCGGCCAACAACAGCTGGATCGCGAGGCAGGCCAGGGCTTGATGCAGGCTCAACGAGCCGTTGGCCAGGGGGCGCTGGCGGGTGCGGTTGACCTGGGCATCGAAGCGCCGGTCGAGGATGTCGTTGATGCTGCAACCGGCGCTGCGCATCAGCAGCGCGCCGAGGCAGAACACCAGCACCAGCCAGGCCGGGGGCACCTGCCCGGCGGACAGCAGCAGCGAAGCCAGGGCCGGCAGCAGGGTCAGCCAGGTGCCGATGGGCCGGTCCAGGCGCATCAGCCGGGCGTAGGGTTGCCAGGTGCGGGGCAGCCGGGTGGCGACCCAGTCCCGGGCCGGGATGTCGTTGAGATCGGGGGCGTTCATGTTCGGTTCCAGGGTGGTCTTCCATCGCCGCTGCCGGGCCCTGCAATCCTGGGACGCAGAGGGCTTTCAGCGAACTTCGGGCAAGCCGCCAGCGTGATCGCCGGGCTTGGTCGCGGGGCGTTCTGGGTGCGGGTCGGATGCTGTTAAAGTTGCCCGCGCCCGCCCCCGGCGGCAAGCGAACAATCCGCAATAGCCTCCTGCAGGATATGCAATATGCTCCGTGACGAAGTGCCCGGCCTCCCGCGTTTCGACCTCAACCTGCTGCGGGTTTTCGCTGCGGTCTACGAGGACCGCAGCATCCTCCTGGCCAGCAAGCGCTTGCATTTGAGCCAGTCGGCGGTCAGCCATGCCCTGACCCGGCTGCGCGAATCCCTGCAGGACGAGCTGTTCATCCGCACCGCCCGGGGCATGCAGCCCTCGGCCCGGGCCGAGGCGATCGCCGGCCCGTTGCGCGAGGCGTTGCTGAGCATCCAGCGCACCGTGGGCGTGGAAGCCTTCGACCCGGCCAGCGCCGTGCGCACCTTCACCCTGGCGAGCAACGACTACCTGAGTTCGGTGCTGCTGGCGCCATTGCTGCAGCGCCTGGCCCGGCAGGCGCCGGGGGTGGACCTGGTGGTCCGGCCCTCGACCCGCCTGGACCTGGCCGAACAGATCGATGTCGGGCGTATCGACCTGGCCATCGGCATGTTCGCCGAGTTGCCGCGGCGGGTGCACAGCGCCTGCCTGTGGGAGCAGCGCGATGTATTGCTGATGTGTCCCGGCCACCCGCTGCTCGAGCTGCCGCAGGTGACGCTGCAGGCCCTGGCGGACTGCCCCTTGGTCATCCTTTCGGTCGGTGGCCAGGAGGAAGGCGCGGTCAACGGCTACATCCTCGAGCGCGGCATCGCCCGGCAATCGGAGATGTTCCACCGCCAGCAGCTGGAGCAAGCCATGGCGGCGATCGGGCGCCGGCCCCGGTACAAGGTCACCCTGCCCCACTCCCTGGTGCTGCCGCAGTTGCTGGAGCAGTCGCCGTTGGTGGCGATCGTGCCGCAACCCCTGGCTCGGGATCTTGAGCGGCGCTTGGGCCTGTGCCAGCGGCCTTTGCCGCTGGCGGTCGAGCCATCGCCGCTGCTGGCGATCTGGCATGGGCGCAACGACACCGATCCGGCCCACCTGTGGTTGCGACGACAGCTGCTGGACGTGGCGGCGAGCCTGGCCCCCCTGTCCTGAGCATCAAGCGTTTTCGTGGATGCCGACGAACTCCACGTGCTCGCGCAGGTGCAGATTCAGGCGCAGCTCGTCATTGATGCCCACGGCCACGCCGTTGAGCCGCCGCAGGGGCTCGGCGAGCCCGGGCTCGAGGCTCTCGCCCACCTGGTTGAAGTGTTCGATACCCAGCCCGGCCACCGAACGCGGGGCGTTGACCAGGGTCCAGTCCAGCGGGCTGTTGTGCAGGGCCTCGAGGATCTCCTCGGCAGCGTGACGGGGCAGGCTGGTATAGACGGGCGGGTCGTCGAGAATGGCGAAATTGCCCACCAGGACCAGCCGCTGGACCTTGGCCGCTTGCAGGCCTGCAACCAGCGCATCGGCCGCCTGCACCTGGGCCAGCGGATCGGCGACCCTGCCCGGGATCGCACTGCCCGGCAGGCCGGGAGCATCCAGCAGGCAGATCACCGCCGAGCAGCCGGCTACGCTCTGCTGCACCCCCTCGGCATCGAACAGATTACCGCCCTTGGTGCGCAAGCCAGGGCGCGGGGCCAGGGCGGTGAGATCGTCGAGAATGGCGATGACTTCATGCTGGCGCCTCAGGCTTTCCGCCATCAGCGCACTGCCCAGGCTGCTCATGGCACCATAGAGCGCCAGCTTGACCACTGGGGTTTCGGCATTTTTCATGGCCGGGCCTCCTTGTTTCCTACTGGTAGGCTTGTGACCTGTGGCGGGCCACGAGGGTTCGTCTTACATCGCGAGGGTTTGCATGCAATGCATCAAGGGCTATCACGCCCATGTCTATTTTGACGCCAGCACCATCGACCAGGCCCGGGCCTTGTGCGAGCAGGCGGCGCAATTGTTCGACCTGCGCATGGGCCGGGTCCACGAGCGGCAAGTCGGGCCGCATCCGGACTGGAGCTGCCAGCTGGCCTTCGGGCCGGAACTGTTCGGCCAGGTGGTGCCCTGGTTGGCGCTCAATCGCCAGGGGCTGGTGGTGTTCCTGCACCCGGAAACCGGCGACGAGCTACGGGATCACACCGAGCATGCGATCTGGATGGGCGCGCTGCGGCCTCTGGACCTGAGCGTGTTCTGAGGCGCCCGGCAATGAAAAAAGGGTTCCAGGACTGCTCCTGGAACCCTTTTTCGCTGCTGGCCCGGCCTTAGCCGATCCGGGCCTTGCACACGCCCTCGGACAGCGCCGAACACAGGCTCAGCACACCGTCCACGGCCTGGGCGGGAGTTTCGGCGCTGGCGATGTGGTCGATCAGCGCCGAGCCCACTACCACGCCATCAGCCAGACGGGCGATGGCCGCGGCCTGATCCGGGGTACGGATGCCGAAACCGATGCTGATGGGCAGGTCGGTATGCCGGCGCAGGCGGGCCACGGCCTGCTCCACATGTTCCAGGGTCGCGGCGCCGGCGCCTGTCACCCCGGCCACCGACACGTAGTAGACGAACCCCGAGCTGCCGTCGAGCACCTTGGGCAGGCGCGTGTCGTCGGTGGTCGGCGTGGTCAGGCGGATGAAGTCGATGCCTGCGGCCTGGGCCGGGTCGCACAGCTCGCTGTTATGTTCTGGCGGAATGTCCACCACGATCAGGCCATCGACCCCGGCGGCCTTGGCATCGGCGATGAAGCGCGGTACGCTGTAGTGGTGGATCGGGTTGAAGTAGCCCATCAGCACCAGCGGCGTGTCGCTGTTGTCCACGCGGAACTCGCGGACCATCTGCAGGGTTTTCGCCAGGTTTTGCTTGGCGCCCAGGGCTCGGATGTTGGCGAGCTGGATCGCCGGGCCGTCGGCCATGGGGTCGGTGAAGGGCATGCCCAGTTCGATCACGTCGGCGCCGGCGGCCGGCAGGCCCTTGAGGATCGCCAGGGACGTGTCGTAGTTCGGGTCACCGGCGGTGATGAAGGTCACCAGGGCGGCGCGGTTCTGTTCCTTGAGTTCGGCAAAGCGCGTTTGCAGGCGGCTCATCAGTGTTTCTCCTGCTGGGACTGTTGCATGTGGTGCATCACGGTCTGCATGTCTTTGTCGCCACGGCCCGAGAGGTTGACCACCATCAGGTGGTCCTTGGGCAGGTTGGGTGCACGCTTGAATACCTCCGCCAGAGCATGGGAGGACTCCAGCGCCGGGATGATGCCTTCCAGGCGGCAGCACTGGTGGAATGCCTCGAGGGCCTCGGTATCGGTGATCGAGGTGTACTCGACCCGGCCGATGTCATGCAGCCAGGCGTGTTCCGGGCCGATGCCGGGATAGTCCAGGCCGGCGGAAATCGAGTGGGCATCGATGATCTGGCCATCGTCGTCCTGCAGCAGGAAGGTGCGGTTGCCGTGCAGTACGCCGGGCACCCCGCCGTTGAGGCTGGCGGCGTGCTTGCCGGTCTCGATGCCGTGGCCCGCGGCCTCGACGCCGATGATCTGCACGCCCTGGTCATCGAGGAACGGATGGAACAGGCCCATGGCGTTGGAGCCGCCGCCGATGCATGCCACCAGGCTGTCCGGCAGGCGACCTTCGTGGGCCTGCATCTGCTCGCGGGTTTCCTTGCCGATCACCGCCTGGAAGTCGCGGACCATGGCGGGGTACGGGTGGGGGCCGGCCACGGTGCCGATCAGGTAGAAGGTGTTGTCGACATTGGTCACCCAGTCGCGCAGGGCTTCGTTCATCGCATCCTTGAGGGTGCCGGTGCCGGCCACGACCGGGATCACCTCGGCGCCCAGCAGCTTCATGCGGAATACGTTGGCCTGCTGGCGCTCGATGTCGGTGGTGCCCATGTAGATCACGCATTGCAGGCCGAAGCGCGCAGCCACGGTGGCGGTGGCCACGCCGTGCATGCCGGCGCCGGTCTCGGCGATGATGCGCTGCTTGCCCATGCGCTTGGCCAGGAGGATCTGGCCGATGCAGTTGTTGATCTTGTGCGCGCCGGTGTGGTTGAGCTCTTCACGCTTGAGGTAGATCTTGGCGCCGCCGCAGTGCTCGGTCAGGCGCTCGGCGAAGTACAGCGGGCTGGGGCGGCCGACGTAGTCGCGCTGGAAGTAGGCCAGCTCTTCGAGGAACTTGGGGTCCTGCTTGGCCTTTTCGTATTCACGGGCCAGGTCGAGGATCAGCGGCATCAGGGTTTCTGCGACATAACGGCCGCCGAACCCGCCGAACAGGCCGTTTTCGTCAGGACCATTACGCAATTGGGACTGGGTCATTGGAGCGCTCCCGGATGGATTCGTGAAAGAAAGCGTGGAAACAATGGACCCCACTCTACCCCTGCCATCGGGCGCTGAAAACCGATAAGATCGCCACAACCTGTCAGGAAAACTCACAAGTCAAATGAGCCGCGACCTGCCCCCCCTGAATGCCCTGCGGGCCTTCGAAGCCACTGCCCGGTTGAACAGCGTCAGCCAGGCCGCCGAGCAGCTGCATGTCACTCACGGCGCGGTCAGCCGGCAATTGAAGGTGCTTGAGGAACACTTGGGGCTGAGCCTTTTCAGCAAGGATGGGCGTGGCGTTAAACTCACAGATGCCGGAGTACGCCTGCGGGACGCCAGCAGCGAGGCCTTCGAACGCTTGCGGGATGTCTGTGCCGAACTCACTCAAGGCGGCGCCGATGCGCCTTTCGTCCTCGGTTGTTCCGGCAGCCTGTTGGCGCGCTGGTTGATTCCGCGCCTGGGCCGGCTCAATGCCGACCTGCCGGACCTGCGCCTGCACCTGTCCGCCGGCGAAGGCGATCTGGACCCACGACGGCCGGGGCTGGATGCCCTGCTGGTGTTCGCCGAGCCGCCTTGGCCGGCGGACATGCAGGTGCATGAGCTGGCCGGCGAACGCATCGGCCCGGTGCTCAGCCCGCGCTACGCCGGTTATCCGCGCCTGCACCAGGCACCGGCGACGGCCCTGGTGGCCGAGCCGCTGCTGCACACCACCTCACGACCCCAGGCCTGGCCCAGTTGGGCACGGCGCAACGGCATCGCCCCCGAGGCACTGAAATACGGCCAGGGGTTCGAGCATCTGTATTATTTGCTGGAGGCGGCGGTGGCCGGGCTGGGGGTGGCGATCGCCCCGCAACCCTTGGTGGCCGAGGACTTGCTGGCGGGTCGGCTGGTGGCGCCCTGGGGCTTTTGCGAGACCCCTGGGCAGCTGGCGTTATGGTCGCCCAAGCGCGCCGCCGACGGGCGCGCCCGGCAGCTGGCGCAGTGGCTGAAGACCGAACTGCGCCAACCGGCTTGAGTTCTGCTGTGAAGAGCCGGACTCAGTTGTTGCGCTTGCACAACAGATAGGCGGCCAGCAGGCCGATGGCCCCGACGGCGACGCCGGCGGTGGTCCAGGGGTGCTCCTGGGCGTAGTCGCGGGTGGCGATCCCGGTCTCGCGGGTTTTCACCTTGACCTCTTCATAGGCATCGCTGAGCAGGCTGCGCGAATGTTTCAGCGCGCTTTCGGCATTGCTCTTGAGGGTCTTGAGGGTCTTGCGCGACTCTTCGGACGCGTCGTCCTTGAGGCTCTCCAGGGATTTGAGCAGGCTCTCGATCTCGGCTTCCATACTTTCCAGCGAGGCTTTGCGTAACGACGAATTGGCCATGTGGGCTCTCCTGCAACGTGGTGATGAAGTGTGTAGGTTCCGACTGCACGGCCTTGGGAAAGTGCAGAAAATCTGAACTTCACCCTGAGACAAGGCGCCACAAGTGCAGCGGGCAATCACTGCTAGGCTTTAGTTCACCACCGGAAAAGGAGAGTGCCATGAGTGATCATCACACCTACAAGAAGGTCGAGCTGGTCGGTTCTTCGCCCAACAGCATCGAAGACGCGATCAACAACGCGCTGGCCGAGGCGCACAAGAGCATCAAGCATCTGGAATGGTTCGAAGTCACCGAGACCCGTGGCCATATCAAGGACGGCAAGGCGGCGCATTTCCAGGTCACCCTCAAGGTTGGCTTCCGCATTGCCAATAGTTGAGGGCTTGAGCTAGGCTCTGGAACTTGTGCGCTGGCCGAGTGCCATAGGAAATGGCAAAGCGCTACAACTGTCTTGAGCCTCTGTCAGGCTGGCATTCACGCCGCCACTGTTGATCCGACCAGGGAATGTGACCGATGAAAAAACTAGTTTTAGCTGCTGCTCTGTTCAGTCTTGCGGGAACTGCCCTTGCCGCCGGCAAGCCATGCGAGGAGCTCAAGAGCGAGATCGCCGCGAAGATCGATGCCAAGGGCGTCCCCCACTACTCGTTGGAAGTGGTCGACAAGGGCGCCGCGGCCGATGGCAAGGTGGTCGGCTCCTGCGAAGCCGGCACCAAGGAGATCGTCTACAAGCGCGGTTGATCCCTTGTAGCCTCCGGGAAAAACCAAGCCGACGCCAGGCGTCGGCTTTTTTGTGCCCGGAAACCAGGCCCGCTCAGCCCTTCATCACCTGGGACAGCAGCTCGTAGGAATGCAGGCGGTCGGCGTGCTCGTAGAGGTCGCAGGTGAAGATCAACTCGTCGGCGCCCGTCTGTTCCACCAGCACTTCCAGCCTGGCGCGGATCTTCGCCGGGCTGCCGATCATCGCCAGGCCGAGGAAACTCCCCACCGCGTCCTTCTCATGGGGCAGCCACAAGCCGTCCATGCTCTTGACCGGCTTGCGCTGGACCAGGCTCTGGCCGCGCATCAGGGCGAGGATGCGCTGGTACACCGAGGTCGCCAGGTAGTCGGCCTGCTCGTCGGTATCGGCGGCTACCAGTGGTACGCCGAGCATCACGTAGGGTTTGTCCAGTACCGCCGAAGGCTTGAAGTGATTGCGATACACGCGGATCGCCTCATGCATGTAGCGCGGTGCGAAGTGCGAGGCGAAGGCGTAGGGCAGGCCTCGCTCCCCAGCCAACTGCGCGCTGAACAGGCTGGAACCCAGCAGCCACACCGGCACGTTGCTGCCGGTGCCGGGCATCGCGATCACTCGCTGTTCCGGGGAGCGCGGGCCCAGGTAGGCCATCAGCTCGGCCACATCCTCGGGGAAGTCGTCGGCGCTGCCGGAACGTTCCCGGCGCAGGGCCCGCGCGGTCATCTGGTCCGAGCCCGGAGCCCGGCCCAGGCCCAGGTCGATGCGTCCCGGGTACAGGCTTTCCAGGGTGCCGAACTGCTCGGCGATCACCAGCGGCGCGTGGTTGGGCAGCATCACCCCGCCAGAGCCGATGCGGATGGTCGAGGTGCCGCCGGCCAGATAGCCGATGAGCACCGAGGTGGCGGAACTGGCGATGCCATCCATGTTGTGGTGCTCGGCGACCCAGAACCGGGTATAGCCGAGCTTCTCCACATGCTGGGCCAGGTCCAGGGAATTGCGCAGGGATTGGGCCGGGCTGCCGTCTTCACGCACGGGCACCAGGTCGAGGGTCGAGAACTTCACAGCGGACAGCGATTGCATAAGCCTGCTTCTCCTTGAGGTGTGCAGGCTTTTACACGCGCAAAACCTGCCGAAATCTGTCAGTCAGACCTATGCAATGTGGGCATATACCCGAGTTTCAATAGCCAGAGTGAATTTGTCGGGTGAATGGTCGCTGCAGACCGGCTGAACTTTGCCCGCGGATCTGTCCTCAGAACCCTTGAGGCGCGGGAATTCCCCTGCACCGCTTCCTCGAGGAGAGATACATGGCTATCCAGAAAAAGGCTTCGGCCCATTGGCAAGGCGACCTGAAAACCGGCGTGGGATCGATTTCCACCGAAACCGGGGTCCTGCGCGACGCCCCCTACGGCTTCACGGCACGCTTCGAAGGCGGCAAGGGCACCAACCCCGAGGAATTGATCGGCGCGGCCCATGCCGGCTGCTTTTCCATGGCGTTTTCCATGATCCTCGGCGAGGCCGGGCTCAAGGCCGAGAGTATCGATACCCAGGCTGAAGTGACCCTGGACCAGGTCGATGGCGGCTTCGCCATCACTGCCGTGCACCTGGTCCTCAAGGCCAGGATCCCGGGGGCCAGCCAGCAGCAGTTCGACGAACTGAGCCGCAAGGCCAAGGAAGGTTGCCCAGTATCCAAGGTGCTCAAGGCCAGCATCACGCTGGACGCGACCCTGCTCGGTTGAACGTGGCCGCCGGCTTCCGCATCGGGAGCCGGCAGGCCCAGGCTGTGCGCCCGTTCAGCACCGGGTCATGGAAAATGTGGTCGAATACCTGACTGCGGCTTGAGTGTGCGTTCGCACACGCCGCAACAAGGGAGTTTGCAATCATGAAACGTTTTGCCTTGGCGGTAGCAAGTTGTGCGCTGGCCACATCGGCCCTGGCCGCGCCCAAGCCCTGCGAGGAACTCAAGGCCGAGATCGAAGCCAAGATCCAGGCCCGGGGCGTCTCCTCCTACACCCTGGAAATCGTCACCAATGACGAGGTCCACGACGACAACATGGTGGTCGGCAGCTGCGAGAACGGCACGAAGAAGATCATCTACCAGAAGAACGATCGCTGAACCGGCTCAGGGTACGCAGTTGATCATCCGCTCTTCGGCGACGATCTCGCGCTGGGCGTTGTACAGCCGGGCGCTGGGGGTGAACGCCAGGTTGCGGGCTTCCAGCCGGTAGCGCTGGCCGGCCTGGAAGTGGTCGTAGCGCAGGCTCAGGTAGCACAGCCGCTCCTGTGGGTCGGTGGTCATGCCCATGCCGCCGGCGAACACTTCGAAATCGAAACGCACCATCAGCTCGTGGCTGCCGGGTGTGACCTGGAAGAACCGGCCGTCGCTCAGGCGCTGGTTGTCCAGGCGCTCGGCCATCAGCAGCCGGCCCCCCGGCGCCGGGGTGGCCAAGTCGATCCAGGCCTGTTGCGGGTCGACGCTGGGTAGTGGCGTGCTGCAGGCAGTGAGGGTGGCAAGGGCGAGGATCAGCAGTGGCAGGCGCATGAACAAGGGGCCGGGTCAGCGAAGGAGCCCCAGCATAGCGCCGATCAGCTGCGCTGGCAGCCCGCCGGTTGTGCCTTGCCCAGCAGGGTGTGCTGTTCGTCGTAGAGCCTGGCCCAGGGATGGAAGCCGATGTTGCCGGCCCGCACCTGGTAGCGCTGGCCAGCGCTGAAATCGCTGAATTTCACGTTCAACTGGCAGTCGCGCCATAGCGGCTCCTCCACGTCGGCGCCGATATTGCCCGGGGCCACGGCGAACTGGTAGCGCAGGGTCAATTCATGGCTGCCCGGCTGGACCTGGAAGTAGCGCGGGTCCCCGGCGCCCTTGGCGTCCACTTGCACGGCTTGCAAGGTGGTGTCCTGGGGTGGGGCGAGATCGATCCAGGCCTGAGCCGGGTCGGGATCGGGCAGGCTGGTACAGCCGTTGAGGGCCAGCAATCCGGTGGTCAGCAGCAACACGCGCATGGCAAAGCTCCAGGCAGGCGAGATAGTCTTGCGGGCAGACTCTCTGTGGATGATTCGATTTGACTAGGCCGTGTCCAAGCCATGGGGTACTTGATCGCGTTTGGCGCGTTTGGTTTCCGATCCTGGTGCTTTTGCTGCTCAACGGTTGCAGCAGCGCCAGCTACTACAGCCAGCTGGCCAGTGGCCAATTACAGCTGTTGCGCGCGCGTAAGCCGGTAACCCAGGTGCTGGCCGATCCATCCCGCGACGCTACCTTGCGGGCCCACCTGGTCCAGTCGCAGCGGGCCCGGACCTTCGCCAGCGAGCACCTGCACCTGCCGGACAACCGCAGCTATCGGCTGTACGTCGATATCGGCCGGCCCTATGTGGTGTGGAACGTGTTCGCTACCCCGGAGTTTTCCCTGGCCCCGCAAACCCATTGCTTTCCCATCGCCGGTTGCGTGGCCTATCGCGGCTACTACAACCAGGGCGCGGCCCGGGGCGAGGCGGCGCTGTTGCAGCAAAAGGGCCTGGATGTGGCCGTTGGCGGGGTGGAGGCCTATTCGACCCTGGGCTGGTTCGACGATCCGATCATCAGCTCGATGCTGCACTGGGGCGACGAGCGCCTGGCGACCCTGATCTTCCATGAGCTGGCCCACCAGCGCTTCTACGTAAAGGACGACACCGAGTTCAACGAGTCCTTCGCCACTTTCGTCGAGCAGGAAGGCACCCGGCAATGGCGGGCCTATCGCGGCTTGCCGCCGGCCACCGATGGCGAGCTGCGCCAGCGCGACCAGTTCACCCAGCTGGTGCTCGACACCCGCAAGCGCCTGGAGCAGCTGTATGCCCTGCCCTTGCCCGCCGAGCAGATGCGCCAGCGCAAGGCCCAGGAGTTCGAGCGCATGCGCCAGGACTACCGCCAGCTACGGGACAGCCAATGGGCCGGCTCCAAGCGCTACGACGCCTGGATCGACGCCCCCATGAACAATGCCCGGCTCTTGCCCTTCGGCCTGTACGACCAGTGGGTGCCGGCCTTCGCCGCATTGTTCAAGGAAGTGCACGGCGACTGGCCGGCCTTCTACGCGGCGGTTGAAAAGCTCGGCCGCCAGTCGCCCGATAAGCGCAAGGCGGCGCTCAAAGCCCTGATGGGTGGCCTCTAGAAGCACACCCAGGAACACGCTTGCTTTCGTAGGAGCGAGGCTTGCCCGCGATAGCGCCTTTCCGGACACATCTAGCACTACAGATACACCCCGTCTCTGCCTCCTTCGATCTAGCCTGAAACATGATCAAGGAGGATTGACCATGCCCCAAAAACCTCACGCTCATCGCCTGCGCACTGGACGCTATTCCCAGCCCGGGCACATCTATGTCCTTACCTCTGTCACCCAGGACCGAGAACCCCTATTCGACAATTTGCAAGCGGGGCGCCTGGTAGTAGCGGCTTTCAAGCAGGCCGAACAGGAGCAACTCGCCAGCTCATTGGCCTTTGTCGTCATGCCCGATCATTTTCACTGGTTGGTCGAACTGCACGACACCACGTTACCTGTGCTGATGGGCATAACACGCTCGCGCATTTGCGTATCGTTGAATCGCCAGCGGCGGCGCAAAGAGGCAGTTTGGCAACGTGGTTACCATGATCGGGGCATTCGCAAGGAAGAAGATGTACTGGCCATTGCACGGTACATCGTGGCCAATCCATTACGCGCGGGGTTAGTGAAGCAGGTAGGAGATTATTCGCTTTGGGATGCGATCTGGATCTGACGATCCGTCCTCATCGCGGGCAAGCCTCGCTCCTACCGGGATAAGCGTGCTGGCCCGCGATGCGCTCGCTTCAGCGCGGCAGGAAGGCCTGGTGCAGTTGCTCCAGGGTCTGGAAGTGATAGGCCGGTGCCTCGGCGCTCAGTTCCTCGTGGCTGCCGAAGCCGTAGCCCACCGCTGCCGCGTCCAGGCCATTGCGCTTCGCGCCGATCAGGTCGTGCTTGCGGTCGCCGATCATCAGGGTGTCGGCCGGGTCCAGGCGTTCCTGCTCCAGCAGGTGGGCGATCAGCTCCACCTTGTCGGTACGGGTGCCGTCCAGCTCGCTGCCGTAGATCACCTTGAAGTGCTTGGCGAAGTCGAAGTGACGAGCGATCTCCCGGGCGAACACCCAGGGCTTGGAGGTGGCGATGTACAGCTGCCGGCCCTGGCCGCCGAGGGTCTCGAGCAGCGGCATGACGCCGTCGAAGACGCGGTTCTCGTACAGGCCGGTGACCTTGAAGCGTTCGCGATAGAAGTTCACCGCGTCCCAGGCCCGGGCCTCGTCGAAGCCATAGAACTGCATGAAGGCCTGCAGCAGCGGCGGGCCGATGAAGTGTTCGAGCCTGGCAAGGTCCGGCTCGTCGATGCCCAGCTTGCCCAGGGCGAACTGGATCGAGCGGGTGATGCCTTCGCGAGGGTCGGTGAGGGTGCCGTCGAGATCGAACAATACGGTTTGGTAATGCATGGGAATTCCTGGGCTGTGCAACGGTTGGTCAGGGCTGGTCGTAGCCTTCGGCCAGGTGCTGGTCCTTGAGCTTCACGTAGTTGCCGGCGCTATAGGTGAAGAACGCACGTTCCTTGTCGGTCAGCGGCCGCACCTGCTTCACCGGGCTGCCGACATAGAGGAAGCCGCTGGCCAGGCGCTTGCCCGGCGGTACCAGGCTGCCGGCACCGACTATCACGTCGTCCTCTACCACCGCGCCGTCCATGACGATGCTGCCCATGCCGATCAGGACCCGGCTGCCGATGCTGCAGCCATGGAGCATGACCTTGTGCGCGATGGTCACGTCATCGCCGATCAACAACGGGAAACCCTCGGGATTGAACGGGCCGGCATGGGTGATGTGCAGCACGCTGGCATCCTGCACGCTGGTGCGGGCGCCGATGCGGATGCGGTGCATGTCGCCGCGGATCACGGTCAGGGGCCAGACCGAGCTGTCGGCGCCGATCTCGACGTCGCCGATGACTACCGCCGAGCGGTCGACGAAGGCTCGTTCGCCGAGTTTCGGCCTGTGGTCCTGATAGGTGCGGATGGCCAAGTGCAGGTGCCTCTCTGAGATTTATTAATGGGGTCTATAGCTGCGATTGCGGTCGATTGTAATTAAGATGGCTCAATGTTTCTTCCAGCCAAGGTGCCCACCGTGAGTGTGAACAACCCTCTTCTGCAGCCCTATGACCTGCCCCCGTTCTCGGCGATCCGTGCCGAACACGTACAGCCGGCCATCGAACAGATCCTGGCTGACAACCGCGCCGCCATCGCCGAGATCCTCAAGACCCAGGCCACTGCGCCGACCTGGGCCGGCCTGGTGCTGGCCATGGACGAGCTCAACGATCGCCTGGGCGCCGCCTGGAGCCCGGTCAGCCATCTCAATGCCGTGTGCAACAGCGCCGAACTGCGCGAGGCCTATGAGGCCTGCCTGCCGGCATTGAGCGCCTACTCCACCGAAATGGGCCAGAACCGCGAGCTGTTCCAGGCCTTCGACGCCTTGGCCAAGAGCCCGGAGGCGGCGGGTTTCGATGTGGCGCAAAAGACCATCCTCGAACACTCCCTGCGCGATTTCCGCCTGTCGGGCATCGACCTGCCGCCGGAGCAGCAGAAGCGCTACGCCGAGGTTCAGAGCAAGTTGTCCGAGCTGGGCAGTCGCTTCTCCAACCAGTTGCTCGATGCCACCCAGGCCTGGACCAAGCACATCACCGACGAAGCGGCGCTGGCCGGCCTGACCGATTCGGCCAAGGCGCAGATGGCCGCCGCGGCCCAGGCCAAGGACCTGGACGGCTGGCTGATCACCCTGGAGTTCCCCAGCTACTACGCGGTCATGACCTACGCCCAGGACCGCGCCCTGCGTGAAGAGGTCTACGCCGCCTACTGCACCCGGGCCTCCGACCAGGGCCCCAACGCCGGCCAACACGCTAACGGCCCGGTGATGCAGGAGATCCTCGACTTGCGCCAGGAGCTGGCCAAGCTGCTGGGTTTCGCCAGCTTCGCCGAGCTGAGCCTGGCCACCAAGATGGCCGAGTCCAGCGACCAGGTGCTGGGTTTCCTGCGGGACCTGGCCAAGCGCAGCAAGCCGTTCGCCGCCCAGGATCTGGTACAGCTCAAGGCCTATGCCGCCGAGCAAGGTTGCCCTGACCTGCAAAGCTGGGACAGCGGCTTCTATGGCGAGAAGCTGCGTGAGCAGCGCTACAGCGTGTCCCAGGAAGCCTTGCGCGCCTACTTCCCCATCGACAAGGTGCTGTCCGGCCTGTTCGCCATCGTCCAGCGCCTGTACGGCATCGAGATCGCCGAGCAGAAGGGTTTCGATGCCTGGCACCCGGACGTGCGCCTGTTCGAGATCAGGGAGAACGGCCAGCACGTCGGCCGCTTCTTCTTCGACCTCTATGCCCGTGCGAACAAGCGTGGCGGTGCCTGGATGGATGGCGCCCGCGACCGTCGGCGCACCGCCAGCGGTACCCTGCAGAGCCCGGTGGCCAACCTGGTGTGCAACTTCACTCCGGCCGCACCCGGCAAGCCTGCGCTGCTGACCCACGATGAAGTCACCACCTTGTTCCACGAGTTCGGCCACGGCCTGCACCATCTGCTGACCCGCATCGAGCATGCCGGTGTCTCCGGGATCAACGGCGTGGCCTGGGATGCCGTGGAGCTGCCGAGCCAGTTCATGGAGAACTGGTGCTGGGAGCCCGAGGGCCTGGCGCTGATCTCCGGTCACTACGAAACCGGCGAAGCCCTGCCCCAGGACCTGCTGGACAAGATGCTGGCGGCCAAGAACTTCCAGTCCGGGATGATGATGGTGCGCCAGCTGGAGTTCTCGCTGTTCGACTTCGAACTGCACGCCACCCACGGCGATGGCCGCAGCGTGCTGCAGGTGCTGGAGTCCGTGCGCGACGAGGTCTCGGTGATGCGTCCGCCGGCCTACAACCGCTTCGCCAACAGCTTCGCCCACATCTTCGCCGGTGGTTATGCCGCCGGTTACTACAGCTACAAGTGGGCCGAAGTGCTGTCGGCCGACGCCTTCTCGCGTTTCGAGGAAGAGGGTGTGCTCAACGCCGCGACCGGCCGTGCCTTCCGCGAGGCGATCCTGGCCCGTGGCGGTTCCCAGGAGCCGATGGTGCTGTTCGTCGATTTCCGCGGACGGGCCCCGTCGATTGACGCACTCTTGCGCCATAGCGGCCTCAGCGAGGACGCGGCAGCATGAGTGAAGCCCCCGTGAAGACCAAGAAACGCTTTATCGCCGGTGCGGTTTGCCCGGCGTGCAGTGAGCAGGACAAGCTGATGATGTGGAGCGAAGACGACGTGCCCCATCGCGAATGCGTGGCCTGCGGTTACTCCGACACCTTGAACGAGCAGGGACTGTCGGTACCCAAGGAATTGAGCACGCGGGTGAACACCGCGGCCCTCAAGGTGGCGGATGCCAAGGTGCAGTCGGTGCAGTTCTTCCCCAACCCCAAGTTGAAGAAGAAAACCGACGAACCCCAGTAACCGGGAACCCCTGTAGGAGTGCAGCTTGCGCGCGATAGCGGTGTGTCAGACACATCGCGGCGCGCAAGCTTGGCTCCTACGGGAAAGCCCTCTCCCGCCTCGCAATCAGTTCGCCGGCTTGCCGGCGCTGACCGTCTCGAACCAACTCTTCACCGAACAGGTGGCGAACACGCTGGTGCTGCAGTCGCCGTTGGCCAGTGCCGTGCGCAGTTTCTCCACATCGGCCTGCATCATATAGCGAATGCCGTCCTTGAAGTGGGTGCTGTCGCCGAATCCGCCCTGGGTCATTTCGCTCAAGGCTTCCTCTTTGCTCCAGCCCTGGACCACCACCCGGTACATCGCCGACATCAGTCCGGTGCGGTCCGAGCCATGCTTGCAGTGCATCAGCACCGGGCCCTGGGCTTCGGCGCTCTGGATCGCGCGCAAGGCCTTGAGCACATCGGCATCATCCACGTGGTTGGTACGGTAAGGCAGTTGCACCTGATGGATGCCTGGCGCCGCCAGCCAACTGCTGTCCGACTCGGGCAGGAAGTTGATCACCGTCCCCACCTTGAGCTTTTCCAGCAACGGCACGGCGTCTTTGTCCGGCAGGGCGCTGCGATACAGGGTCGGTGACATCTGGTACAGGTTGTACTGTTTTTCCACCGGTTGGGCCCAATGCTCGGGGCGGTCGGCGGCCTGCGCCAGGGGAGCGAGCAGGGCCAGCAATGCCAGGCAAAGAGCGGGAAGCAAGCGAGTTCTCGACATGGACGGTCACGGGTGAGGGAACGATGGCGGCAGTCTCGCCCTGTACCGGTCAATGCTCCGTGAGGCCTGTGTCAAAGAATCGTGAAGCAAATCTGATCCTGCCTTTTTTGAATCAACTGAGCTTTTTTTTGGAGCTGAAACGATTAATTCGAATGCTTAGCCTGCTATCATTTGTAACTATTGTTTGCTGATGTGTTCATAAAACCGGGTTTTGCCCGGCTTTCTGCGTTACCAAAACACAAAGCCGCGCCATGACGCGGCTGAAATCCATCAATGCCTGATGAGGTGCACCCATGTCCGATCAAGATCGCGACAACCCGCGGCGTGAGTTCTTGCGTAAATCCCTGACCTTGATCCCGGTAGTCACCGTGGCCAGTACCGGACTGGGCAGCAGCATGCTGGCCGTGGCTCCCGAGGCTGTCGCAGCCGAAAAGCCCGCCGCGCCGAGCAAGCAGGCGAGTGGCGGCCACTATGAGCCCAGCTACTTCAGCGCCGAGGAATGGGCCTTCATCAAGGCGGCGGTGGAACGCCTGATCCCGGCGGACGACATGGGGCCTGGCGCGTTGGAAGCCGGCGTTCCGGAATACATCGACCGACAGATGAACACGCCTTACGCCGCTGGTGCCCTGTGGTACATGCAAGGCCCGTTCAAGGCCGATGCCGCGCCAGAGATGGGCTGGCAGAGCAAGCTGGTGCCCAAGGAGATCTATCGCCTGGGTATCGCTGCGACGGACGCTTGGTGCAAGCAGCTCAAGGGCCAAGCATTTGCTGCTCAAGACAGCGCTACCCGAGACGAATTGCTCAAGCAGCTGGAGGCGGGTACGCCGCAGTTCGACACGGTCCCGGCCAAGCTGTTCTTCAACCTGCTGTTGCAGAACACCAAGGAGGGTTTCTTCAGCGACCCGATCCACGGTGGCAACAAGGGCCTGGTGGGCTGGACCCTGATCGGCTTCCCCGGCGCGCGCGCCGATTTCATGGATTGGGTGGAGCGTAACGAGCAGTACCCCTTCCCGGCAGTATCGATTCGCGGCGAGAGGGCTTGAGCATGGCGACAGTGATGAAGAAGGTCGACGCAGTGATCGTCGGGTTTGGCTGGACCGGCGCCATCATGGCCAAGGAACTGACCGAGGCGGGGCTCAATGTGCTGGCGCTGGAGCGTGGGCCGATGCAGGACACCTACCCGGACGGCAGTTATCCCCAGGTGATCGACGAGCTCACCTACAGCGTGCGCAAGAAGCTCTTCCAGGATATTTCCAAGGAAACGGTGACCATCCGCCACAGCGTCAACGACGTGGCCCTGCCCAACCGCCAACTGGGTGCCTTCCTGCCCGGCAATGGCGTGGGCGGCGCCGGCCTGCATTGGTCTGGCGTGCACTTTCGCGCCGACCCCATCGAGTTGCGCATGCGCAGCCACTATGAAGAACGCTACGGCAAGAATTTCATCCCCAAGGACATGACCATCCAGGACTTCGGCGTCACCTACGAAGAGCTGGAGCCGTTCTTCGACTATGCGGAAAAGGTCTTCGGCACCTCGGGCCAGGCCTGGACCGTGAAGGGCCAGCTGGTGGGCGAAGGCAAGGGCGGCAACCCCTACGCGCCGGATCGCTCGGACCACTTCCCGCTGGAATCGCAGAAGAACACCTATTCCGCCCAGCTGTTCCAGAAAGCCGCCAATGAAGTGGGCTACAAGCCCTACAACCTGCCGTCGGCCAATACCTCGGGGCCCTACACCAACCCCTATGGCGCGCAGATGGGGCCGTGCAACTTCTGCGGTTTCTGCAGTGGCTACGTCTGCTACATGTATTCCAAGGCCTCGCCCAACGTGAATATCCTGCCGGCCCTCAAGCCGCTGCCGAATTTCGAGTTGCGGGCCAATTCCCATGTACTCAAGGTCAACCTGGACAGCAGCAAGACCCTGGCCACCGGCGTCACCTACGTCGACGCCCAGGGGCGCGAGATCGAGCAACCGGCGGACCTGGTGATCCTCGGCGCCTTCCAGTTCCACAACGTGCGCCTGATGCTGCTCTCGGGCATCGGCAAGCCCTACGACCCGATCACCGGCGAAGGCGTGGTGGGCAAGAACTTCGCCTACCAGAACATGGCCACCATCAAGGCCTACTTCGACAAGGACGTGCACACCAACAACTTCATCGGCGCCGGTGGCAACGGCGTGGCGGTGGACGACTTCAACGCCGACAACTTCGACCACGGCCCCCATGGCTTCGTCGGGGGTTCGCCGTTCTGGGTCAACCAGGCCGGCAGCCGGCCGATCGCCGGGACGTCCAACCCGCCAGGCACCCCGGCCTGGGGCAGCGCCTGGAAGAAGGCCACGGCCGACTACTACACCCACCAGGTGTCCATGGACGCCCACGGTGCGCACCAGTCCTACCGGGGCAACTACCTCGACCTGGACCCGGTCTACCGCGATGCCTACGGCTTGCCCCTGCTGCGGATGACCTTCGACTGGCAGGAAAACGACATCAAGATGAACCGCTTCATGGTCGAGAAGATGGGCAAGATCGCCCAGGCGATGAACCCCAAGGCCATCGCCCTGCTGGGCAAGCAGGTCGGCGAGCACTTCAATACCGCCTCCTACCAGACCACTCACCTGAACGGTGGCGCGATCATGGGCACCGACCCCAAGACCAGCGCCCTGAACCGCTACTTGCAGAGCTGGGACGTGCACAACGTGTTCGTGCCTGGAGCCTCGGCCTTTCCCCAGGGCCTGGGCTACAACCCCACCGGGCTGGTGGCGGCGCTGACCTACTGGTCGGCGCGGGCGATCCGCGAGCAGTACCTGAAGAACCCCGGCCCGCTGGTCCAGGCATAAGGAGCGATGACCATGAAAGCACTCGTTATCGCCAGCCTGGCGCTGTTGGGCAGCGCCTCCCTCCAGGCCGCCGAGGTCGACCCGGCCCTGGTCAAGCAGGGCGAATACCTGGCCCGTGCCGGTGACTGCGTCGCCTGCCACACCGCCAAGGACGGCAAGCCGTTCGCCGGCGGCCTGCCGATGGAAACCCCGATCGGGGTGATCTATTCCACCAACATCACTCCGGACAAGACCGGTATCGGCGACTACAGCTTCGAGGACTTCGACCGGGCCGTGCGCCATGGCGTGGCCAAGAACGGCAGCACGCTGTACCCGGCCATGCCCTTCCCGTCCTACGCCCGGGTCAACGACGCCGACATGCAGGCGCTCTACGCCTACTTCATGCACGGCGTGGCGCCGGTGGTGCGGGACAACCAGGACAGCGACATTCCCTGGCCCCTGAGCATGCGCTGGCCGTTGTCGATCTGGCGCTGGATGTTCGCCCCGAGCGTGGCGCCAGCCGCCGTGGCGGCCGACAGCGACCCGCTGATCAGTCGTGGCGCCTATCTGGTGGAAGGCCTGGGGCACTGTGGCGCCTGCCATACGCCACGGGCGCTGACCATGCAGGAGAAGGCCCTGAGCGCCAGCGAAGGCAGTGCCTTCCTGTCCGGCAGCGCACCGCTGGAGGGCTGGATCGCCAAGAGCCTGCGTGGCGATCACAAGGACGGCCTGGGCAGCTGGAGCGAAGAGCAACTGGTGCAGTTCCTCAAGACCGGCCGCAGCGATCGCAGCGCGGTGTTCGGTGGCATGAGCGATGTGGTGGTCCACAGCATGCAGTACATGAGCGACCAGGACCTGACGGCCATCGCCCGCTACCTCAAGTCGCTGCCGGCCAACGATCCCGCCGACCAGCCGCACCCGTACGACAAGCAGGTGGCCGATGCCCTGTGGAAAGGCGACGACAGCAAGCCGGGCGCCTCGGTGTACATCGACAACTGCGCCGCCTGCCACCGTACCGATGGCCATGGCTATACCCGGGTGTTCCCGGCGCTGGCCGGCAACCCGGTGCTGCAATCGGAGGACGCCACCTCGCTGATCAACATCGTGCTCAAGGGCGGTACCCTGCCCGCCACCCACAGCGCGCCGTCGACCCTCACCATGCCGCCCTTCGCCTGGCGGCTGTCGGACCAGGAGGTGGCCGACGTGGTTAGCTTCATCCGCAGCAGCTGGGGCAACCAGGGTGCACCGGTGAAGGCCGCGGACGTGGCCGGGCTGCGTGACGGGCGCCTGCAGAGCACCTCCAACGACGACCTGGGCAACGTGATTCCACGTCACTAGTGGCAGGACCGGCGCCCGCAACGGGCGCCGGTTGGATGCGGCCCTTCAGCCTCGGGGGAAGGGCTGGATCCCCAGCTGGCTTTGTAGCTGGTAGCCGGCGATGCAGTCCGCCAATCCGGCGTTCATCAGGTCTTCCCAGCTCGCGGGCAGCAGGCCGATGTCGTCGTGGTGAGGGCGCCAGTGCGCCTCGGCGAACTTCGCATCGGCTGCATCGAAGGGCTGCGGGCCGCTCACTGCGGCCTGGCGGATGTCCCGGGTGCACAGATCGAACTCGCAGGCCAGGCCCCAGAGCTGGCCATCCGCGGCCCTGACGATGATCAGGTCGGCGCCTTGCCCGTAGCTCGGCAGGTAGGCGTAGGCCGCATAGAAGATCTTTTCCAGTGTGCCGGGTGTCATGGGCATTGCCGTGTTCCTTTGAGGGTCGCCCGCGTTATAGCGCAGGCAGCGTCGTTGGCGCGAATCCTTCGCAGGCCTTGGCGTCTGTCGGCCTTCTGCGAGCTCAAGGAGCAGACCGGCCCTGATCTCGATTCGAAGGTGAAGTCGAGCTTTGGCGGGAGCTACCAGGAGCTGGAAACCAACGATAAACGGATCAAGATCAACGATGGGTGGGGGCGACTGACCCGTTCGCTGACCAAGTTCGCGAGCGTTCTGCTCGACGGCGCTAGGCAGCTTGTCGCAGCTCAATTACTGTATGCGCATACAGTTATGGAGTGCCCCCATGTCCAGCCCCCTGCCGCCCCGCGGTCGCGGCACCGCGAGCAACCCGCACAACCGTTTCGCCCCCAGCCGCTCGGTGGCCGAGGATGACGGCTGGCACCAGGAAGTGCCGCTGACCCAGGGCACCGAGGTGCGCTTGGAAATCGCCAAGTCGATCATCACCCGCAACCATTCGCCGGACCTGCCCTTCGATCGCTCGATCAATCCCTATCGCGGTTGCGAGCACGGCTGCATCTACTGCTATGCGCGGCCCAGCCATGCCTACTGGGACATGTCGCCGGGGCTGGACTTCGAAACCCGGCTGATCGCCAAGAGCAATACCGCCACCCTGCTGGAGCAGCAACTGTCCAAACCCGGCTACCAGTGCGCGCCGATCAACCTGGGTTCCAATACCGATCCCTACCAACCGATCGAGCGTGAACAACGGCTGACCCGGCGCACCCTGGAGGTGCTGCTGCGCTACCGGCATCCGGTGACCATCGTCACCAAGGGTTCGCTGATCCTGCGCGACCTGGACCTGCTGGCCGAGCTGGCCCGGCAGCGGCTGGTGGCGGTGATGATCAGCCTCACCACCCTGGACGATGAACTCAAGCGCATCCTCGAGCCCCGGGCCGCGGCGCCCAAGGCCCGCGTGCGGGCGATCCGGGTGTTGCGCGAAGCGGGCATCCCGGTGGGAGTGCTGTGCTCGCCGATGATCCCGATGATCAACGACAGCGAACTGGAGGCCCTGCTGACCGAGGCCCAGGCCGCCGGGGCGCAAAGCGCGGCCTACATGATGCTGCGCCTGCCCCTGGAGGTGGCGCCTTTGTTCGAGGAATGGCTGGCGGCGCATTACCCGCAGCGGGCGGCCCATGTCCTGAGCCTGATCCGCCAGAGCCGCGGCGGCGAGCTCTACGACAGCCGTTTCGGCAGCCGCATGCGCGGCGAGGGCCCGTTCGCCGACCTGCTGGCCCAGCGTTTCGCCAAGGCACTCAAGCGCCTGGGGCTCGACCGTCGCGGCGGTTTCGACCTGGACTGCTCGGCATTCTGTCCGCCGGGCAGGCAGATGTCGTTGCTGTAGGCCCGTGGCTTTTGCGAAGGGAGGTGCCGCCCATCGTTTCGCGGCCCATAGTGGCGTTCTAGAGCGCTGCATTCAGTTTGAGTTAAGTTTTCACGGCTACCTTGCTCATCAAGTGACTTGGATGTCACTTCCGACGGTTCGGTCGTTTTTTGCTCAGCCGTTGGCGTCGTGCCGGATCATGTCTGGAACATTCACCACATCCGACAGAGAGCATCAATCATGAGTGACAAGGATAAACAGCCGCTGGCTGCGTCGGCTCCAGCCCCTACCAACGGTTCCGCCGAGACCGCCGATGCAGCGCTGCAGCATATCGTCGACGGTTTTTTGCATTTTCATCATGAAGTCTTTCCGCAGCAGCAAGAGTTGTTCAAGAAACTCGCCACGGCCCAGCGACCAAGGGCGATGTTCATCGCCTGTGCCGATTCGCGGATCGTTCCCGAACTCATCACCCAAAGTTCCCCTGGCGACCTGTTCGTGACCCGCAACGTGGGCAACGTGGTACCGCCCTACGGGCAGATGAACGGTGGTGTGTCCACGGCGATCGAATACGCGGTAATGGCCCTGGGCGTGCAGCACATCATCGTTTGCGGGCATTCGGACTGCGGGGCCATGCGCGCCGTGCTCAACCCGCAGAGCCTGGAAAGGATGCCCACGGTCAGGGCCTGGTTGCGCCACGCCGAAGTGGCCCGGACCATGGTCCAGGACAATTGCTCGTGCGCCGACGAGCCTTCGAGCATGCATGTCCTGACCGAAGAGAACGTCATCGCCCAGTTGCAGCACTTGCGTACCCATCCTTCCGTTGCCTCGCGCATGGCCAACGGCCAGCTGTTCATCCACGGCTGGGTCTATGACATCGAGACCAGCTCGATCAAGGCCTACGACGCGGACAAGAGCTGTTTCCTGCCGCTCGACGGTAGCCATCCGATTCCCGTGGCGACGCCCAAAGCGCGTTTCTGAATCCACCTCAATTCCTGGTGAGGTCTTGGCCTGGGCGGCTTGCGAGCAGTCCGGCCTTGCCACGCCTGAAGAAAATGTCGGGAGAGTTGTCATGCGTGCAGCACAGCTTAAAAGTGTCCTGCCACGGGAGCTGTTGGCTTCGGTGGTGGTGTTTCTGGTGGCCCTGCCCCTGTGCATGGGGATTGCCATCGCCTCGGGCCTGCCGCCGGCCAAGGGCCTGATCACCGGGATCATCGGCGGCCTGGTGGTGGGTTGGCTGGCGGGATCGCCATTGCAGGTCAGCGGCCCGGCCGCGGGGCTGGCGGTGCTGGTCTTCGAGTTGGTGCGCCTGCATGGGGTGGCCATGCTCGGGCCGGTCCTGTTGCTGGCCGGGCTGTTGCAGTGGCTGGCCGGGCGCCTGCGCCTGGGGTGCTGGTTCCGGGTCACGGCACCGGCAGTGGTATACGGCATGCTGGCGGGTATCGGGGTGCTGATCGTGTTGTCCCAGGTCCACGTGCTGGTGGATGCCGCGCCCCAGGCCTCGGGGCTGGATAACCTCGCCGGCTTTCCCGCCGCGCTGTCGCGGGCCCTCGATGGCCTGGGCTGGCAGGCCGGGTTGCTGGGGCTGGCGACCATCGCGGTGATGTGGGGCTGGGACAAGTGGCGGCCCCGGGCGCTGCGTTTCGTCCCCGGGGCGCTGCTCGGGGTGGGCTTGGCGACCCTGGCCAGCCTGCTGCTGGCGCTGCCGGTGAACCGGGTCGAGGTGCCGGCCAGCATGGCCGAGGCCATCGACTGGTTGCGTCCTGGCGACCTGTTGCACCTGGCGGACCCGGCCCTGCTGGTAGCGGCCGTGGCCCTGGCTTTCATCGCCAGTGCCGAGACGCTGCTCTCGGCTGCTGCTGTGGATCGCATGCACAACGGCCAGCGCTCGGACTTCGACCGCGAGCTGTCGGCCCAGGGCACCGGCAACATGCTCTGCGGCCTGCTGGGCGCCCTGCCGATGACCGGGGTGATAGTGCGCAGTTCGGCCAACGTCCAGGCCGGTGCCCGCACGCGCTACTCGACCATCTTCCACGGCCTGTGGCTGTTGGGGTTCGTCCTGCTGCTGTCCAGCGTACTGCAGCGCATCCCGGTGGCGAGCCTGGCCGGCGTGCTGGTCTACACCGGCTTCAAGCTGGTGGATCTCAAGGCCTTCCGTGGTTTGGGACGCTACGGGCGGATGCCGATGTTCACCTATGCGGTGACGGCCCTGGCGATCGTCTTCAGCGACCTGTTGACCGGGGTGCTGGTGGGCTTCGCCCTGACCTTGCTCAAGCTGGCGTTGCAGGCCGCGCGCCTGAAGATCAGCCTGGTCGACCTGCCGCAGGCGGGACAGATGGAACTGCGCCTGGTGGGGACGGCGACCTTCCTCAAGGTGCCCGCGCTGAGCCAGGTCCTGGCCACGGTGCCGGCGGGGACGACCTTGCATGTGCCGCTCAACCACCTGGGCTACATCGACCATGCGTGCCTGGAATTGCTGGAAGAATGGGAGCGGGCCAGCGCGGCCAAGGGCTCGCGGCTGGTGATCGAGTCCCGGGGCCTGAAGCGACGCCTGGAGGGGCGCTTGAGCGGTGTCGGCGGGATGGGCGTGTGAAGCATGGGCCTGGCGCCAGGCCCTTCGCCACAAGGCCCACGGTGGGCCTTGCCGGCGAGGAGTGGGTCAGGCGGCGGGCTGGTCGAGTTCCAGTTCCACGCCCAGCTGGCGTGACAGGCACGGCCAGCGCTTCCAGGCTGCCTCGGTGTCGGGGCTGCCGAGTCGGTCGCGGTAGGTTTCCACAGACTCCAGGGCGAAGCTGTCTTCGTCGAGCATGGCGTCGACCGCGTGATGCACGGCTTCGTCCAGTTGGTTGGCAAAGGTCTCGCCGATCAGCTGATGGGCGATGAGATTGGCGACCGTCATGTCCAGGGGGATCAGTGGACGGCCGAAGTGCTTGATGTACAGGTCGTTGACTTCCTCTACCAGGCGCAGGGCCAGGTAGGCTTCGTCCAGCAGGCCGTCGAGGCCGACATGCCCGGCCATGATGGCCGGCGGCTGGAGGAAGAATTGCTCGGCGATCTTGAGCACCGGCTTGATCTGCGATTCGATGCCCGCTTCGCGGGCAACGGCGTTGGCGGCGTCCAGAAGGTCTGGCACCTGATCGATGTATGCGCTGACGAAACGGGTCATGACGCCTTGTGCGTCGACTTCGGGCAGCAGGATGGCGGGGTGCAGGTGAGGGAGCTGCGCTTCCAGTTGGCGGGCCAGGTGGCCCGTGCTGGCTTCGTGCTGTTGAGCCAATAGGATCTGCTCGCGTAATGCGGCGGTGTTCATGAAAGCTCCAGGGACAAGGGCGGTCGATCGGGACAACCGAGGTGGGATGACGGCCTGCCGCCCATTAGCGACCATCCCTCGGGGGAGAACATAAGTTAGCCTGCTCATCAAAGTGTTTAAGACATATTTGTAATATTCACTTATTACTTAGTAGGGTGCGTTATATCGTCGCACCCCCTCTTTTTCGTCAATCCCTTGATTACCGTGGCCTGCAAAGCTTCCATGGGGTGTTTCAGCAGGTTTACGCCATTGCGTTGCGAGGTGAGAGTCGCTGGCTATACTCGCCAATGTATGAAGTTAGCTGATGATGCCCGACTGCAATTGCAGCGAGGCTCGACGGTCTAAGTTCGTAGTCTAGGCAGTCGCTCCCTTGCCGCAGGTGTATAGCCGGCGGGATAACAAGAACGATAAGGGGAACCCGCAATGAAGCGACATCCACACGTCTGGATGGGCCTCCTGTTGTGGACGATATTCAGTCAGGCGCAAGCCGCCTGGACGGTGAATATGGCGCCTGGGGCTACCGAGATAAGCCACGCGGTATTCGACCTGCACATGACCATCTTCTGGATCTGTGTGGTGATCGGCGTCATCGTCTTCGGCGCGATGTTCTGGTCGATGATCATTCACCGTCGTTCCACCGGCCAGGTCCCGGCCAGGTTCCACGAAAGCACCACGGTGGAAATCCTCTGGACCATCGTTCCCTTCCTGATCCTGGTGGCCATGGCCGTGCCGGCCACCGCGACCCTGATCAAGATGTACGACACCAGCGAGCCGGACGTGGACGTGCAGATCACCGGCTACCAGTGGAAGTGGCACTACAAATACCTGGGCCAGGATGTGGAGTTCTTCAGCAACCTGGCCACTCCCGCCGAACAGATCCACAACAAGAGCGCCAAGGGCGAGCACTACCTGCTGGAAGTCGACCAGCCGCTGGTGCTGCCGGTGGGCGCCAAGGTGCGGTTCCTGGTGACCGCCGCCGATGTCATCCACTCCTGGTGGGTACCGGCCTTCGCGGTCAAGCGCGATGCCATCCCCGGTTTCGTCAACGAAGCCTGGACCCGGGTCGACAAACCCGGCATCTACCGTGGTCAATGCGCCGAGCTGTGCGGCAAGGACCACGGCTTCATGCCGATCGTGGTGGAGGTCAAGTCCCAGGCCGACTACGACGCCTGGATGGGCGAGCGCAAGGCCGAGGCCGCCAAGCTCAAGGAGCTGACCAGCAAGGAATGGACCCTCGACGAACTGGTGGCCCGTGGCGACAAGATCTACCACACCACCTGCGTGGCCTGTCACCAGGCCGAGGGCCAGGGCCTGCCGCCGATGTTCCCGGCGCTCAAGGGCTCGAAGATCGCCACCGGACCCAAGGAGGCTCACCTGAGCCTGGTGTTCCACGGCAAGCCGGGCACCGCCATGGCCGCCTTCGGCAAGCAGCTGTCGGAAGTCGATATCGCCGCCGTGGTCACCTACGAACGCAACGCCTGGGGCAACAACAAGGGCGACATGGTGACGCCCAAGGATGTCCTGGCGCTCAAACAGGCGGAAAGCAAATGAGCCGGCTTCTTGGGTATCTGCGCAACCGGTCGCGGCGCGCCGCCGCCGATCGTCCAGTCCATTCGCGTGCAGGAGACAGGACATGAGTGCTGTGATCGATGACCACGGCCATGCCGGCCATGATGACCATGCCCACGGGCCGGCCAAGGGCCTGATGCGCTGGGTGCTGACCACCAACCACAAGGACATCGGCACCCTCTACCTGTGGTTCAGCTTCACCATGTTCCTGGTGGGCGGCACCTTCGCCATGGTGATCCGCGCCGAGCTGTTCCAGCCCGGCCTGCAGATCGTCGAGCCGGCGTTCTTCAACCAGATGACCACCATGCACGGCCTGGTGATGGTCTTCGGCGCAGTGATGCCGGCCTTCGTCGGCCTGGCCAACTGGATGATCCCGCTGATGATCGGCGCGCCGGACATGGCCCTGCCGCGGATGAACAACTTCAGCTTCTGGCTGCTGCCCGCGGCCTTCCTGCTGTTGCTCTCGACCCTGTTCATGGCCGGGGGCGGGCCGAACTTCGGCTGGACCTTCTACGCGCCGCTGTCGACCACCTATGCGCCGGAAAGCGTGACCTACTTCATCTTCGCCATCCACCTGATGGGCATCAGCTCGATCATGGGGGCAATCAACGTCATCGCCACTATCCTCAACCTGCGCGCCCCGGGCATGACCCTGATGAAAATGCCGCTGTTCGTCTGGACCTGGCTGATCACCGCGTTCCTGCTGATCGCGGTGATGCCGGTGCTGGCGGGCGTGGTGACCATGATGCTGATGGACATCCACTTCGGCACCAGCTTCTTCAGCGCCGCCGGCGGTGGCGATCCGGTCCTGTTCCAGCATGTGTTCTGGTTCTTCGGCCACCCCGAGGTGTACATCATGATCCTGCCGGCCTTCGGCGCGGTCAGCTCGATCATCCCCACCTTCAGCCGCAAGCCGCTGTTCGGCTACACCTCGATGGTCTACGCCACTGGGGCCATCGCCTTCCTGTCGTTCATCGTCTGGGCGCACCACATGTTCGTGGTGGGTATCCCGCTGGTGGGCGAGTTGTTCTTCATGTACGCCACCTTGCTGATCGCCGTGCCCACGGGGGTCAAGGTGTTCAACTGGGTGAGCACCATGTGGCAGGGCGCGCTGACCTTCGAGACGCCGATGCTGTTCGCCGTGGCCTTCGTCATCCTGTTCACCATCGGCGGTTTCTCCGGGTTGATGCTGGCCATCGCCCCGGCGGACTTCCAGTACCAGGACACCTACTTCGTGGTGGCGCACTTCCACTACGTGCTGGTGCCCGGGGCGATCTTCGGCATCTTCGCCTCGGCCTACTACTGGCTGCCCAAGTGGACCGGGCACATGTACGACGAGACCCTGGGCAAGTTGCATTTCTGGCTGTCCTTCATCGGCATGAACATGGCGTTCTTCCCCATGCACTTCGTCGGCCTGGCCGGCATGCCGCGCCGGATCCCGGACTACAACCTGCAGTTCGCCGATTTCAACATGGTGTCGTCCATCGGTGCCTTCACCTTCGGCGCGACGCAGATCTTCTTCCTGTTCATCGTCATCAAGTGCATTCGCGGCGGCGCGCCGGCCCCGGCCAAGCCCTGGGAAGGCGCCGACGGGCTGGAGTGGAGCATTCCGTCGCCAGCGCCGTACCACACCTTCGTCACGCCGCCGGAAGTGAAATGAACAGCCTGGCGCGGGACCTGCTGGGAGGATGGGCCGATGGCTGAGATTTCGTTGAAGAAGCTGGTCACGCGCCTGTTGCTGGTGGTGGTGGCGATGTTCGTCTTCGGGTTCGCCCTGGTGCCGATCTACGACGTGATGTGCAAGGCCCTGGGGATCAATGGCAAGACCAGCGGGCAGTACCAGGATGCGCAACGACAGCAGGTCGATACCTCGCGCCAGGTGCGGGTGCAGTTCCTGTCCACCAACGCCATCGACATGGTCTGGGACTTCTACCCCAAGTCCGATGACATCGTGGTCCACCCGGGTGCGGTGAACGAGATGATCTTCATTGCCCGCAACCCCAGCGACCACCCGATGAGCGCCCAGGCGATCCCGAGCATCTCGCCCAGTAGCGCGGCGGTGTATTTCCACAAGACCGAGTGCTTCTGCTTTACCCAGCAGGTGCTGCAACCCGGTGAGCAGATCGAGATGCCGGTGCGTTTCATCGTCGATCGCGACATGCCCAAGGATGTGAAGCACCTGACGCTGGCTTACACGCTGTTCGATATCACCGCGCGTCATCCACCGGTGGCGGCCGCCGCCAAGACTGGCGGCTAGGCGCCCTGGCGTGCCCGATAAGGAGAACAATCAATGGCGACCCATGAGCACTATTACGTCCCCGCCCAGAGCAAGTGGCCGATCGTCGCCACGCTGGGCATGTTCATCACCGTGGCTGGCCTTGCGACCTGGTTCAACGACCTCAAGGCGGCGCGCCCGGAATCCCACGGTCCGCTGATCTTCTTCGTCGGCGGCCTGCTGCTGGCCTACATGCTGTTCGGCTGGTTCGGCGCGGTGATCAAGGAAAGCCGCGCCGGGCTGTACAGCGACCAGCTCGACCGCTCGTTCCGCTGGGGCATGAGCTGGTTCATCTTCTCGGAAGTGATGTTCTTCCTGGCCTTCTTCGGCGCCCTGTTCTACGTGCGGCACCTGTCCGGGCCCTGGCTTGGCGGCGAGGGACACAAGGGCATCGCCCACACCCTGTGGCCGAACTTCCAGTTCGTCTGGCCGCTACTCGAAAACCCCGATCCGAAGCTGTTCCCATCGCCCAAGGGGACCATCAGCCCCTGGGGCTTGCCGCTGCTCAACACCGTGCTGCTGGTGAGCTCCAGCGTCACCGTGACCATCGCCCACCACGCCCTGAAGAAGGGCCATCGCGGGGCACTGAAGCTGTGGCTGGCGCTGACCGTGGTGCTGGGCTGTGCCTTCCTGGGCTTCCAGGCCAAGGAGTACATCCATGCCTATCACGAGCTGGGCCTGACCCTGGGCTCTGGGATCTACGGCGCGACCTTCTTCATGCTCACCGGCTTTCACGGGGCCCACGTGACCATTGGCACGCTGATCCTGTTCGTGATGCTGATGCGGGTGATGCGTGGGCATTTCGATGCCGAGCACCAGTTCGGCTTCGAGGCCGCCAGTTGGTACTGGCACTTCGTCGACGTGGTATGGATCGGCCTGTTCGTTTTCGTCTACGTGCTCTGAACAGCCTTACCAGGGGGAATGGGACACCAGCTGGCCGCTGAAGAAACCCCAGGCGATCAAGCCCACGGTGATCACGGCCAGGCACACTCGAATACTCAGCGAGGTCAGCAGGCGCTTGGATTGACTGTCGTCCTTGACCAGAAAGAACAGGCCGCTGAACAGGCTGACAACCGTGGCAATCAGCATCAGGACGATGGCTGCTTTGAGCATGGTGGACTCCGGGGGGAAGCGCGATGCAAGTCAGTATAGCGAGTGGATTTCTCACGTTTGCGGCGCGGCCATGAAGGGCTTTCGCCCGGGCCTGGTGCCGACCCTGGTGGTGCTTGCGTTGCTGCCGGTGCTGGTTTGGCTGGGGTTCTGGCAACTGGGGCGTGGCGAGCAGAAGCGCCAGCTGCTGGACAGCTACGCCGAACGCCGGACGGCCGCGCCGGTGCCGTTGTTCGAGCTGCTGGAGGCGTCGGACCCGGCCTTCGCGCGCGTGCGCTTGCACGGGCATTTCGATGGCGAGCACAGCCTGCTGCTGGATAACCGCCTGCACGAGGGCAAGGTCGGGGTCGAGCTGCTGCAACCCTTCCTGGACCAGGCCAGCGGCCGCTGGTTGCTGGTCAACCGTGGCTGGCTGCCCTGGCCCGACCGGCGCACACCGCCGCGTTTCGACACCCCTTCGCAGAGCCTGGACCTGGAGGCCTGGGTCTATGTCGCACCGGGGTCGGCGTTCCAGCTGCATGCCGATCCATCGGGGGCCAGTTGGCCGCGGCTGGTGACGGCGGTGCTGCCGGACAAGCTGTGGGCCGAGCTGGGTCGCACAGGTTTCGATCATGAGGTGCGCCAGGAATCCGGCCCCGGCGCCTATCTCACACAGTGGCCCGTGGTCGCCATGGGCCCGCAAAAGCACCAGGCCTATGCCGCGCAGTGGTTCGCCTTGGCTCTGGCCCTGCTCGCCCTCTACGGCTACTTCGGCTGGCACAACGCAAGGGAGAAACGCCATGGGAACGGCCATGAATCCACCCAACATCTCTGAAACCCGGATGCCCAGCCGGCGGCGCGGTCGCTGGCAACTGGTGCTGATCGTGCTGATGGTGATCGGCCCGATGATCCTCGCCACCTGCATGTACAAGCTGCAGTTCTGGGTGCCGGACAGCCGCAGCTATCACGGCGAGATGATCGGCAATGGCCAGACTCGCGCGCAGATCGGGGTTTTCGCCGAGGACAACCGGTGGCAGATCCTGGTCACCGCGCCCCGGGGCTGCCTCGAGGATTGCCAGCAACTGGTGTACCTGGCGCGCCAGCTCCAGGTGGCCCTGGGCCGCGATGCCTCGCGGGCCAGCCATGCCCTGGCCAGTGCCCAGCCACTGGACGCCGGGTTCGAGGCCAGGTTGCAGCGCGAGTACCCGCAATTGCAGCGCTACCCGCTGGACCTGGCGACCTTCGCCAAGGGTGCCAGGGACTCCCAGGCGCCGCAGCTGTGGATCGTCGATCCCCACAGCAACCTGGTGCTGCGCTATGACGCCGGGGTCAAGGGCAAGGACCTGCTCGACGACCTGCGCCACCTGCTGAAACTGTCGAACATCGGATGAGGGCATCGACATGGCCAAACCTGGATTTCGCCTTGCCTTGTTCGCCACCCTGCTGGCGTTGATCGTGGTGCTGCTGGGGGCCTATACCCGGCTGACCCATGCCGGTCTCGGTTGCCCCGACTGGCCCGGTTGCTACGGTTTCATCAGCGTGCCCAAGAGCGAGGCCCAGCTGGCCCATGCCGAGCTGCACTTTCCCGAGGCGCCGGTGGAAGCGCACAAGGGCTGGAACGAGATGATCCACCGCTATTTCGCCGGCACCCTGGGGCTGTTGATCGTGCTCCTGGCCGCGCGTTCCTGGACCCATCGGCGCTATCCCGGGCAGCCGCTGAAGCTGCCGCTGTTCCTCTTGGCGGTGGTGTTCGCCCAGGCCGCCTTCGGCATGTGGACCGTGACCCTCAAGCTCTGGCCCCAGGTGGTCACCGCGCATTTGCTCGGCGGCTTCGCCACCCTGAGCCTGCTGTTCCTGCTGACCCTGCGCTTGTCCGGCGTGCTGCCGGCGCTGATCGTGCCGCGGCGCCTGCAGCACTGGGCCACGGCCGCCCTGGTGCTGGTGATCGGACAGATTGCCCTGGGTGGCTGGGTCAGCTCCAACTATGCGGCGGTGGCCTGTATCGACCTGCCCACTTGCCATGGGCAGTGGTGGCCGCAGATGGATTTCGCCAATGGCTTCCACCTGACCCAGCACATCGGCCCCAATTACCTGGGCGGGCAGTTGGATAGCGATGCCCGCACCGCGATCCACATGACCCACCGCCTGGGTGCGGTGCTGGTGAGCCTGGTGCTGCTGGGGCTGGCCTGGCAGTTGCGCCAGGTGGGCATGAGCCGCCTGGCCGCCTTGGTATTGGTGGCGCTGGCGACCCAGGTCGGCCTGGGCCTGAGCAACGTCCTGCTGCACTTGCCGCTGCCGGTGGCCGTGGCTCACAACGCCGGGGGCGCTGCCTTGTTGCTGACCCTGGTACTGGTCAACTATCACGCCCGGACCAGCCTGGTGCAGGTCCGCGAACGCCGGCCCCTGGGCTGGCGGCTCAGTCCTCGCAAGCCGGTGTCTGGTCTTGTCACTATCAAAGGAGAGATGCCATGGCGACTCTGATCGATACCCGTCAGCACCCCCAGGCGCTGTGGCGCGATTACCTGGAACTGACCAAGCCCAAGGTGGTGGTGCTGATGCTGATCACCTCCCTGGTGGGCATGTTCCTCGCCACCCGGGCCGGCGTGCCCTGGACCGTGCTGGTGTTCGGCAACCTGGGCATCGGCCTGTGCGCGGGAGGCGCGGCGGCCGTCAACCATGTGGTGGACCGGCGCATCGATGCGCAGATGGCCCGCACGCGCAAGCGTCCACTGGCCGAGGGCCGGGTCTCGCCCCGGGCCGCGCTGGCCTTCGCCCTGCTTCTGGCCCTGGCCGGGCAGGCGTTGCTGCTGGCCTTCACCAATCCGCTCACGGCCTGGCTGACCCTGGCCTCGCTGCTGGGCTACGCGGTGGTCTACACCGGCTTTCTCAAGCGCGCGACGCCGCAGAACATCGTCATCGGCGGCTTGGCCGGCGCCGCCCCGCCGCTGTTGGGCTGGGTCGCCGCCACCGGCCACCTGAGCGCCGAGCCGTTGCTGCTGGTGCTGGTCATCTTCGCCTGGACCCCACCGCATTTCTGGGCCCTGGCCATCCACCGCAAGGAGGAATACGCCAAGGCCGATATCCCGATGCTGCCGGTGACCCACGGCGAGCAGTACACCAAGGTGCATATCCTGCTCTACACCTTCGCCCTGCTGGCGGTGAGCCTGCTGCCCTTCGTGATCCACATGAGCGGCGTGCTGTACCTGGCCTGCGCCCTGATCCTGGGCGGGCGCTTCCTGCAATGGGCGTGGGTGCTGTACCGTGGCACTCGACCACACGCGGCGATCGATACCTTCAAGTACTCTATCTACTACTTGTTCCTGCTGTTCATCGCCTTGCTCGTAGACCACTACCTACTGTTGAACCTATGACCAGAACCCAGAAAACCGTCTTCATCCTCGTTGCCGTGGTAGCCCTGATCCTGGGCCTGACCGTCAATAAAGTCCTGTCCGGCAAAGGCCAGGGCGACCCTACCGCACTGATCGACGCCGGCATCATCCTGCTGCCCCAGAGCCGCACCCTGCCTGCGGTGAAGATGCTCGACCAGGATGGCCAGCCAGTGGTGGTGGACGAGCTCAAGGGCAAGTGGTCGCTGCTGTTCTTCGGCTACACCTTCTGCCCGGACATCTGCCCCACCACCCTGGCCCAGCTACGCCAGATCAAGAGCGAACTCCCCAAGGAGGTGGTGGACCAGTTGCAGGTGGTGCTGGTCAGCGTCGATCCCAACCGCGATACCCCGCAGCAGCTCAAGCAGTACCTGGGCTACTTCGACAAGGACTTCAAGGGTTTGACCGCCTCTTCGGTCGAAGACCTGCAGAAGCTCGCCAATGCCGTGAGCATTCCCTTCATCCCCGCCGACACCAGCAAGCCCAACTACACCGTGGACCACAGTGGCAACCTGGCGGTGATTGGCCCGGACGGCAACCAGCGTGGCTTCATCCGCGCGCCGCTGAACAACCAGAAGCTGGTGGCCCAGCTACCGGCGATGGTGCAACGCAAGTAATGCTTGCCCTGTAGCCGCTGCCGGGGTTTCAGGATGCGGTTACACATAGGCGGTTGAATGCTGAAACGCAACGGGGCGCCCCAAGGCGCCCCGTTGCTGTTTCTGCGAGTCGATCAGAACGCCGGCACGATCGCACCCTTGTACTTCTCTTCGATGAACTTCTTCACCTCAGGGCTGTGCAGGGCGGCAACCAGCTTCTTCATGGC
The DNA here is from genome assembly GCF_014230245.1 of Pseudomonas sp. MSSRFD41. NCBI lineage: Bacteria > Pseudomonadati > Pseudomonadota > Gammaproteobacteria > Pseudomonadales > Pseudomonadaceae > Pseudomonas > Pseudomonas sp. MSSRFD41. The sequence continues at coordinate 59,508 of NZ_JACKZK010000001.1, read as the reverse complement.
CTCCGAGTCCTTGTCGTCAGGACGGGCCACCAGGATGTTCACGTAAGGCGAGTCCTTGCCTTCGATCACCAGGGCGTCCTTGGCCGGATCCAGCTTGGCTTCCAGGGCGTAGTTGGTGTTGATCAGGGCCAGGTCGACCTGGGTCAGCACGCGCGGGATGGTGGCGGCTTCCAGTTCGCGGAATTTCAGGCCTTTGGTGTTCTCGGCGATGTCCTTGACGGTGGCCAGGATGTTGTTGGCGTCCTTGAGCTTGATCACGCCGGCCTTGTCCAGCAGCAACAGGGCGCGGCCGCCGTTGGTGGCGTCGTTGGGCACGACCACGGTGGCGCCGTTGGGCAGTTCCGACAGTTGCTTGTACTTGCTCGAATAGGCGCCCAGGGGCTCCACGTGCACGCCGGCGACGCTCACCAGCTGGGTGCCCTTGGCCTTGTTGAACTCATCCAGGTACGGCTGGTGCTGGAAGAAGTTGGCGTCCAGGCGTTTCTCCGCCACTTGCACGTTGGGCTGCACGTAGTCGGTGAAGACCTTGACCTTCAGGTCCACGCCTTCCTTGGCCAGGGCCGGTTTGACGAACTCCAGGATCTCGGCGTGGGGCACCGGCGTGGCGGCCACGGTCAGGGTTTGGGCGGCATGCGCGGAGAACGCGGCCATGGCTGCGAAAGCGACGAGTAGTTTTTTCATCGAACAAGCTCCTTGTAAGTCGCCCGACCCCGGGCGCCTGCCGGCCAGCCGGCGATTGCGTTTATTTACGGGAAAAGTGCACTACCAGCTTATCGCCGATGATCTGCAGAACCTGAACCAGCACGATCAGCAGTACCACGGTGACCGACATCACGTCGTCCTGGAAGCGCTGGTAGCCATAACGGATGGCCAGGTCGCCGAGGCCCCCCGCACCTACCACGCCGGCCATGGCGGTATAGCCGACCAGGGCGATGGCGGTGACGGTGATGGCCGCGATGATGCCTGGACGGGCTTCCGGCAGCAGGGCGTTCATGATGATCTGCCGGGTCGTGGCCCCCATGGCCTGGGTCGCCTCGATGATGCCCCGGTCCACTTCGCGCAGTGCGGTTTCCACCAGGCGGGCGAAGAAGGTCGAGGCTCCCACCACCAGCGGCGGGATCGCGCCAGCCACTCCCAGGGAGGTGCCGGTGATCAGGATGGTGGTGGGGATCATCACGATCAGCAGGATGATGAATGGCAATGAGCGGATGGCGTTGACCACGAAGCCCAGCACCGAATACACGCCTTTCTGTTCCAGCAACTGCTTGGGGCTGCACAGGAACAGCAGGACCCCCAGTGGCAGGCCCACCAGCACGGTGAAGAACAGCGAAGTGCTGAGCATGATCATGGTGTCGCTGGTGGCGATGCCGATGTCGACCCAGTCGATGTTGTCGAAGTAACTCAGTAGGCCTTGCATCAGCGCAGCACCTCCATGTGGACATCCGCCGCGGTGAAGCGGGCGAAGGCCGCTTCCATGTCGCCGCCGGTGATGGCCAGGGTCAGTTGCCCGTAAGGGGTGTTCTTGATGCGGTCGATGCGTCCGGCAAGGATGCTGTAGTCGACCCCCGTCTCCCGGGCCACGGTGCCCAGCAGCGGTGCATAGGTGGACTCGCCCTGGAAGGTCAGGCGCACGATGCGCCCCGGTACGTGGGCGAAGTCGTCACGTTGTTCGTTCTCGTCGACCTGCTCGTCTTCCTGGACGAAGCGCTTGGTGGTCGGGTGCTTGGGATGCAGGAACACCTGGGCTACATTGCCTTGCTCGACGATCATGCCGGCGTCCATCACCGCCACCTGGTCGCAGACGCGACGGATCACGTCCATCTCGTGGGTGATCAGGACGATGGTCAGCTTCAGCTCGCGGTTGATCTCGGCCAGCAATTGCAGGACCGACGCCGTGGTCTGTGGGTCCAGGGCGCTGGTGGCCTCGTCGCACAGCAGGATCTTGGGCTTGGTGGCCAGGGCGCGGGCGATGCCGACGCGCTGCTTCTGGCCGCCGGACAGCTGCGCCGGGTACTTGCGAGCATGGTCGGCCAGGCCCACGCGGGCCAGCAGTTCGGTGACGCGCTGGTCGATCTCGGTCCGTGACAGCTCGCCGGAGAGCTGCAGCGGCAGGGCCACGTTGTCGGCCACGGTCTTGGAGGCCAGCAGGTTGAAGTGCTGGAAGATCATCCCGACCTGCTGGCGGAAGCGGCGCAGGCCGCTGGCGTCCAGCGCGGTGATTTCCTCGTTGTCGACGATGATCCTGCCGCCGCTGGGGTTCTCCAGGCGGTTGATCAGGCGCAGCAGGGTGCTCTTGCCCGCGCCGGAGTGGCCGATCAGGCCGAAGACCTGGCCAGCCTCGACCCGAAGACTGGTCGGGTGCAGCGCGGGAATATCCCTACCGGCGACCCGGTAGGTTTTATGGACGTTTTGAAACTCGATCACGTAGCGAACCTTGTGAGGCGCGTTAGAAAGGGGTCAGCGGTTAGCCGGGCGCGCATTTTAGCCTGTCCGTATAGAGGTTCTTAGCATTTATTTCGTAATCATCCTGCCATTTGGCAATAACGCGATCAAAGGTCATAAAAAAGGAACGCTCGCGGCGAATCCCCAGTCACTACCTAAGCCACTCGAAAGCGCCCAGGTGCCGTGCCTTGGCGCATCCGCCCGCGAAGCCCAGGCACGCCCGGGATTTCGCCAACGAGGAGTATGTGTCTGATGAGTACCCAGAAAACCACCCGCTCGAACAGCCAGGCCGCGGGAACCGACACCCTGGACCGGGGCAACAGCAACGCCAAGCTCGAAAGCCTGGAGCGGTTTCGCAGCGACGCCACCGGACAGGCCCTGCGCACCAACCAGGGAGTGAAGATCGCCGATAACCAGAACACCTTGAAAGCCGGTGCCCGCGGCCCTTCGCTGCTCGAAGACTTCATCATGCGGGAGAAGATCACCCACTTCGACCACGAGCGGATTCCCGAGCGCATCGTCCATGCCCGCGGCACTGGCGCCCATGGTTACTTCCAGAGTTATGCCGATCATTCGGCGCTGACCAAGGCCGGTTTCCTGCGTGATCCGGGGAAAAAAACACCCGTGTTCGTGCGCTTTTCCACGGTCCAGGGACCAAGAGGCTCCGGCGATACCGTGCGTGACGTGCGCGGCTTTGCGGTGAAGTTCTTCACCGACGAGGGCAACTTCGACCTGGTGGGCAACAACATGCCGGTGTTCTTCATCCAGGATGCGATCAAGTTCCCCGACTTCGTGCATGCGGTGAAACCCGAGCCGCACAACGAGATTCCCACCGGCGGTTCGGCCCATGACACTTTCTGGGACTTCGTCTCGCTGGTGCCGGAGTCGGCGCACATGGTCATCTGGGCCATGTCCGACCGGGCCATTCCCAAGAGCCTGCGCAGCATGCAGGGTTTCGGTGTGCACAGCTTCCGTTTCATCAATGCCGAGGGGCGCTCGCACTTCGTCAAGTTCCATTGGCATCCGTCGGTGGGCACTTGTTCGCTGCTCTGGGACGAGGCGCAGAAGCTGGCGGGCAAGGACACCGACTTCCACCGCCGTGATCTCTGGGAGGCCATCGAGATCGGCGACTACCCGCAATGGGAGTTGGGCGTGCAGATCATCGCCGAGGAGGACGAGCACAAGTTCGAGTTCGACATTCTCGATCCGACCAAGCTGATTCCCGAAGAGCTGGTGCCCATCACGCCGCTGGGCAAGATGGTGCTCAATCGCAACCCGGACAACTTCTTCGCCGAGACCGAGCAGGTGGCGTTCTGTCCTGGGCATATCGTGCCCGGCATCGACTTTTCCAATGACCCATTGCTGCAGGGCCGGCTGTTTTCCTACACCGATACCCAGATCAGCCGCCTGGGCGGGCCCAACTTCCACGAGTTGCCGATCAACCGGCCGGTAGCGCCGTTCCACAACAGCCAGCGCGACGCCATGCATCGCTCCACCATCGACAAGGGGCGGGCTTCCTACGAGCCCAACTCGATCGACGGCGGCTGGCCCAGGGAGGCCCCGCCGGCGCCGGAAAACGGCGGTTTCGAGAGCTACAACGAACGTATCGATGCGCACAAGATCCGCCAGCGCAGCGAGTCGTTCAGCGATCACTTTTCCCAGGCGCGGCTGTTCTACAACAGCATGAGCAAGCATGAACAGGAACACATCATCGCCGCCTACAGCTTCGAGCTGGGCAAGGTCGACCGGCCGCAGATTCGCGAGCGGCAGGTGCAGCAGATCCTGGCCAACATCGATTTGCAGCTGGCCAAGCGGGTGGCCGAGAACCTCGGCCTGCCGGTCCCGACCAAGGGCACGGTGGCCGAGCGCAAGATGTCGCTGTCGCGCTCGCCGGCCCTGAGCCAGGCCAATTTGTTATCCGGAGACATCAAGACTCGCAAGGTCGCGGTGCTGGTGGCCAATGGTGTCGACGGCGCGGCAATCGCTGCGCTGCAAAAGGCGCTCAAGGCCGAAGGCGCCCACGCCAAGCTGCTGGGGCCGACTTCGGCCGCGGTGACGACTGCCCAAGGCAAGCCACTGGCAGTGGATGCGTCGATGGAGGGTTTGCCGTCGGTGGCGTTTGACGCCGTGTTCGTGCCGGGTGGTGCCCAGGCGATCAAGGCCCTGGCCGGCGATGGGGTCGCCCTGCACTACCTGCTCGAGGCTTATCGGCACCTGAAGGCCATCGCCTTGCACGGCGAAGCCCGTGAGTTGTTGCAGCGTCTTGGGCTGGAGGTGGACGAGGGCTTGATCGTCGGTGGCGATGCCAAGGCCCTGAAAGCGTTCTTCGCCGCTATCGCCCAGCATCGGGTATGGAGTCGCGAACCCAGGGCCAGGGCGATCCCGGCCTGAGGCGGTTGCCGGCAGCCTGCGGGCTGCCGGCCACGGTCATTGCGCCTGGCGTGGGGTCAGGACCATTTGCGCCGGCACATGGCGCACGATCTGCCGGCCGATCTGCTGCTGGAAGTCGGGGTCGAGCTTCTTCACCCGCTTGCCCAGCAGGGTCGAGAGCCAGGGGTAGTCTTCGCGGCGCGGTACCTGGATGGTCACATCGCACTGGTAATTCACCACATCCGCGGCCAAGGCATCGAGCTGCCGGCGCAGCTTGCGAATGTCGGTGACGTTCAAGGCGATGGTGCTGCTGGGCGCCGAGGGGTCGATCAACTTGGCGGCAGGGCGTGCTTCAGCAGCCTTCAGCGCGGCTTCGGCCTTGTCCAGCTCGGCTTTGCGGGCGTGGGCGATGGCGCTGTTGACCCCACCGGTCAGCGCCGGCGCCTTGGGCATCAGCGCCCGGGCACGGCTCAAGGCAGTGGCCGCGGCATTCACATCGCCTTTTTGCAGGACGATCTGGCTGCGTTGCAGATAGGCCTCGGCCAACTGGCGCTGGTACTGCACCAATTGCTGATCGTCCGGCGTTTGCCCCTGCATCGCGGCGAGCTGGTCCTCGGCGGTCGCCAGTTCGTTGCTGGCGATGCTTTGTTGCAGCTGTGCGATGGCCGTGGCCCGCGCATCGGGGACCTCGGTGGCCGCCGGTGGCGTGCTTTGGCAGGCTCCCAGCAGCAGGAAAAATGCGACAAGGAGCAGATAACGGGAGGCGAACGGCTTCATTCCTGCGACTCTCTAATTGCGCAAAAAGCGAGCAAGTCTACACCCCTCGACGGGGCAGAACAAAACTCAGCAGAAACAGTGCGGCCGCCGTGACCACGATCGACGGCCCGGCCGGGGTGTCCTTGAACCAGGACAACGCCAGCCCGCCGCCCACGGCCAGCATGCCCAGCAGGCTGGCGCCCAGGGCCATCTGCTCCGGCGAGCGGGCGTGCCGCTGTGCCGCAGCGGCCGGGATGATCAGCAGGGAGGTGATCAGCAGCACCCCGACGATCTTCATCGCCACGGCGATCACCACTGCGATCAGCAGCATCAAGGTCATGCGCAGCGAGGCCACGGGCAAGCCCTCGACCCTGGCCAGTTCCTCGTGCACGGTGATGGCCAGCAATGGCCGCCACAGCGCCACCAGCAGCAACAGGACAGCGGCGCTGCCGCCGAGGATCCACGCCAGGTCGCCGGGGCTGATCGCCAGCAGGTCGCCGAACAGGTAGGCCATCAGGTCGATGCGCACCTCATGCATGAAGCTTAGTACCACCAGGCCCAGGGACAGGGTGCTGGGTGCAAGAATTCCCAGCAGCGTGTCGGATGCCAGGGGCTGGCGCTGTTGCAGGGTGACCAGCAGCACCGCCAGCAACAGGCAGCCGACGGTGACCGCCACCGCCGGGCTGACATCCAGCAGGAACCCCAGGGCGACGCCCAGCAGCGCGGCATGGGACAGGGTGTCGCCGAAATAGGCCATGCGCCGCCAGACCACGAAGGAGCCCAGGGGGCCGGCGACCAGTGCCAGGGACAAACCTGCGAGCAGGGCGTACAGCAGGAAATCAGCCATGCTTGCAGTTTTCTCCGTGCACATGGGGCTGGACCACCACCGAGCCGTGCAGGTCGTGGGCGTGGTCATGATGGTGGTGGTAGATCGCCAGGCTCGGTGCGTTCTTGCCGAACAGCTCGACGAAGGCCGGGTCGCCGCTGACCTGCTCGGGGTGCCCGGAGCAGCAGACGTGGCGGTTGAGGCAGACCACCTGGTCGGTGGTGCTCATCACCAGGTGCAGGTCGTGGGAAACCATCAACACGCCGCAGCCATGGCGGTCGCGCAGGCGGGTGATCAGGCTGTAGAGCTCGGCCTGGCCGGCCACGTCGACACCCTGAACCGGCTCGTCGAGGACCAGCAGCTCGGGCTCGCGCAGCAGCGCCCGGGCCAGCAGCACGCGCTGCATCTCGCCGCCGGAAATGCTTTGCACCGGGCTGTCGATCACCTGCTCGGCGCCCACTTCCTTGAGTGCCGCCAGGGCCCGGGCGCGGTCCACCCCGGGCACCAGGCGCAGGAAGCGCAGTACCGACAGCGGCAGGGTCGGGTCGACATGGAGCTTTTGCGGCATGTAGCCCACCCGCAGCCGGGGCTTGCGCCAGACGCTGCCGGTATCGGGCTTGAGCAGGCCGAGCACGGCACGCACCAGGGTGGTCTTGCCGGCGCCGTTGGGGCCGATCAGGGTGACGATCTGCCCGGGTTCGACGCTGAGCTGGATGTTGTCCAGCACTGGCTGCCCGGCAAAGGTCACCCCGACCTGCTCGAGGCGGATCAATGCAGTGCCCATCAAGCCCCCTGGCAGCCCGAGCAGAGCCCGACCACTTCCACGGTCTGGCCTTCGACCACGAAGCCGACGTCGCGGGCGCTGCCGATGATCGCGTCGCTGATGGATTTCTGTTCTAGCTCGATGGCCGCGTGGCACTCGCGGCAGATCAGGAACTGGCCCTGGTGCGCGTGTTCCGGGTGGTTGCAGCCGACGAAGGCGTTGAGCGAGGCGATGCGGTGCACCAAGCCGTTTTCCAGGAGGAAATCCAGCGCCCGATAGACGGTCGGCGGCGCGGCGCGGCGGCCATCCTGCTCGCTGAGTACCGCCAGGATGTCATAGGCGCCCAGGGGCTTGTGGCTTTGCCAGACCAGCTCCAGCACCCGCCGGCGCAGGGCGGTCAGGCGCAGTCCCTGCCGCGTGCACAGGGCATCGGCCTCAGACAGTGCGTTGTGCACGCAGTGAGAGTGGTCGTGTGGTCGGCTGGCGAGGGGTGTTTTAGGCATGAGCGGCGACGAGGTTGGTGAGAGACGTTATTATGTTACCCGTTATCGCCTCTTCGAGTGTCCATCGTGCCCCGACTTTTTCGTCTTTTTGTCGCTTTTACCTTCAGCTTGTTCGCGATCGGTTCGGCCCAGGCCCAGGCCGAGGTCCGGGTGCTGACCAGCATCAAGCCGCTGCAATTGATCGCCGCGGCCGTGCAGGACGGCGTGGCGATTCCCGAGGTGTTGCTGCCGCCGGGCGCCTCGCCGCACAACTACGCGTTGCGCCCATCCGATGTGCGCAAGGTGCAGAGCGTGGATCTCTTGTACTGGATCGGCCCGGACATGGAAGGCTTCCTGCCGCGTGTACTGAAGGGCCGCAGCCTGCCCTCGGTGGCGGTACAGGACCTGCCAGGCATGAAGCTTCGGCGCTTTGCCGAAGACAGCCACTCCCACGCAGAGGAGGCCGACGAGCATGACCACGATCATCGCCCGGGCACCCTGGACGCCCACCTCTGGCTGTCGCCGGTCAACGCCCGGGTGATCGCCACTCGCATGGCGGCCGACCTCAGCGCCGCCGATCCGGCCAACGCCGCGCGCTACCAGGACAACCTGAAGGCTTTCAGCGAGCGCCTGGACGCCCTGGATACCCGCTTGAAGGCGCGCCTGGCTGGCATCGCCGGCAAGCCGTATTTCGTCTTCCATGAAGCCTTCGACTATTTCGAGGACGCCTATGGCCTCAAGCACGCCGGGGTGTTCAGCGTCGCTGCCGAGGTGCAGCCGGGGGCCCAGCATGTGGCGGCCATGCGCGCGCGCCTGCAGCAGGTGGGCAAGACGTGTGTGTTCAGCGAGCCGCCGCTGCGTCCGCGGCTGGCGGAAACCCTGGTGGCCGGGCTGCCGGTGAAGCTGGCCGAACTGGATGCCCTGGGTGGCTACACCCCGGCTTCGGCGACAGGCTATGAGCAGGTGCTGGAGAAACTAGGCAACGACCTGGCCGGCTGCCTGGAGCAGTTGTAACCGGGTTTCCAGCACGGGCTTGATCCTTCGCGGGCCAGTCCGCTCCTGCTCGTTCATGGCAGGGGCGGCTGGCCCGCGATGCGTTTCAGAGGGCGAACGGCAGGGCCACGCTGACCTGCTGGCGCTGGGCCAGGTAGCGCTGGAACTCCATCGGATCGTGGATCAGTACGTCCTGGCCGGCGAAGGTCTCGGCGGCGATCAGGCGCGACAGCCAGAAGCGCACGCAGGCCACCCGCAGGATGGTTGGCCACAGCTCGGCCTCGGCGGCGGTGAATGGTCGCAAGGTCGCGTAGGCACCGAGCAGGGCCCGGGCGCGCTGGCCGTCGAGCACGCCTTGGGCATCGGAACACCAGTCGTTCAGGGCGATGGCCACGTCATACAGCATCGGCCCCGAGCAGGCGTTGTAGAAGTCGATCAGGCCGGTCAGGTGGGTGCCTTCGAACATGGCATTGTCGCGGAACAGGTCGGCGTGGATGTTGGCCCGCGGCAGGGCGAGGATCCTGGCCTGGTGTTCGACGATCTCTTGCAGCGCACGTTGCAGCAGGTCCTGGGCGGCGCTGTCCAGGCGCGGCAGCAGCTTGGCGCCCTCTTCCTGCATCCAGTCCAGGCCACGATCGGTCTTGCGCTGGATCATGTTGTCCTTGGTGGCCACGTGCAGGTGGCCCAGCAGCTCGCCGACCTGGACGCAGTGCTGGGCGTTGGCCTGCTTGATGTGCTTGCCGGCCAGGCGCGGTTGCAGCAACGCCGGCTTGCCCGCCAGTTCCCGCAGGGCGATGCCGTCGGTGGTGCGCAGCGCGTAGGGCACCGGGAGGTCGGCTTCGTGCAGCACGTCCAGCAGTTCGATGAAGAACGGCATTTCCTGGACCGGGCCGCGCTCGACCAGGGTCAGGACGAACTCGCCCTGTTCCAGGCTGATGAAGAAGTTGGTGTTTTCGCTACCAGCGGCAATCCCCTGGAAGTCAAGCAGGCGGCCGAGCCCATACGGGGCGAGAAAGGTTTCCAGCTCGGGCCGAGCCAGGGGGGTGAACACAGACATGGTTGAGAACTGCCAGTACCGGCGCCGCTATCGAGACGGCGCCATTGAGTTGAAATGGGAGTGGCTTACCACTCGAAGATTTTCCACGAAGGGATCAGCATATCCGGCTGGTCCGAACGGATGAAGTTGCCGTCGGAGCCATCGGCGCGCACCAGGAAGTAGGGCTTGCCACCTTTTGGCGTGACCTTGATCGCATACAGGAAGCCATTTTGCCGGTATTCCTGGATGGTCTTGTCGCCTTCCGTGCGAATGGTGACTTCCGGGTCGGCCGAAGGCGCGTCTTGCGCGGCGATCGCTGCCATGGAGGAGACTGCAATCAAGCCGGCCAGCAGCAAGCGATTTAGTGTGCGCATGATAACCTTGTCCCTTTGTCGTCAACGGTCCCGCTATTCTAGCGCCGGACCCGCCCAAAAGGTTGATCCTACTCATGAGCCAAGCCCCCCTCGTCCTGGTGGACGGTTCGTCCTACCTGTACCGCGCCTTTCATGCGCTGCCGCCGCTGACCACCTCCAAAGGCATGCCGACCGGCGCGGTCAAGGGCGTGCTGAACATGCTCAAGAGCCTGCGCAAACAATATCCGCAAAGCCCCTTCGCCGTGGTGTTCGACGCCAAGGGCGGAACCTTCCGCGATGAAATGTACGCCGAGTACAAGGCCAACCGCCCGAGCATGCCCGACGACATGCGGGTGCAGATCGAACCCCTGCACGCCAGCGTGATCGCCCTGGGCTTCCCGCTGCTGTGCGTCGAGGGCGTGGAGGCCGACGATGTGATCGGCACCCTGGCCCGCAGCAGCGCGGCGGCGTCCCGGCCGGTGGTCATCTCCACCGGCGACAAGGACATGGCGCAGTTGGTGGATGGGCACATTACCCTGGTCAACACCATGTCCGGTAGCAGCATGGACGTGGAGGGCGTGAAGGAGAAATTCGGTGTCGCTCCCGAGCAGATCATCGATTACCTGGCGCTGATGGGCGACTCTTCCGACAACATTCCTGGTGTCCCGGGCATCGGCCCGAAGACCGCCTCGGGCTTGCTGGTGGGGGTCAACGGCGGCCTCAAGGAACTCTACGAGCAACTCGATATCGTGCCTACCCTGCCGATTCGCGGGGCCAAGACCTTGCCGGCCAAGCTCGAAGAGCACAAGGAAATGGCGTTCCTTTCCTACCAGCTGGCCACCATCAAGGTCGACGTACCGCTGGAGGTGGGGCTGGATGACCTGCACCTGCGCGAGCCGGACCGCGAGAAGCTGGCAGAGCTCTACAGCCTGATGGAATTCAAGAGCTGGCTCGACGAGTTGCAGCGTGATGCCAAGCGTGTCGAGCTCGATTTGGCTGCGGCTCCGGTCGCTGCCGAGCAACCCGCGACCGAGCAGGCGCCGCTGGAATTGCAGTACGAAACCATCCTCGACCAGGCGCGTTTCGATGCCTGGCTGCACAAGCTCAAGGGCGCCAGGCTGATCGCCTTCGACACCGAGACCACCGGCATCGATGCACAGCAGGCGCAACTGGTGGGCCTGTCTTTCGCGGTCCAGGCGGGCGAGGCGGCCTATGTTCCCCTGGCCCATAGCTACTTCGATGCGCCGCAGCAGCTGGATCGCGACGCGGTGCTGCTGGCCCTGAAGCCGCTGCTGGAAGACCCGAAGCTGCTCAAGGTGGGCCAGCACGCCAAGTTCGACATGAACATCCTGGCCAACTGCGCCATCGGTGGCGACCCGGCCAATGGCATCACCATGCGCGGCGTGGCCTTCGATACCATGCTCGAGTCCTATGTGCTCAATTCCACCGCCACCCGCCATGACATGGACAGCCTGGCGCAGAAATACCTGGACCACACCACGGTGAGTTTCCAGGACATCGCCGGCAAGGGCGCCAAGCAGCTGACGTTCGACCAGATCCCGCTGGAGCAGGCCGGCCCCTACGCCGCCGAAGACGCCGATGTGACCCTGCGCCTGCACCAGGCCCTGTTCGAGAAACTCAGCGCCATCCCGAGCCTGGCCAGCGTGCTGACCGATATCGAGATGCCGCTGGTGCCGGTGCTGGCGCGCATCGAACGCCAGGGCGCGCTGGTGGATGACAAGCTGCTGGGCGTGCAGAGCATCGAGCTGGGCGACAAGATGGTGGCCCTGGAGCGCGAGGCCTTCGCGATCGCCGGCGAGGAGTTCAACCTGGGCTCGCCCAAGCAGCTGGGCAGCATCCTCTACGACAAGCTGGGCCTGCCGGTGCTGAAGAAGACCGCCAAGGGCCAGCCATCCACTGCCGAAGAGGTCCTGGCCAAGCTGGCCGAGGACGACTACCCGCTCCCCCGGGTGCTGATGCAGTACCGCTCCATGAGCAAGCTCAAGAGCACCTACACCGACCGCCTGCCGGAGCAGATCAACCCGCGTACCGGGCGGATCCACACTTCTTATCACCAGGCGGTGGCTTCCACCGGGCGCCTGTCGTCCAGCGACCCGAACCTGCAGAACATCCCGGTGCGCACGGCAGAGGGGCGGCGCATTCGCCAGGCCTTCGTCGCTCCGGCCGGGTACAAGCTGCTGGCCGCGGACTACTCGCAGATCGAGCTGCGGATCATGGCCCACCTGTCCCAGGACGAAGGCCTGCTCAAGGCCTTTCGCAACAACCAGGACGTGCACACCGCCACGGCCGCGGAAGTGTTCAAGGTCGAGCTCGGGGACGTTACTTCCGAGCAGCGCCGCAGTGCCAAGGCCATCAACTTCGGCCTGATCTACGGCATGGGCGCGCAGAAACTGGGCAAGGACATCGGCGTCGATACCAAGCAGGCCAAGGCCTATATCGACACCTACTTCGCCCGTTATCCGGGGGTGCGCGAGTACATGGACCGCACCCGCGCCCAGGCGGCCTACCAGGGCTACGTGGAAACCATCTTCGGTCGTCGCCTGTATCTGCCGGAGATCAACTCCAACAAACCCCAGGAGCGGGCGGGCGCCGAACGCACCGCGATCAACGCACCGATGCAAGGCACCGCCGCGGACATCATCAAGAAGGCCATGGTGGCGGTGGACAACTGGCTGCAGGCCTCGGGCCTGGATGCCAGGGTCATCCTCCAGGTGCACGACGAACTGGTCCTGGAAGTCCGCGAGGACCTGGTGGACCAGGTGCGTGAGGACATTCGCGGTTACATGAGTGGCGCCGCGACCCTGGATGTACCGCTACTGGTCGAGGTCGGGGTGGGAAATAACTGGGATGAGGCCCATTAAGGGGACTTTTTGCCGATGTTTGCCGCGGCATAGTGTCGCGGCAAACATGCCTGAAGAACCATTAGCACGAAAAATTTCAGTGTTTATCGCCAATAGTTTTTGTTCGTGGCCGGAACTAAACCGGGAAACGCCCACTCAGAGTTACTGAATGGCTGGTGAAGCCCTTCAATGCTCCTATGTTGTGTTAAGTGTTGGCAGATATCTGGACCCCGCCCTAGCGGTCTAGAACTTGAACCCCGAACTTCCCCCTCCCCATATGAAGTCCGGGGTTTTTTTTGCCTGAAAATTGCCTGGGTGGCGACCATGCTGCGTTAAAAAACGGCGGGAAATGCTCATTTAGGCCCCTAAACTCCGCTTTCCCGCCGCTTTTTGCCTTGCCTGATCACCGCGCAGACAATTTTTATCTCTCTCAGGCCTCGATCTCGGCGCCTTTGTCGGCCAGTTCCAGCCAGCCCGCCAGCACGGTGTAGGCCTCTTCCAGTCCCATGCGCTTGGGTGCGGAGAACAGCTGGATGGTGATGGCGTCGCCCCAGCCCTTGCGGATCTGCGACTGGACCTTGAGCAGGGTGTTCTTGCCCGCGCCATAGGTCAGCTTGTCGGCCTTGGTCAGCAGGATATGCATCGGCATGCCGCTGGCCACGGCCCAATCCAGCATCAGGGTGTCGAAGTCGGTCATTGGATGACGGATATCCATCATCAGGATCAGCCCCTTGAGGCTCTCGCGGCTGCCCAGGTAGGCCTCGAGGTGGCGCTGCCAGTGCTGCTTGAGCGGGATCGGTACCTTGGCGTAGCCGTAGCCCGGCAGGTCGACCAAGCGGCGATCGTCGTCTAGCTTGAAGAAGTTCAACAACTGCGTGCGCCCCGGGGTCTTCGAGGTGCGTGCCAGGCTGGCGTGGGTCAGGGTGTTCAGGGCGCTGGACTTGCCGGCGTTGGAGCGCCCGGCGAAGGCCACTTCGAAGCCGGCGTCATCGGGACATTGGTCGACCTTGGCGGCGCTGAGCATGAAAGTGGCCTGTTGGCACAGACCGAGGATGGGGTTCTTCAGTTGCATGGGATTTCCGAATAGGGGCGATGCCGGGGATGGGTGCGGCGAGCGGTGTCGTTTCCGTTTCAGTAACGCCAGTATATAATGCCGCAGATTTTGTGTGCGCTTTGTCCCAGCGTAGGATGAAGCTCACGAGAGCGATAAACCTTGTATGCGCATTAGAACGCAGCACGCTCTCAACCCTGAAAAGGTCGTTTTATGACGAAATGGCTGCTGGCTACCGGTCTCTTGATGCCGCTTTACAGCGCGCAGGCTACACCGGATCCGGAAGCTGTGTACAACCGTGTTTGTGGGGCATGTCATTCCGGCCAACTACCCACGGCGCCCCGCAAGGGCGACCAGGAAGCTTGGGCGCCGAGGCTGGTGCAAGGTATGGAGACGCTGGTGCAACACGTGACCCAGGGTTTCAAGGCGATGCCGCCGCGTGGTTTGTGCATGGACTGCAGTGCCGAGGATTACCGAGCCATCATCCACTGGATGAGCGAGTGATCCCGGTCCATAACTCTTAACCCTTAGCCGTAGTTGGATTAGCTGATGAACAAATTACTCGTGAGTCTGCTGTTGACCCTGGGCATCACCGGTGTTGCCCATGCCGCAGGCGACGCTGCTGCCGGTCAGGCGAAAGCCGCAGTCTGTGGCGCATGCCACGGCCCTGATGGGAACAGCATGGCGCCAAACTTTCCCAAGCTGGCGGGTCAGGGGGAAAAGTACCTGGACAAGCAGCTGCACGATATCAAGTCCGGCAAGCGGCAAGTACTGGAAATGACCGGCTTGCTGACCAACCTGAGCGATCAGGACCTGGCCGACATCGCCGCCTACTTCGCCAGCCAGAAAGGCAGCGTCGGCGCCGCCGATCCCAAGCTCGTGGCCCGTGGCGAAGAGTTGTTCCGCGGCGGCAAGCTGGACCAGGGCATGCCTGCCTGCACCGGTTGCCACTCGCCGAACGGCGTGGGTAACGCAGCCGCCGGCTTCCCGCACCTGGGCGGCCAGCACGCTCAATACGTAGCCAAGCAGCTGACCGACTTCCGCGAAGGCGTCCGTACCAACGACGGCGACACCATGGTCATGCGCAGCATTGCCAGCAAGCTGAGCAACAAGGACATCGAAGCCGTGTCCAGCTATATTCAGGGCCTGCACTGAGGCCGCTGCGATCAGTGGCCGGCAGGTGCATGGCCACGGCAAGGTTAATGATCGATTAATCTGACGGTGCAAGCATAAAGGGTGGCTCAGGCCGCCCTTTTTTATGGCGCCAGCCGCTACACTAGCGAACTCAAGCCCGCCATGATCTGTCTGAAATCAGGTCGCGCGAGGCGCCTAAATCGTCCAGGAGTAAAGCATGCGTAATCTGATCCTCAGCGCCGCTCTCGTTACCGCCAGCCTGTTTGGCGTGACCGCTCAAGCCGCCGAGCCGCTTGAAGCCGGTAAACAATATGTCGAGTTGAGCAGCGCCGTTCCGGTTGCCGTGCCTGGCAAGATCGAAGTGGTGGAACTGTTCTGGTACGGCTGCCCACACTGCTACGCCTTCGAACCCACCATCAACCCATGGGTCGAGAAGCTTCCGGCCGACGTCAACTTCGTGCGGATCCCGGCCATGTTCGGCGGCATCTGGAACGTTCACGGCCAGCTGTTCATCACCCTGGAAGCCATGGGTGTCGAGCACAAGGTGCACAAGGCCGTTTTCGAGGCCATCCACGGTGGCAAGAAACTCGCGACTCCTGAAGAAATGGCCGACTTCCTGGCTGGCGAAGGCGTCGACAAGGACAAGTTCCTCAGCACCTACAACTCCTTCGCCGTGAAGGGCAAGGTCGAGGACGCCAAGAAGAAGGCCCAGGCCTACCAGATCAGCGGCGTACCGACCATGGTGGTCAACGGCAAGTATCGCTTCGACCTGGGTACCTCCGGTGGTCCTGAAGGCGCGCTGAGCGTGGCCGACCAGCTGATCGCCAAAGAGCGCGCAGCCAAGTAAGCGCCGCCGCCATGCCGCGCTGGGGCTCGGAACGCATCGTTGGCCTGCATGATCCGCAGGTCAACGAACACCATTTGGCGTCGACCGGCTTGCCGGCTGACAGCCGCCTGCGCTTACTCAGTTTCAACATCCAGGTCGGCATCAGTACCGAACGCTATCGGCATTACCTCACCCGCGGCTGGCAGCACCTGCTGCCCCACAACGGCCGGGCGGACAACCTGCAGAAGATCGGCAGCCTGCTGGCGGATTTCGACCTGGTGGCCCTGCAGGAGGTCGATGGCGGCAGCCTGCGTTCGGGCTACGTCAACCAGGTGGAGCACCTGGCCCAGCTGGGTGCCTTCCCCTACTGGTACCAACAACTCAATCGCAACCTCGGACGCTTGGCCCAGCACAGTAACGGTGTACTCAGCCGCATGCGTCCCTGGGCCATCGAAGACCACCCCCTGCCAGGCCCCAAGGGTCGCGGTGCGATCCTCCTGCGTTTTGGCGAAGGTCCGGAAGCGCTGGTGGTGGTGATGATGCACCTGGCGCTCGGCGCCCGGGCCAGGACCCGGCAACTGGCATATATCCGCGAGTTGATCGGTGGCTACAAGTACCAGGTGCTGATGGGGGACATGAATACCCACGCCAGCGACCTGCTGGAGCATTCTCCCCTGCGTGACCTCGGCCTGCTGGCGCCGCAATTGCAGGCGACCTTCCCTAGCTGGCGTCCGCAACGCTGCCTGGACCACATCCTGCTCAGCCCCGGCCTGGCGCTGGAGCGTGTCGAAGTCCTGGCCCAACCCATTTCCGATCACCTGCCGGTCGCGGTAGAGATTCGTCTGCCGGGTTCGCTCACGGCTGATGCATTGCCCGCGTTGAGTCCTGCCCCTCGCGGAACCGATGAATGAGCGACGACGCCCAACGCTGGAAAGAAAAATACCTCAAGAGCATCGAGCAACAGGAAAAGCTCGAGCGTCGTTGGGCTGCCCGCCTCGACTTGCTGCGCCGTGGCCTGGTGCGCAGCACCCTGGCGGCTGAAGGCACCGACCGCGCGGTCGACCAGTGCATGAAGGAAATGCGCGAGGTCGTGCGCACCGATGATATGGACGCCGGCCTCGCGGCCTTGATTCCGCGCCTGGAAAAGGCCGTGCTGGATTCCGAGCAGCGCCGGGAGACCCGCATCGACCAGATGAGCAGCGCCCTGACGGCCCTGGTCGCCCAGTTGCAGACCTTGCCCCTGCCCCGTGAGGTCAGTCGTCCGCTCAAGGCCTTCGCCAAGCAATTGGATGGCCGGGTCGGCCAAGCGCGGGAGATCCCACTACTGCTCGGCGAGCTGAGCGCCCTGCAGGGCAAGGCCCTGAGCCAGCTGGAAAACCCGGTGGAACCGGGGCGTCCGAGCCTGCTGCAACGCTTGTTCGGAACGCGAGATGCCAGCGCAGAAGCTGCACCTGCGAGCGAAGCCGGTGCGCCGCCGGTGTCCGCTCCAGCGCCGGAGCAGACACTCCAGCCACAAGACACTGCGGATGACATGGCGCCGGAGCATGAGCCAACGCCTGCTCCCGCACCCACTTCTGCTGCCCCCGCAACCGGTGCCGCTACCCAGGTCCCCGCCGTTGCAGCGGCGGAACCGGCGCCGGGGCATGTCCTGCCCGAGCCTGCCTTCGAGCCTGTCGCGAGTGTCGAGTCCAAGCCAGAGCCAGTTGCCGACACTGACGCCGAGGTTGCGGCCCAGCCTGCAGTGGCGGCCTTTGTGCCGCCGGTCCTGGTTCGGGAAGATGCCGCACCACAACAAGCAGTGGAACCCCAGGCCCAGGAACCTGAAGCGGATGCAGCACCCGTGGCACCCTCAATCGAGATGGCGCCTGAGCCGTTAGCCGAGGCCCAGGCCGCCAGCACACTTGAGACCAGCAATCCCGATGAGCTGTTGCCCATTCCCGCAGCGGCGTTGCTCGACAGCCTGCCGTTGCCGGTGGCCATGGCCGAGGCCCTGGCGGCCATCGATCCCGAGCAGCCAGAGCAGGACGTACTCTATGCCCTGCCGGACTCCCCCGAGCCGTCCTACAGCTCGGTGGCCAAGCACATCGAGCACACCCTGCTGGGCCTGCTCGATGACCTGAGCCTGCCGGAGCGGCACCGGCCCCAGGCCGAGGCCATGCGTGACCGCCTGCAGCATGGGCTGAACTGGTACGAGCTGCTGCCGATCCTCGATGATCTGGCGGTCTTGATGCTGGCCATCACCGACTCCGGCCAGCATGAGTTCGAGGATTACCTCAAGCAGCTCAACGAGCGCCTGGAGGCCTTCCAGAGCAACCTGCAGGCTGCCAGCGACGGGCATGCCGACATCAGTTCGGCGGCGCGTGCCATGGACTCGCAGATCCGCGAGCAAGTCGACGGCCTGCAAAGCAGCATGCAGGAAGCGGCCGACCTGGATGACCTCAAGCAGGTCCTGGAAAGCCATCTCGAAGGCCTGCTGGGCACCATGGACCAGCACCAGAAGCAACGCGACCAGCGCGAGAAGGACATGGCCACCCGCCTGCAAAGCCTGGCGGCACGGGTGTCGAGCATGGAACAGGAAGCCCAGGGTTATCGCGAGCACCTGGAAGAGCAGCGGCAGAAGGCCCTGGTCGATCCGCTCACCGGCCTGCCCAACCGTGCGGCCTGGAGCGAGCGCCTGGAACATGAGGTCGGCCAATGGCAACGCCACGGCAACAGCCTGTTGCTGGCAATGCTCGACCTGGATCACTTCAAGCGGATCAACGACAGCTATGGCCACTTGGCGGGTGACAAGGTGCTCAAGATCATCGCCAATGTGCTGCGCAAGCGCCTGCGTGGCACCGACTTCATCGCCCGCTTCGGCGGCGAGGAGTTCGTCCTGCTGATGCCCGACACCCCATGGGCAGTGGGAACGCGTTTGGTGGAAACCCTGCGGGCGGCGATCGAGGCCTGCCCGTTTCACTTCAAGGGCGAGCCGGTGACGGTCACGGTTTCCATCGGCTTGAGCGCCTTCAAGGCGGGAGATCGCAGCGAACTGGTGATCAAAAGAGCCGATCAGGCGCTGTACCGGGCCAAGGATGCTGGTCGCAACCGGGTCGAGGCCGGCTAAGGCGCCACTCGCCTGCGCAGTTTTGCCCATGATCTGGGGAGCAGTACGTTACACTGTTGCATTAATGTCCCAAGCGTATTGTTCCCTGCCATGAAAGTCCCTGTCCTTGCCTTCTGCTTCCTGTTGATGCTCGCCGGCTGCGCCAGCGGCCCGCGTATCGACACCAGCCACCCCTCGGTCAATTACGACCAGCGTGCCCAGTTCATCATCGTCCACTACACCTCGGCATCCATGGAGCGCTCCCTGGCCCTGCTGACCCACGGGCAGGTCAGCAGCCACTACCTGATCGGCGACGACAAGTCCGCCACCATCTACAAGCTGGTGGACGAGCAATACCGCGCCTGGCATGCCGGTGAGAGTCAGTGGCAAGGCCGGACCTGGCTCAACTCCAGCTCCATCGGCATCGAGATCGTCAACCCGGGTTTTCGCGATGGCCCCAATGGGCGCCTGTGGTACCCCTACAGCGAGGCGCAGATCCAGAACCTGATCGTGCTGCTCAAGGACATCAGCAAGCGCAACAATATTTCCCCGCGGCACATCATCGGCCACAGCGACATCGCGCCGCTACGCAAGCTCGACCCGGGCCCGCTGTTCCCCTGGAAGCGCCTGGCCGAAGCTGGCCTGGGCCTGTGGCCCGATGCCCAGGCCGTGGCACGCCAGCAAGCGTTCTATGCGGTCAACCTGCCGAGCATCGGTTGGTTCCAGCAACAGTTGGCGCGGCTGGGCTATGCCACCCCGCAGACCGGCGAGCTGGACGTGGCCACCCGGCATGTCCTGGCGGCCTTCCAGATGCACTACCGGCCAGGTCGTTTCGATGGCACCCCGGACGCCGAGAGCGCGGCGATCCTGCAGGTCCTCAACCAGACAAAATAATGACGCCGCCGGACGGTCCGCGCCGATGGCCCAATCAGTTGCTATAACTCATTGGTAATCCTTCGGATCTTCCATGATGCCGGCCGCCCGCGAGACCCCGCGCACCTGGTTTTATCGCCCCTGGTTGCTGGCGATGCTGGCGGCTGTCCTGAGCGCGGCGGTGCTGATGCTGTGCAGCATCGGGGTGGCCATGCACGAGGTCCAGCAGCGCGAAAGCGAGCAGATGAACGCCCAGGGCCGGCGGTTCCTGGAGCGCCTGGAGCAGCTCTTCAGGCAACTGCGCGAGGGCCTGGACACCCTGGAAGCGCAGCCGCTGCGTGGGTGCAGCGCGGACATGACTGCCGTGCTGCAACAGGTCAGCTTCAACTATCGCTTCATCTACGAGGCGGCCTACATGGATGCCGACCAGACCTGCTCCAATTGGCCCCGGCAGAACCTTGCGACTTCTCCCCGGCCGGCGGACATCCGCGGACCCACCTACAGCTACTGGCTCAATACCTCCGCCCAGCCCAACGAAAACCTGGCGGCGCTGATGCTCGGCCGGGGCAATTTCCGCGTCGCCACCTCACGCGGACACCTGACCGACGTGGTCGACCTGCCGCCCGGCGGTAGCCTGATGGTGGTGGTCGACCACGGTGCCCGGGCCATACCGGTACTGGGCCAGGCCCGTTCCTGGCCGCCGGCGCAACCCTGGCAGGACGATCGCAGCCGGCCGTTGCAGGTGACCCGCGACTTGTTGGTGTACCGCATGCCGACCCGTAATCCCGAATACCAACTGGTGCTGATCACGCCACGGGCCAGCATGCAGGCCGAGTTGCTCGATGGCTGGTGGTGGCTGCTGCCGACCAGCCTGCTGCTGGCGCTGTTCATCGGTGCCCTGGTGTATCAGTTGGCGCGCCAGCGCCAGTCCCTGGGGGCCGAATTGCAGGGGGCCTTGCACCGTGGCGAGCTGCAGGTGCTGTACCAACCGATCTTCGACCTGAACAGCCGGTTGTGCGTGGGGGCCGAGGCGCTGCTGCGCTGGCGGCGTCCGGACGGCACCTTGACCAGCCCCGACCTGTTCATCCCCTTGGCGGAAAACACCGGGCAGATCCGCCAGATCACCGATTTCGTCCTGCAACGCCTGCTGGAGCAACTGGGGCATGTGCTGCGGGCCAATCCGCAACTGTATATCTCGGTCAACCTGGCGGCCTGTGACGTGATGGTGCCGCGTGTCGGCCGGGTCATGGCCAGGCTGCTGGCGCTGCACCGGGTCGCGGCGCGGCAGATCGCCTTCGAGGTGACCGAGCGTGGGTTGATCGACGTGGTGGTGGCGCGCAACAACCTGCAAGCCCTGCGGGATGTCGGGCACAAGGTGCTGATCGATGACTTCGGCACGGGATACTGCAGCCTGGCCTACCTGCAGAACCTGCCGGTGGATTGCCTGAAGATCGACAAGGCGTTCGTCGACGCCCTTGGCCACGACGCCGCCAGCAGCGGTGTGGCGCCGCACATCATCCGCATGGCCCATGCCTTGAAACTCAAGGTGATCGCCGAAGGCATCGAGTGCGAGGAGCAGGCCGTGCTGCTGAGCAGCGAAGGCGTGAGCTTCGGCCAGGGCTGGCTGTTCGCCCATGCCCTGAGCGCCTTGCAGTTCACCGAGTTGATCACCCGTGGCCGACGCCTGGTGGCCAGGCGCCTGGACGATGAAGCCTGAGCCCTAGAGCGGCAGCGCCAGGTAGAACTGGGTGCCCTGCCCGGGCCGTGAGTAAACGCCCATGCGCCCGCCATGGAGCTGGACGATTTCCTTGCACAACGCCAGCCCCAGGCCGGCGCCGCCCTTCTTGCGCCCCACCTGGACGAAAGGTTCGAAGATCCGCCCCTGCTGGCCATAGGCGATGCCTTCGCCGTTGTCCTCGACGCTGATGATCACCCGTTCGCCGTGGCGCCGGGCCTGCAGGCGGATCTGCCCGCCGCTGGCGGTGTGGCGCAAGGCGTTGCCCACCAGGTTGTCCAGGACCCGTTCCAGTTGCGGGCGGTCGGCATGCAGGCGCGGCAGCGGTGCCTGGATCTCCAGCAGCAGCGCTATATCCTGTTGTTGTGCCTGCTCGCTGAAGCGCCACTGGGTCTGCTCCAGCAACTCGTCCAGGGAGCAGGGCGCGAGGGTCAGTTTTTGCAGGCCGTTCTGGTAGCGGGAGAAGTTCAACAGGTCGTTGATCAGTTGCATCAAGCGCTGCATTTCTTCGTTGACGGTATTGAGCAGGTCGGTTTCCCGGGACTCCTCGGCAAAGTGCAGGCGCTCCTGGAGCAGTCCGAAGGCCATGTGCATGCCGGTGACCGGGGTGCGCAGCTCGTGGGAGGCGCGCAGCACGAACTCGCTGCGCACGCGCTCGAAGGCCCGCTGCTCGGTGACATCGTGCAGCACCATCACCGCTCCGAGGATATGCCCCTGGGTATGGCACACCGGAGTCAGGCTGTAGGTCAGCAGGCGTGCTTCGCCGTCGACCTCGATATCCAGGTCCTCCGGCGCCCGTTCCAGGTTGCCGCCGCGCAGCACCAGCTGTAGCTGCTCGTCCAGCTCCGGGCGTTGCAAGGCGCTTCCCAAGCCTTGGCCAAGGCGCTCCTGGTCCCAGCCGAGCTGGCGCTGGGCCACCGGGTTGAGGTGCTCCAGCCGACCCTGGCGGTCGATCATCAGCAAACCGTCGTCGATGCTATCGAGTACCGCCTGCAGGCGTTGCTGGCCGGCCAGCAGTTCATCGACATTGGTGGCCTGATGCTGGCGCAGGACTTCGGCCATGATCCCGAAGCGCCGCGCCAGCAGGTTCATTTCCGCCGGCCCGGAGATTGGCAGGGTGACGTCGAAATTGCCCTGGCTGATCTTGTCCGCCGCCTTGGCCAGGGCCTCGATCGGGCCGCCGAAGCGCCGGGCGATGGAGTGGGCGGTAATGAAGCCGATGATCAGCACCGCCAGGCCCACCAGCCCCAGCAGGCCGGCCACCAGCAGCGCCCGGCCACGGGTCTGGTGCTCCACTTCGCTGATGTTGTCCAGGGCGCGCTTGTGTTCGTTGATCAAGCCACCGCGCAAGGTATTGAAGCGTTCGGTCAACTCGTCGTTGTTACTCAGGCTGGAGGTGCTGTGCTCGAAAGCCTCGAAGAAGCTGACGTAGTCGCGGCGCGCCTGCTGAAAGCCATTCTGTTCCTTTTGTTGCTGTTCATGGGCGATGCCCTGGTCGAGCAATTCCAGGTAGTGCTGTCGGGACGCTTCCAGGGCCGCCGGATCGGGCTTGTTGCCGAGCATGAGGATCAGTTGGTCGCCGAGGGTCTGGCGCAGCTTGAGCCCCAGGTCCAGGGTGATGAAGTTGTTGCGGATCAGCGATTCCTGGGTACTGGCCATCTGCATCACACTGACCAGCCCCAGCACCAGGCCGAGCAAGGCCACGGTGATCAGGGCGGAGATGCTGAGAAACAGCCGGGTCCGCAGTTTGATCGCGAGCTTCATGAGGTCCTGTTCATAGGTTGTACTGCTTGCGCTTGCGATACAGCGTCGAAGCGTCGATGCCCAGGGTCCTGGCGGCCTGGTCCAGGGTGTCGCTGGTGGCCAGTACCGCGCCGATATGGGCCTTCTCCAGTTCGTCCAGGCTCAGCGCGGCGCCGATCCGTGGGGCGTTGTTGGTGGGCTGCTCGGCCATGCCCAGGTGGCTGATTTCCACTCGCTCCTGGGGGCAGATGATGCTCGCGCGTTCCACCACGTTGCGCAGTTCACGGATATTGCCCGGCCAGCGGTAGTTGAGCAGCGCTTCCCGGGCCTCGTCGCTGAAGCCGCGGGCCGGCCGCGAGTATTCCTTGACGAAGCGTGCAAGGAAACGATCGGCCAGGGTCAGGATGTCCTCGCTGCGTTCGCGCAACGGCGGCAGGTGCAAGGTGATGACGTTCAGGCGGTACAGCAGGTCTTCGCGAAAGCGCCCGTCGCGCACCATGTCTTCCAGGTTGAGGTTGGTGGCGGCGAGGATGCGTACGTCGGCCCGACGGGTCACCGGATCGCCGACGCGCTCGTATTCCTTGTCCTGGATGAAGCGCAGCAGCTTGGGTTGCAGGGTCAGCGGGAAGTCGCCGATCTCGTCGAGGAACAGGGTTCCGCCGTCGGCCTGGTTGACCCGGCCCAGGGTACTTTCGCTGGCGCCGGTGAAAGCCCCCCGGCTGTGGCCGAACAGTTCGCTTTCCATCAGTTCGGCGGTCAGCGACGGGCAGTTGATGGTTACGCAGGATTTCTTCGCGCGCTTGCTCCAGCCATGGATGGCCCGGGCCAGCTCGCCCTTGCCGGTGCCGGACTCGCCGAGGATGAGGATATTGGCGTCGGTGCTGGCCACCTGGCGAGCGGTTTCCAGCACCACCTTCATGGCGGGGCTGTGGGAGTCCAGGCCATCGCTGGATTTACGCACTTCGCCTTCCAGGGCTTCCAGGCGCGCCGAGAGCTGGCGCACCTCCAGCTGCTTGGCGGTGGCCAGGCGCAATTGATCGGGGCTGCAGGGCTTGACCAGGTAGTCGGCCGCGCCGGCCTGGATCGCGTCCACCGCGGTATCCACGGCGGAGTGGGCGGTGACGATCACCACCCGCATCCAGGGAGCCTGGATGCGCATCTGGGCCAGGACGTCGAGACCGTTGTCTTCGCCCAGGCGCAAGTCGAGGAAGCACAGGTCGAACACCTGGCGTTGCAACAAGGCATCCGCCTGGGCCGCGCTGTTGGCGGTGGCGACGGTATAACCCTCATCCTCCAGGCAATAACGAAAGGTGCGAAGGATGGCGGATTCATCATCCACCAACAGGATGCGGCCTTGATTTTCCGGCGCTGACTCCATTTTTCCCAGGCTCCTTAAATGAACGATCTTTATTTAGTCCCGGAAAAATCGGGCAAGTTGCAAGGTTGATTCTGATCCATTCTGTGGCTTGCAGGTTAGATCTCTGCGAGACGAATAGCTAACCCACTGAAACAAATGATGTTTTCAATAATGGGGCGGTACTGCTCAGATGTCGGTCTGTATCAGGCCGCTCGCCATTCGGCAAAGTTCCCATCGCAAGCTGGAAGGTATTCGATTCTGCACGAGGAGATCGTGCATTTCGCACGGCCCGGCAAGCGGGCATCGTGCAGGATGCGTCTCATCAGGTTTCGATGAATATTAATAACTATATGATTTTATTGGTATTTTCATTTGTCACAAAGCTGGCATGCCGCCTGCAATACCTCTCCCAAGTCGCATAACAACATCTCAACCGCTGTGGGAGGTATTTCAGGATGAATCGCCAACGTCTCGCCCAAATGCGTATCGCGCCGCGGCACTTGCAACAAGGCCTGTTCGCCAGCCTTGCCCTGCTGGTCACCCTGATTGCCGGGCAGCAATTGCAGCGCTGGCAAGACAGCGAGGCGCAGGCTCCCCGTGTGGTGGTCCAGCATATGGCCCAGACCCATTTCGCCCCGGTGAACAGCCCGTTCGCCGAAGCCCCCCTTGCACACCTGATGACCGTCGACCAGGCGCAGCCGGTGCTCGAGTTGTCCCGCGACGAGCGTTGGGTGTTCTAGACGGCCTGGGCACCACGGTGGTGCCTGCCCTGCGGCGGCGTCGACTGCCATGCAGGTAGCGTTTCCAATAGAGAAAAGTAAGGAGAATCATCATGCTGAGTTGGGCAATCACATTCCTGATCATCGCCATCGTCGCTGCCGTTCTGGGGTTCGGTGGTATTGCGGGTACTGCCACCGGGATCGCCAAGATCCTCTTCGTGGTGTTCCTGGTGATGTTCATCGCTTCGTTCTTCTTTGGCCGTCGCGGCCGGGGCTGACCATGGGGTTCTCCTATAAGACCCTGGCCGCTGTCGTGCTGCTGGGCGCCAGTACCCTGGCGAGCGCAGCCAACGACGGCCAGGCACGCGCCAACCAACTGCTGAACTCGGATCCACAGTTCCGTAAGACCTGGCAAGACGTCGTGCAAAAGGAAGAGCGCCTCCCCGAGTGGGTGATGAACCTGTCGGGCGAGGCCGAGCAAATGAATGCAGTGCAGGAGGATGGCGACAAGTACCTGGTGGGGCCCCTGTGCGAAACCGCCCAGAGTTGTCGCAGCCAGCGCCTGATCGTGGCCTTCGGTTTCGATAAAAAGCATGCCTACGCCTTGCTGGTGGAAGTGCCTGCGGGGCTGCCCGCCGACAAGTCGCCCACCCGGCATGCCAACTACCGGTTTCTCGGCAAGCCCGAGCCCGGTATGCAGGAATTGCTTAAAGAGCAGCTGAGAAAGGACCCGAACTGGTATTGAGTCCGGGTCAGTCGAATAGACGAAAGGGCCTGGTGCGCTTTCGGCTGTTGCACGACCCGAGGAGGGCTTGTGCATGACCAGGGGGCCGGGACGTTCTGATCCACTGGAGATCGGAGTGACCTAGGGGTACAGGGAGTGCCTCCGCAAGGGCCGGGTCAGGAAAAAGCGGCGGCGCAAGCTCCCAGGTCGGCATCGACCTGACGAGCTTGCGGCGTGCTTGGACAGGAAAAAGACCCGATCTAGAGCCCTTGGCAAGAAAACCCACAGTGCGAACTGAAAAATCTTCCTTTGACGCCGGTCAAACGTTACCTGGTATTTCTCTGCGACCGTATATCGAGAAACTTTCCGGAAAATCCGGAAGGCTCGAGGGCACCCGAAACAGAAGATTCCTAAATTTTTTTAGACCTTTCCTGACCCTTCCGACAAGCCCGGACACCGCCTGAAATGGCCGTTTCACGGTATTCTGGCCTGCCGAAATGTCGTATTCGAACCGGTTGGGACGCTCATTTTGTTTCGAAAAACTCATGCCGATTCGGCATGGGGTAGGCGTTTACGGCATTAGACGCGCCCCCCTTGCATCGGAATAGTTGCGCCTTTTTTCGCCCGCGCAGAGTCGTCATTGCTCGCTCGGGATGACCTTATACGGGGGCCGATGCACAGACTTTTCCGCCATTGAGCGTTGCAGTTCGCGCATCTGCCCGAGACCAACTTAAGTAAGGGTAATGATATGAAGAAGGCCAAAATAAGCCTCGCCTGGCAGATCCTCATCGGTCTGGTCCTGGGTATTGCGATCGGCGCACTGCTCAATCATTTCAGCGCTGAAAAGGCCTGGTGGATTAGCAACGTCCTGCAACCTGCGGGCGATATCTTTATCCGCTTGATCAAGATGATCGTGATCCCGATCGTCATCTCCTCGCTGGTGGTCGGCATCGCCGGTGTCGGCGACGCCAAGAAACTGGGCCGCATCGGCCTCAAGACCATCATCTACTTCGAGATCGTGACCACCATCGCCATCGTCGTCGGCCTGCTGCTGGCCAACCTGTTCCATCCGGGCGCAGGCATCGACATGAGCACCCTGGGCACCGTGGACATCTCCAAGTACCAGGCCACCGCGGCCGAAGTGCAGCATGAACACGCCTTCATCGAGACCATCCTCAACCTGATTCCGTCGAACATCTTCGCGGCCATGGCCCGTGGCGAGATGCTGCCGATCATCTTCTTCTCGGTGCTGTTCGGCCTGGGCCTGTCGAGCCTGCAGGCCGACCTGCGCGAGCCCTTGGTGAAGATGTTCCAGGGCGTTTCGGAAACCATGTTCAAAGTCACCCACATGATCATGAACTACGCCCCCATCGGCGTATTCGCACTGATCGCGGTGACCGTCGCCAACTTCGGTTTCGCCTCGCTGCTGCCGCTGGCCAAGCTGGTGATCCTGGTCTACGTGGCCATCGCCTTCTTCGCCTTCGTGGTCCTGGGCCTGATCGCACGCCTGTTCGGCTTCTCGGTGATCAAGCTGATGCGCATCTTCAAGGATGAGCTGGTGCTCGCCTACTCCACCGCCAGCTCAGAAACCGTGCTGCCGCGAGTGATCGAGAAGATGGAAGCCTACGGCGCGCCGAAGGCGATCTGCAGCTTCGTGGTGCCTACCGGCTACTCCTTCAACCTCGACGGTTCGACCCTGTACCAGAGCATTGCGGCGATCTTCATCGCCCAGCTGTACGGCATCGACCTGTCCATCAGCCAGCAGCTGCTGCTGGTCCTGACCCTGATGGTCACCTCCAAGGGCATCGCCGGGGTTCCGGGCGTGTCCTTCGTGGTCCTGCTGGCCACCCTGGGCAGCGTCGGCATCCCGCTGGAAGGCCTGGCCTTCATCGCCGGTGTCGACCGTGTGATGGACATGGCGCGTACCGCCCTGAACGTGATCGGCAACGCCCTGGCGGTGCTGGTGATCGCTCGTTGGGAAGGCATGTACGACGAGGCCAAGGGCCAGCGCTACTGGAACTCCCTGCCGCACTGGCGCAGCAAGGAGAAGCTGCCAGCCGGCGAGATCTCCAAGGGCTGAGACCCCTGACGCTCGCCCACCAACCCGGTGGGCCCGCGCAACAGACAAACCCCGGTCGATCCGGGGTTTGTCGTTTCTGCAGCCCCCGCTATCATTCGCCGCATCTTCCGAGGGATATGACCGATGCTCAATGGCCTGTGGCTTGGCTTCTTTATCGTTGCAACCGTTTCCGCCCTGGCGCAGTGGCTGGTGGGGGGCAACGCCGGGATCTTCGCCGCCATGGTGGAAAGCATCTTCGCCATGGCCAAGCTGTCGGTGGAGGTCATGGTGTTGCTGTTCGGTACCCTGACCCTGTGGCTGGGCTTCCTGCGGATCGCCGAGAAGGCCGGCATCGTCGAGTGGCTGGCCAAGGTCCTCGGCCCACTGTTCAAGCGCCTGATGCCGGAAGTGCCGCCGGGTCATCCGGCCCTGGGCCTGATCACCCTGAACTTCGCCGCCAACGGGCTGGGCCTGGACAATGCCGCCACGCCCATCGGCCTCAAGGCCATGCGCGCCCTGCAAGAGCTCAACCCCAGCGCCACCACCGCGAGCAACGCGCAGATCCTGTTCCTGGTGCTCAACGCTTCGTCCCTGACCCTGTTGCCGGTGACCATCTTCATGTACCGCGCCCAGCAAGG
The DNA here is from genome assembly GCF_014230245.1 of Pseudomonas sp. MSSRFD41. NCBI lineage: Bacteria > Pseudomonadati > Pseudomonadota > Gammaproteobacteria > Pseudomonadales > Pseudomonadaceae > Pseudomonas > Pseudomonas sp. MSSRFD41. The sequence goes on along the minus strand of NZ_JACKZK010000001.1, from coordinate 30,682 downwards.
CGCGGCGGACCCGACCCTGGTGTTCCTGCCGATCCTGCTGGCCACCAGCGCCTCAACCTTGGTGGGCCTGCTGTCGGTGGCGGTGATGCAGCGCCTCAAACTGTGGGACCCGGTGGTGCTGGCTTACCTGGTTCCCGGTGCCCTGGCCCTGGGAGCCTTCATGGCATTGCTGGCGAGCCTGTCGGCGGCGGCCCTGGCATCGCTGTCGTCGATCCTCGGCAACCTGACGCTGTTCGGCCTGATCATGCTGTTCCTGGTGGTCGGCGCGCTGCGTAAGGTCAAGGTCTACGAGGCCTTCGTCGAGGGTGCCAAGGAGGGGTTCGACGTCGCCAGGAACCTGCTGCCATACCTGGTGGCCATGCTGTGCGCCATCGGCGTGCTGCGGGCGTCCGGCGCCCTGGACTTCGGCCTCGACGGAATCCGCCACCTGGTGGCCTGGGCCGGTTGGGATACGCGCTTCGTCGATGCCCTGCCCACCGCCATGGTCAAGCCGTTCTCGGGCAGTGCGGCCCGGGCGATGCTGATCGAGACCATGAAGAGCCAGGGTGTGGACAGCTTCCCGGCACTGGCGGCGGCGACCATCCAGGGCAGCACCGAAACCACCTTCTATGTGCTGGCGGTGTATTTCGGTGCGGTGGGCATCCAGCGGGTCCGGCACGCCGTGGGCTGCGCCCTGCTGGCGGAGTTCGCCGGCGTGGTCGCGGCGATCGCCGTCTGCTACTGGTTCTTCGGCTGATCCTGCGCCGGCCTGCCGGCGCCACGGACCTCAGCGTTTCCTCACCTGGTTGCCCTGCCCCACGGCCCAGTCCACCACCTGGCGGGCCAGCACGTCGCTGGCCTGGCCGAACCCGGCCACTACTGCCGGCACCCGGGTCTCGGCCAGCGGCTGGCGTACCTCGAAGCGTCGGCTGGCGAGGATCTTCTGGTCGGCACCCCGAATCAGCCGCGCATCCAGGCGTATCACCACCTGGGCGGCCTTGCCCTGGTATTCGGTCTGGAACGCTTGCAGGTCGCCGCCCAGGGCCAGGTCGGTCTGCAGGTTGCTGTCGTCGGTGCTCAACAGCTGGACCCGGCCATCGCGCTGGAACCCGTCCAGCAGCCGGTTGCGCAGCAGGATCGGCGCCGGGTCGGTCCAGCGCGAGGCCTTGTAGCTGCTGAGCAGGTCGCCCTGGGGAATCACCGCGATCCGCGCACTGTTCAAGGCGTCGCTGGCCTGGGGCTTGAGCAGTTGCAGCGACCACGGCAGGGCCTTGCCCGGAGTGCTGGCCTGGCCCACGGGCAAGCGGTAGACATCCAGTGGCTCGCTCTGGGGCAGGATCGAGCAGCCACCCAGGGCCAGGACGGTCCCCAGGGCCAGGGGGGCAAACAGGCGGCTGGCACGCATCATGGGGTGAACTCCTTGCTCTTCTCGTTACCCAGCAGGTAACCACCGGGGTTGGCTTCCAGGCGGCGGGTGATGGCCCGCAGCGAGCTCATGGTCTCGCGCAGTTCGCGCACGGCCGGCGCCAGGCCATTGAGGCCCTGCATGCCGTTGCTCAGCGAGTCCTGGTTGTCGTTCAGCAGCTGGTTGAGGGTGGCGCTGCTTTGCTCCAGGGAGCGCATGGCCTGCTGGGCGCTGCCGAACATTTGCCGGCCCTGGTCGTTGAGCAGGCCGTTGGCGTTGCGCATCAGCGCGGTGGTCTGCTCGAGCATGGCGCTGGTCTGCCTGGTGATGGTCCCCAGTTGCTGCATCAGCTGGCGCAGGTCGTTGCGCTGCTCGGCGATGCTGGCGGTGGTCTTCTGCAGGTTATCCAGGGTACTGCCGACCCGGTCCACGTTCTCCGGGGAGAACAACTGGTTGGCGTTGTGCAGCAGCTGGTTGACCCCGGTCATCAGGTCGTCGCTGTTGTTCAGCAGCCGGGCGATGGGCGATGGCGAGGCGGTGATGCTCGGCAGATGGCCGTTCTTGCCCTTGAGCGGCGGGCTTTGCGGGGTGCCGCCGCTGAGCTGGATGATCGAGGTGCCGGTGATGCCGGTCAGCGCCAGCTTGGCCTGGGTGTCTTCCTTGATCGGCGTGTCGCCGCCCAGGCGGATCTGCGCCAGCACCCGGCGCGGGTCCTTGGGGTCCAGGCGCAGGTTGACCACGTCGCCGACCTTGATCCCGCTGTACTGCACCGAGCTGCCCCGGGACAGGCCGCTGACCGCTTCGTTGAAGACGATCTCGTAGTCCTGGAAGGCGCTGTCGACGCTGGACTTGGCCAGCCACAGGCCGAACAGCAAGGCGCCGGCCACCAAGATCACCGTGAACAGGCCGATCAGTACGTGATGGGCTCGGGTTTCCATATCATCCCTCGTTGGTCGGTGTCGCGGCCTGGTACGCCGCGCGGCCCCGGGGGCCGTGGAAGTATTCGTGGATCCAGGCGTCCGCCGTCTCGGCGACGATATCGATGGCATCGGCCACCAGCACCTTCTTCTGCGCCAGTACCGCCACCCGGTCGGTGATGGTGTAGAGGGTATCCAGGTCATGGGTGACCAGGAACACGCTCAGGCCCAGGGCATCGCGCAGGGTCAGGATCAGTTGGTCGAAGGCGGCGGCGCCCACCGGGTCCAGGCCGGCGGTGGGCTCGTCGAGAAACAGGATGTCCGGGTCCAGGGCCAGGGCGCGGGCCAGGGCGGCGCGCTTGATCATGCCGCCGGACAGCGACGCCGGGTACTTGTCCGCCGCCGACAGCGGCAGGCCGGCCAGGGCCAGCTTCACCGCCGCCAGGTGCTCGGCGTCGGCGCGCGACAGGCCGGCGTGTTCGATCAGTGGCAGGGCGACGTTCTCGGTCACCGTCAGCGAAGTGAACAGCGCGCCCTTCTGGAACAGCACGCCGAAACGTCGTTCCACCAGCGAGCGTTGTTGCTCCGGCAAGCTCGGCAGGTCCTGGCCGAATACCCGCACCGAACCCTCGCTGGGCTGGCGCAGGCCGACGATGCTGCGCAGCAAGACCGACTTGCCGCTGCCCGAGCCACCGACCACGCCGAGGATCTCGCCCTTGTACACGTCCAGGTCGAGGTTCTCGTGCACGCTCTGCTGGCCGAAGCGGTTGCACAGCCCGCGAACCTCGATCACCGCCTCGGCGGGCGCGCGCGGCGGGCGGCTCACCAGCCCATCTCCATGAAGAACAGCGCGGCCACGGCGTCGATGACGATCACCACGAAGATCGACTGCACCACCGCGGACGTGGTGTGCGCCCCCACCGACTCGGCGCTGCCGCTGACCTTGAAGCCCTCCAGGCAGCCGATGGCGGCGATCAGGAAGGCGAATATCGGGGCCTTCACCAGGCCCAGAAGGAAGTGTTTTACGCCGATATCCGAATGCAGCAGCGAGAGGAACATCGCCGGTGAGATGTCCAGCGACAGCGCGCAGACCACGCCGCCGCCGATGATGCCCGAGAGCATCGCCAGGAAGGTCAGCATCGGCAGCGCCACCAGTAGCGCCAGGACCCGAGGCAGCACCAGCAACTCCATGGGGTCCAGGCCCAGGGTGCGAATCGCGTCGATTTCCTCGTTGGCCTTCATCGAGCCGATCTGCGCGGTGAAGGCGCTGGCGGTACGCCCGGCCATGAGGATGGCGGTCAGCAGCACGCCGAATTCGCGCAGGAAGGAAAACGCCACCAGGTCCACGGTGAAGATGCTGGCGCCGAATCCAGCCAGCACCGTGGCGCCGAGGAAGGCCACCACCGCCCCCACCAGGAAGGTCAGCAAGGCGACGATGGGCGCGGCGTCCAGGCCGGTCTGCTCGATATGCGCGACCATCGGGGTGATGCGCCAGCGCCTGGGATGCAACAGGCCGCGGGCCAGGGTTTCGAGGATCAGGCCGATGAAGCCCAGGGCCTTCAAGGTGTCGTGCCAGACGGTGTAGACCGAGCCGCCGATGCGCGAGAGCAGTTGTATGCCCACCGGGACTTCCGGCTGCTTGACCGGCACGCAGAAGTCGTTCAGCGAGCTGTAGACGGTTTGCAGCAGGGCGCGGTCGGCGGCGGACAGGGTGCAATCCGGATGCTCGGCGCTGCGTCCCAGGCGCTCGGCTCCCAGCAGTTCCACCAGCAGCGAGGCGCCGGCGGTGTCCAGGGCGCCGAGGCCATTGAGGTCGATATGGGTATCGCTATCGTAGCGCCCGGCCAGGGATTGGCTGAGGCGCTTGAGGTCGCTGTAGTGCGCCAGCGTCCAGTCGCCGTGGATGCGCAATTGCGCCGGAGAGTGGGCAAGATCCAGTTGAGCGGTGCCGGGCGTCACGCTGGTAGTCATAAGCTCCAAGCTTGTATGGCCATTTTGCAGTGCTACGTAATAGCACGATCCGCATTACTTTGCCTCGCCGGGCTTGGCCGCCTGTTGATCTGGATCGTCGATCTGGAAACGCAGCACGCCGATCACCTGGCCGTCCTCGGTGACGACCCGGACCTGCCATTTGCCGGCGGGGTTGGCCGGGAAGTTCTGCTTGCGGGACCAGGCGCGGTAACCCTCCTTGCGCCCGCCGTGGATGTCCAGGGCGATGCGGTCCACCTCGCTGCCGTTGAACTGCCAGACATGATAGATGCGCTCGTCCAGGCCCCGTGGCGCATTGATCGCGGTGTAGGCGTACAGGCCATTGCCGCGCACCTGGCTGGCGCTGAGGGTTTCCAGGCTGGCGCCTGGAGTACGGTCCTGGAGCTGGGTGCTGATGGCGTCCTCGGTCAGCCACAGGGTGGCCGGTGGTACCCAGGAGCGCAGCAGCCAGCCGGTGCCGCCGATGGCCAGGGTGATGCACAGCACGGTCAGGGCGCTGCGCACACTGCGGATCGGCAGGATCGAGGCCAGGCTCGGGAAGGACAGCAACATGGCGGTGCCCAGGGCCAGCTTGAAGCTCTGGGCGGTGGTCAGGTGCAGGATCAGCGGCAGCGCCGTCAGCAGTACGGCGAACAGTGTCAGCGTATGCAGGGCCAGGAACAACCAGCGGCGCGGGGCCAGCCACTTGTAGTACAGCGGGTCGGTGATGGACACCAGCGCCGCAGCGCCCAGCAGCCCGGTGAACGCCAGTTGGCCGCTGTTCCAGCTGGTGGTGATGAAAAAGAACGGCAGGACGAAGAACAGGCTCTCCTGGTGGATCATCTGCGTGGCATAGCGCAGCAGCGGCTGCGGGATCTCGCGCTTGAAAACCTGGGCGAACAGCTGGGTCAGGCTGTTTTCCAGCATCAGCCAGACCCAGCTCACCAGCATGATGACGGCGATCCATGAGGCCAGGCCCTGTTGCCGGTCCACCAGGATGAAACTGCAGACCCCCGAGATGAAGCCGCCGAGTGCGATGACCCCGGGGTAGCGCTTGATCAGCTCCAGCAGGCGCTGTATGTGTCGGTTCCAGTCGGGCATCGGCTGCAGGTCACGGTCAGGGTGGGAAAAAGCGCGACAGGATAACGTCGGTGGCGGCCCGTGGCGAGGGAGTCGACCCGCTCCCGGATGGGGCGGGTCGACCCGGTCGATGGCATGGCGGCGCCGTTTTTCAGGCTGTCATGCAGCGCCCTGCCAGGCTCGGTTGGCGCGCCGGCGCCACAGGCCGGCGCCCGCGCCACCCAGGACTATCAGGACCAGCAGGCCGCCCAGCAGCCAGAGCAGTTGCTCGTCGCTCAGCAGGGGTTTTTCGATCCGCAGGTAACCCGGTTGTTCCAGCAGCTGGCGCAGGGCCTGGTTGGCCTGGGCCAGGGTCACGGCGCGCAGGGCCTTGGCCGGGTCGCTGAAACGCCCATCGTCGAGATCCCCCAGGGCGCTCCAGTAGTAGTCCGCCAGGGCGCTATTGCCCTGCACCGCCCAGGCCTGGCGGTCGATGGCGGCCTGCTTCAGGCGGGCGAAGGCGACGGGGTCCAGGCCGTCCTTCAGCAAATGTGCCCGCAACTGCTCGACCACCTGCCGTGCTTCGTCCAGGTCATCGCGTTCCAGGTCGGCGTTGAGGCTGAGGAACCCGACACCACCGAAGACTTCGCGATCGCTCCAGGGGCCGTAGGACAGTTCATGCTCCAGGCGCAGCTGGCGGTACAGGGCCCAGTCCAGGTAGTCCTTGAGCAGGTCGAAGGTCTGGCTGTGCTGTCGCTCCAGCACCGGCTCGGGGAACAGCCAGTGCAATTGGGCGCTCTGCCCCACCCAGCCACGGATCAGGCTGCGCACCGCTGCGGCATGGCCCTGCATTTGCGGCAGCTGCGGGTGTTCGCTGGGCTCCACCGGCTCCAGGGCGCCGTAGGTGCGCTCCAGATAGGCGGGCAGCAGGCGATCCAGTTCGCCCACCACGATCAGGCTCATGTTGTTGGGGGCGTACCAATCCTTGCGCACCTGCTCCAGCCGGGCCAGGGTCAGGTGACTGACTTCGGCTCGCTCGGCGCACTTGAGCCCCAGTTCCACCGCCAGCTGGTTGCTGGCCTTGTGGCCCAGGTCCTGGCGGTCGAGCCAGCGTTGCAGGTGCGAGTAATGGCCGCCGTCCTCACGCTCCACCACGCGCTTGGCGCTGGCCAGGGCCTTGTCGTCCAGGCGAGTGTGGGTCAGTAGCGACAGCAGCAGGTCGAGGACCTTGCGCTGGTTGCGCGCCGGGGCCTCGATCACGAAGGTGGTATCGGCGTTGCTGGTATAGGCGTTCCATTCGCCGCCCAGGGCTTGCATGCGTTCTTCCAGGCCGCCCTCGCCGCTGGCGTCGATGCCGCTGAACAACAGGTGCTCGAGCAGGTGCGGCAGTTCCTTGTCGGTGCAGGGGAAGTCATCCAGGCCTACGCCGACTACCAGGCGGATCGCCACGTGGCCGCGTTCGCTGCCGGGCTTGAGCAGCACCTGCAAGCCATTGGGCAGGGTGTAGTCTTCGACCTGGAAGCGATCCAGGGCCCATCCTTGTGCACTGCCCAGCAGCAGGCAGGCGAGTAACAGACAACGCATAACAAGAACTTCCTTACGGCGTGCGCAAGTTGTAGAGACTGCACATGACCCTGGACGTTCAGGGCGAGTGGGTGATGTCGACCATGTCCTCGACTTCCAGCGCGCCGGTATCCGAGGTTTCCAACACCACATAGGCGCTGCTGCAGAACAGCGAGTTCAAGCGCTTCATGTCGGCGATCAGTTCCAGGTGCAGGGAGCTGGTCTCGATGCTCTGGACGATCTTGCGTTGCAGGCGGCTGACGTGGGCGTGGGCCAGGCGCCGCTCCTGGGCGCGGAAGCGGCGCTTCTCGCGCAGCAGTTGCCGGGCGCTTTCCGGATCGGCGCTGAGGAACACCGAGAGCCCCAGGCGCAGGTTGGCGATCAGCTGGGCATGCAGGCCGGTCAGCTCCTCCAGGCCGACCTCGGAGAAGGAGCGGCGCTGGGAGGTCTTCTGCTGCTGGACCTTGCGCAACATGCGCTCGATCAGGTCGCTGGCCAGCTTGAGGTTGATCGCCAGCTCGATGATTTCCGCCCAGCGCCGGCTGTCCTGCTCGCTGAGGTCTTCGCGGGGCATCTGTGCCAGGTACAGCTTGATGGCGCTGTACAGCGCCTCGACGTCGTCGCTCAGGGCCCGCAGTTCCTGGGTGATGGCGGTCTGCTTGCCGCGCAGTACGTCGCCCATGGCTTCGAGCATGCTGTCCACCAGGTCGCCGATGCGCAAGGTTTCCCGGGCGGCGTTGGCCAGGGCCAGGCTGGGCGTGACCAGGGCGGTGGGGTCCAGGTGGCGCGGTCTTGCCCGGCCATTCTCCTGGGCGCGCTCGGGCAGCAGCCAGGCGCAGAGCCGCGCCATGGGGCCGACGCTGGGCAACAGCAACAGGCAACGGGCGGTGTTGTAGAGCAGGTGGAAGCCGATCACCACTTCCTGGGCGCTGAAATCCAGGTTGTCCATCCAGTGGGCCAGCGGATCGAGGACCGGGATGATCAGCAGCAGGCCGATCAGCTTGTACAGCAGGCTGCCCAGGGCCACCTGGCGCCCGGCGGCGTTCTGCATGCTGGTGCTGAGAAAGGCCAGCACGCCGCTGCCGATATTGGCCCCGATCACCAGGCCGATGGCCACTGGCAGGCCAATGACCCCGGCTCCGGCCAGGGTGGCGGTGAGCAGCACGGCGGCCAGGCTGGAATAGGAGACCATGGCGAACACCGCGCCCATCAGCGCATCCAGCAGGATGTCGCCGGTGAGCGAGGCGAACAGTACCTTCACGCCTTGGGCGTGGGTGATGGGCGCGGCGGCTTCCACGATCAGTTGCAGGGCCAGGATGATCAGGCCCAGGCCGATGCCGACCCGGCCCAGCTGGCCGGCGCGGGTCTGCTTGCGCGAGAGGAAGAACATCACCCCGATGAAAATCAGCAGCGGCGACAGCCATGACAGGTCGAAGGTCAGCACCCGGGCCATCAAGGCGGTACCGACGTCGGCGCCGAGCATGGTGGCCAGGGCCGGGGTCAGGCCCATCAGGCCCTGGCCGACGAAGGAGGTCACCAGCATGGCCGTGGCGTTGCTGCTCTGGACCATGGCCGTTACCAGGATCCCGGCGATGAACGCCAGCGGCCGGCGGCTCATGTTCTGGCCGATCACGTGCCGCAGGTTGGAACCGTAGACCCGCAGGATCCCGGTACGCACGATATGCGTGCCCCACACCAGCAGGGCCACGGCGGAAAGCAGATTGAGCAGGGTCAGCATGCACGGCCCCCCTGGGGTGAAGAGCCCCAAGTGGGGCCAGTGGACGTTGCTGCGCGCGGTTCTAGGTTATGTATGTAAGCTTTAGTCGGGTAACGCACAGGGCGCCAGCATCGCATAGCTGTTCTGGTGACTGAAACATAACTGTTATGAAATCGTCATGTTTCAGGTAAGCAAAAGGGGCCCGAAAGCCCCTTTTTCATTTCAGCGATTCCAGCGCATTCGGCTTATTGACCGGGAATGTCCTTGCGCAGTTTCACTGGATCCTGCTGTTTCTTCTTCGCCAGGTTGGTGCGCAGCTTGATGTTGATGACCTCAACCGCCAGGGAGAAGGCCATGGCGAAGTATACGTAGCCCTTGGGCACATGCACGTCGAAGGCTTCGGCGATCAGTACGGTACCGACCACCAGCAGGAACGACAGCGCGAGCATCTTCAGCGATGGGTGCTTGTCGATGAATTCGCTGATGGTGCCCGAGGCCAGCATCATCACCAGCACCGCGACGACGATCGCCGCCACCATCACCGGTACGTGGGAAACCATGCCCACCGCGGTGATCACCGAGTCCAGGGAGAACACGATGTCGATGATCGCGATCTGGATGATGGTGTAGATGAAGTTGCCGCCCTTGCCCTTGGGTTCGTCGTTGGACTCATCCTCGCCTTCCAGGGCGTGGTACATCTCCTGGGAGCTTTTCCACAGCAGGAACAGGCCACCGAAGAACAGGATCAGGTCACGCCCGGAGATACCCTGGCCGAGCACGGTGAACAGGTCGTCGGTCAGGCGCATGACCCAGGTGATCGACAGCAGCAGCATGATCCGCGTGATCATCGCCAGGGCCAGGCCGAAGATCCGGGTGCGGGCCTGCATGTGCTTGGGCATGCGACTGACCAGGATCGAGATCATGATGATGTTGTCGATACCCAGGACGATCTCCAGGGCCGTCAGGGTGAAGAAGGCAACCCAGATCTCCGGGTTGGTCAGCCATTCCATGTGTGTTCCTTTGAGCGAGGGTTATGGCCCCGTCCGACGATCGGCCAGGGCGCAGAATCTGTGGTCTTTTATAGAGTGCTGAACAGGGGAAATATTCCCATCAGCAAGGCGGCGAGCATTATGCACAGGCAGACCAGCACTGCCCACTTGAGGGTGAAGCGCTGGTGATCGCCGAACTCGATGCCGGCCAGGGCCACCAACAGGTAGGTCGAGGGTACCAGCGGGCTGAGCAGGTGCACGGGCTGGCCGACGATCGACGCGCGAGCCATCTCCACCGCGGTGATGCCGTAGTGGCTGGCAGCCTCGGCCAGTACCGGCAGGACCCCGTAGTAGAAGGCATCGTTGGACATGAAGAAGGTGAACGGCATGCTCACCAGCGCGGTGATGACCGCGAGATAAGGGCCCAGGGCCTCGGGGATCACCGCCAGCAGGCTCTTGGACATGGCGTCGACCATGCCGGTGCCGGACAGGATGCCGGTGAAGATCCCCGCGGCGAAGATCAGCCCGACCACCGCCAGCACGCTGCCGGCGTGGGCCGCGACCCGGTCCTTCTGCTGCTGCAGGCAAGGGTAGTTGACGATCATCGCGATACTGAAGGCCACCATGAACAGCACAGGCAGCGGCAGCAAGCCGGCGATCAGCGTGCACATCAGGGCCAAGGTCAGGGCACCGTTGAACCAGATCAGCTTCGGCCGGCGGGCGTCGGGGAACTGCGAGACGCTGATTTCGCTATGCTCCACCTCGTCGCCGACCAGGTGCAGTTCACCCAGGCGGGCGCGCTCGCGCCTGCCGTACAGGTAGGCGATGGCCAGGATCGCCACCACGCCGGCCAGCATCGCCGGGATCATCGGCACGAAGATATCCGAAGGGTCCACGTGCAGCGCACTGGCGGCGCGGGCGGTGGGACCGCCCCATGGGGTCATGTTCATCACCCCGCCGGCGAGGATGATCAGGCCGGCCATGATCCGCGGGCTCATGCCGATGCGGCTGTACAACGGCAGCATGGCGGCCACGCAGATCATGTAGGTGGTGGCACCGTCACCGTCCAGCGATACCACCAGGGCCAGTGCCGCGGTGCCTACCGAGACCTTCAGCGGGTCGCCCTTGACCAGCTTGAGGATCTTGCGCACGGCCGGGTCGAACAGGCCGGAGTCGATCATTAGGGCGAAGTACAGGATGGCGAACATCAGCATCACGCCGGTCGGCGCCAGCTTGGTGATGCCTTCGAGCATCATCGGGCCGATCTTCGGTGCGAAGCCGCCGAACAGGGCGAACAGGATGGGCACGATGATCAGGGCGATCAGCGCGGACAGGCGCTTGGTCATGATCAGGAACATGAACGTGATGACCATGGCGAAGCCAAGGAAAGTCAGCATGGGAATACTCCAGGCGTAGCGCGGCTAGGGAATGGCGGAACGGGTGGGTTCAGCGCGGGATGGCAAGTACTAGGCGTACGGGAGCAGGGATAGCGAACAGGCGGGTACGAGCGGACATCAGAATCACCATTGTTGTTGTTAATTGGGCCGGGAGCGCGCGAGCGCCCGCTGTGGCCAGCCGGTCTGTCGCCGGCGGTGGGAGGCGATGCTAATGGGGCAAGCTTTCAGCCAGCTTTCGCCGGAGAAAGGAATCAGTGGATGTGTCATCGCCCGACAAGCGGCCTAAAGTGCAAGGCATGACGATAAAGGAGAAGAGATATGGAGCAGTTGCACAGCGGGGGCTGCCACTGTGGGCGGCTGCGTTATGAGTTCAGCGGGCCCTTGCGGGACATTGCCCATTGTCATTGTTCGATCTGTCGCCGGGTCAGCGGTGGCTTGGTGACGACCTGGATCACCCTGCCCGCCTCGGCTTTCAGGTGGCTGGCGGGCAGCCCGGCCCGCTATGACTCGTCCGCCAGTTGCGCCCGGTATTTCTGTAGTACTTGCGGGGCGCACCTGGCACTCATCACCCAACTGAGTCCGGACAGCATCGATGTCACCATCGCCACCCTGGACCATCCGGCACAGGCCCCGGCGCAGCGGCATATCTGGACCGACAGCCGCCTGCCCTGGCTGCACCTGGATGAGCAGTTGCTAGGTGAGGCGCAAGAGACGTTATAGGGCCTTGGGCACTCTCTTCAATCGAGAAGAAGGTTCCTGGCAAGGTTCGGGCAGGTCCGTCCTTGAGGGCTTCAGTGGGTGGAAGCCAGGATGGCGCAAGCCAGGGCAAGATCATCGTAGTGATCCAGGTTGCCCTTCTGACGCAGCATCAGCAGGGCAGACTCCAGTAGCGCCCCACGAACGGCGGTGTCGGTGGCGACAAAGGCCGCGGCGTCATCGCGGGCCAGCAGCAGTCGCTTCCGATCGCGGTCACTCAGTTCGTTGAATGTCACTGTGGTGCCGATAAATGGGCCGGTTGTGGTGAGGGCTCCCCAGAACACCGTGGCCATGCCAGGCTCTGTATCGAAGTCGGGGACTACCTTGATGGCTTGGGCAGGGGTGCTAAATGCCAGGGTGCCTAGAATGCTGAAGCCTAAACGCGCGGCGATAGTCTTGGGGCTTTTCATGGTGACATGCATCCTGTAGCCGTAGGTGCGGACCTGCTGCAAACGAGGTGCTTTCTGGCGGCTAGCAGGCACAAAGCACCGAATGTGGATCAGGGAGTCAAGGCAGTTCCAGGCCGCCTGCAGCCTTGTGCAAGGCCCGCAGGTGCTCGCCCACCTGTTTCAGGTTGGCCTCGTTGGCGGCGATCTCGGCTGCCCGGGCTGGTTCGAGCAACGCCCGTACTTCCTTGTCCAGGTCACCGGTCAAGGACTGCAGTTGCTTCTGCCGCTGGCTGCTCTCGGCCTCCAGGCGCTGCCATTCTCCAGGTTGCGGCAAGCCATAGCCGCTGCTGCCCAGCAGCTCCGCCGGGCGGCTGAGGAAACCGCTGTTGGCAAGAATCTGCTGCAGGGTCTGGTTGGCCTTCTCCATACCGCCATTCTTCAGCTCGCGGGCGCCCAGGTAGCGTTGTTTGACCTCGTCCTGGGCCAGCAACAGCTGGCGGCGAAAGCTCGCCTGCTCCAGGAGCAGCAAGGCGGCGCTGGTGCGCAGGTCGGCCTGGGCGAACCACTGGCGGCGTTGTTCGGCGCTGAGCGATAGCCAGTCCTCGACGTTGGCCTGCTTGATCGGCAGGTTCTTCCTGATGACTTCGAACATCGCCTGGTAGCGGTCGCGGAACGAGTCGAAGCGATAACCCAGGCGCAGGGCCTCGCGGGGATCGTCGAGCACGCTGGTATCGGCCAGCCCCCTGCCCTTGAGCACTTCCAGCAAGCCATTGGGCATGATGCTGTCCAGGCCGACCAGTTGCTTGTTGTTGCTGCCGCTGCGCAGCAGCTTGAGGCTCTCCACGGCGCAGTTGTTGGACAGGAAGTAATAGTTGCCGTCGTAGCTCCAGTGCATCTCGGCGGCGTGTTCCACCACTTCCTCGATCTCGCTGCGCGAGAGTTTCAGGGGCACCGAGGCCAGGCTGCGCAGCTCGGTCTTGGTGTATTCATCGATCACCTGGGCCAGCGGCAGGATGAACAGCCGCGACGGGTACTTGCCTACCAGGCCATCCCAGCTGGAGAGCTGCACGTCGCCGACGAAGGCGCGATAGGACAGCACCAGGTGCTGGTCCAGGTCCAGTCGGCAATCCGGCCCACGAGGCCGGCCCGGTGCGCAGATCACCAGGCGCAGCATGCTGTGGCCCCAGCGGCTGACCCAGTTCTGGTTGGCTTCGGCCAGCAGGTAGTCCACCGCGTAGACCCGCTCCGGGTCGACCTTCCCCAGGGGCGTCTTGGCGAAGTCGTTGCCGGCATTGAGGAAGGCGAAGGACTTGGCGCAGGTGTCCTTGGCGGCGGGCGCCCAGCCGAAATGTTCCTGGTAGTAGCGGTAGAGCGCCGGACGCCGGCAGGCGTAGCTCGGGTCCAGGAGGAAATACTCCATGTTCACCGCGACGAACTCTTTGGGGTTGGTCGTTTCGTAGAGGTCGGGGCTGCGGGCGACCTGGCGGTTGTGCTGCTCGCGCTCCCCGCGGCGGCCGACGTACTGCTGCCAGCCGGCCAGGTCCAGCAAGCGTGGGTCGTCGCTCAGGGTGAAGCGGCGATCGTTCTGGCCGCGGCAGGCGTCCGGCAGGCCCACCAGGCCGGTGGTGCCGTTGTTGCGGGTGCAGCGCTGGATCAGGCGGCGCTCGGCGCTGGGCCAGAGGCGCGCCCGATCATAGATATGGGTCAGCTCATGGAGCACGGTGGCGAGCAGTTCCCGGCGCACAGTGCCATGGGGACGACTGGTTTTCTGGGTCGCGGCGGAACCGTCGGCCAGGCTCGTCAGCAGCGCCCGGTTGAGGTCCAGCTCCGCTACCAGGGAGGCTTCACCGTAGGCGTTGTCGGGCATGCGGTCGGTCCAGCCGACGGCGATGGTGCGATCCAGCTGCTGGATGAAGCGCGGCGGCAATGCCTGCATCGCTTCGTCCAGCAGGGCCTGGCTGGCTTGTTGCTGCTGCGGGGTCAGGCCATCGGTCTTCAGGCGCAGCTGGAGGTCGGCTTGGGCGGTGCCGCAGAGCAGACCCAGGGTCGCGGCCAGCAGCCAGGCGCGCAGCGGCTTCACAGGGCGAGGATGGCTTCGGCCAGTACCTGGTCGCTGGCATCGCGGGCTTCCGGTACGCGGGCCCGCAGGGTGTCGAAGGCGGCTTCCAGCTGGGCGCCACGGATATCGCCGTTGCTGGCGACGAAGCTGGCGGCATCGTCATGGGCTTCGCGCACGAGCTTGGAGTCACGGATCGAGGTGGTGGTGTCCGAGGTGAAATCGATGGTGCGGCCGAAGGCACGGACGATGATGTTACTGGTGGCCACCAGGGTATGTGCCTGGGCCACATCGGCCAACAACAACAGGCCGAGGGTGGCGGCAATCAGTGGGCTACGCATGGAACGACTCCGGAATGACAGGGGTGGCTATTGGACGAGAATTGCCTGCGCCAGTTCAAGGTCGCCGGCATGCAGTTTCGCCGGGGTCGCGCGCAGGTATTTCAGCGCGGATTCCAGGCGGGCGCCACGCAGCTGGCCGTCGGTTGCAACGAAGGCGGCGGCATCATCCTGGGCGGCGAGTAGCAGTTTATGGTCGAAGGGCGCGGAGGTCACCTGGCTTGTGGCGTAGACGCTGACGACCGAGCCTTGGGTGATCACGTCGAACGCCTGGGCCGGGTTGGCCCAACAGATCAGGAGCAGTACTGGAGCGGAAAGCGCAATGCGAAACAAACCTATGGATCCCGACAGCTGAAAACCAGCGCGAAGGCTAGCGCAACGGGGCGCGCAGGACCAGCGCAGAGCGGTTCAGGCGCGCTGGCGCACCTGAACCGTATGCTCCTCAGATCGCCAGGATGGCCTGGGCCAGCTGGGTATCGGTGGCTTGTTGCAGCTGTGGCGCTTGCTGGCGGATGTGGGCGAAGGCGCTTTCCAGTTTCACGCCGCGAATGGCGCCATCGGTGGCGACGAAGCTGGCGGCATCATCCCGGGCAGCACGGACGATCTTGTGGTCGCGCAGGGAGGATGTGGCGTCGGAGGTAGCATCGGAGGTGGCCTTGAGCGCGCCGACGATGGCATCGGTGGTCACGATCAGGCTGGTGGCGTGGGCGTTGGCGGCCAGGGCCAGCAGTGCGGCAGCGCTAAGCAAGCGGAGACGGGACATGGATAACTCCTGTAGATGAACAGACAGATGAAGGGCGCTGAGTGAGACGCCGGGCAGTCACTGCGAGGTGCTGTGTCTGATAGCTCTGACGCAGCTCGAGTGAGAATCGCCACGTCAGGGTTGATATTAGGCTCGGCCGTTCTGTTCGCCCATACCTGCTCAGGTCCGCCAGAAAGGTTTGCGCAGTTCTGCTGCCCTTTCGCAATGACTGATGCCGCTGTCTGCCAGTTGTCGCTCATCCAGTTGGGCCAGCAGCCGACGGGTCCTGCTTCGTTCCTGCATGTTCCTGAAGGCGTCCAACCAAGAGTGCAAGGCCTGGAGGCCGGTGTGCCTGACTGATGAGTTCATGATGCGATCCTCGATGAAAGGCCGGGCATTGTTCCCGTAGGTCACATGATGAGCAGTGCCAGTAGGCGCGGACAGGTACACCCAGGAAAAATTGTACTGGTTCAGTCTTTATTTATTTAAAACTGTACTTGTCGCTATCGACCGAGGCTGTACGCAGGGCTCCAGGGTTTTTCAGGCCAGAAACGACAAGACCCGCCGCGGTTTCCCGCGGCGGGTCTTGTTAATGCAATTCGGGGTGCTGGCGGTGGACCCGGTGGGTCAGGGCCAGCGACGCTGAGTTAGCGCCAGAACGGCTTGCTCAGCTCTTCGTAGCGTTGTGCTTCGCTGATCCCGGCATCGGCCAGCAGACGCGAATCCAGGCGAGCCAGTTGGTGGCGGCTGGAGATGCGGCGCTGCCACAGCATCAGGTTGGCGAGAACGCGCAGAGGCAGGGAAGCCTGGGATTTAACAGCCTTGTCTTCGAAGAACAGTTCGGAACTGAGTGTACGTTCCATGGTTGACATCCTTCCGCTTGTGGCGGGATCAGGTAGTGGTTTAACTGGTGCCCATGATCCTCTTCCGGTGCAAGACTCTGTAGATACAGTTCACGTGTATTGTGAAAGACCAGTTAACTGTTTATAGGGGCTGTACTGTTCCGAAATGGCGCAACTGTACCTGTCAGCACTATTTTGGTGCATTTCGTAGGTTTTTGATCGATGAGGGGCGATTTCAGGCGGGGAAAAGACCGGTACAGCAGTACAGTTTTTGCAGCTTTCTGGCGATGGAGTCGGCGGGCTGGCGCAACTGTGCGTGCGTCAGCCGCCGACTGTATTCATCACTCGGCGAGCATCTTCCCGGTTTCTTCCAGGTTGATGTGCCAGCTCAGGGCTTCACGCAGGATGTGCGGGGTGTGGCCACCCAGGGCGCAGGCCTTGGTGAAGTAATCGTTGAGGGCGTCGCGGTAGGACGGATGCACGCAGTTGTCGATGATCACCCGTGCCCGCTCCCGTGGCGCCAGGCCGCGCAGGTCGGCCAGGCCGATCTCGGTGACGAGGATGTCGACGTCGTGCTCGGTGTGGTCCACATGGCTGACCATGGGCACCACGCTGGAAATCGCGCCACCCTTGGCGATCGACTTGGTGACGAAGATCGCCAGGTGCGCGTTACGGGCGAAGTCACCCGAGCCGCCGATGCCGTTCATCATCTTGGTGCCGCAGACGTGGGTGGAGTTGACGTTGCCGTAGATGTCGAACTCCAGCGCGGTGTTGATGCCGATGATGCCCAGGCGCCGTACCACTTCGGGGTGGTTGGAGATCTCCTGCGGGCGCAGCACCAGCTTGTCCTTGTAGCGCTCCAGGTTGCCGAACACATCGGCGTTGCGCCGGCTCGACAGGGTGATGGAGCTGCCCGAGGCGAAGCTCAGCTTGCCGGCGTCGATCAGGTCGAAGGTCGAGTCCTGCAGCACTTCGGAATACATGGTCAGGTTTTCGAAGGGCGACTCGATCAGGCCACACATCACCGCGTTGGCGATGTTGCCGATACCGGCCTGCAGCGGGCCGAGCTTGTTGCTCATGCGCCCGGCTTCGACTTCCCGCTTGAGGAAGGCGATCAGGTGGTTGGCGATGCCTTGGGTCTCGCTGTCCGGGGTCGAGACGGTGGACGGCGAGTCGGACTGGTCGGTGATGACGATGGCGGCGATCTTGTCCGCCGGGATCGGGATGGCGGTGCTGCCGATGCGGTCGTCGACCTTCACCAGCGGGATCGGTGTGCGGGTCGGGCGATAGGTCGGGATATAGATGTCGTGCAACCCTTCCAGGTTCGGGTTGTGCGCCATGTTGATCTCGACGATCACTCGCTTGGCGAAGATCGCGAAGCTGGCGGAGTTGCCCACCGAGGTGGTCGGCACGATATGCCCCTGCTCCGTGATGGCTACTGCCTCGATCACGGCGATGTCCGGCAGCTTGAGCTGCTGGTTGCGCAGTTGTTCGACGGTTTCCGACAGGTGCTGGTCGATGAACATCACCTTGCCGGCGTTGATCGCCTTGCGCAGGGTGCTGTCCACCTGGAACGGCATGCGCCGGGCCAGCACGCCGGCCTCGGTCAGTTCCTTGTCCAGGTCGTTGCCCAGGCTGGCGCCGGTCATCAGGCTGATTTTAAGCGGTGACACCTTGGCCCGTTCGGCCAGGGCATGGGGCACGGCCTTGGCTTCACCGGCGCGGGTGAAACCGCTCATGCCGACGGTCATGCCGTCCTCAATCAGAGCGGCAGCGTCTGCGGCGCTCATCACCTTATCCAACAACGAAGGCAAGCGGATACGATCACGGTACATGGATGGTTATCTCGGGCAACGAAAGCAAGAAGCGCAGTCTAGTGATTTCCAGAAAAAACGCCCCGCGACAAAGGTCGAATGAAAGACCCTGTCCTAGAGCCTTCCGTCGGCTTTCTGGAGTAAATAAAAAACCCCAGCCTACTAAAGGCTGAGGTCTTGGGTATTGCGCTACGGCAGGATTATTCGACGGCCTTGACCATGTCCTCGATGACCTTCTTGGCGTCGCCGAAGACCATCATGGTCTTGTCCAGGTAAAACAGTTCGTTGTCCAGGCCGGCATAACCGCTGGCCATGGAGCGCTTGTTGACGATGATGGTCTTGGCCTTGAAGGCCTCGAGGATCGGCATGCCGGCGATGGGCGACTTCGGATCGTTCTTCGCCGCCGGGTTGACCACGTCGTTGGCGCCGAGCACCAGCACCACGTCGGCCTGGCCGAACTCGGAGTTGATGTCCTCCATCTCGAACACCTGGTCGTAGGGCACTTCAGCCTCGGCCAGCAGCACGTTCATATGGCCAGGCATGCGCCCTGCCACCGGGTGGATCGCGTACTTCACGGTTACGCCACGATGGACCAGTTTCTCGGTGAGTTCCTTCAAGGCGTGCTGGGCGCGCGCCACCGCCAGGCCGTAGCCGGGCACGATGATCACGGTGTCGGCGTTGGTCAGCAGGAAGGTCGCGTCGTCGGCCGAGCCGGACTTCACCGGGCGGGCCTCCTGGGCGCCTGCCGGACCACCGGCATCGGCGCTGTTGCCGAAACCGCCGAGCAGCACGTTGAAGAACGAGCGGTTCATCGCCTTGCACATGATGTAAGAGAGGATCGCGCCGCTGGAGCCCACCAGGGAGCCGGCGATGATCAGCATCGAGTTGTTCAGCGAGAAGCCGATACCCGCCGCGGCCCAGCCCGAGTAGCTGTTGAGCATCGACACCACCACCGGCATGTCGGCACCGCCGATGGGGATGATGATCAGCACCCCCATGACGAAGGCCAGGGCCAGCATCAGGGCGAAGGCGCCCAGGTTGCCGGTGACCATGAAGGTGACGCCCAGGCCGAGGGTGGCCAGGCCCAGTACCAGGTTCAGCTTGTGCTGGCCAGCGAACTGTACCGGTGCGCCCTGGAACAGGCGGAACTTGTACTTGCCCGACAGCTTGCCGAAGGCGATCACCGAACCGGAGAAGGTGATGGCGCCGATGGCCGCGCCGAGGAACAGCTCCAGGCGGTTACCGGTGGGGATCGAGTCGCCCAGGTGCTTGACGATGCCCAGGGACTGCGGCTCGACCACGGCGGCGATGGCGATGAACACCGCGGCCAGGCCGATCATGCTGTGCATGAAGGCCACGAGCTCAGGCATCTTGGTCATTTCGACGCGCTTGGCCATGATCGAACCGGCGGTGCCGCCGATCAGCAGGCCGACGATCACATAGCCGATGCCCGCGGTGGCCAGCTCGGCGCCCAGCTTGTAGATCAGGCCGACGGTGGTCAGTACCGCCAGGGCCATGCCCAGCATGCCGAACAGGTTGCCGCGGCGCGACGTGGTTGGGTGCGAAAGCCCCTTGAGCGCCTGGATGAAGCACACCGAGGCAATCAGGTAGAGGATGGTTACCAGGTTCATACTCATTACTTTTGCACCTCTTCTTTGGCTTTGGGCGCTTTCTTCTTGAACATTTCCAGCATGCGGCGGGTGACCAGGAAGCCACCGAACACGTTGACCGCGGCCAGGGCCACGGCCAGGGTGCCCATGGTCTTGCCCAGCGGGGTCACGGTCAGGGCGGCGGCCAGCATGGCGCCGACGATGACGATTGCGGAAATGGCGTTGGTCACCGCCATCAGCGGCGTGTGCAGTGCGGGTGTGACGTTCCAGACCACGTGGTAACCGACATAGATCGCCAGCACGAAGATGATCAGGTTGTAGATACCGGGGGAGATGAGCTCTTCCATCGTCTGAATCCCTGCTTAGGCGTTTTTGCGGATGACCTGGCCGTCGCGGCACATCAGGCACGCGGCGACGATGTCGTCTTCGAGGTTGACGTCGAACTGCCCTTCTTTGGTGAAGACAAGCTTCAGGAAGTCCAGCAGGTTACGGGCGTACAGGGCCGACGCGTCGGCGGCCACCGCGCCGGCGAGGTTGGTCGGGCCGACGATGGTCACCCCGTGCTCGACCACCACTTGGTCTGGCACGGTCAGCGGGCAGTTGCCGCCCTGGGCGGCGGCCAGGTCGATGACCACCGAGCCGGGCTTCATCTGGGCCACGGTATCGGCGCTCAGCAATGTCGGCGCCTTGCGACCGGGTATCAGCGCGGTGGTGATGACCACGTCGGCCTGCTTGGCGCGCTCGTGCACGGCCAGGGCCTGGCGCTGCATCCAGCTGGCCGGCATGGGGCGGGCGTAGCCACCGACGCCTTCGGCGCACTCGCGTTCTTCGTCGGTTTCGTAGGGCACGTCGACGAACTTGGCGCCCAGGGACTCGATCTGCTCCTTGACCGCCGGACGTACGTCGGAAGCCTCGATCACTGCACCCAGGCGCTTGGCCGTGGCGATGGCTTGCAGGCCAGCCACGCCGGCGCCGAGGATCAGCACGCGGGCGGCCTTCACGGTGCCGGCGGCGGTCATCAGCATCGGCATGAAGCGTGGGTAATAGTGGGCTGCCAGCAGCACGGCCTTGTAGCCGGCGATGTTGGCCTGGGACGACAGCACGTCCAGGCTCTGGGCCCGGGAAGTGCGCGGCGCGGCTTCCAGGGCGAAGGCGGTGATCCCGCGCTCGGCCAGCTTGGCGATGGTTTCATTGCTGAAGGGGTTGAGCATGCCCACCAGGACGGTCCCGCTCTTGATCAGGGCCAGTTCGCTGTCATTGGGGGCCACGACCTTGAGGATCAGCTCGGCGCCGAAGGCATCGCTGGCGCTGCCAATGGTTGCCCCTGCCGCTTCGTAGGCACTGTCCACCACGCTGGCATTGATGCCGGCGCCGCTTTGCACGGTGACCTTATGACCCTGGCCGATCAGCTTCTTGATGGTTTCCGGGGTTGCAGCAACCCGTGTTTCACCCGTTTGGGTTTCGAGAGGAACACCAATGTGCACGTCAAATCTCCTGCTTGATCTTATTGCTTGCGATCTTTCTTAGAAGGCCAGCGCACTACGCAGGGGCGCTGGGGCGGCCGATCAGCACGATCCCGCTGAAATCACAGCGGGGCGCGGCATTTTGCAGGCGAACTTTGAGGCCTTCAAGGCATTCTGACTAGTGACGGAAAATTAACTACAAGTCACCCCGTGACCGAATGTCGCAACCCCCTGGGCTTAGGCCTTGTAGGCCGTGGCTTTCAAGGGTTTTACCGCAAATTTAAGTTTTTTCGCATTGGTGACATGAATGCACATACATTGTCTGCCAATAAACCCTACAACCCACGTGGTTAGCTGCTTGGAGAAGGTTTTTGGTCGATGTCGGTACAGTCTGTCTATATGCGACAAATAGTTATATCTGTAGTGCTTTGATTTTTCTGACTACGAAGTCAAGTAAGGCTGGAGGCCTTAGTTTTCCAGGGTGTAGCTGTGTGCCTGGTGTACCAGCCAATCGCGAAATGCCCGTAGCGAGGCTGATTCGACCTTCCGCTCGGGAATCATCAGGTAATACGCCTTGATGCTCGACAGGGCCTTGGGGTTGGCGATCACCAGGCGCTTCTCCGCCAGTTCACGCTGGATCAGGAACGGCGGGATCAAGGCGATGCCCATGTCATGCATGGCGGCCTGGGCGAGCATTGAGAATAGCTCGTAGCGTGGGCCTGTCATGTCGCGGGGGACGTTCAACTGTTGGGAGTTGAACCATTGGCGCCAGGCGTAAGGTCGGGTGGTCTGCTGCAGCAAGGGCAGCTCGGCAATGGCTTCGGGGGATAACTGTTGAAGTCCGCCCAACAGGGCCGGGCTGCATACCGGCATGGGGTGTTCATCCATCAAACGGTGGGACTGGGTGCCGGACCAGTCGGCGTCGCCGAAGTAGATGGCGGCGTCGAAGGGAGTATCGGCGAACAGGAACGGCCGGGTGCGGTTGGTCAGGTTGACCGTGACGTCCGGGTGCCGTTGCTGGAAGTCCTTGAGACGTGGCAGCAGCCACTGGGTGCCGAAGGTCGGGACCACGGCCAGTTCGATGACGTTGGCGCCCTGCTGCCCCATCACTGATAGCGTGTCGCGTTCCACCGCATCCAGCTGGGTGGCGACCCGGCGGCTATAGGACAGGCCGGCCTCGGTCAGCTTGACCCCGCGTCGGGAGCGGCGGAACAGCTCGACGCCGAGGAACTCCTCCAGGCTGGCGATCTGGCGGCATACCGCGCCCTGGGTCAGGGAAAGCTCCAGGGCGGCCTTGGTGAAGCTCTCGTGACGAGCGGCGGCTTCGAAGCTGATGAGCGCGGCGGTGCTGGGGATTTTTCTGCGCATGTACGGCAATCTCACTAATGAATGCTGTAAATGGCACTTGTCGCCATTTCGAAGTGAGAAATTAGCACAACAGTATGCGAAATCCTCGTTTGCCCGGGGCGACGACCAGGCCTAGGATCAATCCACGATAGTTGGCCTACTTCACGAGGACTCTCCCATGGGCGGCAAAGCAAGCTTCAACTGGATCGATCCCCTTCTGCTGGATCAGCAACTGACCGAAGAAGAGCGCATGGTGCGTGATAGCGCCGAGCAGTTTGCCCAGGGCAAGCTGATGCCGCGGGTCCTGGAGGCTTTCCGCCATGAGCAGACCGATCCGGCGATCTTCCGCGAGATGGGGGAAGTGGGCCTGCTGGGGGCGACCATTCCCGAGCAATACGGCGGTAGCGGCCTGAACTACGTGTGCTACGGCCTGATCGCCCGTGAAGTGGAGCGCGTGGATTCCGGTTACCGGTCGATGATGAGCGTGCAGTCGTCCCTGGTGATGGTGCCGATCAACGAGTTCGGCACCGAGGCGCAAAAGCAGAAGTACCTGCCGAAGCTGGCTTCCGGTGAGTGGATCGGCTGCTTCGGCCTGACCGAACCTAACCATGGCTCCGATCCGGGGGCCATGGTGACCCGGGCGCGCAAGGTGGATGGCGGCTACAGCCTGACCGGCAGCAAGATGTGGATCACCAACAGCCCGATCGCCGATGTGTTCGTGGTCTGGGCCAAGGACGATGCCGGCGATATCCGCGGCTTTGTCCTGGAGAAAGGCTGGAAGGGCCTGAGCGCCCCGGCTATCCATGGCAAAGTCGGCCTGCGGGCGTCGATCACCGGCGAGATCGTCATGGATAACGTGTTCGTGCCGGAAGAAAACATCTTCCCTGATGTGCGTGGCCTGAAAGGTCCTTTCACCTGCCTGAACTCGGCACGCTACGGTATTTCCTGGGGCGCCCTGGGCGCCGCCGAGTTCTGCTGGCACACCGCTCGCCAGTACACCCTGGATCGCCAGCAGTTCGGCCGTCCCCTGGCGGCGACCCAGCTGATCCAGAAGAAGCTGGCGGACATGCAGACCGAGATCACCCTCGCCCTGCAAGGCTGCCTGCGCCTGGGCCGGATGAAGGATGAAGGTACTGCGGCGGTGGAAATCACTTCGATCATGAAGCGCAACTCCTGCGGCAAGTCCCTGGAGATTGCCCGCATGGCGCGCGACATGCTGGGCGGCAACGGTATTTCCGACGAGTTCGGCATCGCCCGTCACTTGGTGAACCTGGAGGTGGTCAACACTTATGAGGGCACCCATGACGTGCATGCGCTGATCCTGGGGCGCGCGCAGACCGGTATCCAGGCGTTCTATTGATAGGAGAGCGGCCATGGGCGCGTTATCGCATCTGCGGGTACTGGATTTATCGCGCGTCCTGGCCGGGCCATGGTCCGGCCAGATCCTGGCGGACTTGGGGGCCGAGGTCATCAAGGTCGAGCGCCCGGGCAACGGTGACGACACCCGCGCCTGGGGCCCGCCCTTCCTCAAGGACGCCTATGGCGAGAACACCACGGAGGCTGCCTATTACTTGTCGGCCAACCGTAACAAGCAATCGGTGACCATCGACTTCACTCGCCCGGAGGGCCAGCAACTGGTGCGCGAACTGGCGGCCAAGTCGGACATCGTCATCGAGAATTTCAAGGTGGGCGGCCTGGCGGCCTATGGCTTGGACTATGAGTCGCTGAAGGCGATCAATCCGCGCCTGATCTATTGCTCGATCACCGGGTTCGGCCAGACGGGGCCTTATGCCAAGCGGGCGGGTTATGACTTCATGATCCAGGGGCTGGGTGGGCTGATGAGCCTGACCGGTCGCCCCGAGGGTGATGAAGGTGCCGGGCCGGTGAAGGTCGGCGTGGCCTTGACCGACATCCTGACAGGGCTCTATTCGACGGTGGCGATCCTGGCTGCCCTGGCTCACCGGGACCAGGGCGGTGGCGGGCAGCATATCGACATGGCGCTGCTGGATGTCCAGGTCGCCTGCCTGGCGAACCAGGCGATGAACTACCTGACGACGGGAGTCGCGCCCAAGCGCCTGGGTAATGCCCATCCTAATATAGTGCCCTATCAGGATTTTCCGACGGCGGATGGCGACTTCATCCTTACCGTGGGTAATGACGGGCAGTTTCGCAAGTTTGCCGAAGTGGCGGGCCAGCCGCAGTGGGCGGATGACCCTCGGTTCGCCACCAACAAGCTACGGGTGGCCAATCGCGCGGTGCTGATTCCGCTGATCCGCCAGGCGACGGTGTTCAAGACTACGGCGCAGTGGGTCAGCCAGCTGGAGCAGGCTGGGGTGCCGTGTGGGCCGATCAACGACCTGGCCCAGGTGTTCGCCGATCCGCAGGTGGTGTCCCGTGGCCTGGCCGTGGAGTTGCCGCATGCCTTGGCGGGGAGGGTGCCCCAGGTGGCCAGCCCTATTCGTCTCTCCGAGACGCCGGTGGAATATCGTCAGGCCCCTCCTCTGCTGGGCGAACATACGCAGCAAGTTCTGCAGCGCGTGCTGGGCATGCAGGCCGAGGCCGTGGATAGCTTGAAGCGGTCGGGAGTGTTGTAGGGCTTTCCTTCTTATATATAGAGAAGCGCTTTGCGTTCCATGTAACGCTGCCCGGGACAGCCTTTTAAGGCGTTCCGGGCGTTATTCATGGAAAACTGAAAATAAGTGTTGACGGCGAGTTTAATGTCTCTATAATTCGCCCCACTTCCGGCGCAGTCGAAACGGAAAACTCCTTGAGATTCAATGAGTTACGAAGATTTCGACAGCGGTCACGCTTCAGTTCATCGAAGCCCGAAAGCAGCTGGTGAGGCAGCGAAAGTGGCCTTGTCAGCGTTTCGATCCTCTCGATCGAAAGCGGTTAAAAAGAGGTGTTGACAGCAGCGAGTAACGCTGTAGAATTCGCCTCCCGCTAACGAGAGATCGGAAGCGCAAGTGGTTGAAGTTGCAAAGGAAACTTTGAAAACTTCTTAAAAAATCACTTGACAGTAAATGAGGCTGCTGTAGAATGCGCGCCTCGGTTGAGACGAAAGATCTTGACCAACCGCTCTTTAACAACTGAATCAAGCAATTCGTGTGGGTGCTTGTGTAGTCAGACTGATAGTCAAAAAGATTATCAGCATCACGAGTGACCATGCGAGAAATCACATAGTCATTTGAGATTGCTGAGCCAAGTTTAGGGTTTCTTAAAAACCCAAGCAGTATTGAACTGAAGAGTTTGATCATGGCTCAGATTGAACGCTGGCGGCAGGCCTAACACATGCAAGTCGAGCGGATGAAGTGAGCTTGCTCACGGATTCAGCGGCGGACGGGTGAGTAATGCCTAGGAATCTGCCTGGTAGTGGGGGATAACGTCCCGAAAGGGGCGCTAATACCGCATACGTCCTACGGGAGAAAGCAGGGGACCTTCGGGCCTTGCGCTATCAGATGAGCCTAGGTCGGATTAGCTAGTTGGTGAGGTAATGGCTCACCAAGGCGACGATCCGTAACTGGTCTGAGAGGATGATCAGTCACACTGGAACTGAGACACGGTCCAGACTCCTACGGGAGGCAGCAGTGGGGAATATTGGACAATGGGCGAAAGCCTGATCCAGCCATGCCGCGTGTGTGAAGAAGGTCTTCGGATTGTAAAGCACTTTAAGTTGGGAGGAAGGGCAGTAAGTTAATACCTTGCTGTTTTGACGTTACCGACAGAATAAGCACCGGCTAACTCTGTGCCAGCAGCCGCGGTAATACAGAGGGTGCAAGCGTTAATCGGAATTACTGGGCGTAAAGCGCGCGTAGGTGGTTTGTTAAGTTGGATGTGAAAGCCCCGGGCTCAACCTGGGAACTGCATCCAAAACTGGCAAGCTAGAGTATGGTAGAGGGTGGTGGAATTTCCTGTGTAGCGGTGAAATGCGTAGATATAGGAAGGAACACCAGTGGCGAAGGCGACCACCTGGACTGATACTGACACTGAGGTGCGAAAGCGTGGGGAGCAAACAGGATTAGATACCCTGGTAGTCCACGCCGTAAACGATGTCAACTAGCCGTTGGGGTCCTTGAGACTTTAGTGGCGCAGCTAACGCATTAAGTTGACCGCCTGGGGAGTACGGCCGCAAGGTTAAAACTCAAATGAATTGACGGGGGCCCGCACAAGCGGTGGAGCATGTGGTTTAATTCGAAGCAACGCGAAGAACCTTACCAGGCCTTGACATGCAGAGAACTTTCCAGAGATGGATTGGTGCCTTCGGGAACTCTGACACAGGTGCTGCATGGCTGTCGTCAGCTCGTGTCGTGAGATGTTGGGTTAAGTCCCGTAACGAGCGCAACCCTTGTCCTTAGTTACCAGCACGTTATGGTGGGCACTCTAAGGAGACTGCCGGTGACAAACCGGAGGAAGGTGGGGATGACGTCAAGTCATCATGGCCCTTACGGCCTGGGCTACACACGTGCTACAATGGTCGGTACAGAGGGTTGCCAAGCCGCGAGGTGGAGCTAATCCCACAAAACCGATCGTAGTCCGGATCGCAGTCTGCAACTCGACTGCGTGAAGTCGGAATCGCTAGTAATCGCGAATCAGAATGTCGCGGTGAATACGTTCCCGGGCCTTGTACACACCGCCCGTCACACCATGGGAGTGGGTTGCACCAGAAGTAGCTAGTCTAACCTTCGGGAGGACGGTTACCACGGTGTGATTCATGACTGGGGTGAAGTCGTAACAAGGTAGCCGTAGGGGAACCTGCGGCTGGATCACCTCCTTAATCGACGACATCAGCTGCTTCATAAGCTCCCACACGAATTGCTTGATTCATTGAAGAAGACGATAGAAGCAGCTTTAAGCTCCAAGCTGATAGCTCCAAGCTAACAGTTACAAGCTCGAAATTGGGTCTGTAGCTCAGTTGGTTAGAGCGCACCCCTGATAAGGGTGAGGTCGGCAGTTCGAATCTGCCCAGACCCACCAATTTTGTTATGGGGCCATAGCTCAGCTGGGAGAGCGCCTGCCTTGCACGCAGGAGGTCAGCGGTTCGATCCCGCTTGGCTCCACCATAAACTGCTTCGGAAAGCTTAGAAATGAGCATTCAAATCGAATGTTGATTTCTAGTCTTTTGATTAGATCGTTCTTTAAAAATTTGGGTATGTGATAGAAAGATAGACTGACCACTACTTTCACTGGTGGTGGATCAGGCTAAGGTAAAGTTTGTGAATTCAAACTTTCGGCGAATGTCGTCTTCACAGTATAACCAGATTGCTTGGGGTTATATGGTCAAGTGAAGAAGCGCATACGGTGGATGCCTTGGCAGTCAGAGGCGATGAAAGACGTGGTAGCCTGCGATAAGCTTCGGGGAGTCGGCAAACAGACTTTGATCCGGAGATCTCTGAATGGGGGAACCCAACCATCATAAGATGGTTATCTTGCACTGAATACATAGGTGCAAGAGGCGAACCAGGGGAACTGAAACATCTAAGTACCCTGAGGAAAAGAAATCAACCGAGATTCCCTTAGTAGTGGCGAGCGAACGGGGACTAGCCCTTAAGCTTCTTTGATTTTAGCGGAACGCTCTGGAAAGTGCGGCCATAGTGGGTGATAGCCCTGTACGCGAAAGGATCTTAGAAGTGAAATCGAGTAGGACGGGGCACGAGAAACCTTGTCTGAATATGGGGGGACCATCCTCCAAGGCTAAATACTACTGACTGACCGATAGTGAACTAGTACCGTGAGGGAAAGGCGAAAAGAACCCCGGAGAGGGGAGTGAAATAGATCCTGAAACCGTATGCGTACAAGCAGTGGGAGCAGACTTTGTTCTGTGACTGCGTACCTTTTGTATAATGGGTCAGCGACTTATATTCAGTGGCGAGCTTAACCGAATAGGGGAGGCGTAGCGAAAGCGAGTCTTAATAGGGCGTTTAGTCGCTGGGTATAGACCCGAAACCGGGCGATCTATCCATGGGCAGGTTGAAGGTTAGGTAACACTGACTGGAGGACCGAACCGACTACCGTTGAAAAGTTAGCGGATGACCTGTGGATCGGAGTGAAAGGCTAATCAAGCTCGGAGATAGCTGGTTCTCCTCGAAAGCTATTTAGGTAGCGCCTCATGTATCACTCTAGGGGGTAGAGCACTGTTTCGGCTAGGGGGTCATCCCGACTTACCAAACCGATGCAAACTCCGAATACCTAGAAGTGCCGAGCATGGGAGACACACGGCGGGTGCTAACGTCCGTCGTGAAAAGGGAAACAACCCAGACCGTCAGCTAAGGTCCCAAAGTTATGGTTAAGTGGGAAACGATGTGGGAAGGCTTAGACAGCTAGGAGGTTGGCTTAGAAGCAGCCATCCTTTAAAGAAAGCGTAATAGCTCACTAGTCGAGTCGGCCTGCGCGGAAGATGTAACGGGGCTCAAACCATACACCGAAGCTACGGGTATCACGTAAGTGATGCGGTAGAGGAGCGTTCTGTAAGCCTGTGAAGGTGAGTTGAGAAGCTTGCTGGAGGTATCAGAAGTGCGAATGCTGACATGAGTAACGACAATGCGAGTGAAAAACTCGCACGCCGAAAGACCAAGGTTTCCTGCGCAACGTTAATCGACGCAGGGTTAGTCGGTCCCTAAGGCGAGGCTGAAAAGCGTAGTCGATGGAAAACAGGTTAATATTCCTGTACTTCTGGTTATTGCGATGGAGGGACGGAGAAGGCTAGGCCAGCTTGGCGTTGGTTGTCCAAGTTTAAGGTGGTAGGCTGAGATCTTAGGAAAATCCGGGATTTCAAGGCCGAGAGCTGATGACGAGTTACCTTTTAGGTGACGAAGTGGTTGATGCCATGCTTCCAAGAAAAGCTTCTAAGCTTCAGATAACCAGGAACCGTACCCCAAACCGACACAGGTGGTTAGGTAGAGAATACCAAGGCGCTTGAGAGAACTCGGGTGAAGGAACTAGGCAAAATGGCACCGTAACTTCGGGAGAAGGTGCGCCGGTGAGGGTGAAGGACTTGCTCCGTAAGCCCATGCCGGTCGAAGATACCAGGCCGCTGCGACTGTTTATTAAAAACACAGCACTCTGCAAACACGAAAGTGGACGTATAGGGTGTGACGCCTGCCCGGTGCCGGAAGGTTAATTGATGGGGTTAGCGCAAGCGAAGCTCTTGATCGAAGCCCCGGTAAACGGCGGCCGTAACTATAACGGTCCTAAGGTAGCGAAATTCCTTGTCGGGTAAGTTCCGACCTGCACGAATGGCGTAACGATGGCGGCGCTGTCTCCACCCGAGACTCAGTGAAATTGAAATCGCTGTGAAGATGCAGTGTATCCGCGGCTAGACGGAAAGACCCCGTGAACCTTTACTATAGCTTTGCACTGGACTTTGAGCTTGCTTGTGTAGGATAGGTGGGAGGCTTTGAAGTGGGGACGCCAGTTCTCATGGAGCCATCCTTGAAATACCACCCTGGCAACCTTGAGGTTCTAACTCAGGTCCGTTATCCGGATCGAGGACAGTGTATGGTGGGTAGTTTGACTGGGGCGGTCTCCTCCTAAAGAGTAACGGAGGAGTACGAAGGTGCGCTCAGACCGGTCGGAAATCGGTCGCAGAGTATAAAGGCAAAAGCGCGCTTGACTGCGAGACAAACACGTCGAGCAGGTACGAAAGTAGGTCTTAGTGATCCGGTGGTTCTGTATGGAAGGGCCATCGCTCAACGGATAAAAGGTACTCCGGGGATAACAGGCTGATACCGCCCAAGAGTTCATATCGACGGCGGTGTTTGGCACCTCGATGTCGGCTCATCACATCCTGGGGCTGAAGCCGGTCCCAAGGGTATGGCTGTTCGCCATTTAAAGTGGTACGCGAGCTGGGTTTAGAACGTCGTGAGACAGTTCGGTCCCTATCTGCCGTGGACGTTTGAGATTTGAGAGGGGCTGCTCCTAGTACGAGAGGACCGGAGTGGACGAACCTCTGGTGTTCCGGTTGTCACGCCAGTGGCATTGCCGGGTAGCTATGTTCGGAAGAGATAACCGCTGAAAGCATCTAAGCGGGAAACTCGCCTCAAGATGAGATCTCACTGGGATCTTGAATC
Source organism: Pseudomonas sp. MSSRFD41 (assembly GCF_014230245.1). Classification (NCBI taxonomy): domain Bacteria; kingdom Pseudomonadati; phylum Pseudomonadota; class Gammaproteobacteria; order Pseudomonadales; family Pseudomonadaceae; genus Pseudomonas; species Pseudomonas sp. MSSRFD41. The sequence continues at coordinate 265 of NZ_JACKZK010000001.1, read as the reverse complement.
CCCTAAAGGGCCGTCGAAGACTACGACGTTGATAGGTTGGGTGTGTAAGCGCTGTGAGGCGTTGAGCTAACCAATACTAATTGCCCGTGAGGCTTGACCATATAACACCCAAGCAATTTGCGAACTCGACAGAGACCAGATTGCGGTGTGTGAAGATGACCAACCGAAAGTTTGACACACGAACCTATTGCATGCCCATTCGCTGGAACGTTGCCCAAACAACGGCTCAGCTACAGAATTTCTTGACGACCATAGAGCATTGGAA